>NZ_JBPZSK010000024.1:0-657 GCF_052038115.1 Bacillus sp. GB_SG_008 | reverse complement strand
GAGCCATTAGCTCAGTTGGTAGAGCATCTGACTTTTAATCAGAGGGTCGAAGGTTCGAGTCCTTCATGGCTCACCATTTTAAAAATATAGTATGCGGGTGTGGCGGAATTGGCAGACGCACCAGACTTAGGATCTGGCGCCTTTGGCGTGGGGGTTCGACTCCCTTCACCCGCATATGCGGTCGTGGCGGAATGGCAGACGCGCTAGGTTGAGGGCCTAGTGGGGGCAACCCCGTGGAGGTTCAAGTCCTCTCGGCCGCACCAAAAAAAGAAATAAAAAAATGCTTGCATTAATCTTACCACCATGGTATATTAATAAAGTCGCAAAAAACAAACAACATACATTAAGCGCCCGTAGCTCAATTGGATAGAGCGTTTGACTACGGATCAAAAGGTTAGGGGTTCGAGTCCTCTCGGGCGCGCCAATTACGGGAAGTGGCTCAGCTTGGTAGAGCACCTGGTTTGGGACCAGGGGGTCGCAGGTTCGAATCCTGTCTTCCCGACCATGCGGGTGTAGTTTAGTGGTAAAACAAGAGCCTTCCAAGCTCTGGTCGAGAGTTCGATTCTCTTCACCCGCTTTTAGTTCTTTGAAAACTGAACGAAACAAACAACGTGAAACGTCAATTTTTATTTATGATGCTAGACAAACACTTTATTG
>NZ_JBPZSK010000023.1:0-1382 GCF_052038115.1 Bacillus sp. GB_SG_008 | reverse complement strand
GACAGACCCAGGGAACTGAAACATCTAAGTACCTGGAGGAAGAGAAAGCAAATGCGATTTCCTGAGTAGCGGCGAGCGAAACGGAATCTAGCCCAAACCAAGAGGCTTGCCTCTTGGGGTTGTAGGACATTCTATACGGAGTTACAAAGGAACGAGGTAGACGAAGCAGCCTGGAAAGGCTCGTCATAGAAGGTAACAACCCTGTAGTTGAAACTTCGTTCCCTCTTGAATGTATCCTGAGTACGGCGGAACACGTGAAATTCCGTCGGAATCCGGGAGGACCATCTCCCAAGGCTAAATACTACCTAGTGATCGATAGTGAACCAGTACCGTGAGGGAAAGGTGAAAAGCACCCCGGAAGGGGAGTGAAAGAGATCCTGAAACCGTGTGCCTACAAATAGTCAGAGCCCGTTAACGGGTGATGGCGTGCCTTTTGTAGAATGAACCGGCGAGTTACGATCCCGTGCGAGGTTAAGCTGAAGAGGCGGAGCCGTAGCGAAAGCGAGTCTGAATAGGGCGTTTAGTACGTGGTCGTAGACCCGAAACCAGGTGATCTACCCATGTCCAGGGTGAAGTTCAGGTAACACTGAATGGAGGCCCGAACCCACGCACGTTGAAAAGTGCGGGGATGAGGTGTGGGTAGCGGAGAAATTCCAATCGAACCTGGAGATAGCTGGTTCTCCCCGAAATAGCTTTAGGGCTAGCCTCAAGTGTGAGAGTCTTGGAGGTAGAGCACTGATTGGACTAGGGGTCCCCATCGGATTACCGAATTCAGTCAAACTCCGAATGCCAATGACTTATCCTTGGGAGTCAGACTGCGAGTGATAAGATCCGTAGTCAAAAGGGAAACAGCCCAGACCGCCAGCTAAGGTCCCAAAGTGTGTATTAAGTGGAAAAGGATGTGGAGTTGCTTAGACAACTAGGATGTTGGCTTAGAAGCAGCCACCATTTAAAGAGTGCGTAATAGCTCACTAGTCGAGTGACTCTGCGCCGAAAATGTACCGGGGCTAAATACACCACCGAAGCTGCGGATTGATACCTATGGTATCAGTGGTAGGGGAGCGTTCTAAGTGCTGTGAAGTCAGATCGTAAGGACTGGTGGAGCGCTTAGAAGTGAGAATGCCGGTATGAGTAGCGAAAGACGGGTGAGAATCCCGTCCACCGAATGCCTAAGGTTTCCTGAGGAAGGCTCGTCCGCTCAGGGTTAGTCAGGACCTAAGCCGAGGCCGACAGGCGTAGGCGATGGACAACAGGTTGATATTCCTGTACCACCTCTTTATCGTTTGAGCAATGGAGGGACGCAGAAGGATAGAAGAAGCGTGCGATTGGTTGTGCACGTCCAAGCAGTTAGGCTGGTAAGTAGGCAAATCCGCTTACCGCAA
>NZ_JBPZSK010000022.1:0-4496 GCF_052038115.1 Bacillus sp. GB_SG_008 | reverse complement strand
TTTTTTTAAGATTACTTTTATTGGACTTTTGCTCTTAAATTTCGTTTTCGCGTAGTAATTTTCCATCTCGAAGTGTTAAAATTCGATCACATACATCAAGCATTTTTTCATCGTGTGTAATCATAATTGCTGCTTTTTTGTTTTTCTTAACTTCATGCTTCATTAATTCAACTACTTCTCTAGCACGTTTTGAATCAAGACTAGCAGTAGGTTCATCGGCTAAAATTAAGTCTGGATTATTCATAAAAGCACGAGCGATGGCTACACGTTGTTTTTCACCGCCTGAAAGTTGATTTGGATAATGATTCATTCGATGTGATAATCCAAATGTTTTCAGTAATTCAGTTGCAAGCTTGTCCGCTTCTTTTTTATTTTCTCCCTTTAACTTAGCGATATATAAAAGTTGTTCTTTAACCGATAAGAAAGGTACGAGATTCGCGAATTGGAATATAAAACCAATTTTTTCTAGACGAATACTTGTCATCTCTTTTTCTGATAAATTTGTTACGTTTTGCTCAGAAATATAAATGTTTCCTTTTGAAGGAGAGAGAAGTGCACCAGCAATGGAAAGCAATGTACTTTTCCCTGAACCTGATGGACCAACAATACCGATGAATTCGCCCTCTTTTACATCTAATGTAATTGGATGTAAGGCAGTTACTTCTGTATCTCCTTCGCCATATACTTTACTTACTTGTTCAAGCTTTAATAATGACGCTGGGTTATCCCATTTCACTTCTGTTACCATTACATTCCACCTCCGATTGCTTCTAGTGCATCTACTTTCAATACTTGATATAGAGAAATTAGTGTACCGAATATACTAATTACGATAAAGATACCTGAATATTGTAAGATTGTTGTTGTTGTTAATAAGAATGGCATGCCAGCTGGTAAAACAGTCTCTATTGCCAAGATTAAGCCAATGCCGATTACAAGAGCGACACCAGATAAGAAGATAGATTGTACAACTAAATTACCTGCTAAATATGAGTTTTTTGTTCCGATTGCTTTTAATACGCCTAATTGGTGTGTTTTTTGTAAAGTAATAACATAGAAGAAAACACCGATTAATAATGCTGAAATTACAAGTAAAAACGCAATAATCATTGTTAATGTTCCTTGTTCTTCTTTATAACCTGGAATACCTTGTAGTACTTCTTTTTTATCAACGATTTTTACATTATCTGTATTATCGATTTTTTTATCAGTATTTAGAGCGATTATACTGTAATCTTTTTCATTTGGCATTGCAATGCTGCTCCATACATTTTCATTCATATGAACAACAGGTGTATGGCTAAACATTTGATTTTCTGTAAATCCAACAACTTTGAAAGTTTTCTTAGAAATAGGATCTACTAGCTCATCTCCAAGCTTTATACCTTTTTCTTTGATGGATTCATCAGCAACGATTTCATTGTCTGCTAAAGCACTGTTTTTCCCTTCAATCACTTTTGGGGCAATGAATGCATCTTGTTTACTTGCAAAAATAGCAGCATCAACTTTTTTTGAACTTCCTTCTTTTTCAAATGTCGTCATTTTAAGATGCATTGGAACCGCATCTTTTTCATCAACTTGTGCTAATACTTTATCTACGTCGTCTTGCTTAATTTGAGAGCGTAATAATTTACCCTCGGCATCACTTGATACTACAAACTTGTCTGCTTTCATTTCGATAATGGAAGAGGCATTATCATGAGATAAACCATTTGCTAAACCTGATATGATAAGTACAAGAAATGATAAAAGTATCATAATTGTACCGATTAATCCGTATCGTAATTTTGATTGTTTTAATTCTTTAAGTGCTAAAAACATTACGTTCATTCCTCCTTGTTTCGTTCTATGCTCTTATCATAAAGAGGAAATATGAACGGAATATGAACAAAATATTACAAAAGCAGAGTCTACCGTTTATCCCGCTATTCGCGGGCAGTAAAACCTCCACCTCAAGATTAAGAGAAAACGAAGAAGATAGGTGGGGAATAACTGCCTGTAAAAGCCCGATTGGTTCAACTAACTATCAGTGGGGGATGAAAAAAACTCCCACTGATGGGAGTTTTCATATAGATTCTTCTTTTGGTTTCGGAAGGTAAATGGAAAAGGTCGTTCCTTTTCCAAGTTCACTATCAACAGTTATTGCTCCGCCATGAAGGTCAACGACTTTTTTTACAATAGAAAGACCTAATCCGCTTCCATTTACATTTCTGTTTCGCGCAGTATCGACTTTATGAAAACGATCAAATATTTTTTTTATTTCATTCTCCGGTATACCAATACCCATATCAGTAATCGAAATACGCCACTCTGTTTCCAGTTCTTCTGCTTCAAATGAAATTGTTCCGCCGCTTTCTGTAAATTTGATGCTGTTGGTAAACAAGTTGGTCCATACTTGATGAAGCAAGTTTTCATCTCCGTAAATTTGTATGCTAGGAACATCCATTTCAACTGCAAGTTCTTTTGTTCGCCATTCCCACTCAAGCATAAAAATAATATCTTTTATTTGTTTCCCTAAATCAAAAGGTTGCTTACATAAAGTAAGATCTTCTTTATCAAGCGATGCTAACATTAATAATTGTTTACATAAACTGGACATGCGTCGACTTTCGGATTCAATGATTTCTAAGTAATGTGTCTGCTCAGATTTCGTTAAATCATTTGTTTGTAATGTTTTGGAAAATCCTTGAATAGATGATAATGGTGACTGAAATTCATGCGAAACATTCGAAACAAATTCTTGTCGCATCTGCTCTGAATTTCGTAATCTTTTGGCCATTCTCCGAAAGCTAGTTGCAAGTGTGCCAATTTCATCGCGCCGATTTTCTGGCAGTGCTAAATCATAGTTCCCACTTGCAATTTCTTTTGTCGCGCCTGTAAATCTTTGAATAGGGCGAACGACAAAGCGGGTAGCTATCGCGATACAAATCAGGCTGATTATAATAGTTAATCCTAATAAAACAGCATAGAAAATACGTAATTCTCCAAATTGCTGTTGAATATCTGGGCGAATAAATAGCGCATACACTTTACCGTTATTTTCAACAGGAATTCCTATACTATTCGAAAGTGTATTGTCAAAAAAGCCGGTAGCAAATAAATGATTTGGATATGTTAAAATCCCATTGTATATATTTCCGTTTAATACATGTTCAATCGTCTCTTCGCTAACATTCATTTTCTTGAAATCATCACCGTATCGCTTACCTTGTTTTTTATCGTCTACTAAGTAAATTTCAAAGCCAAGGCTAGAAATAGATTGTAAATAATCATCTTTATTAAGTTCTGTATTTTTTTCATATAAATGCTTTACTTCTTCTGCATACTTTAAAATTTTCTCACTGTTATATGGTTTTAAATACACATGATAATATACATTTGTAAGTAAAAATGCTACAACACTACTAATTAACATAATAAAAATCGATATAATGACAAATCTTGAATATAATGATCGCATAGTATTTCACCTCTAATTCATTTTTCTATCCCGCATTAACGGGCAGTAAGACTTCCACCTTGAAATTTTGAAAAAATAAAGAAGAGAAGTGGGGAGGAAGAAAAAACTGACGGAGTTCTACGTTTGTAGAATAAGAAATGTTTATGAACAGAAGATGAACACGTTATTACAATTGCGAATAAAACGAAAAGTGTGCTGTCAGCAAATTTGATAGCACACTTTTCACTTTATTTAAACGATGAACCATTAGTTTATTTCAAATCTGTTGGAATTGAAGAAATTTGCTTGGAACGGTTTGGCTTGAAAAAAATTAGAATCGAAGGGAGCAGCATACCACGAACAAGGAATGTATCAATTAAAATCCCCATTGTCATCGTCAAACCGAACAGAAAGAGTTCCTGAAGTGGTTGCGTAATGAGTACGCCGAATGTAGCTGCGAGTATAATACCTGCTGATGAAATGACGCCCCCTGTTAAAGCAACCCCGCGTGCCACAGCTTCTTTCCATTCATGTTTTTGTGCCTCTTCTTTGATTCGGGATACGAGCATAATATTATAGTCCACCCCTAATGCAATGAGAAATACAAAGGTGTAGACCGGTAGACGATAGCTAATCGAGTCGTAACCTAAAATATAATGAAAGATCATCCAACCTAGTCCTAGCGTTGCTGAATAAGAAAGTAACATTGTTATCATCATTGTGAACGCGATAATGATAGATCGTGATTGATATGTCAGCATAATGAGAATGAAAAGGGAAATGAGCGAGAACGTCACGATCGTATCTTTTTGATTTAAAGCTTGCACATCTAATTGCTGTGCTGTTTGCCCGCTATAATGCAAGGAATACTGCTCTGAATCGAAGCCACTTTTCGTTAACAAGTCCTTACTATTGTCTCGGAGCGTACTTATTGTATTTAAAGCTGCTTTATCGTATGGGTTGTCTTGCAAGGTCAATTGCAGTCTGATGGCATGCTTTTCTTCTGATAAGAAATTTTTTGGCAAATTCGAATTTGGTGCGGATAATCCTGAAGTGA
>NZ_JBPZSK010000021.1:0-4560 GCF_052038115.1 Bacillus sp. GB_SG_008 | reverse complement strand
TGGTGGTTTAGCTAAGGATTATTTTACAATAATCTGAAATGATTACACTGAATCCTCAGCGTTTATTTATTATTGTTAGTGGTTTCCCAAGTAATATTAGGTTCAGAAGGCTGAGGATCATTTTTCATTAAGAAAAGCTGCAACCCAGCTAAATCATCAGTATTGATAAAATCAACACCAGCATTTAACAGTTCCTTCCATATAGCATCTCTAGCTGGGGATGCGATGTCAGGAGTCGCCCAAAAACGAACTTTTTGGCCATTAGCATGAGCGGTTGAAACGATATGATTTAGTTTCTCCCTTTCACTTTTTGGCATTTCGCCTTCACCCATCCATGTAAAATATTTGGTCCAGTTATCACTAATAATTGGCATAAACTCATTGGAGTCACCTGATTCAAGGTCGCTCATTCGTCCATCATAAGCTGCATAGCGAACGGGCTGGCTCTCCATTAGTTCTTTTGGACGGTTCCCTGAAATATAGACAGTAATCGCCCCCGGTTTCACCCCTGAAGGCAAAAACTTTGTAAGCATATTTTGATATTTTGTAAGCTGTTCATGGATCACTTGATAGGTCGCGGCATCCTCCGACTTCACGTCGATCCATAAGGTAAACTCTTTATCGTATCCTGGATAAACGGCTCCATTATTGTCTTTCACTCTTTTCTTCAATGGGTCAAGATAGAGTGATTTCAATGTTCGATCTGGTCGAATATCTTCTTTATCATGGGCAACAAGGAGTTCTCCATCAACAAGCCAAACATCAGCTTCTACACTGGTAAATCCATGTTCCAGAGCATCTGTTAATGGACGAGTATGCTCGTAATCATTATGTGCGTGAGCTTTTGCAAGAGGAACCACAGTCTCTTGGTTAGATAAAGATGAATTGCCTTCCTCGGCAGCTGCAAAAACATTTGTAAAAGATAGCATGAAAACAGAAGCAATAAGGGTTAAAACAGCCAAGCATTTTTTCATAGTCTTTAGTCCTCCTATAATAATAGATTACCTTTTCCATCTTAGAGAAAAACCATTAAAGTTCAATGAAATTACATGATTCTTAACAAACTCTTTAATTACTTTACATGTTTTATGTAAATCGCAGAATATTTTTACAAAAAAATAAGCAAAATAAATGAAGAAGCTTATATCGGAACTAGAAAAAGTTAAAGACAGAACTGACAAACTACTAGAATTCTAGTAGTTTTATGTTGTTGAAAAAGCGTTTGTCACAAAAGGGGTTCGGAATGGTCTCATTCCGAACCCCTTTTGCGACTTCATTAAAAATAACCATTTAAAAAGAGGTGCAATGAGCACCCAAATTGGTAAACTTTTTATAATATCAGTTTATCACTAATTTGTCCTAACGGTTTCTTGGAGTTTTTCCATTACCCTTGATAAAGCTAAAATTGAATTTGTTGTTTCAAATTCTCCAACATTTAAGGAATGATTTGCATTTTGAATCACATCAATCTTTAAATTCGCTTTACTTAATTGGTCAATTTGATTTGCATTGTAATAATGATCTTTATCCCCGATAACTAAAAGACCCTGATGATGACTATTCAAGATTGAGTCAAAGATCGAATCAAAATTTATTAGAGGGGTAAATAAAATCATTTTTGACTTTAGGAATTCTTCTCTCTTCATTAAGTCATTCGCGATTGGTATTGTTCCGAGTGATTTTCCTAAAAAAATAGAATTGTTATATTGTCCATTTTTTAAAACATCTAAAATCACAGGGTTAATATCATCCATCATTATTTTTGTTATCTTTTCAATATTGTTTTTCGTTGGTTGCTCATTATAGGAGTAATGGATATGGACAATATCAAATTTATTTTGGAGCATTGCCATCGTCGCATAATAAAACAATGGTTTATCGTAATTGTAACCTGAACCTGAAAACATAAAGCAGATTGTTTTGGAACCCGCTTCTATATGTGTATAACGAATCGCTTTGTCGTTTGTTTGTATCTCTTTTTTATTTCCTTTCATCATTTTCCCCTCCGAAACTTTTATAATACCATAACATAAATTACCAATTGTTTTATAAAAAAATCATCCTCTTTATAGCAGGATGATTTATCAGAAATAAATTATATCCTTTATGTCAATTAGTTAATGGAGTAACTAAATTTCTTGAATCATTTCCACTCTGTTTCCGAAGGGGTCTCTAAACTCAAAACGTTCAAAACCAGGTATAGGTACTCCTTCAATTATCTGAATGTTATTTTGTTCTAACACATTTCTCCAGTAAGATATATCCTCTACTTGATAAGCTATATGGGCTTTTGTTTTTAATCGTTCAAAACCATCTTCTGTACCTATATGTACATCTCTATCTCCGACTTTTAACCAAAATCCTCCACGCCCCTTTAGTGATTCGGGCTTTTCCTTCTCAGGTAGACCAAGAATTTCGCAATAAAATTTTTTCCCCTCTTGTTCAGCACCTTTTGGAATAGTTATCTGAGCGTGATGTAAACCAAGAATCATAAAATTCACTCCCATTATCAATTGAATTTGTATTGTTTTTCTCCTATAACCAAATAATTTCTTGAAGTTTCTAAATCCTCTTTCATTTTATAACGCCAAATACAATAAGTGAAATACTGATTAATTATAATAATTGATAAGTATTACTTACGGATATCTAAATTTAAAACAAAAGATTTTTTCTAGAATATAACACTTACATTGATATTAAAAAGAATTGTACTGTATGAACTCTATAATTTAGGCCATTTTTAGATTTCGCTAAGTCTAATTAAGATTTTAGGAGATTATGATGGAGACATAAATAGCAAAACAGCTTCGTTTTTTTTTATTTGGATATTAATAAATAAATAAATACACATAATGTCAATCTTGTTAAAAAATGTTACTATTCTCTATGTAATATTTATATAAATGATAACAAATAGTTTGAAGGGTGGGATTAAAATGATTAGTGACTTTAAAAAAGCAGCCTTATCTTCATTAAAAGGTAGATGGGGATTGGGAGCAGGGGCATCGTTTCTGTATTATGTCCTTTCTAGTATTGGTATGTTTATTATAGGATTTCCCCTTTTTTTCCTGGGCTTCTTATTCAGTGAAATCATGAATGCTAGTGCTTCGGTTACAGGAGATGAGACGTTAAATGCAGTAGGCGCTGTTTCTTATGTACTTACTTTCGCTATTATATGTATTGTTTTAATAGGTGTACAAAGCATTATGACTTATGGGTATTTTAATGTTACATTACGTTTAGCGAAAAAAGAAACTACTACAATTGATGATTTATTTGAAGGGTTTCGAAAAAAGAATGTATTTAAATCTATGAAGTTAGCTGTGTTAATGGGTGTATACGTATTTTTATGGAGCTTATTGTTAATTGTTCCCGGTATTATAAAAGGTTTCTCTTATTCTATGGCTTACTATATTATGTTAGATCATCCAGAATATACGGCGAGCGAAGCGCTTAAAAAGAGTCAAGAAATGATGAAAGGGCATAAATTAGATTTATTTATACTATCTTTAAGTTTCATCGGATGGTTTATTTTAGGGGCTATTATAGGGGTTTTCACATTTAGTATCCCGTTTCTTTGGATCTATCCATATTACATGACAACAGTATCGCATTTCTACTTGAATTTAGTGAATAGAGATACAGGTATGGAAGAAAAAACGGTTATCTAGAAAGAGAATATTGTTTGTTAGGGTTGTTTATTTTAAAAAAACTTTGCAACAGAACCGATTGGAACATTACACTAGAACAGTACAATCAGGGGGAAAATATTTACTAAACTTGTTTTGATATAATTATCTTAATCTAGACAGTAAAAAGATGTTGATTAAAAATAAAATCATGCTGTTTATAAAAAATATGATGTTTAAAATAGAATTGTGAACTTTGTAAAAAATTTGCCAGGTTATATCCCTTTAGATATGATTATCTAAAGGGATATTCTTATTTCAAAAAGAACATCTAACACTGAGAAATGGATTATAGTATTAACAGAAAAATTAGTAAGGATGTGAGTGCATTTACAGCTGAAAATGCCATTCCCATCATTCTTTTCTATTGCATATTGTTATTTTTCATTTCTATTGGTTTATTTATGTAATTAAGAGTAAATAGCCGAACTAATAAATAGAACTCTTTAATACAAATAAAAGTTAGATAAAATAATTATATTGAAAAACGACAGAATAATTAGAGAATCCGATAACGGGACTTATTTTAACTAAAATATTTTACAAGTAACAATGAGCATATTAAATATGATAAAGGAAGTTGAATACAGTATGTATAAAATCGGATTAGTCGGTCTAAAAACTTCTATAGAACAGATTTTAGACATGGCAGAAGAATACAAACATGAGTTGGAATTTATCTCTTACTCCTATGTAAAAACTGAAGAGGTAGAAAAAATTGTAAAAGAACATACTTCTCATGTAGATGCATGGCTTTTTTCTGGTCCACTTCCCTATGAAATTGCAAAAAAATATATAGGTACAGATAAAATAATGGTTTATGTTCCTGCTACAGAATCAGGTTTTTATAAATCTTTTTTAGAGATGA
>NZ_JBPZSK010000020.1:0-13337 GCF_052038115.1 Bacillus sp. GB_SG_008 | reverse complement strand
GCAGAGAGGTCACACCCGTTCCCATACCGAACACGGAAGTTAAGCTCTCTAGCGCCGATGGTAGTTGGGACTTTGTCCCTGTGAGAGTAGGACGTTGCCAGGCAAAAACCTAAGTCGTTTCGACTTAGGTTTTTTTGTTTATTATAAAGAAAGATAACAAAACTTTATTTTCTTATACATATAATTTTTGTTTTGATCAGTCTTATACATGTTTATTGCCAACTATTCTGAAAGTCTATCTTTGTTCATCTAATGTAATTTTTGATGAAAAAGAAGGCTTTTTTAATTATATAGAGGTTATTTATGTTTCATATAGAAATCTTACATATTAACTATATAAAAATAGGGAAAAAGGAGGATTTATTTAATGAACAAAGCTGTATTAAAACAAGATACAAGCAAGGCTGTAAGAAAACAGGAAACTTTACTTACGAAGTGTGCCGATGTATTTTCAAGGTGGTCACAGAAATATGTGCCTGATGCCTTTGTTATTGCTGTATTACTCACATTTTTTGTTTTCATTGTAGCATTTTTTATGAATCCCTCTAAGCCGTATGCTATTGTAAAATCGTGGGGAGATGGATTTTGGACTTATTTAACTTTTACTATGCAGATGGTATTGTTAATGGTAACAGGGATGACGTTGGCTTCTGTATCTATTATTAATAGAGGCTTACAGTCTATGGCAAGACTAGCTAATACGCCTCAAAAAGCTTATATTCTCACGTTTTTAGTAAGTGCGGTTGCATATTATATTAATTGGGGATTAGCTGTTGTTGTAGGAGCAATTGTGGCAAAGGAAGTAGGGAAAAAGAATCCGCATGCTCATTTTCCATTACTTGTAGCAGCTGCTTATTCTCCAACAGCTTTATATAGTGCAGGACTTTCTAGTTCGATTGGATTAACAATTGCTACAAAGGATCATTTTCTTGCAGATGTAATGGGGGTAATTCCAACATCTCAAACGATCTTTAGTTTTTCTACTATCACTATCTTTCTGGCATTATTTATTACGATGCCAATTATCATTGTACTTATGGCTCCGAAAAGTGGAATTGTTGGTTATAAAGACAATGAGAAAACTGAATCCTCTTTTATAAAACCTTCTCAGAAAGATTTAACTATCGCAGAAAAATTAGAATGGACCCCGGTGTTGGGAACATTATTCGGTTTAATGGGTATGTTTTATTGTGTATATGAGTTTGTTAATGGCCGCAGCTTGGATTTAAATATTATTAATCTATTATTTTTATCACTAGGCTTGTTATTGCATGGTTCTCTAGGTAACTTTTCGCAAGGATTTAAAGAAGCGACTGGATCAATTTCTCCAATTATTTTACAATTCCCGTTTTATGCAGGAATAATTGCTGTGCTAGGTAGTTCAGGATTAGGAAGTTCTATTATTGAATGGATGGCATCCATTGCATCGAAAGATACATTTGATATTTTTACATATTGGTCAGCAGGATTGGTAAATTTATTGGCACCGTCAGGCGGAGGACAATGGGCATTGCAAGGACCGTTACAAATTCCAGCTGGATTGAAATTAGGTGTAGATCCAGCGAATGTTGCAATGGCAGTAGGATGGGGAGATGCATGGACAAATTTGATTCAGCCATTTTGGGCTTTGCCTCTTTTAGGGGTATTAGGACTAAAAATTAAGGATATTATGGGATACTGCTTTATTCTTTGTATTTGGGTAGGGATTGTTACAAGTGTACTTATGTTATTTCTTTATTAACCCTATAGAAGGAATTCGTTTTCTTTTCAAAAACTATAATGCAAAACTAACCATCAGTAGAGGTATCCCCCACTGATGGTTAGTTAAATGAATTGCTCTTTATTATCCCAAAATGTCATAGTTTACAGTATTATTTTCAAAAGACAGGATTCCCTGTCTTTTTTCGATGAAATAAATCTTATTATATAAAAGAGTATAGAAATTGGTCATTATTTTAAACTTGCTGTGCTTGTGTGCTTACATAGGATGAACTGTTTCATGGTTTGAACTTTTCTTAAAATCCTGTAAAAGTTGCATTGTTGTTTTTTGAATAAGTAAAGGTAACACATGAAATGAATATGGTTTATAGACACGTTCTGTCCATTTATGACCGTCTTTCCCATACACCCCCATATTAATAGAAGGGATATTTAATTTACGTATAGTGTCATATGGAAGCGGATATAGTTGCTCCCATTTCGGGAAGTTTTGTAATAATGGTTTTAGTTCATCGTCTGTTTCGTGAATAGATAGGAAGCTCCCATCAGCTAAATAAGGGAAAAACTTTTTCAAAACAAATTGTTCTCCAGTCTCATCTTGTACATTTTGTAGTATTACTTCAATACTGCTTTGTAATTGACGATTTTGTTCATTCGTTTGTTTTAAATAGTTATGTGGTAAAAAAGGCGGTGCAAAAAATAAAATAACTCTTGGTTTTTTTTCAGGATCCATTTCTTGTAGAGCGGCAACAATTTCAAAATAAACTTCACGTAAGTCACTATTCTTACTTTGTTTTAGGGTATTTTGAATAATTGCTTCCGTATTTATGCCATGTTGTTGTAATTCTTCTATATAATCTCCGTAACTTGTAACAGCAATCTCCCATGAAAGGTCACGTGATGGTAAGCCTGTTACAAGTAAATAATGCTGAAACTGTTCTTTTAGATACTCTTCAGCTTCTTTACATACTTGTTTTGTTTCGGCTAATAGTCGCTCAAGAACTTCTTCAGGTGTAGATTCATAAATAAAATAATTAAAGTATAGCTGGCTACTTGTTGCGGTTTGTACAGTATAACTGTCTTTATTATCGCGTTGATATAAACATGTTGGAGGTAGAACAAGCTCATCAGGAATAAATTCAGTTAGTTTATAGTTGTTGTGTAATCTGCGTGTAATTTGAGCAGCAATAAAGTTTGGATCAATTCCTGATAATGTATCTCCAACATGTACTTCTCTTCCATAAATATAGAAGCAAGGTAGAAGTTTCCCAGCTGTTCCTGTATAAATATAGCGCTGGTTGTCTCCGTCGTATAGAGGTGTGATGAAATCATTATTAATTGCTAGACAGTAGTGTAATTGTTTTTCTCGTTGTAGTCTTTCTAGTTCAGTTAATGCAGCTGTAATTCCGCGGTGTTCTCCCTCTTCGTCACCATTGAAAAGTAAAAGAAGATTTCCTTCTAATAGATCGGTATGTTGTGAGAAATATAAAATGTTAGCGATATGGACAGCAGCCCCACTTTTCATATCAACAGAGCCACGACCAAATAGCCAATCTCCAGATTTAGCATCAGTCTGGACATCAAGATTTCCCTCATATGTTTGAAAATATTCTTCTAATGTTTCTGAGGAAAAAGCATGTTCCTTTAATAGGCCGAAGTCTTCAATTCCAACTGTATCTAGATGAGAATGATAAATGATGGTAGAAGTTGATTTTTTGTTTCCTTCTACAAATGCAAATAAATTTATTCGGTTAATTGGATCATTTGGAACAGTTTGTACCCATAAATGTTCAGGGTGCTGTTTAAAATATGGAAAGTTTTTCAAAATGCGATAAAGTTCATCTATAATATGGGCTTCACCTTCAGTTCCGTTAATGCTATTAAATGAAACGAGATGTTTTGTTAGTGTCTCGACTTGTTTTTCTAGAGATAGTGAGTGTAATTGTTGATACATAAGATAAAACCTCCTTAATTTTTTGATTAAAAAAGTAATTGTTTGTAAAAGCATGTATTTTATTGTTTAAAAAGAAAACAGCAACAACATTTTGGATAACAACTCATACTAACCTCAAGTCTAAAACTTTCATATCTGTCTTTTATTTTCCACATTATGAAATTAGTTTCCGCTATATGAATAAAAAAATGACGGCAGATTGTCGATTTTATAATACGGACGTTCTGCCGATTTTAGTAGATATTTCACTAGCGGCTTGTTTCACCTTGCTAATAAGGAAGGTTAGCCGATCATCGTTGATACGGTGGTTAAGCACTCCAACGCTTAATGCTCCCATCACTTTATTGTTAAAGCCTATAATGGGTGCCGCAACAGATGCAGTGCCTTCGGTTTTCTCACCATAACTTACGGCATACCCTTGTCTTTCTATTTCTAATAATTGATGTAAAAGAATTTGCTTTTGTTCTGGTGAGGAAGAAAGTAATTGGTCAATAATGTGATGTGTCTCTCTAGAATCCATATTAGCGAGTATTGTTTTATTTGGTGCACCGATAGAAAGAGGAATTCTTTCTCCTAAGTTATCAATAACACGAACTTTTAATGGACTGTCAATTCTTTCGATAATAATAGAATGTGTTCCATTTGGAATATTTAAATAAACGCTTTCTTCCACTTCATGTGCTAAACGTTTCATTACTTCTCTGGCTACAGATTTGTAGTCAATTTTCTCTAATTGACGTAAGCCGATTTCCATCCACATAGGTCCTGATGTATAATGCTTCGTTTCTGGAATTTGTGAAACAAGCTCATGTTTCATTAGAGAATTGAGTAACCTGTGTACTGTACTAACCGGAAGAGATGTTCTTTCGGCTATGTCAGAAATGGACCAGTACTCTTTATTGTTATCAGAATTTAGTAATTTAATAATACCTATAGCTCGATCGATGGATTGTACCATATACTGGCCTCGACTTTACTTGTAATGTGTAAATCTCTTTGATTAACTATCAATTTAGCAAAAATTTAAAATGAAATCAAACTAAATTTCAGAATAAACAAAATAGAGAGAATATAAAACGAAAACGCATACAAAAACATGTTGACTTTTTTATTTAATTATCTGAAAATTAAAACAAGATTTCGTATAGTGGAAACAATTCCGTAATACGGAAAAACTTCTTTTTATAATATCAATTATGAAAGTGAGGAAAACAATGACGCATTCTGACAGCAAGAATAATGAATTAAAGCGTACGATGAAAAGTCGACATTTGTTCATGATTGCACTTGGTGGTGTAATCGGAACTGGCTTGTTTAACGGTTCTGGTTTTATCATCAGCAAAGCTGGACCTGGAGGAGCTGTACTTGCTTTTATGGCTGGTGGATTATTGATGTACCTCGTCATGTTATGTCTTGGCGAGCTCGCGGTGGCTATGCCGGTGTCTGGTTCTTTCCAGGAATATGCTACGAAGTATATAAATCCTGCTACTGGATTTACTATTGGATGGCTGTATTGGCTAAGCTGGGCAAATACTGTTGGGCTTGAATTTACAACTGCAGGTATTACGATGCAGCGCTGGTTTCCTGATATTCCTGTATGGGTTTGGTGTTTAACATTTGGTGTTACAATTTTTAGTATTAATGCATTATCTGCCCGCAGTTATGCAGAAACGGAATTTTGGTTTTCGAGCATTAAAGTGTCAGCCATTGTTGCCTTCATTATTCTTGGAGGAGCAGCGATGTTTGGCTTTATTGACTTAAAAGGGAATGAAGCGGCGCCGTTTTTTTCAAACTTTACAGATTACGGTGGTCTATTCCCAAACGGAATTGGTGCGATACTGTTAACAA
Source organism: Bacillus sp. GB_SG_008 (assembly GCF_052038115.1). Classification (NCBI taxonomy): domain Bacteria; kingdom Bacillati; phylum Bacillota; class Bacilli; order Caryophanales; family Bacillaceae; genus Bacillus; species Bacillus sp. GB_SG_008. The sequence goes on along the minus strand of NZ_JBPZSK010000020.1, from coordinate 7,816 downwards.
TGGTTACGGTTAACTATTCCTTTCAGGGTACGGAACTGGTTGGTATCGCAGCGGGTGAGAGTGAAAATCCTGAAAAAACGTTACCGCGTTCCATTCGAAATATTATATGGCGGACGATGTTTTTCTTCGTTTTAGCGATATTTGTTCTTGCAGCCTTGATTCCTTGGGAAGAAGCAGGTTTAGCGAAAAGTCCATTTGTTGCCGTTTTTGATAATATGGGTATTCCATATGCTGCTGGTATTATGAACTTTGTCATTCTCACTGCTGTTCTTTCGGTTGCTAACTCAGGATTATATGCAGCAACAAGAATGCTTTGGTCATTGTCCAAAAATGACATGGCTCCAGCTTTCTTACAGAAAGTATCGTCACGTGGTATTCCATTATATGCATTAATTATGACGATATCTATTTCTGCTTTTTCACTTTTGACGAGTGTTGTGGCTGCTGAAACTGTGTATTTATGGTTAATTTCGATTTCGGGCGTTATTACAATTATTGTATGGATGTCCATTTGTGCTTCTCAATTTCTTTTCCGTAGGCGTTACCTAGCAGAAGGCGGTAAGTTAGAAGATTTGAAATTCAAAACACCTCTTTATCCAATTGTCCCAATTTTAGGCTTTGGACTGTACGGTCTTATATTAGTAAGTCTTATCTTTATTCCTGATCAGAGACTAGGAATTTATTGTACTGTACCTTTTATTATTGCTTGTTATGCTTACTACTACATAAAAGTAAGAAAAAGAATTAGTAATAACAGTTATAGTGAGAATAAAATGAGAAAAATGATGTGAAGTTCATCTTGTTCTTTCTAAGTGCATTTTTAAAATGAAGATATTTTCGTAATGAAAAGAAATACTTTTTTGTTATTGGCTTTGAAATGAAGTGAAATAGCACCGTTCAAGTAATCTTGAACGGTACTATTTTTATTTATCCCGCTATTCGCAGGTAGTAAGAGATCTCCAGCCCAAGATAGAGAGAGAAGCGAAGAAGCTAGGTGGGGGATAACTGCTGGCATGCGCCCGATTGGTGAGAACATTCCATCAGTGGGGGATGAAGAAAATCCCCATTGATGGAATGTTCACTTTATAATATTTTTGGGATTTATTAAAAACGTTGCATCATAACTAAATGAAGGGACCCCGCTGGCTGGATAGCTTGTGTATTCTAATATTTCTTTCTTAGTAGCTAAATCAATGAAAAACCGATATCCTAATCTGGATATCGGCTGACTAGTTGTTTCTTTCGAATAGAAGAGATTGTTCTAGTTAAAGCAGTACAAAAGTAGTGAATGCAATAGCTAACAAAATACGATAATAAGCAAATGGCTTTAATCCTATTTTAGCTAACAGTTTTAAAAAGGTAACGACTGCTAGCATTGCTACAATAAAAGAAGTAATGAATCCTACTGCGAACATTGGAATATCGTCTACACTTAAATACTTCCAACTTTTTAATAAGTCTAGACCAGTTGCTCCAACCATGACGGGAAGCGCGATAAGAAAAGAGAATTCTGATGCGGCTTTATAATTCACTTTTGCTAACAATCCTCCAGACATTGTGGATCCAGCTCTTGAGAAGCCAGGATATACTGCTAAACATTGAAATAACCCAATTGTTAATGCTTGACGATATGTTAAATCGTCTAATGAATAGGAGGTAGCTTTAGGTTTTTTAACTTCTGCAAAAATCATAAGGATTGCTCCTGCTACAAGCCCGATAACGACAGTGTATGGCTGAAATAAGTATGTTTTGATCACATCATGTAATAGTAAGCCAGCAACTACAGCTGGGAATACACCTAGAATCACATGTAATGCATTGAATTTTTTTTCTTTCTGTAGAAGTGGTTTTATATTAAATAAAGAAACAAGGCGTTTGTGATATAAGACAGCGATAGCTAAAATAGCTCCTAGCTGTATCACAATCTCAAATGTTTTTGCTCTTTCTCCTTCAAATCCTAACAAGTGACCGGCTAATATAAGGTGGCCAGTAGAGGAAATTGGTAAAAATTCTGCTAGTCCTTCTATGATACCAAGTATAAAGGCGGTGACTGTGTCGCTCATAATTTCACTCCTAATATATAAATGAAAATTCTTCTTTCAAACCTTGATAACTGGTGGAGATTTCTGGGATATTTTTTCATCCGTATAAATTAATGAATATCAACCTTTTTAAAATAGAAGATTGTTGTGATAAATCCGATCATAGCTGTAGCGGCAATAACGATATAAGAATATTCTGGAGGATATGTCGGTTGCAGTTCGTTGTTTACTATATCGAGTGTAGCTGTCCAAGGAAATAAATCTTTGTGTTCCGAATTTGTAACCATAAGATTTGCCATCGTTATAACAATTGTGAATATAATAGGCGGAACATAAGTCTTCATTACAAGAGTTAGCAGTACAATAAGGGGGGATAAGATAAAAAGGAGTCCACCGCCCAGCAAAAATTTCAGTAAAGATTGCAAGAGTAATGGGCCGCTTAAGCCAGGAAAGCCTCCTAATAGTCCTAATAGTAAAGTTAGTCCCCAAGTAACTATAGTCAACATCATAATCCAAATAAAAAGAAGAATAAATTTACTTATAATAAAGTTAAAACGTGATACAGGAATGGTTAATAGGCTTTTTAATGTATCTTCTGTGTATTCCCGATTAAAGAGATAAGCGGTAACGACTCCGTATAGAAGGACTCCCATTAATAAAATAGTATACATATTAGCATTATAAAAAAGGTCATCGAGACCCGCAGCTGGAGCAGATGGTTTTGTTTTCTTTTCTATATAAAAGGCCGAAACTATCATAAATGGTGCTACCGCTGCCCCAATAATACTAATCAAGAACATATTAGAGCGTTTTAATTTTAATAGTTCTGTATATAGTAGATTAACCAATTGTCCCACCCCCAACCAATTTGGTGAAGTAATCTTCTAATCTATCTTCGCTCATCATAATCTTTAATACTTCAATATCGTTTTGAACAAATGTTTTATTAATCTGTCCTTGCTGTCCGAAGTGAGAGTAAATGCGAATATTTCCTTCATCATGAACCTCATAATCAGAAATATGAAATTGATTTTCTAACAGCATCGCAGCTTTATTATCGTTATTTACTTGAAATTCTAAGTATTTACGATTTGTTTTTTGAAGTGTATCAAGTGCAATTTCCTCCAATAACTTCCCTTCATGAATAATTCCCATATGATCGACTAGCTGTTCAACTTCAGCTAAAATATGGCTAGAAATTAATATCGTTATGTTTCTTTCTTGGGCTAAAGATTTAATGAGCTTTCGCATTTCTTTAATACCAATAGGATCTAAACCGTTAGTTGGTTCATCTAATATTAATAGCTCTGGATAATGGAGAAGGGTTCTTGCAATTCCTAATCGTTGTTTCATCCCTAATGAGTATTTTCCTACTAGTTTTTTCGTTTCATGTTGCAGTCCTACAATTTCTAAGGCTTCTTCAATCGCATTTTTTTTGTGAACGCCTATGATTTTGGCATTAATTAATAAATTTTCTCTTGCAGTAAGGTTTTCGTAAAACCCTGGAACTTCAACGATAGAACCAATTCTTCTTAAAATTTCTTTTTGGTTTTTGAGAAAATCCTCTCCGAATATTTCGATTTTTCCGCTTGTAGGTTTTATTAGGCCTAGCAGCATTCGAATTGTAGTCGTTTTACCTGCGCCATTTCGCCCGATGAATCCATAAATCTCTCCTTGGTTCACATTTATGTTGAGATTATCTACAGATTTTTGATTGCCATAAATTTTAGTAAGATTTGTTGTTTTTATAATTGTACTCACTTTAAAACACCTACTTTCTATAATCTCTTAATTACATGATAAAAAGGAGGATTTAACTGCTGCTTAATCATTTCTTAACTATTTCTTAAAAACAGTTTGCTTCGGGATGGAAAATCCAAAGGTGGTTCTTTCCCATGGAATACTTTCTACCCAAATTTGGCCGCCGTTTTTTTCTACGAGTGCTTTAGCGATAGCGAGTCCTAGGCCGCTACTACCATGCGAAGGGTTCCTTGATTGGTCACTTCGGTACATTCTCTCAAATACGTTTTCTAAATCGCTCTTTGAAATTCCAGGTCCTTTATCCCAAATGAGCAAATGATATTCATTTGTGGTTTCCGAGAGCTCTATTCCTACTACCTTCCCAGGTTTTCCGTAATATATGGCATTTTTCATGAGGTTACCTATAACTCGCATTAGACTAAGAGAATCTGCTGTAATCGGGCAAGGTTCTTCTGGGATGTTAACTTGTAACTTAATATCATGCATGGATAGCTCAGGTAAAAATTCAATTAAAGATTCCCTAGTAATCTCTGAAAAATCAAGTTGTTCTTCCTTTAATGGAAACTCATCAGCATCTAGCTTGGCCATATTAAATATTTGATCAACTAATTGCTTTAAGCTGTTTGATTTCTTTGATAGTATTTCGAGATATTCTTGTTTTTCATCTTCTGAAGCAGCGATATCATCTTTTAAAGCATCGATATATCCAATAATAGAAGTAAGTGGTGTCCGAATATCATGTGAGATACTAGATAGCAGTTGTTTTCGGGCTTCTTGAAATCTTTTGGATTCAACTTGGCCCTTTTCTAGCTCGCTTATTAATTCATTTACAGAAAAAACTACATCGTCTAATGAATGGTCGTTATTTGTATATAGTCTTGTATGTAAATTTCCGTTAATTGCCCGTCTTAATTTAGCCACTATAGACTTTCGGTTCTGAATAAAATGAAGTCTTATAAAGAAAAGGTTTATTGTTATAACAATAAGTGTAATGAATAAAGTTAATTTTAATGTGTGAACCATGTCTATAAATAGAAGCCCAGCGATGATTATAAGTTGACATAGGATAAGATAGAGAACTTTATCATTCTTCATCCTTTTCACCTACAAATTTATAACCGATTCCCCATACAGTTTGAATGAATTTAGGATCAGAGGGATTAGCTTCTATTTTCTTTCTAAGCTTTCTAATGTGCACCATAACTGTATTATCATCTTCTATATAGTTACTGTCCCAAACATTGCGAAAGAGTTGCGTTTTCGTAAAAACTTGTTCAGGATTTGAAGTGAAAAACTTTAATAGTTCAAGTTCTTTTCCGGTTAAAGATATTTCTTTTCCATCTACGTTAACTGTGTACTTTTTTAAATCAATTGTTAGCCCTTTAAATGTTAGGATTGTTTTTTCTTGCGTGTTAGCATTACTTCCTAATATTAAAAAGCGCCTCATAAGAGCTTTTACTCTGGCGACTACCTCATTGATACTAAAAGGCTTTGTAATGTAATCGTCCGCACCTATGCTTAAGCCTAAAATTTTATCTACTTCTTGATCTTTAGCAGTAAGCATTAATATCGGGATATTTGTTTTGTCTCTAAGTCTTCTACATACTTCGATACCATCAACTTTGGGCATCATAAGATCTAATATGATGAGGTTATATTTGTTTTGTTCAAATAAACGAAGAGCCTCTTCACCATTTATAGCGATATCTACTGTATATAGTTCCCGTTCTAGATATTTTTTTAATAAATCTCGTATTTCTTTTTCATCATCGGCTATCAGTACACGTATATCTTCCATATTTCCACCTGCTTCTAATATGATTTTGTTGGTAGTGTAATTTGTATAAACAAAGGTTGTACGATGGTTTCATGAATGAAAAATTTAATTGCTATCTAATTATATACTATAAATTGTTAAAATAAGGTTGTTAGTACAGAATCAAATAGGAAAGGCATTTTATGAGTAAACTATGCAGAAGCATATGGGGGAGTAAAGAAAGTGAAACTTCCAGCAGAGGAGGGGTTCTTCGTGCCACACTGATGGTTAGTTGAGCCAATCGGGCTTTTACAGGAAGTTATCCCTACCTATCTTCTTCGTTTTTCTCTGCATCTTGTGAGGTGGGGGTCTTACTGCCTGCGAATAGCGGGATAAAGAAGTACTTGAGGTGTATTCTTATAATCCTGCAGAAAGAATAGATAAATATCTCTAAAAAACCATTGACTATTTTTAGATAGAGGTGTAGTATTATACGAGTCGCTGATGCAACAGAGCAGAAAGCGAAAACGAAATAAAAAACTTAGTTGACATTGAAAAACAAAGATGTTAACATAAGGAAGTCGCAATTAAGCGGCGAACAAGTTCTTTGAAAACTGAACGAAACAAACAACGTGAAACGTCAATTTTTATTTATGATGCTAGACAAACACTTTATTGGAGAGTTTGATCCTGGCTCAGGATGAACGCTGGCGGCGTGCCTAATACATGCAAGTCGAGCGAACCAATTAAGAGCTTGCTCTTAAGAAGTTAGCGGCGGACGGGTGAGTAACACGTAGGTAACCTGCCTATAAGACTGGGATAACTCCGGGAAACCGGGGCTAATACCGGATAACATTTTGCACCGCATGGTGCGAAATTGAAAGGCGGCTTCGGCTGTCACTTATAGATGGACCTGCGGCGCATTAGCTAGTTGGTGAGGTAACGGCTCACCAAGGCGACGATGCGTAGCCGACCTGAGAGGGTGATCGGCCACACTGGGACTGAGACACGGCCCAGACTCCTACGGGAGGCAGCAGTAGGGAATCTTCCGCAATGGACGAAAGTCTGACGGAGCAACGCCGCGTGAGCGATGAAGGCCTTCGGGTCGTAAAGCTCTGTTGTTAGGGAAGAACAAGTGCTAGTTGAATAAGCTGGCACCTTGACGGTACCTAACCAGAAAGCCACGGCTAACTACGTGCCAGCAGCCGCGGTAATACGTAGGTGGCAAGCGTTATCCGGAATTATTGGGCGTAAAGCGCGCGCAGGTGGTTTCTTAAGTCTGATGTGAAAGCCCACGGCTCAACCGTGGAGGGTCATTGGAAACTGGGAGACTTGAGTGCAGAAGAGGAAAGTGGAATTCCATGTGTAGCGGTGAAATGCGTAGAGATATGGAGGAACACCAGTGGCGAAGGCGACTTTCTGGTCTGCAACTGACACTGAGGCGCGAAAGCGTGGGGAGCAAACAGGATTAGATACCCTGGTAGTCCACGCCGTAAACGATGAGTGCTAAGTGTTAGAGGGTTTCCGCCCTTTAGTGCTGAAGTTAACGCATTAAGCACTCCGCCTGGGGAGTACGGCCGCAAGGCTGAAACTCAAAGGAATTGACGGGGGCCCGCACAAGCGGTGGAGCATGTGGTTTAATTCGAAGCAACGCGAAGAACCTTACCAGGTCTTGACATCCTCTGACAACCCTAGAGATAGGGCTTCTCCTTCGGGAGCAGAGTGACAGGTGGTGCATGGTTGTCGTCAGCTCGTGTCGTGAGATGTTGGGTTAAGTCCCGCAACGAGCGCAACCCTTGATCTTAGTTGCCATCATTAAGTTGGGCACTCTAAGGTGACTGCCGGTGACAAACCGGAGGAAGGTGGGGATGACGTCAAATCATCATGCCCCTTATGACCTGGGCTACACACGTGCTACAATGGACGGTACAAAGAGTCGCAAGACCGCGAGGTGGAGCTAATCTCATAAAACCGTTCTCAGTTCGGATTGTAGGCTGCAACTCGCCTACATGAAGCTGGAATCGCTAGTAATCGCGGATCAGCATGCCGCGGTGAATACGTTCCCGGGCCTTGTACACACCGCCCGTCACACCACGAGAGTTTGTAACACCCGAAGTCGGTGGGGTAACCTTTTTGGAGCCAGCCGCCTAAGGTGGGACAGATGATTGGGGTGAAGTCGTAACAAGGTAGCCGTATCGGAAGGTGCGGCTGGATCACCTCCTTTCTATGGAGAATTGATGAACGCTGTTCATCAATA
>NZ_JBPZSK010000019.1:0-14951 GCF_052038115.1 Bacillus sp. GB_SG_008 | reverse complement strand
CTCTAGCGCCGATGGTAGTTGGGACTTTGTCCCTGTGAGAGTAGGACGTTGCCAGGCAAACGAAAGACGAGTCATTGGACTCGTCTTTTTTATTTCCTAAGAAATAGCGTTATGTTGATGCATTAAATATAAATAAATATAGTATGGCACTTTTTCAGCCGTAACAGCTAAAAATTGAAAGATAAACGGATAATCTTCAGAAGAGTAACTTCCAAGTAAATCGTACCACCAATCTGTTTCATAACGGGAAATCATACTTAAGTTATAAAGCAAAAGATAGTGTGTAAGTAATTCTGAGAAAACAGGAGCTGTTTCGCCATTGGCAGGTAAATAATAGGTATTTGTATAGTGATTATATGTAAGAGGTGCACTGTATAATGGATTCCATTGTTTAATAGGAGCTGTAAAATGCAAGTAGGAATCATTTTCTTTAGCGTTTGTATATCGAATGTTAAGATGTTTGCAACTCCCCTCCATATATCGTATAAAACGTTCTTCTGTCATATGAAAAGCGTCTAAAACATGAGTAGGAAAAGTAAAGATATTCTCTGTCACCTCTTTTAGTTTATATAGCTTATTTCTTCTTTTACTGTATAGGAATAAATCCTTTAGTTCTGCGATTCGTTGCAGTAACTCCCCCATTGTATATTTTTCTCCCTCTAAATGTTTCATATGAAACATTTGTTCCGCAACTTGAGTAAATAGTCCATGCTTTTGTATTTTAACTTCATCATCTATAAACTGATAGCTTTGTTTTTTTCGCTTTCTTGTTGTGACCCCATGTGCTAATACAGAAGTTGATTCCGGATAATTGGGATTGACTGTAAGCAAACAAGCTTTTAGGAGTTGGCTCATTCCATAAAACAATAATACTGGTTTAATGGAAAATGGGGCAGTATGACATAACTCATAGTAATTTTTCCCATGCTCTAAGTAATAAATAAATGGATAACAATTTTCAAAACTTTTTTTCTCAGTATTTATATTACCTAATTTTTTATAGCAATGGGTAAGATAATGTTGCGTGTGAGTAGAAGAAAGAAAGAAGCTTAATTTCTGCCAAGTGATTGATGAACGCTGCATTGTATACTCTCCTTTTATTTTTAGAAAATTCTAACATATACTGTCTTTCTTGACAGTATTTTAACCAATTGTTAAGCTACTAATAATAATTTCAGGTATCATGGGGGGAATCATTTATGTGGGAATCTAAATTTGTTAAAGAAGGTTTAACGTTTGATGATGTATTACTTGTACCAGCTAGATCTGATGTATTACCAAGAGAAGTAAGCGTGAAAACAGTTTTGTCTGAAAGTTTACAATTAAACATCCCTTTAATTAGTGCAGGTATGGATACGGTAACAGAAGCTGATATGGCTATCGCAATGGCTCGTCAAGGTGGATTAGGAATTATTCATAAGAATATGTCTATTGAACAACAAGCTGAGCAAGTAGATAAAGTAAAACGCTCTGAAAGCGGCGTTATTACAGATCCTTTCTTTTTAACTCCAGATCATCAAGTGTATGATGCAGAACATTTGATGGGGAAATATCGTATTTCAGGTGTTCCAATTGTAAATGATGCAGAAGAGCGAAAACTTGTAGGCATTATTACGAACCGTGATATGCGTTTTATCCAAGATTATTCAATTAAGATTTCCGATGTAATGACGAAAGAAGATTTAATTACAGCTCCAGTTCATACTACACTAGAAGATGCTGAAAAAATCTTACAGAAACATAAAATTGAAAAACTCCCTCTTGTTGATAATAACGGCGTATTACAAGGCTTGATTACAATTAAAGATATTGAAAAAGTAATCGAGTTTCCAAACTCTGCAAAAGATAAACAAGGTCGTTTATTAGTAGGTGCAGCTGTTGGAGTAACAGCTGATGCAATGCAACGCATCGATGCTTTAGTAAAAGCAAATGTTGATGTAATTGTTATTGATACAGCTCATGGACATTCAAAAGGTGTATTAGAAAAAGTGAGAGAAGTTCGTGAAAAGTATCCAAAATTAAATATTATCGCTGGTAACGTTGCAACAGCTGAAGCAACTCGCGAACTAATTGAAGCAGGTGCAAATATTGTTAAGGTTGGTATTGGACCAGGTTCTATTTGTACAACACGCGTTGTAGCTGGTGTTGGTGTTCCTCAGTTAACAGCAGTTTATGACTGTGCGACAGAAGCTCGTAAACACGGTGTTCCAGTCATTGCTGACGGTGGAATTAAATATTCTGGTGATATTGTAAAAGCATTAGCAGCAGGTGCACACGTTGTTATGCTTGGAAGCATTTTTGCCGGTGTAGCAGAAAGCCCTGGAGATACAGAAATTTACCAAGGTCGTCAATTTAAAGTATACCGTGGTATGGGTTCTGTTGGAGCAATGGAAAAAGGAAGTAAAGATCGTTATTTCCAAGAAGGCAATAAAAAACTTGTTCCAGAAGGAATTGAAGGCCGTGTTCCATTTAAAGGTCCTTTAGCAGATACGGTACATCAATTAGTTGGTGGATTACGTGCAGGTATGGGATATTGCGGTGCAGCTGATTTACCATTCTTGCGTGAAAATGCACAGTTTATCCGTATGTCAGGCGCTGGATTACGTGAAAGTCATCCGCATGATGTCCAAATTACAAAAGAGTCACCAAACTATTCATTATAATGTCGGATATCAAAATAGACAGAGATTTAGTATCTCTGTCTATTTTTTTTTGATTGTGTTAGAATAACGTTTATGTGAGTACAAATATATTGGGGGTAACAAAAGTGACAGGTATGTTCCGTAGGCAAATGATTGCGATTGTAACAGTACTTACACTATTTTGCAGCATGTTTTTTACATACAGCAGCGCATTTGCAGAAACAAATGCTCCTTTGAATGTTGATGCAGGTGCGGCAATTTTAGTGGAAGCAAATTCTGGAAAGATTTTATATCAAAAAAATCCAGATGAACTATTAGCAATTGCGAGTATGACAAAAATAATGAGTGAGTATTTAGTTCATGATGCAGTCGCAAAAGGGAAAATTAAGTGGGATCAAAAAACAAAAGTTTCTGAATATGCTCATACTATTTCACAAGACCGTTCTTTATCAAATGTTCCTTTAGAAAATGGCGGTACTTATACTGTAAAAGAGTTATACGAGGCAATGGCAATTTATTCTGCAAATGGTGCAACGATTGCCTTAGCTGAATTAATCGGTGGTTCAGAAGCTAATTTTGTTAAGATGATGAATGACAAAGCGAAAGAGCTTGGATTAAAAAACTATAAATTTGTAAACTGTACAGGATTAACAAATAAAGATTTAAAAGGGAAGCAGCCTGAAGGGACAGCTCCGGATGAAGAGAATAAAATGTCTGCTAGAGATTGTGCAATCTTAGCGCAGCATTTAATTAAAGAATATCCAGATACGTTAGAGACATCTAAAATCCCGAAAAAGACATTCCAAGAAGGTGGAAAGTATCCAGTGAACATGGATAACTGGAACTGGATGTTACCCGGATTAGTTATGCAATATGAAGGGGTAGATGGTTTGAAAACAGGCTCTACTCCAGAAGCTGGAGATTGTTTTACAGGTACAGCAGAACGTAATGGTATGCGTTTAATTTCTGTTGTTATTAATACGAAATCTCACACAGCACGTTTTGCAGAAACAAAGAAACTATTTGATTACGGTTTTACAAATTTCCAAACGAAAACAGTATATCCGAAAAATTCCCAAGTAAAAGGTCATGAAACAGTTCATGTGAATAAAGCAAAAGATACAGATGTAGCAGTGCAAACGAAGGAAGAAGTTGTACTTCCAATGCCAAAAGGAAGTAAAGATGTTTATAAAACAGATTTCAAAGCAGTAGACAAAGAGAATGAAGCGCCAATCAAAAAAGGTACAACACTTGGTTATATGACGGTATCACCAAAAGATGCAAATGATGTAGGATTTTTAACTGGTAAGTCAATGCAAGTAGATCTTGTAACAAAACAAGAAGTAGAGAAAGCAAACTGGTTTGTTCTTTCTATGCGAAGCATTGGTTCTTTCTTTAGTGATATATGGAACGGTGCAGTTGATACTGTAAAAGGTTGGTTCTAATAGCTCCCCATAGGGGGGCTTTTTTAATTTCCTGTTTTTCGCACCGATTTTATCAAAAAAATAGTAGACAAGCCTCTAATAAGTAATGGTAGAATGTAAGAGTATTCTTACTTTTCGTCGTAAGTGGGGAAAAGCAATTCACCTAGGGGGGTTTTTGTACATGATAAATGTAACAGGAACAGAGCGTGTAAAACGTGGAATGGCAGAAATGCAAAAAGGCGGCGTCATTATGGACGTAGTTAACGCTGAGCAAGCAAAAATTGCAGAAGCAGCAGGTGCGGTTGCTGTTATGGCATTAGAACGAGTTCCGGCTGATATTCGTGCAGCAGGTGGCGTTTCGCGTATGGCAGATCCAACGATTGTAGAAGAAGTAATGGGTGCTGTATCAATTCCAGTTATGGCAAAATGTCGTATCGGCCATCTTGTGGAAGCGCGTGTACTTGAATCATTAGGGGTAGACTATATTGATGAGAGTGAAGTATTAACTCCGGCTGATGAAGTGTACCATTTAAATAAACGTGATTACACTGTTCCGTTTGTATGTGGATGCCGTGATATCGGTGAAGCAGCGCGTCGTATTGCTGAAGGCGCATCTATGCTTCGTACAAAAGGTGAGCCTGGCACAGGGAATATTGTAGAAGCTGTACGTCATATGCGTCAAGTAAACGCAGAAATTCGTCAAGTTGCGAACCTACGTGAAGATGAATTAATGACATATGCAAAAAACACTGGTGCTCCTTATGAAGTATTACTTGAAATTAAACGTCTTGGTCGTTTACCAGTTGTAAACTTTGCAGCAGGCGGCGTTGCAACTCCAGCTGATGCTGCATTAATGATGCAACTTGGTGCAGATGGTGTATTCGTAGGTTCTGGTATTTTCAAATCAGAAAACCCAGAAAAATTTGCACGTGCAATTGTTGAAGCAACAACACATTATGAAGATTATGAATTAATTGCTCGTCTTTCTAAAGGACTGGGTAATGCAATGAAAGGTGTTGAAATTTCAACATTATTACCAGAACAACGCATGCAAGAGCGCGGTTGGTAATTAAAGGAGTTTTTGAAATGATTACAATCGGTGTATTGGGACTTCAAGGGGCTGTTCGTGAACATGTACGTGCAATAGAAGCAAGTGGTGCACAAGCTATTGTTGTGAAACGTACAGAGCAGTTAGAGGAAGTAGATGGACTTATTTTACCAGGCGGTGAAAGCACAACAATGCGCCGTCTTATTGATAAATATGGTTTCATGGAACCGCTTCGTGAATTTGCTAAAACAGAAAAACCGATGTTTGGTACATGTGCAGGTATGATTTTACTTGCAAAGAACCTTATTGGATATGAAGAATCACATATTGGTGCAATGGATATTACCGTTGAACGCAATGCGTTTGGTCGCCAAAAAGATAGCTTTGAGGCTGCCCTTTCTATGAAAGGTGTGGGCGAAGACTTTATTGGTGTATTTATTCGTGCGCCATATGTTGTCGATGTAGAAGATCATGTAGAAGTATTATGTACACATGAAGATCGCATGGTAGCGGTTCGACAAAATCATTTATTAGCAGCTTCTTTCCATCCAGAATTAACGGATGACCATCGTGTTACAGCATATTTTGTGCAGATGGTGAAAGAGGCAAAAATGAAAAAAGTTGTATAAGTAACTTGCAACTTGTGTAAGATTATAGTAAATTGATGATAATAATTTTATAAAATAAGCGTGTTGATAGGAAGTAGTAACAAATGTTGTTTCTTATAGAGAGTCGGTGGTTGGTGGAAACCGATAGAAACAGTTTGTGAATCCATCCTGGAATGGAATGTGGAATATCTTTATGATTAGTAAGCATTTCCGGTGAAGAGCCGTTATTTCTACTTGAGAGGAAAGCAATGGTGCTTTCAACTAGGGTGGCAACGCGGGTTAACTCCCGTCCCTTTTTACAGGGACGGGAGTTTTTTGTGTTTTATAAAACAAAAGGAGGAATATATAATGCTTGATATTAAATTTTTACGTGCGAATTTTGAAGAAGTAAAAGCAAAATTACAGCATAGAGGGGAAGATTTAACTGATTTCGGTCGTTTTGAAGAATTAGATACAAGAAGAAGAGAGTTACTTGTTCAAACAGAGGAATTGAAAAGTAAACGTAATGAAGTATCTCAACAGATCTCTGTGTTAAAACGTGAAAAGAAAGATGCAGAGGCACTAATTTTAGAGATGCGTGAAGTAGGAGAAAAAGTAAAGGATCTTGATAATGAGCTTCGTACAGTTGAAGAAGATTTAGAAAGATTAATGCTTTCTATTCCAAATATCCCACATGAATCTGCACCAATTGGTGAAACAGAGGATGATAACGTGGTAGCACGTACTTGGGGAGAGGTAAAAGAGTTTAATTTCGAACCAAAACCTCACTGGGATCTTGCAACTGACTTAGGAATTTTAGATTTCGAGCGTGCTGCTAAAGTAACGGGAAGCCGTTTTGTATTTTCTAAAGGTGCAGGTGCAAAGTTAGAACGTGCTTTAATTAGTTTTATGCTTGATCTTCATACAGAAGAACACGGATATGAAGAAGTGTTACCTCCATATATGGTAAATCGTGCAAGTATGACAGGGACAGGACAGCTTCCAAAATTTGAAGAAGATGCATTCCGTATTGAAAGTGAAGACTATTTCTTGATTCCTACAGCTGAAGTACCTGTAACAAATATGCATCGTGATGAGATTTTAAGTGCAGATCAATTGCCAATTCGTTATGCAGCATTTAGTGCGTGCTTCCGTTCTGAAGCAGGTTCAGCTGGTCGTGATACACGTGGTTTAATTCGTCAGCATCAATTTAATAAAGTGGAACTTGTGAAATTTGTAAAACCTGAAGATTCTTATGAGGAACTAGAAAAATTAACAAATGATGCAGAACGTGTATTACAATTATTAGACCTTCCATACCGTGTGATGAGCATGTGTACAGGAGATCTAGGATTTACAGCAGCGAAGAAATACGATATCGAAGTATGGATTCCTAGCTACGGTACATATCGTGAAATTTCTTCTTGTAGTAACTTTGAAGCTTTCCAAGCAAGACGTGCAAACATTCGTTTCCGTCGTGAGCCGAATGCTAAACCAGAACCTGTTCATACACTAAATGGATCTGGGCTTGCAATTGGACGTACAGTTGCAGCAATTTTAGAAAACTACCAGCAAGAAGATGGTACAATTATAATTCCAGAAGTTCTTCGCCCTTATATGGGAGGAAAAACAGTTATTAAATAAAGTTTTATTCATACACACCTCTTGTTATCCAGCAAGAATAAAGTGGAATTTTTAACAGGAGAAGAGATACATTTGACACTGACGATCTTCCTGTTTATTTGATTAGGATAAATTGTATGAGAAGGGAAAGAGAAAAAATCTCTTTCCTTTCCTTTTCTATATATAGTAGGGTTGACGAACTGTTTTTCTTTTGATATTATATTTCATGTCATGTGAATACGGAGGAATACCCAAGTCTGGCTGAAGGGATCGGTCTTGAAAACCGACAGGCGGTGCGAGCCGCGCGGGGGTTCGAATCCCTCTTCCTCCGCCATATATAATTGACAACAGCGCATATAAGTGGAGATTGGAGAACTCGTTACCAACACGTAACGAGTTTTTATTTTAACCAATCAGGAAGTAGCATATAGGAGATGTAATCTCTTATAGAAACACTCATATTCCGAGGATTATCTTCATAGATATGAAAGGAGCTACCATGGATATTATTATACAAACGTTTCCGCTTGACGGAAAAACACTATACTATGTACAATGCCCCGTTTGCAAGAAAAATAAAATTTTAAACAGTGCTGCGAACGTATCTCGTATTGTAAGTGATGAAACATTTCGTAAACTTAGTGGTTGCATCTGTGATGTGAAACAAGAAGTGAAGAAGGTAGAAGCACCAAAACAAATCGAAAAACAAGCAGCTGCAAAACGTAAAGTAATTACGGCTGTTATTAACGGGACAGAAATGACGGTAAAAGAAATTGCTGAGGCGTACGATATTAGTGTAAGCACTGTACGTCAGCGCATTAATGCCGGAAAATCAGAGAGCGAAATTATTGCTCCGACTAAAAAGAAAAACTAAGTTTATAGGAAAAACCCGTGCGATTGCACGGGTTTTTTATTTTACAAGTTTACGTGTTTGTTGTAAGAAGTGACCAATTTTCTTAACGATTGGTTCAATTGAATTTTCATTTTGCAAAATATCATATTCATTAATATTAAGACGTAGTATAGGGCAAGCATTAAAATCATTAATCCAATTTTCATAGCGTGCGTGCATCTCTTCCCAATATTCAATCGGTGTTTGCTGTTCCATAGGTCTTCCACGCTCTTTAATACGATCTACGATATCTTCAAATGATCCTTCTAGATAAATGAGTAAATCAGGGTGTGGGAAGTAAGGTGTCATAACCATTGCGTCGAATAAGCTTTTATACGTTTCATAATCTGTAGCAGTCATTGTTCCTTTTTCATAATGCATTTTTGCAAAAATTCCCGTATCTTCATAAATAGAACGGTCTTGAATAAATCCACCACCGTATTCGAAGATTCTTTTTTGTTCTTTAAAACGTTCTGCTAAGAAATAAACTTGTAAGTGGAAGCTCCAACGTGTGAAGTCATTGTAAAATTTGTCTAAATACGGATTAGAATCTACTTTTTCAAAAGATGTGCGGTAACCAAGTGCATCTGCTAATGCATTTGTCATTGTGGATTTTCCGACACCCACTGTTCCTGCAATCGTAATAACAGCATCATTTGGAATATCGTATTTTTGTCTCAAATTCATTACTGGTTAATCTCCTTCGTCAGTGTATTTTGTAATGCTGATAAGATTACGTTTAAGTCCGATTCATTTTTCACAAAATCCATATTATCTCCGTTGAATTTTAGTACGGGGATGCTCGGATGATCTTGTTTGAAAGCTTCCATTGCCGCTTCGTAATCTTCAATGAGTTGTAGTAAATAATTTGGATCTATATTTTTTTCGAATTCCCGTCCGCGCATGGCAATTCGTTTTTGTAGTGTTTCTAAGCTTGCTGTTATATACACGATGACGTTTGGAACGGGCATATCTTGTGTTAAGATACGATAAATTTGCATGTATTTCTCGTATTGGGAACCCTGTAATGTTCGAGATGCAAAAATTAAATTTTTGAATATATGGTAATCTGCTACAACAGGAATATGTTGTTTTAAATATTTTGTATCGATGTCTTCTAGTTGCTTATAACGGTTGCAGAGGAAAAACATTTCTGTTTGAAAGCTCCATTCTTGGATGTCTTCGTAAAACTTGCCTAAGAAAGGATTCTCATCAACGATTTCTTTCAATAAATGGAGTTGCATGTGAGTCGATATCGCTTTCGCGAGTGAAGTTTTTCCGACACCAATTGGTCCTTCGACCGTAATAAATGGTACTCCGGTCACGCTGTTGCCTCCTTCCAAAACATAATTTAGCACTAATAAAAAGCACAAAACAGAATTATTGTAGCATAAGAGGAGGCAGAAAGGACTAGTTTTCATAAAAAGTTAGAAAATCGACCTATGTTGTTACAACTTTAAATCAAATGATAGGGAAGTGTTTGCTTTTAAAGTTGTTTGCATAATATGCAGGGCGTGTTTATTATCTTGGTCGCAATTGGATGCAATGCAATCTTCAGGTACATATAATTGATAATTTCTCATATGAGCGTCATTTGCGGTAAATAGGATGCATATATTTCCAGCTACCCCCGTTAAAATAAGGTTTTCTATCTTTAAATGACCTAACAATGAATTTAAGGGGGTTTCATAAAAAGCAGAATAATGTGGTTTAATAAAAATATAATCATCGCTTGAGGGTGCTATTTTTTTTATAATTTCTTGGCTATATTCATTTGTGCAATAGGTAATAAGTTCGTTGATATCAGCTCTCCATAAATGGTAATGATCATTTACATAAATAATTGGACAGCCAGAGCTTTTCATTTTTTGTTTGAGTTGTAAAATGGATTCTGTAATATTTTTGCATTTTCGTGCTAAGATAGGTCCATGTGAAAATTGAAAATCATTAATCATATCGATGATAAGAAGTGCTGTATTTTTCATATGTAATCTCCTTTCCTTTCTCTTTAGATTGGATTGAATATAGAAAAGTTATTTGTGATGAAAGGATTTTGTTATGGAAGAAGATATTTATTTTATGAAGCTCGCGATAGAGGAAGCAAAAAAGGCTGAAGAAATACAAGAAGTACCAATTGGTGCAGTTGTTGTAGTGGACGGCGAGGTAGTAAGTCGTGCGCACAACTTGCGTGAAACAGAGCAACGGTCAATTGCTCATGCTGAATTGTTAGCGATTGATGATGCGTGCAAAAAGTTAGGGACGTGGCGTTTGGAAAATGCGACCCTATATGTCACATTAGAGCCGTGTCCAATGTGTGCTGGTGCAATTGTGTTATCGCGTGTAAAACGTGTTGTATATGGAGCGAGTGACCCAAAAGGTGGATGTGCTGGCACATTAATGAATTTATTAACAGAGGAACGGTTTAATCATCAATCTGAAGTTGTGGTTGGTGTATTAGAAGAAGAGTGTGGAGCCTTATTAACAACCTTTTTCCGAGAACTACGCAAAAAGAGGAAGAAAGAGAAGGAAAATCTGGATAAAAATAGTCTTTGTTAACACGTTGCAATTTTTTTGGAAACAAGTTATACTGATATTGCCTTCAGATAAGGCAACTAAATATGGTTTTAACTTTGCCGTGCTAAGCGGGGAGGTAGCGGTGCCCTGTACTCGCAATCCGCTCTAGCGAGGCCGAATCCCTTCTCGAGGTTATGCTACTGTAGGGTCTGCCTTAAGTAAGTGGTGTTGACGTTTGGGTCCTGCGCAACGGGACCCCGTGAACCTTGTCAGGTCCGGAAGGAAGCAGCAATAAGCGGGTCTTCTCGTGTGCCGCAGGAGTGCCTGAACCGAGCTAACTGCTTAAGTAACGCTTATGGTACGTAATCGACAGAAGGTGCACGGCAGTTATATAGCATATAAAACTCATCCTATATGAATAGGGTGAGTTTTTTGTATGGAAAATAACTTTTGGAATCTATAATCAGAATGGGTTATAATAAGATGAAACTTTAATCAGTGGGAGATTATTTATCCCCACTGATTATCAGTCGAACGAATCGGGCTTTTACGGGCAGTTTATCTCCCATCTAATTTTTTGTTTTAAGCTGGGGATTACTGTTCACAAATAGCGGGATAACCGAGATAATAACCTTTGGGGGAGGCCGTATTTTCGTGTCATACCAGGCGTTATACCGAACATGGAGACCGCAAAAATTTGAAGATGTAGTCGGTCAAAAGCACGTAACGAAAACGTTGCAAAATGCCCTTCTTCAAGAGAAAGCATCACATGCCTATGTGTTTTCTGGTCCAAGAGGAACAGGGAAAACAACAATTGCAAAGGTATTTGCCAAAGCAATCAACTGTGAGCATGCTCCTACAGCTGAACCTTGTAATGAATGTCCTGCATGCTTAGGAATTACGCAAGGTGCTATTTCAGATGTATTAGAAATTGACGCGGCTTCGAATAACGGTGTAGATGAAATTCGAGATATAAGAGATAAAGTGAAATATGCTCCAAGCGAAGTTCGCTATAAAGTATATATTATTGATGAAGTTCACATGCTTTCTATGGGTGCTTTTAATGCGCTATTAAAAACATTAGAAGAACCCCCGCAGCATGTTATCTTTATTTTAGCAACGACAGAACCACATAAAATTCCACCAACAATTATTTCTCGTTGTCAGCGTTTTGAGTTTCGAAAAATATCAGTGCATGATATTGTCGAACGATTAACAACTGTTGTAAACAACGAAGGAACGAAAGTGGACGAGGAAGCGCTTCAAATTGTAGCGCGTGCCGCAGAAGGTGGTATGCGTGATGCATTAAGTTTAATTGATCAAGCTATTTCTTATAGTGATGAAGTGGTGACAGTAGAAGATGTATTAGCGGTTACAGGTTCTGTTTCACAGCGATATTTAGCAAACCTTGTAGAGTGCATCTATGAAAATGATGTATCAAAAGCGCTGCGTATTGTTGATGATATTATGAATCAAGGGAAAGATCCACTTCGCTTCATGGAAGACTTCATTTACTATTATCGAGATATGCTTTTGTATCAAACTTCGCCTCAGCTAGAGGATATGCTAGAGAGAGTTATTGTTGATGATTCATTTCGTAAGTTAAGTCAGGATATGCAGCCTGAAATGATTTATGAAATTATTCATACGCTTAGTAAAAGTCAACAAGAAATGAAATGGACAAACCATCCTCGTATTTTTTTAGAGGTAGTTATGGTGCAATTGTGTCAGCAATTTGCGATGAAAGCAAATGGAGCGGATCGGTTGCAAGCTGTTTTACAAAGAATGCAGCAATTAGAACAGGAATTAGAAAATATGAAGCAACATGGTGTACCAGTTTCTGTGCAACAAGAGGTCAAAGAAACAAGGGTTACACCGAAGCCGACTCGTTCTGGTAGTATGAAAATACCTGTCGGGCGTGTTCATGAAGTTTTAAAACAAGCGACTCGTAAAGATTTAGAGCAACTAAAGAGTGCGTGGGGTGAACTGTTAGAGCGATTGAAAAATTATAATAAAGTTGCTTATGCGGTTTTGTTAGAAAACAGTGAGCCAGTCGCAGCTTCTACTACTTCTTATGTTCTTGCTTTTAAGTATGAAATACATTGTAAAATGGCGAGTGAAAATCGCGAGGCAACAGATACGGTAGAGCAAATTCTCTTTGAACTGTTTGGAAAGAGGTTGCAAATGATTGCAATCCCAAAAAGTGAATGGGGAAAAATTCGTGAGGGTTTCTTACAGCATGAAGGTAGTCCTTCAGAAGAAGCGGAAAAGCCGAAAGATCCTCTTATCGAAGAAGCTGTAAAGATTGTGGGAGAACAATTAATTGAAATAAGAGAGTAAAACACGTCTTAAATGGATTTTTCTTTATTAAACTATAAACATTCATTAAGAACCAATTAGGAGGAATTATTATGATGCGTGGTGGAATGGGAAATATGAATAACATGATGAAACAAATGCAGAAAATGCAAAAACAAATGGCGAAAGCACAAGAGGAACTTGGTGAAAAAACAGTTGAGGGAACAGCTGGCGGTGGTATGGTAACAGTTATCGCGAATGGACATAAGCAAATTTTAGAAGTGAAAATTAAAGAAGAAGTTGTAGATCCAGAAGATATCGAAATGTTACAAGACCTTGTATTAGCTGCAACGAATGATGCATTAAAGAAAGCAGAAGAGCTATCATCTTCTACAATGGGACAATTTACAAAAGGATTGAATTTACCTGGCGGTATGTTCTAGGAGGTTGGTCATAGATGCACTACCCAGAACCAATCTCAAAGCTAATTGATAGCTTTATGAAATTGCCAGGAATCGGGCCGAAAACAGCTGTTCGCCTGGCCTTTTTCGTATTGGATATGAAAGAAGATGATGTATTAGATTTTGCGAAGTCACTTGTAAATGCAAAGCGAAACTTAACGTATTGCTCTATCTGTGGTCATATAACAGATAAGGATCCTTGTTATATTTGTGATGACTCTCATCGTGATCAATCGATTGTTTGTGTTGTGCAAGAGCCGAAAGATGTCATTGCAATGGAGAAGATGAAAGAATATCAGGGAGTATATCATGTATTAAATGGTGCCATTTCTCCGATGGAAGGAATTGGTCCGGAAGATATCAATATCCCTCAGTTGTTAAAGCGACTGCACGATGAAACAGTACAAGAAGTTATTTTGGCGACAAACCCGAACATTGAAGGAGAAGCGACAGCGATGTATATTTCTCGTCTGTTAAAGCCGACAGGTATTAAAGTGACGCGCATTGCACACGGCTTACCGGTTGGCGGTGATTTAGAATATGCGGATGAAGTAACGCTATCAAAGGCGTTAGAGGGCCGCAGAGAATTATAATAAGTAGGAGAAATAGAGATGCTTTTTCAGAAAAAAGGGAAGTTGCGCAAAGAATATGACGAAAAATTAATCGTGTTGCTAGAACAAGTGAAGGTAGAGTGGATGCGTCAAAAAAGAATTGTAGCACAAAGTATTGAACCTTCAGAAAATGTACTGTGTCATTTGAAATTAGCGGAAGCGAAATATTTCTATCTATTGAAGGAAGCGAAAAGGCGTCCTGTGAAAATGGAACAGTTGTAAAGACGAAGTCGAACGGAACATACATGTCCTGTTCGACTTTTTATTTTGAAGAAGAAATTTTAACGGTCTTTTTTTTTCTTTTTCCCATACAAATATAGTGTACAAGTTGTAAGGGAGAGGACAGTATGGAACAACGTTTGATTATTGGCGGTATATTAACGTTAATCTTTCTTTTATTAATTGTAGGTGCTCCTATGAAGTCGTTTCGTTTTATAGGAAGGCCACTCGTCAAAATTGTAATAGGAGCTTTGTTGCTGTTTGTTGTCAATGTATTGGGGGCACGATTTAACTTTCATCTTCCTATTAATGTCGGTACTACATTTATTTCAGGGTTTTTAGGTTTACCGGGTGTGGGGGCGCTTATAGTCATTAAATTATATGTTTTACCGGGCTAGAAAAGTTATGTTTTCTAGCCTGGTATTCTTTTTTTTGAAAAAGTATTGACGTATAAACTATTAATATGGTAAATTAATAAACGTCGTCAACGACAAAAGAAAAAAAGAAGTTGACACTCACAGTTAAATGTGATAAATTATAAAAGTCGCTGAAATGCGATGTTGAACTTTGAAAACTAAACGAAACAAACAACGTGAAACGTCAATTTTTATTTATGATGCTAGACAAACACT
>NZ_JBPZSK010000018.1:0-17424 GCF_052038115.1 Bacillus sp. GB_SG_008 | reverse complement strand
GGATCTGTCGGCTCTCCCGGATCTGTCGGCTCTCCTGGATCTGTTGGTTCTCCCGGATCTGTCGGTTCTCCCGGATCTGTCGGCTCTCCCGGATCTGTCGGCTCTCCTGGATCTGTTGGTTCTCCCGGATCTGTCGGTTCTCCCGGATCTGTCGGCTCTCCTGGATCTGTTGGCGGTTCTACTGGTGGTTTCGGTTCTTCTGTTCCTGGATCTGTTGGCGGTTCTACTGGTGGTTTCGGTTCTTCTGTTCCTGGGTTTGTTGGTGGTTCTACTGGCGGTTTCGGTTCTTCTGTTCCTGGGTTTGTTGATGGTTCTACTGGTGGAACTGTTTCTGTGCTTGGGGGTAATATATCACCAATACTTGCAACAGATGAACCATCATCCTTATTTCCGAATGCAAAATGATTACCATTCAGGGTTGGTTGTGGACTACCATCCGTGATGGCTGCAATAATATTATCTTTGGCTGTATCGTTGAGGTTTTTGTCAGAGGTCTCTTTATCAAATAGTGCGATAACACGAGAAGATGTTTCATCTCCATTTTGAAGATTACTCGCAATCACCTTATCTTTATAATGAGTCTTCGATTTATCTAGTTCCTCTAACACATAAGCAACATCTTTATCCTTTCCTTGAATCGCATTATCTGTAATAGCTGCAAAATCTTTTTCATTTAAACTTTCCGCTGATTTCTTATTTTCATCTTTCTTGTTTTTATCAACCTTTTTTGTAACAGCTGCCTTACTTTTCGATCCTTTACTATCTTCACCAAATAAGCTACAACCAGATAAGCCACCTAGCATTAGCGAAGTACCAACAGCTACAACCCCTATTTTCCTAAAAAACTGATCATAATTCAGTGGCAATTTGACTCCCCCCTATACCTCTTTCAAATCTTTATCGATTTTTTCGATTTTTGCTTTCTTTTCTTCTTCGTTAAGAGAAGATTGCTCCACATCTCGTTTTTGTAATTCTTTGACCTCTTTCATTAAATTTCTATTCCCTTGCGTTTTCGCAAAAGTAAAACAGTCATCATATTTTTTAAGATTGATATACGATTCCGTGATAAGCTTTTCACGTCTGCCATCCATATTAACTTTTCCTTTTAACCGAATCACATCTTCATATTTCTTATTGAGTGCTGCCTTTTCAAAGTCAATCACATCATTTTTAACATCAATCTCATCAAGTTTTTTCATATTGTCTATTCCGACGTAATAAGCAACGACACTTTCTGCAAATTTCGGTTCATACTGTAATGCCTTGTTTGCTTTTCCGTTTAGTAGATACGTAAATAAGACAGCTTTTTGGCTGTCTTTATCTAAATCCGTATAAGTCACCTTATCAAACTGTTTGGCCGCTTCTCCATATTGTTGAATGGCTGCTTGTTGTAAGCCTTTGACTACATAATTTTCAGAACCAGCACTTGCACTAGAAGTTGGCTTGGAAGAGAATATTTGAAATGCAAATATAGCTCCTGCACCAATCAAAACAACGCTTCCTATGACACTAGCGATGATCTTTAACGATTTCTTATTTCCCTTTTCAGCCTTTACAGCTGCTTTTACTTCTTGTAGTGGATTATGAAGTGCTTCTTTAATCTCTTCTGACGGTTCCTCTTCATACTCGTATTCCTCATCAAATGGAGAATCAATAATTTCAGCTTCTAACACTCCTAAAATCTCATTCTTTTGTTCTTCTTGTTCTGGATCTAATTGCATCAAATTCATTTTCTTATAAATGTGATCAAATATATGATCCGCATATCCTGAACCAAGCGATAAAGTACCCTTATAAATTTCATTAGAATGTTCATCTAACAGGTCAAAATCAACACTTTCTTTACGTCCATCTTCCCTAAAATTACGTTCTAAACGTTTTGTTAGAGTATAGGCTTCTTTAAAATAATATTGGCTTTCTGACTCGATTTCTGATAGGTTGCTATTCTTAAAAATTACAAACATGACTTCTCCTTTCTTCTGTTTATTTCAAAATCCATGAAAAAAGGGCAAGAAAAAAAGCCATACCCCTTGCATAGCCTCTTCATTGCCCTATTGATATATTTTTACTATTTTAATCACAGAAAAGAAAATAAGATCTGACCAAATTTGATATTGTTATTTACACTTTCAGCTAAATATGAGCATCCCATTACGATAATTAATCCAACTGCCCCTCCGATAAACCACCCAATGCACTTGTGTCTTCCTTGTTGACCACCCCAAATGAGAAGATAAGCACCCCAACAAAATACAATCGCTGTACTTACCATTGCCCCTCTTTGCATCCAAGTAATTAATGAGTTCCCGGTATTCACTAAACCATCCATCGCATCACCTAAAACTAACATTTGAGCAATTGATTCGAACATACACATTCACTCTCCTCTTCATTTTTATGCTTCAACACTTTGCCTAACTTGACTTTGTCCGTTTGGCTTACTTTCTACTTCGGCTGCTTGTGTTGGTGCTGCTTTAAATGCATTCAAAGCTTGCAAGATTAAATCTTGGTTTTCTTCAATGTACTTCTGATGATGTAAATGAAGCCAATGGTTATAATCTTCACCATTGGCTTTTAAGAGATTGGATACCATTTCTCTTTCTTTTTTTAATTCTTTTTGCGTAATTGCCATCTTATCACCACCTTTCAATGATACCGTGATTACTTTTGATATTGTTCTTTACAATTTTGAATAAAGAAAGTAACTTCTTTTTCAAGTTCAGAAGGCTTATATTTCGAAAAATCAACATCTTTCTTTAATTTCCCTTTTTCATAGTAAGCAAGAGAATCTCTTCTTTGTGATAAACCCCAATCATGTGGATTACTCGATCCTGGTATATCCTCACGGTTTTCATTTAATCCTCTTACTTCAATCTTTTCTTCTTGCGCTAATTTCTTTACAAGATGAAACCAATCCTCGCTATGTCTCATGTTGGAAGATAACATGACAAATCCTGTTCCATCCTCACTCATGAACTTCTTCATTTCTAACGGACTTAGTTCCATTACTTCCCCTTTTCCTGAGCTTGAAAAGACAAATGTTGAACCAATAGCGATTGCTATAAAAAGTCCAACAACAGCGGAGATAATCCACCCTTTGCGACTCATAACTATTCCTCCCTATACCATATTTTCAATAAGCGATTTTGAAGTGTGATGAGACACATTTAAACTTCAACATCTGTCTTCATTATAGCAAGAAAAAGGAAACGGAAAGAAAAAATGGAAATGTCATTTATGGCGGAAATGACGAACCCTGTATTGGCATGCGTATAGAAGCTAATCCCGACTTAGTTTCTATATGCCCAATACCGCACTACGTATTTTGGCATGAACGTAGAACCTTATGTATCTACTGTATGTGATGTTCACCGCTTCTTCAGAATGTTATTATGGGATATTCCTCACGGTTACTGTTACGCACAGATCTTTGATACATCGCTTTTCCAGTGGTCACAGACGAGTTTTAAGTAGCACCCATCAAACAGCATCGTATACCTAACCCCTCTAGTGACCGTTTCAAGGGAGGCACGCAATATTTACTTTTCAAGGAGCCACATACTTTGTGCTAGGTTCTCAGCACACTTCAAAATCGCTTTTTTTATTTACACTTTTGTTTTACAGCTACTAATTCAGCCTGTTTATGTTTCCGTTTTGCAATTAAATTTTGATGTTCATCTCTGACTGAGCGAACCTGGTAATAAATTTGTGCTACTTTTTCAATGCTTCCTGTGCCATTTTCAATCGCAATGGCACCTTTCAATTTGTATGTCTTTCCATCAAAGGTTTTAATACTATGAGCTGGTGATGCTGCAATATCATAAAATGTGAGTCTTTGTTCTGTTCCCATATGATCGCCTCCTATTTGTAAAAAGGAAGGAAGAGTTAACCGTCCTCCCCTTATATAGTTTTCTAGCCATCTTGATAGGATGAAATGTTAAATATGAGTATTGTTTTATGCTAGGACGGTTGTTTGACACGAGGTTATAATTCGTTGTGCTGCTTTTTTTCCATAGATTCTTTGTAACTTCGAGTGGGACTCTACTACAATTGAATTGTGAATATGATATTTCGCACTTTCTTTTAAAAACTGCTCCATATGAGGGATTGGGTATAAGTCATACTGATGAAACACAAGATGAATTGGTCTTATTTTTTTATGTTCCGTTAAAAATTGAAGAAAATGAGATAAAGCTTCTCCTCGATCTTCATACGTACTTTGTTCAGTTTCTACACTGATATACACGACTGCTTTCCGATAACATCCAATTTGTAAATTTTCAGAACCAGTTAACAGATTATGTTTTAGTATTTTATAGCCTTGTTCTCGCTTTTCTTCATGAGTATCGTTATAAAAGATGCACTTCGGATCAAAAACGAAAATGTAATTATCTTTAGAATCTTTTACGCCCTCTATAACCGTCCTGTAAGCTCCAAACCTAGCTTTTATTACACTGACACCCTTTGTTCTAATCGTTTTAGAGCACTTCTCTGCTACTCCTAACATAGATTTCACTCCTTCCTATTTCATCCTTTGTATCTATTAGCTAATAATGAAACCAAAAGTACTCTCTTTGCCTTTCTAACTTGCCCTGTTTGTTAGCATGTTGATTAATTATCTCTAGGAGTTTATCTATTGTTCCTTCTCTTATTTGGTTTGCTGATAAAGCAAGTACCTTAAAGATCTGATACGTTGGATGATTTTTATCTAACGTATCACTCAGTTCAGAAAGATAAGTATCCTGGTCTTTTACTTTTTGTACAAATTCCCTTACCTGTTCAAAATCTAAGTAATACAAGTTTCCATACCGTTGATCTAAGTACAAAATACTTCCTGTTAGTAATTTGGTAGCGGATTCTATCCAAACATCCTACCGTTCTTTCGGTTTGATTACCGTTTGTGCAATGGATATCGCTTATATTAAGTCTTTTGAGAACCAATCGCTCATTTTACTTGCTCTTCCTCTTCCTGGTTTACCTACAATGATTTTATTTTCACGTTTAGATAGATCTGAAAAGCTGTTATTAATAATTTTCCCATTTGTTGTACCAAGATAGAATCCTGACACTTCATATCATCTCCCTTTCAATTTCTCATTGAAAATACGTCCCTGCTAAGGCAAATACTATATAAATAAAACCAGTCAATTTCACGTATGGATTTCAGGTTTTCTACCTGTTTCTAGGAATTTCTTTTCTATTTTTTGTGGTATTTTTTCTAGTTGTAGTTGTGTAACAATTTGTTGTGGTATTTCTGCTTGTGGTAGAACCGGATTCTGTATTTCTTTTGGTTGTTCCGGTTGTTGTAGCTGCTCTTGTGGTATTGGCTTTTTCTTATATATTCATTACAATGGATAACGTTTAATACGATCGTTTCAGCATGACTAAAAATCTTCCTCATATGATATGCAGTTTTCAAGGATCATTAATTATATTTGAATTGCTAGAGTTTTTTACTATAATAAAATTTACATAGTTATTTTTATGCTTGATTTAAGTATCCAATAACCATATTTCAGTTATTCTCGAATTTTGTAATACGTTGGTACAAAAAAATATTCTACGGGTTTGTTAAAAAATCTAGAAATTTTTTCAGCCCTTTCTGCATTAACACCTGATTTCCCCTTCTCGATAGCATGTAACACTTGAGGCTTGATATTTAATTTTTGTGAAATTCGTTCCAAAGAGTAATTTTGAGTTTTACGCTCATAATATAACATCGCAACATTTAACCTCCTTTCGGTTATACTTATAAGTATAATATATCACTTTTGAAGTTAAAACAACTGTTTTTTGATTATTTTCAAAAAAGTATCACTTTTGAAGTTAAATCATCCCCTTTAAGTTGCGAATACAATATAGTTCATTTGGAGAATTACACTTTTTAAAAGGAGGATTAATAAAAATATGAGTATTTTCGGCGCACGTGTAAAAACATTGAGACTTGAAAATGGTTGGAGTATGAAACAATTAGGTGAAGAAATTGGAAACATTACTGGGACATCTTTTGCTCAAACAACGATATCTAATTGGGAGAATAAAGGAGCTGAACCTTCTTACAGCATTTTAGTTGTCATAGCAAATCTTTTTGAGGTCAGCACAGACTTCTTAGTCGGTAATACTAAGAAGATTAAAGAAGAAAAATTATTTATGGAAGAAGAGCAAACAAAAAAAGACCTTGATATAGAAGAGAAAGAACTCGAACAGAATCGAGAACTACCTTTCATGACACAAGATCTTTATCAAGAATTACTTACATTACCAACGGGAAAAAGAGAACAGTTA
This sequence comes from Bacillus sp. GB_SG_008, assembly GCF_052038115.1. Classification (NCBI taxonomy): domain Bacteria; kingdom Bacillati; phylum Bacillota; class Bacilli; order Caryophanales; family Bacillaceae; genus Bacillus; species Bacillus sp. GB_SG_008. The sequence continues at coordinate 11,139 of NZ_JBPZSK010000018.1, read as the reverse complement.
GAGAAGCAACTAAATGAATATACAGAATTCCTTGGTTATAAGTACGACAAGTTGCAAGAGGAATATATGAATTTCAGAAGATACCTTCAATACGAAATCAAAAGCCGCTAGTATAAACTAACTAGCGGCTTTTTCCTATTTAAATACTTCTATCTCAAGATTAAGCATTGATGTTCCATAATAATAGTTATACAATGATACATATATATAAAATAACTTCATTAAAGTTACAAAAAAAAACCCTACCAAACCACCGTTTTTAATTGATCAGCGACCAAACTGAAAATCGATTAAAAACTCTCAAAGGAAAGTAGGGGTCTTATTCATATAAAATTATGTTCAATTACCTGTGTCTATTATAACATGTAGTGAATGTAAAGTGAATATAAACCTCTTGTTTTCCAATATTTTTTCTGTGTGTGTTTAGTGGGAAAATAGGAGGTTTTTTCATGTTTTTAAAAAACTTTTTGCTTAGTCGAGCAAAAGCTGAATTAAGTCCTCGAATCAAACATCTGTCAAAGACACCTGGGACTATTAATCAAGCAATCAAAAAAGTTACTACTTATATTGATGGTATTGTCCTAGAACATGAAGGTGTTACTACTAAAGATTACCTCACAAAACGAAAATATGAAGCGTTAGAAACGGTATTATCCTATTTAGTACAAGAAGGCTATTCCCAAGTAAAACAAGATCATATTAGTAAAAAATCTGGTATTTCTAAACCCGTTATCAACTATATTTTTAATTGGTTACAAGATCTCGGAGTGTGCCAACAAATCAAAGTCAGGCGACATGGCAAGATTGCTCCATCTATTTACATCTTAACTTTACATAATAATTACCTGAAAATCGTTGAATACTTTAGGGTAAAATGGGCTTTTACAATTGATGTTTGCTCTACTTTTACTGATCAATTAAAGAAAAAGATCTTTAAGAAAAATAATAACCTCTCACATGAAGATAAACCAGTACAGGATGCATCTAATGGATTAGATGTTTTTAACTTAGAAGAATCAGCAAATCCAGCAGTGAATAATGAACCTAAAAACCGTGATGATAGATTACAAGATTTAAGTGATTATTTAAGTGAAGATCAACAAAGAGCATATAACTATATCATGCTCCAAAAGGTAACGAATCTATCAGAAAAGGATGCATACGTTATTGCAAATAGGATGCCACCAGATATCGGAGAATCTACATGGTATTATTTTGAGCAATGTGTAAAATGGTTTAAGTTTAATAAAGCCGATGAAAGCAATCCTGCACACTTTATTAAAATGTTTGGGCAACAATATAAAGCATATCTAGACCGTAGGGATCGTGAAGAAAGTGAAGCTATTAGTAACTTGGATAAAAAACGTGAAAGTACGTTCATCTTCTATGATTTTTTGAAAGGAAACTAGTAGTTAAAAAAATAGCAATAAATAGCCTTGTTTGAAAAAATCATAATCAACAAGGCTATTTGTCATGCAAGCATATTCCCATCCTCTCTCTGCTATATTTCACTCATAATATTTAACTATAAAACTCCAACCTTTAATACCAGTGTTTTCTATCACTAACTCAGGTATTAAACCAGAAATTTACTAAGTATAAAGCTCAAATGCCTTGTTGGAGTAAGAGTAAAGCCTTAAAAACGAATTCTAATGTTTTTATTGTATTTAGTTTTTAAAAACAAGATTTAATAAATAAAGAATCTACAAGATTTTAGAAATCTATTTTTGATAGATATACAGTGTCATCTTTTAGGGAAGACTATCGAATTTATAGAAAATAAAAAACCGTGTAAGATCCTTTTACAAGGAACTTACACGGTTCCCTCAAATTCGCTATTGCTATCTAAAAACAATCTTCATCTTTTAAATAAACGGCTAAACCAAGAACTTTCTTGTTTCGAGGATACAATTAATTTTTTGGTTGCTTTTGTTTCATGAATTAATTCTAGAAATTATTGATCCCTACTCCAATCAGAAAAAGATACTGAAATTAAAGAAACCACACTTTATAGTATGGATAAGTGTTTTTATTAGTGCGCTATATTTTCTGGCTGGACTTATACTGCTAATCATAAGCTTATTAGTCATAGTGGGCTTAGTAGCAGTAGGATTGTATTATATATGAACTATGGGGTTTGCTATTGCTGCATTTGCAATTATACTAGTGGGAATATTTATGGCGCTTGGTGTACTTTACAAATTTTCTACATATTTAGGTTCGTGGTTTTAAACAAGGATATTCTTTTGTTTTGTGGATCAAATTCTCATCCAGTATTACCGTCTGCATACATTACAGCTGTATACTTAGCTTGACTAGATTGTTTAGAACCAGAATCTATTGAATTATTTAAACCAAAAGTTATAATTCCCACTGCCATAATTCCCACAAAAAGCACATTCAATTTTCTCATTTTAAAGCCTCCTTCTCAAAAATTTTCTCTTTTGCTCCATAACTTAAAAAGAAATATGTACTTGCTTTTTCAAAATTTGCTTCAGCATGAAACTGAACAGCTAATATCTCGCTGTATTCTTGAACATACTCCCATAGTTGTTCTTTTTTGAAATAATCCATTCCTGCTAAAATTGTTTTTTCTAAATTTTCAGTTGTATTATTGTTACACATTTCCCTCATAATAATAAAACGATATTGGTACTCAGAAAGTTCTAACTCATTACAAATTTTTAAGCCTTCTTTAATAAGTTCCAATGCAATTGTTGTTTCCCCAAGTTTCAGGTATTGTTTAGCTTGAACAAAGAGTGCTTTATAATTATTGGGCATTTTCTGATTTACTTCAGATAAATAACGAATTGCTAAACTAGGGCTTCTTTGCTCTGCATACATTAAACCTAAGTTTTGACGGACAATTAGAACATCTCTTTCACTACCGAAATTATGAAATAAATCTATAGCTGAAACAAAATATTCTTCTGCTAATTCAAATTCTTTCAAGTGAGTACAAGCTAATCCCAAAAGATTATTACAATAAGCTATTTTAAGTTCACAGTCAGTGTTATTGGAAAATATGTCCTTGGAGGCATTTGCATATTTTGTCGCTAAAAGTCCTTTGTAAATGTGGTAATGAAATATTGCTAAATTATAATAAAATTCAGCTTTTTCAAGTTCATCAGGAATGTGTATTAGTAGAGATTCTGCTCTATCATAATGTTCTTTAGCTAAATTATAACTTCCAATTGCATTAGAATGGATTGCTTTAAAAAAATGATAGTAATATGCTAAGAAGTCTTCTTTTGGTGTATCAAAAGTTTCAATTTTATCAAAACTCTTTTTAGAAATACCCAAGTTATTGATTAAATAGCTATACCGGAAATCAAGAAGTGAATAATAAAAGAGTAAATTTTGATTATCCTTTAAATCATTAATCTGTTTCTCAATTTCTTTTTTTAACCTCTTGGAATTTTCTATATTTCTTGCACGAATCTGTAAATACCATTCATTTAGTAGTTCGATAAGTTGTTCATTACCCTTCAATTGAACGTTCATATTATCCTCCCCGTTATCCCATCAAATAAAGGGAATATTCTTATAATATAAATGATAACAAAAAACAGATTGTTAATTTTCTATAGGTGTATTTTTCAATAATTTTCAGAATATTCACTTTATTATGAAGTTGTAGTAGGAAGTCTCGTAATAAGATTAATTACTGATATCCTATTTAATACCGGATATTACAATTAGTTCTCCTGCTGGAAAAGTATACGAACCGCAAATTAATTGTATATGTTTCTAAAGTCTCTATAGAGGCTGCTATTAGTTATATGGAGAATGAAATCCACCCGAGGGATCGGAAAACATTATACGTGTGAAGTTAGTTCCTCAATGGCTGTATCTTTAACTAAAAATGTAGCTACTGTTCCTGTAGATGTTGAATATTTTCTAATCACGGCTTCTATTATCTTATCGATCTCTAAAAGGCTATCATTATGAAGTTCATCTGCTGTTTGAATATTTTGTTTTGGTATTCTATATGAAATTCTTTTGCAAGGACTCTACATGTTTCCCCAATCTTCCCTATTTCTATTTACGTTGTCGCATTGAGATTTAGACGCCATTCGCTGCATTGCATGAAGTTTCCTAGCGGGTATTCGAAATCGCACTCGGCAATGAACAAGAAATCTAATCTCCGACAAATCGCATTTGACGCAGGGTTATTAACGGATGGGAACGCATGAATGTACCTGTGCTTCTTCTCAGCACGGACACTAGCTAAGGCCGATGAAACAGCCGCATTCGCTATGCCCCTGCCCTCGAATGGTGGCAGAACGCTCCATCTGATTTCATACATGGTTTCCCAATATCCGACAGAGCCGACTACTTCAAGCTCTGGAAGAAGTACATGCTGAACACACAGCCTTTCCCACCAATCTCAAGGTATCTCTTGTGGCGCGAAAGAAATCCCCCTCGCTCTCTGGACCTCCAAGGTGTTTCATCATCTCTGGTTCATTCAAACAACGCAGCAAGGTAAGATCGGTATCTGCCCAAGGTTCAATCCGTACCTTATTTAAATTTGTTTGCTCTAACATCTCTTTCACTCCTAGTTTAGAGTCATTATCACACTTTTATCTTATCAATCTAGGAAAAGAATTCCTCAAAAAATCACTTAGTAATTTCTAATAATTGATAAAGTAACTTCACTAGAATTTTGGTAGATTTATATCGCAAGAAATTTTTGTATTTTTAACATATACACGATCCCGATTCAGCTAATAGTGGACATTTATATAAAAAACGCTAGAAAAACGGATAGTGTTCACGAATAATTCTATTTAACATAATATCGCTAGGTTGTTCAGGATCTAATAATTTTGTTTTAAATACTAATCCAACTAAGGAAACCTTTGATTCTCTTACACATATCTAGTAGAATTTTTGTATTAGAAGTAAACCTCTAATATCTCATAGACAAATTGTGTTTTAGCAAGTACTAGTAAATTCCGGAGAAAATCTCAGTAGAAGTTAGATATTTTTATACACCAAAAAGTGAAAGCAAATCTGAATATGGAAATAGGCTTTTAAATATAGAATAGGTACATATAAGTCATTTCATACTTCTCAGAAGGTAAAGATTCAAAAAAGATGGATACCATCCATAACGCATGGATAACGAAGATATGGCGCGCATGACTTTTATTTTACTATAACCGAAAGCGTTGGTAATACTGAGGAAAACGTTATAAAAACGGATAGCGTTCACAACATAACACCTTCTCTCAAAAAATATAAAAAACACTTTTAGAGGAAACAGCATTCTAATAAAGAAAAATAGTGTAACACACAAATAACGGAGGTGTGAAATTTGGAATATGGATATTTTGCACAAGAAGTAGCAAAACAATTAGACATTAACACAAATACGCTTCGGAGATGGTCAATTGAGCTAGAAAAAATGGATTATGTATTTGACCGAAACGAGCGGAAACAACGCATTTACTATGAAAAAGATATTGATATTTTAAAACAGATGAAAGAATACTTAAATCAGAACTGGAAATTAGAAGAAGCTGCAACGAGAAGCATTGATATCACTGAAGAAAACGCCAAAGAAACGGATAGCGTTCACGAAGAAATAAACACCGAGATAACACTACCAAAACGTTCGGAAAATGACATTTCAGTACTTCAAGATAAATTTTTGCACATGTTTCAGCAACAAGAAAAAATTGTACAACAAAACCAAGATATCATTGAATTATTGTTACAAGAGCGTTCAGAGAAAGAAGAGAAAGATGCACAAATACAGTTACTACAAGACAAACTAGATGAAGCTATTGGACTACTAAATGAAGATCGTCAAGATAACACCAAAAAAACGTTCATTCAGCGTTTATTTAACCGTGATTAAATTGCATGTGCTTCGTGCTTATTAACTCAAAAGTCGATTGTCTGCTGACAATCGATTTTTGAGTTAAGCATGATATATGTAACCCTTTTTGGAAAATCCTACATATAGCATTCATGCAGCAAATTGCACGTTATGAACTACTGCTGGCAGAAGCTGCTGCGGAGGAAGCGGTAATTGCTGCTATCATAGCTGCCTGCTGCGCCTGTATGAGAACCTCTATCATTGTTTGTAAGCCTGTGTTAGCAGCGTGACTTTCCGCACCTTTTTGACTTACGAATAGTTGAATAGCAATAAGAATATTTGCATCCGTATGCCAGCGGAATAGCTTGTCCCCCTGCAATTTTTCAATGAATGCCCAAACAGAAGGGACCTCTTTCTCTCCATCCTCAAGCAACGCTAGTAGCCCGATAGCCGGATAATGCATCTGTTTAACTTTTACCTTTTCTTGCTTTAGCAGGTTCCATATGTTTGTGCAGCGTGCTACTAAAATATCTTCACTGACATCCTTCTTTAGAGAAAGAATATGACTTAAAAATTGAAGATCATTCCCTTTGTGCATACCAGTTGCCGCCAGCTTGTGATAGAGACGTTCCACTCGATCCATAAGTGTCTCTACTTTCTCTGGTTGTCCTGCTAGCAAAACAGCGAGCGGATAATCATTTGTGCTTGTAAGAAAGAAGTGATCCTCTTTCATGCGTTTATATACTTGCAGCGACCGCTGAATGCGTGTTTCATGCTGTCCATTGTCTTCTGGTAAAAGCGCTGCTGCTGCCAAATAAGTGAATATACTCCGGCTAAAGCCACCAGCGACTAATCGTTCATATAAGTCTAGGAACTGCTGAAACGCTTCTTTGTAATATGTAAAGTGAATATCTAATGTTGCTGCAACCACAAAGCGATGATAGGACTTCAAATATGAAAACATCCCTACCTGATCATTAATATAACTACTAATTTGTAAAAAAAGCCCAAGATCAAACGGCTTATCGCTGCCTGCATACATCGCGGCAATCATCATCCCTGTCCGAGAATCACCGGTTTTCCACCTTAGTTCTCCCTTCAACTGTGCATATATGTGTGTATACTGCTCCAGCTTCTGTTGCAATGTAATCATAGCGGTCCCCCCATTTTTCTTGTACTTCTCTTCTACCATACTATAATTCCATATCTAGGAATATATGTATTTTATTCTTTTTTTGCACCAAAACTGACTGGGAAAGTCATTGGAAATAAGGGAGAAAGTAAATGTAAATCATATTTCTGAAATCCAGCCGTTGTTTAACTCTACGTATAATTTAATTATGAAAGAGGATTCAAAAGTACCGGGAAGCCTTGATAACTCTGGATAAAACGCTACATAAACGGATAGCGTTCACGAAGAAACAGCCGTCGAGATAACACTGCCAAAGCGTTCGAAAAACGCCATTTCAGTAATTCAAAATACACTTTCACACATATTTCAGTAACAAAACCAAACTAGATAAAACCATTAAATTACTACCTGAAGACCGTCAAGATAACACAAAGAAAACGTTCATTCAGTGTTTATTTAACCGCACTCCCCGAAAGAATTCTCCTTCCTCAAGCGTGTAAAGGGCGATAGCCCAATGGTAGGTGGGAGATGAATTTCGGTTTGGTGTAGCCAAAAAGCACTTGACTTTGCTTTTTATTTTGCTCCTGATATAATCAGTCTTATAAAATATAAAGGTTGGTATATCGGTGAAACTAGATAGTAATAATCATTCAGTATTCTTATTGTATTACCATCTCGTATTAGTTGTGAAATACAGAAGAAATGTATTCGATGATGATATGTCTGACTATGCAAAAGACATGTTTGTAAGACTTTCTGAGAACTACAATATAACGTTAGTCGAGTGGAATCATGATGTTGACCACGTACATATATTGTTCAAGGCACATCCTAATACAGAAATGACAAAGTTCATTAATGCTTATAAGAGTGCGAGTTCTCGATTAATAAAGAAAGAATTTCCACAAGTGAAAAAGAAACTTTGGAAAGAAATGTTTTGGGCAAGAAGTTTTTGTTTGCTAACTACTGGTGGTGCACCAGTAGTTGTGGTGAAGAAGTATATCGAAAATCAAGGGGAGAAGTGAGGTGTAGGTTATGTTGAAGGCATATAAGTATCGTATCTATCCAAATAAAGAACAAAAAATGTTTTTCGCAAAAACATTTGGATGTGTGCGTTTTGTCTATAATAAAATGCTTGCTGATAGAATCGAATCTTATAGAGAATCACAAGATAAACCTGATAAATCTATCAAATATCCTACACCTGCACAGTATAAAGCTGATTTTCCGTTTCTAAAGGAAGTTGATAGCTTGGCGTTAGCCAATGCCCAACTAAATCTAAACAAGGCATATGCTAATTTTTTTCGTGATAAATCCGTTGGATTCCCAAAATTCAAAAGTAAAAAAGATCATCACCGTAGTTATACAACAAATAACCAAAAAGGAACAGTTTGCATTGAGAACGGTTATATGAAGCTACCAAAATTAAAGACATTGGTAAAGATTAAGCAACATAGACAATTCTTTGGATTAATTAAGTCGGTTACAGTTTCTCAAACGCCTACTGGTAAGTACTTTGTATCGGTTTTGGTAGAAGAAAATGAACAACTATTCTCTAAAATCGACACAAAAGTTGGTGTTGATGTAGGATTGAAAGACTTCGCAATACTGTCTAATGGTATTAAATATGAAAACCCTAAGTGGTTGAGAAAGCTTGAAAAAAGATTAGCCTTTCTGCAACGTTCTTTGTCACGCAAAAAGAAAGGTTCAAATAATCAAAACAAGGCTAGGTTACAAGTCGCAAGACTTCATGAAAAAATTTCGAATCAACGCAATGATTTTCTTCACAAGATAAGTAACAAGATCACTAACGAAAACCAAGTAATTGTGATTGAAGACTTGAAGGTGAAGAATATGCAGAAGAACCGTAAGTTAGCAAAAGCTATCTCAGAAGTATCTTGGGCTAAATTCAGAGAATATCTTGACTACAAAACAATATGGAAAGGGCGTGATTTGATAATCGCACCTAAGAATTATGCAAGTAGTCAACTTTGTTCTTGTTGTGGCTATAAAAATCAAGAAGTAAAAAACCTAAACCTTCGTGAATGGGCTTGTCCAGCATGCAATAGCCATCATGATAGAGATGTAAATGCAAGTATAAACTTGCTAAAATTAGCCATGTAATTGGTATTTTCTTTAGGGGCAGGGACTGCCCTTATAGCTTGGTAAAGATAGATAGCTAATAAAAGTATCTAGTTCCCAAGAAGCCCCCACTTCAAACAGTCCGTAAGGACGTTAAGTGGCGGGTAGTTCACATATTGAACTCATCATTTGAAGATTTATTTATCATAAGGATATTTCCTGTAGAAACACCTATATAAAATAAATATCAAAAAGATATTCATTTTATATAGAGAGGAATCAAAAATACCTTCTCATCAATTTTAAATATAAAATTAATTTATTCAGGATTTCTAAAAGATATCTTTTGAATATTTATCCTTTTCTCGAAATCAAATATATATTCAAAAGATATCTTTTAGATATATATTTGATTTCTATAATTGAAATCCACATGTTTTTTGTGTTATAATATATCTAATAGATATTAAAAGGAAATAAAATAAAAAATAGAGGTGATTTATAATGACAGATTCAAAAGTGACTAATCTTCATTTAAATATTGAAGGCGATATTGGTAACGACTCATTTAAAGGATATCTTAATGGGCAATATATAAAAATGAAGAATGTATATCAAAGTGTTTATTCCATGCCAAATGTTACGGAAACGAATACTCAAAAGAATGTAATTAATTTAATAGATAACATGTTCGTAAATATTGCTAGTAAATCAATTAGAAGATCCGGAATGTATTTTATTGGTAATCGCGCAATGATGACTGGAAAAAACCCTAAAAACATGAATATTAAAGTGGGCCAGAAGTATAATGATGATTTACCACTGATTAATATGCTAGGTCTTCTTGCAAATAAATCTGTACAACTTGAATGGGAGCAGACTGAAGAACTACCTCAATCCATTAACGTTACAGTTGATCTCATTTCAGCAATTCCAGCAAGTCAATGGACTCCTGCAAATGCTAAGCATTTAGAAAACCGCTTTACTAGCTCAAATCATGTTGTAATTGTTTATGTCGGTGAAGAACAAGTAACAGTTACCTTAACATTTAACAGTGCAAACATTACTCAAGAAGGTGTTCCTCCCTTATACGCAATCCTTGAAGGCGAAGAAGATATGTTTAGTGATTTTATTAAACTATATAAAGACAAACTTGAGGTAGAAACAATAAAAGGATCATTCTTTAAGAACAAAAAGATCTTACATAGTGACATTGGAGATGGAACAACTGAGTATATATACACAGTTGGCGTAAATCCAGTAATTGATGCTTGTAGTGGAGAAAGACGTGGAGTTGGGCATGCTACAGAAGAAGCTGTAAAACTATTGAATCAGGAACGTGGTACAAATATTAAACGTCAACAATTCTCGCAAATCCTTCAAGATGTAGACCATAAATACCATGAAGAATCCACTGGGTATTTTAACATTACAAAAGTAGAACAAGCTGAACTTATTTTAGAAGATACTGATGAGAAATATGTAAATAATACAGCAAGTGAAGCTGAAATTTTATGCGTATACGGCGGCGGAAGTGTTACTTTTAAAGACGAACTATACGATCAGTTACTAGAGTACTGTAATCGAGTTGGAATGTACTTACTGTGGATTCCAGAACAATATGCTGTAGATATGAATGCTAGAGGAATGCAAGTTATCAAGAAAATTCTTACTCGAAAAAAGGTGAGATAATATGTCTGACAAGAAAAGAGAGTCCTTCTTTTGGAATCTCAAAAAAATTGAGAACGAAGAATTCTTTAAATGGTTTGAATCTCAAGGAAATATAGCAGATTCATTATATAAACTTGTCTGTTACTTTATTGATAAACATGGCTTACAAGATGTTGGTGATTATAAGATTCAACAACAAATGCAAAGAGAAATTTTACTTCAAGATAAAGATTTTTTAAATGAAGTTAAACGGGTCATATTGAATGATTCAAATCTTATTCTCAAAAAAGAAGACCAAAACACCCATAATGAGATAAAATCTCCTAATGAGGAAATTGAGACTTCTGAAGAGCAATCTGATATTGAAGATGTAAAAAAAGAAGACGTTTCTACATCTGAAACAAAAGCTTTAAACGATGAATATGAA
>NZ_JBPZSK010000017.1:0-18224 GCF_052038115.1 Bacillus sp. GB_SG_008 | reverse complement strand
AATGGTCCCGTGGTGTAGTGGTTAACATGCCTGCCTGTCACGCAGGAGATCGCCGGTTCGACCCCGGTCGGGACCGCCACTTATATAATATAAAGAACGAAACAATATGTTTCGTGTTTTTTTATTTACTCTAATTAAACTTATAAGACAGTCAATCTTATCCTTAGGACAACTCCTAAGGTCTTTTTTATATAATCGAAACTGAAACAAAAATAAAAAATCTGTATAATAAAGAGCAGGGAATACTAACAGTAAGGTAGGTGAAACCTTTGAATAAATATGAAATAACAACAACGTCTTCAGAAGAAACGCAGAATTTATCAGAAAAGCTTGGACAATTAGTTCAGGCGCAGGATGTTTTGATTTTAGAAGGAGACTTAGGTGCAGGTAAGACAACATTTACAAAAGGTCTTGCAAAAGGTCTTGGTGTAAAACGTGTTGTGAATAGCCCAACGTTCAATATTATTAAAGAATACAAAGGACGATTACCGCTTTATCATATGGATGTATACCGCCTAGCGGAGAGCGAAGAAGATTTAGGGTTTGATGAATATTTTTATGGTCAAGGTGTAACAGTGGTGGAGTGGGCGCATTTAATAGAGTCTTTTTTACCACTTTCACTTTTAAAAATCAGTTTATTCCACACGGGGGATAGTACAAGAAAAATTGTATTAGAGCCGAGCGGAGAACGTTATATTAGATTATGTGAGGAGCTATTACAAAATGAAAGTACTAGCAATTGATACTTCTAACTATGTAATGGGAGTTTCTCTTATTGATGGAAATATGGTTGTGGGAGAAATCATTACAAATTTAACAAAAAATCACTCTGTGCGTCTAATGCCAGCAGTAGAGCAACTTTTACAAGAATGTAACGTGAAACCAAAAGAATTAAATAAAATCGTTGTAGCAGCTGGTCCAGGCTCTTATACAGGTGTTCGTATTGGTGTAACAGTAGCAAAAACATTAGCTTGGTCATTGCAAATTCCGATTGTTGGTGTATCAAGTTTAGAAGTGCTGGCAGCAAACGGAATAAATTTCCCAGGGTATATTTGTCCGTTATTTGATGGTCGTCGTCAGCAAATTTATACGGGATTGTATACATATAGAGAACAAAAGTTGCAATCTGTGAAAGAGGATCGTATTATTCTCATTGCCGATTGGTTACAAATGTTAAAAGAGATAGGACAACCTATTTTATTTATCGGAAATGATGTAGAACAGCATAAAGATACAATTGTAGAACACTTAGGAGATCAAGCAGTATTTGCCCCGCTGACGAAACATAATCCACGCCCAAGTGAATTAGCTTTCTTGGGCTTACAGAAAGAAGAGCAATCTGTGCATACATTCGTTCCAAGTTACCTTCGTTTGGCAGAAGCAGAGGCAAAATGGTTAGAAAGTCAAACGAAATAGGGGTTTTATGAATGAACATTACATTTAGAAATATGAAGGAAGAGGATATTCCGCAAATTGTTGCGATTGAAGAAGCTTCATTTGCGACTCCTTGGACTGCCGAAGCATTTGAACGAGAATTAAAAATGAATGAGTATGCACACTACGTTGTACTGGAAACAGAGGAAGGAATTCTAGGTTATTGCGGACTTTGGGTCGTTCTTGATGAATCACATATTACGAACATTGCGGTATTACCACAATACCGTGGTCAAAGGCTCGGAGAAGTGTTATTACAAGAAGTAATGAACAAAGCGAGAGCTCTTGGAGCAAATACGATGACACTTGAAGTGCGTGTTTCAAATGAAGTTGCAAAAAAGTTATATCGGAAATTTGGTTTTCAAAATGGCGGAATTCGCAAAAGATACTATACAGACAATTATGAAGATGGTCTTGTAATGTGGGTGAACTTATGATGAAAAAAGATACAATTATACTGGGTATTGAAACAAGCTGTGATGAAACAGCTGTAGCAGTTGTGAAAAATGGACGAGAAATTTTAGCGAACATTGTAGCTTCGCAAATTGAAAGTCATAAACGTTTTGGCGGGGTTGTTCCGGAAATTGCATCTCGTCACCATGTGGAACAAATAACGGTTGTATTAGAAGAAGCGTTAAAAGAAGCGCAAATTACGTTTGAAGATATTGATGCAATTGCTGTTACAGAGGGGCCAGGCCTTGTTGGGGCATTGTTAATTGGTGTGAATGCAGCAAAAGCGGTAGCTTTTGCACATGGTATCCCGTTGGTTGGCGTGCATCATATTGCTGGTCATATTTATGCAAATCGCTTAGTACAGGAACTGCAGTTTCCATTATTGTCTCTCGTTGTATCTGGTGGACATACAGAGCTTGTTTATATGAAAGAGCATGGTTCATTTGAAGTAATTGGCGAAACAAGAGATGATGCTGCAGGAGAAGCATACGACAAGGTGGCACGTACGTTATCATTGCCATATCCAGGTGGACCGCACATTGATCGTCTTGCCCATGAAGGAGAGCCGACAATCGATCTGCCTCGTGCATGGCTGGAACCAGATTCTTATGATTTTAGTTTTAGTGGTTTAAAATCCGCAGTTATTAACACTGTGCATAACGCAAAGCAGCGCGGAGAGGAACTAACACCTGAAGATTTAGCTGCAAGTTTTCAGGCAAGTGTAATTGATGTGTTAGTAACAAAAGCAGTACGAGCAGCGGAGGAGTATGGCGTGAAGCAAGTGCTTCTTGCTGGAGGAGTTGCAGCAAATAAAGGATTGCGGGCTCGATTAGAAGAGGAGTTTGCAAATAAAAACGATATAGAGCTTATTATTCCACCGTTATCTTTATGCACAGATAACGCTGCTATGATTGCTGCAGCTGGTACGATTGCATATGAGCAAGGAAAGAGGGCAACATTAGCATTAAATGCAAATCCTGGCTTGGATATTGAATCATAGTTATTCCGCGTTTAATGAGACACTGAATTTTCGACTCTCGTTAAAGAAGATAAGTTTAGTTAAATGTTAGTGGGGCCACAGATGAAAGTTTCACTTTATACACATAATTAACCACAGCCTGTGGATAAAACCTATATTATCTGTTGATAATATAGGTTTTTTTGTGAGTATAAACTGTGGGTAAATATTATTTTATTTGTGGATAATGTGGAAAAATTAATATTTAGCTTGATAATATAAAATTGAATGTGTGAATAACACTGTGGATAAATAAAAAGGTCAGCGTAACTGCTAACCTTTTTATTTTTTATATTTGTAATTCTTCCCATTCTTCCATACATGCTTCTAATTGTTCTTGTAGTGTTTGTTTTTCTGCTGTAATATCACTTGCTCTTTCGTAATCAGCATATACTTCAGGCAGACAAAGTTGTTCTTCTAATGTAGCGATTTGCTCTTCCATTGCAGCAATGTTTTCTTCTAATTCCTCAATTCTACGCGTACGTTGGCGCTCTTGCTTTTTACGTTCTTTTTCTTCAATATAATTTAATTTTTCTTGCGCCACTTGTTTTTGTGCAGGTTTATTCGTTTCTTGTTCTTCAAGTTCTGCCCGTTCTAACATTTCATTTTTCTTTTCTATATAATAATCGTAATCGCCTAGATATTCCGCTGCCCCGTCTGTTGACAATTCAATAACTTTTGTGGCGATGCGATTAATGAAATAGCGGTCATGAGAAACAAATAAAATAGTTCCTGGAAAATCAATAAGAGCATTTTCTAATATTTCTTTACTACTTAAGTCTAAATGGTTTGTCGGTTCATCTAAAATAAGCACATTTGATTTTTGCATCATAAGTTTTGCAAGAGCTAAACGTGCTTTTTGTCCACCACTTAAAGAAGAGACTGGCTTTAAAACATCATCACCAGAAAATAAAAAGTTTCCAAGTACTGTGCGGATTTCTTTTTCTGGTTGTAGCGGGTAATCATCCCAAAGTTCATCTAATACGCGTTTTGATGATGTTAAGTTTGCTTGTTCTTGGTCATAATATCCAATAGAAACGTTAGAGCCGAATGAAAAACTGCCGTTTAAAGGACGAAGTTTATCCACAAGAGATTTTAATAAAGTGGATTTTCCGATTCCATTTGGACCTACAAGTGCAACACTATCACCTCTCGTTAATTGGAAATGAATGTGCTCAATGATTGGCTCGTTATTATAACCAATTGTGATATTTTTTACTTGTAGTACATCATTTCCACTTTGCCTATCGATATCAAAGTGGAAAGAAGCAGATTTTGTATCACCGAGTGGTTTTGTCATAAGCTCCATACGATTTAATTGTTTTTGACGACTTTGTGCCCGTTTTGTTGTGGAAGCGCGGGCGATATTTTTTTGAATGAAGTCTTGTAACTTTGTGACTTCTTCTTGCTGTTTCTCATAACGCTTCATCTCTTGTTCGTATAGCGATGCTTTAAGTTCTAAATACTTACTGTAGTTCCCCGTGTATTTTCGACTTTGTTTATTAGAGATTTCATATACCTGTGTTACGAGTTTATCTAGAAAGTATCGATCGTGTGAAACGATTAAAATAGCACCAGGATAGCCTTGTAAATATTGTTCCAGCCACGTTAATGTATCGATATCTAAATGGTTGGTTGGCTCATCCAAAATAAGCAAATCTGGTTTTGTTAATAATAATTTTCCAAGAGCTAAACGAGTTTTTTGCCCACCACTTAAAGTGGAGATTGTAGTTCCGTGTGTCTCAGAAGGAAAGCCAAGTCCGCTTAAAACAGAGCGAATATCAGCTTCGTATTGGTAGCCGCCTTTATTTTTATAATCTAATTGCAGGCGATCATACTCTGCTAACAATCTTTCGTGTACAGTGACATTTGTGAAATTTTCTTCTTTCCCCATTTCTTGTTCTAGCCTTCGGAGTTCTTTCTCCATGCGTTGCAAGTCGAGAAATACCGTTAGCATTTCATCCCAAATGGTTAATGATGTTTCAAGACCAGTGTGCTGTGCTAAGTAACCGATAGATACATCTTTCGGTTTAATAATTTCTCCACTGTCATGGGACAGTTCTCCCGCAATAATCTTTAATAATGTAGACTTTCCAGCGCCGTTACGGCCGACAAGTGCAATGCGATCACGCGTCTGTACCTCTAACTTAATGTTTGAAAGAATCACTTCAGCGGCGTATAACTTGGAAAGGTTATTCACTTGTAGTAGAATCAATGTTTTCACCTCAAATAATTTCTTAACTTTGCCATGATTATATTTCTCAATCATACTAAAAATAGTGTATAGTTGAACGTAATAGAGAAGTTCTCTCTCTATTATACAGGGAAAACTTTCAATGCTAAACTTCCGTACATGTTTCAATCACTTGAACAGATAGGAAGAGAGGAGGGGGTTGCATGGAGCAGCCTAAAATTCCGCAGGCGACTGCCAAAAGATTGCCTCTATACTATCGATTTATCCAAAACTTATCGTTATCTGGTAAGCAACGCGTATCATCTGCAGAATTAAGTGAAGCGGTGAAAGTGGATTCGGCGACGATTCGAAGAGATTTTTCATACTTTGGGGCATTAGGGAAAAAGGGATACGGCTATAACGTAAATTATTTATTGTCGTTTTTCCGCGAAACACTTGATCAAGATGATGTAACGCGTGTAGCACTAATAGGGGTAGGTAATTTAGGGACAGCTTTCTTACATTACAATTTTACGAAAAATAATAATACAAAAATTGAGATGGCATTTGACGTTGATGAAGAGAAAGTTGGAAAAGAAATCGGAGGAATTCCAGTATATCATCTGGATGAATTAGAAGAGAAATTATCCGATGATATAAAAGTGGCAATATTAACAGTACCTGCTTCTGTTGCACAAGCTGTAGCAGATCGCTTATCGCATACTGGTATACAAGGTGTTTTAAACTTTACACCTGCTAGGTTAAATATATTAGAACATATTCGAATTCATCATATCGATTTAGCGGTAGAATTACAAACGCTTGTGTACTTTTTAAAAAATTACCCACAATAAAAACGCAGGAATTCCCTGCGTTTTTATTATTTCTTCATACTACCTTTTTTCGGTTTAGAAAAAAGAAGGCGAAGTGCCAAATTAAAATCGACTGTTGCCATTATAGCGAGTAATATTGTATAAAAGTTCCAAATTGTATCTTCAACACTTGTAATTGCTAAGTATGTAAAAATACACCCAAGAAGAAAATACAAAGTTGCCATAACAAATGGTGAAGTTCGCATGTTTAAAATCCTCCGATGAATCCTTGCAATTTTTCAGCTTTTTCTATGTATGGGTGAAGTACAAATGTAATTAACATAACATTTGTATTCATCATAACATGAGCCATAATAGGTACAATAATCCGTTTTGTTTTTACATATAAAAATGAAAAAACAAGCCCCATGGAAATATACACTAATAAATGTGTAGGGTCAAAATGAATTAAAGCAAATATAAGTGAACTCACAATTGCTGCGATAAAGAAGTTATATCGTTTATATAGTGTTCCAAATAGAATCTTTCTAAATACAATTTCTTCAAGAATGGGAGCGAATATAGAAGAAACAATCATAAATAATGGAGCAGCTTTTATAATCTCGATAATGTTTTGTGTATTTTCAGATTCAGGTTTAACTTTAAAAATTTGTGTTTCAATTGTGCCAGCAATTACTTGGGCAAATAAAGCAAGAAAAACCCCCAAAATAATCCATCCTATTGTAGCGGGAATGTTTGTTTTTTCCCGATCCCATTTTTCTGATTGTGTATCGTTGCGTAATATCAAAAGGATAATAATAAGAGCAACAAAGAAGCTAATTATTCCCCAATGTGCAGTTGCCAATTGAACCTCTTCTTGAAAGCTCCTGTTTCCATTGTTGTATATTCCGCTTTTTAAAAGGAGCCACCCTCCAATTACACCTGATAATTGCATTAAAATATATGTAACAACAACCCACCAGTATTGTCTCTTCAATTTCGTAACTCCTTTTTAAATTTTTTGTAATGAAAAAGGAAAATGCTCTATCCATAGAGAAAACAACTTATGGCATCTTCTTATTGTAACATAGGAGAAGAGGGAAAAACGATGGAATATCAAATAGAATCTTCTATCAGTGCCGATCTTCCATGAAGCCAAGGATTTATATTATTGCGCTACCCATCAGGTAAAGAAGAGAAGCTTATGGAAAGACTGAAGAGGATGTAAAATAGTTTTCCGAAAAATTACGTTTTTTCACTTGCAAAAGAAAATGAGATTCTTTATTATAATAAGTGTGTTAGCACTCGAAGTGTTTGAGTGCTAATAAACATAAAATTTACATAGTAAATTGAGGAGGTTATTGTTCATGCTAAAGCCATTAGGTGATCGCGTTGTAATTGAACTTGTTCAAGCAGAAGAAAAAACAGCAAGTGGTATCGTATTACCAGACACTGCAAAAGAAAAACCACAAGAGGGTAAGGTAGTGGCAGTTGGTACTGGTCGTGTGCTTGAAAATGGTGAGCGTGTTGCTTTAGAGTTAGCTGTAGGCGATCGTATTATCTTCTCAAAATATGCAGGTACTGAAGTAAAATACGAAGGTGCAGAATACTTAATTTTACGTGAAAGCGACATTTTAGCAGTTATCAGTTAATTATATAAATCTTTAAAAATTCAAGGGGGTCAAATATTATGGCAAAAGATATTAAATTTAGTGAAGAAGCACGTCGTTCGATGCTTCGCGGTGTCGACACTCTTGCAAACGCAGTAAAAGTTACGCTTGGACCAAAAGGTCGTAACGTTGTACTTGAGAAAAAATTCGGTTCTCCGCTTATTACAAATGACGGTGTAACAATTGCAAAAGAAATTGAATTAGAAGATGCATTTGAAAACATGGGTGCAAAACTAGTAGCAGAAGTTGCTAGCAAAACAAATGATGTAGCTGGTGACGGAACGACAACTGCAACTGTATTAGCACAAGCAATGATTCGTGAAGGTTTAAAGAACGTAACAGCTGGTGCGAACCCAATGGGTCTTCGTAAAGGTATTGAAAAAGCTACTGTAGCAGCAATTGAAGAATTAAAAACGATTTCTAAACCAATCGAAGGTAAATCTTCTATCGCACAAGTAGCTGCTATTTCTGCTGATGACGAAGAAGTAGGAAAATTAATTGCAGAAGCAATGGAGCGTGTTGGTAACGACGGCGTTATTACATTAGAAGAATCTAAAGGATTCACAACAGAATTAGATGTAGTAGAGGGTATGCAGTTCGACCGTGGATATGCTTCTCCTTACATGATTACTGATTCTGATAAAATGGAAGCCGTTCTTGATAACCCATTTATCTTAATTACTGATAAAAAGGTTTCTAGCATTCAAGAGATCTTACCAGTATTAGAGCAAGTGGTACAACAAGGTAAACCACTTCTTATCATCTCTGAAGACGTAGAAGGCGAAGCGCTAGCTACATTAGTAGTAAATAAACTTCGTGGTACGTTCAACGTAGTAGCTGTTAAAGCTCCTGGCTTCGGTGATCGTCGTAAAGCAATGCTAGAAGATATCGCTATCTTAACTGGCGGTGAAGTAATTACAGAAGAATTAGGACGCGACTTAAAATCTGCGACTATCGCATCTTTAGGACGTGCTAGCAAAATTGTTGTAACGAAAGAAAATACAACAATTGTTGAAGGTGTAGGAAATACAGAACAAATCGAAGCTCGCATTGGTCAAATCCGTGCGCAGTTAGAAGAAACAACTTCTGAGTTCGATCGTGAAAAATTACAAGAGCGCCTTGCTAAATTAGCAGGTGGCGTAGCTGTAATTAAAGTAGGTGCGGCAACTGAAACTGAATTGAAAGAGCGCAAACTTCGCATTGAAGATGCACTTAACTCAACTCGTGCAGCGGTAGAAGAAGGTATTGTTGCTGGTGGTGGTACTGCACTTATGAACGTATATGCTAAAGTAGCTGGTATTGCAGCTGAAGGTGACGAAGCAACAGGTATTAACATCGTACTTCGCGCATTAGAAGAGCCAGTTCGTCAAATCGCAATCAACGCTGGTTTAGAAGGTTCTGTTGTTGTAGAACGCTTAAAAGGTGAAAAAGTAGGCGTTGGTTTCAACGCAGCAACAGGCGAGTGGGTAAACATGCTTGAGTCTGGTATCGTAGATCCAACGAAAGTAACTCGTTCTGCTCTTCAAAACGCAGCATCTGTTGCAGCAATGTTCTTAACAACTGAAGCAGTTGTTGCTGACAAACCAGAACCAGCTGGTGCTGCTGGAATGCCTGACATGGGCGGCATGGGCATGGGCGGTATGGGCGGCATGATGTAATCTGCCCTTTCTGTGAAGCTGTTCAATGTATAAATAGTTAGTAAGAAGAAGACTACTTCCTTAATTAAAGGAGGT
Source organism: Bacillus sp. GB_SG_008 (assembly GCF_052038115.1). NCBI lineage: Bacteria > Bacillati > Bacillota > Bacilli > Caryophanales > Bacillaceae > Bacillus > Bacillus sp. GB_SG_008. Next base: position 8,931 of record NZ_JBPZSK010000017.1, on the reverse strand, counting down.
AGTCTTTTTTTGTGCTTTTAAAGTTTGCGTACCAAGAATTTCTTGAAGACCGTAAGTTTAGGAATACAACGAAGGTAAATATTCAAAATTATAAGGTTCTCTTGGGTGGCTTTATTGATTACTGTCACGATAATGACATTTTGAATGTTGAAGAAGTCAAAAGTATTCATGTTAAAGGTTATTTACGTTATTGCCAAGATAAAGGTAATTCCGCTAACACGATAAATACGAAGTTACAACGCATTAGGGCATTTTTTAACTTCTTGTTTGAAGAGAAAATTGTAAGCGAAAATGTAGCTTCTAAAATTCAACGTCAAAAAGTAGATGTGAAAATTAATGTTTTCAGTGATGAACAAATTAATCAGGTGTTGGCATATTATCGTGGCCTTGGAAGAAGGGAAAAAAGCTACTTTGCTTATAGAGGCTATATGTTGATAGTAACCTTTTTAGGAACGTATGAAAGAAAAGTAAACCGAAGGGGGATTCTATATGGTTCTTATGGCGATGCCTCCATCACCCAGCAGATCCAAATAATGCGGAAAAAGCCTACGCTGCTGTAGTAAAGGCAGAAGGTGCAGATTTTTTTCTTCTGGGAAAGTGAATATACATAAGAAGACTACTATGAGAAAAGTGTATACACAAGTAAACTGGGTGGATAAAGAGTTTCCTTTTCCGGACGTTATTTTTGCCGAATTTGAAAGGGGTTTAAATTAAGAAGTAAAGACCAAGAAATTTTGAAAATGCACAAATTGAACATTCTTTGAAGCTATTTAAAACACATACATTTACTCGAAATCAGGAATTAGTGAAAGTACCCTGGTTAGGGGCCAAAAACGTCAGTAAGGGGGAGAATGGATTTGAAGGAAATTAAATTTTTCTTGAATGATGACATATTGAAAGAATTACAACAGATAGAATCAATTAAAAGATATTCCTTAGTGGACGCGGCAAACAAAGTATTAGAAAGGTATGCCTAACGTTATGCAAACATGGAAAGAAGTACAACCTTAGTAATAGAGAGTGCTATGAAGCGATATGTACAGAATAAGCGAAATCCCAAGGTATAATAACCTTGGGTATTTTTGTGAATTTATAAAAACATTACCAAATGAAGTGTATTAAATATGACCCTTATTTATATTTGTATCAGCTAAATATTTAGCATAAAGAATCGTATTTTTAGCGACATCTAATTCAACACTATATATAACAGGTGCACCTGGTCTCCAATTTACCTCAAACAACCATAGTTTTTGGTTTTCATCGATCCCGACATCAATTCCTAATTCATCCAACGATTCATTATCATATAAAGAATCAAAATGGTTAGAAAAGCTTAACGCAAATTGTTCAAGATATCTTTGAATATCGTACCAGGAGTCATCAAACTCTGTTTTTAAGAAAACATCTAGATAAGCACTATAACCACCAATACCCATATTTGATGTAATAGTCCCCAAACGTCCAATCCTTGGGTAAATAGAAGTAATAACCCATTTTCCTTCTCCATTTTTTTGTACATGAAGACGGAAATCAAAAACAAGACCAGATTTTGTTTGACTTGAAATAAACTGTTGAACTAAGTAATCTGGTTCTTGTATTTTATTAGATATCAAGTTTAGCAATTGTTTTTTATCAATAGTTGATAATATGCCTGCCTCATTAATTTTATAATGATTTGTTCCATATTTTTCAATAAGAACAACGCCCCCACCTTGATGTCCAGACCTTGGTTTAATAATAACCTTTTTATAACGTTTGATCATGTCAAAAAAAATCTGAACATCAGTTAATACTTTAAAAGGAATAAGGTATGGTTCAAATTCCTTTGCCCGTTTAATTCTGTTATATACGGCTAATTTGTCTCCGATTGAATGACTTGTAAACGGAATCCTTTCGGATAAATAATCAAAAACTTGCTCCGCTTTATCACTTACAGGATAACTTGCATTATAAATGGCATCTGGAAAGGGAAATTCCTTTTCAATCCATTTACCGTTTTCATAGGCCTTCCCTAAAATTTTTTGCTTTTCTAGATTTACATTTCCCGGGGTAAAGTAAAAAAAGTTTATACCTTCAGCTTTTGCTACAGCGGCATAAGCATACGCCTTTTTTACATTATTTGGATTTGACCGATGATGAAGCATGCCTATTAGCGTCATGATATTTCTATTCCACCTCTCTTTAAATTCCTCTTCCAAATGAAAAGACTAGAAATTTTTTCAATCATTTTACAATCTGTAAGTGTTTAAGATAGAGTTTGCTAGCTCTCTATTTTCATCAAAAAGGCGCATTAAAGGCAGAAAAGTATAAGAACGGTTTTTAAATTGTTCAATACAGAAAAAACTGTTTTTAAAAGTTCCAAATGAATCAGGAAGACAATGACCGATATTCCCATATAAGGAAAATGGTTTTGCTACAAGGAAGAATACAAGAGGATAGGAATCCCCCTTTTATATCGTTAGGTGGAGGAAGGTTTGCTGGAACCCCTTTTGATTTTCTGCTCTATTTTGCTTTTCCAAAATCGATTCTAGAATTGAATAAACACTCATGTTCGATTTGCGAATGTTTCTCTTAATTCTTCTAATTTGTAATAAAAATATCTATTTTTATATATAAGTTCATGATTTGTCACTCCGAAATTTCAAATTGGTTGGTTCAAGATAGAAACGTACCTCGCTGGCTGCTTCCCTAGCAATTCTTTTTGCTTCTTCTTTATCATCTGAGGATGCAAGAATGTATCCACAACGATCTCCCATTGATATAGGCGGACGCAAAATTTGTCCTTGTCGGGGTTTTATATACACCTCTTCTACACCGGGATATTGAGAGCTGCGATTTTTTCCCGTTACCTTAATTAATTTTCCTTTAGAATCAACTGTTAAATAATGTGCGTATACATACTTACTGTGTTTTTTAGTAAGGCAAGGCTCATTTCCTAACATTAATTGAATGGTTTCCTCTACCAAATTAATTCCATATCCGACTTCAATAATTCGATTCATCGCACCACCTGAGATTCTTGGGTTGATTTCAACTAATTTCCATGATCCTTGTACTAAGCGCATTTCAAGGTGACAGGCACCATTGTTCATTTGAAAAGTCTTTAAGATGGAACTGATTGTCTCATGGATTTTATCGTATAAGTTTTGATCAATATCTGTTAGCAAATCATATCCGGTTACAATAAAGCGTTGAAAAAACGTAATCTCTTGCTCAATTATTGCGATAATATGAACTTTTCCATTGTGTACTAAAGCCTCAATCAAATATTGGGGTCCTATTAGATACTCCTCTAGCAAAACCTGGTCATTTTTTGTTAGTAATTTTTGTATTGCTAGCTTTAATTGGTTCTCGTCATTTGCCAAAATAACATCTTTTGATCCTGCAGATACGGGGGATTTTACAATAAGAGGTAAATAGTTCTTTTGTTTATCAATAAACTTCTCTAAGGAATCATCAGGTGTATAAATGGCAAAATAGGGGGACATTGGAAGGTCTTTGAGAAGCTCGCGAGTTAAAACTTTATTTTCCATTTTTAAAATTGGATCACTAGAGGCTAAACTTGGACAAAATTCTTCTGATAAGGATGCTGCTACATGAACGTAAGGATCTACAAAACTAAAAATACCTTTTATTTGTTTACCTTGTTTTTGTAACTCGATGATGTTTTCTTTTAAGTTCTCGTAATTGGATAATCCCACTAAAATCATTTGATGGACATCGGAAAATTCTGTTCTTTGATGAATGAATCTTTGTTTATTGGTTAATAACACCGTAAAAAAGCCGAGTCGTTCTGCTGCTTTGATTGCTTCTCTACACGACCCAGATTTATTAGTTTCAATAAAAACAATGGTTTTCATATGCTTACGCCATCCTTCTTTGCGGCTTTTATGAAGTATTTTGTTTCTACACTTGTATAATATAAATACTTGTCAAGGCTTGTTCTCAACTCTTTACTTAATTTACAAAATTAGTAGTAAACAAGAAGCCATCGAGTTGCTAGAAAAATGTTGGGTTCCCAAAAGGGAGTATAAAAAACGACCGTTTTATAAACGATTGCAAAAGAAATCAAAGAAATGGATAAATATGATTGAATTTGTACATAAAAGGCAATTCGATTATACAAGACAAAGGAATACACCATTAAGAAAATTACAGAAATGAATGGTGTTTCAAAGGCAAAGCTTTATCAGGCATTAAAGGAATTTTAACCAATGGGGGAAATGAGGAATCCCCTCTCAAGTTGATCCCCTTATAGTAGACAGAAAAAAGAAGGCATACTAATCTGTCTACTATGGAGGGGATTTTTTGTAGGGGAAAGTAAGAGAACAACATACGATGTTGAATTCAAGAAAAAAGCCGTTGATTTAAAGCTATTTTTAAAGCTTTATTTTCTTCTATTATATATTCAAATGAATGGGCGGCATGATGTAATTTCATGCGCCGCGAAACATCCATCTCTTTATAGAGATGGATGTTTTTTGTTCTATAAGCAGTAAAATATAAAGTGAAACTTCCATCAGTGGTTTTTTTCATCCCCACTAATGGTTAGTTGAACCAATCGGGCTTTTACGGGCAGTTGTCCCCCGCTTATCTTCCTCGCTTCTCTCTAAAACTTGAGGTGGGAGGCTTACTGCCCGTTAATGCGGGATAAAAAAGATAGGTGTTTCGGGAAACTGTCTATAAGATGTTGACTCGTTCGAATAACTGTTAGTGAAGCTGGGGTTGAAGGAAGTTTCTCTATACAGGAAAATAATTTCTGTAGAATTTTGTCGCTTTCTCTCTTGACCGTATTCATACTTCATTGTTAGAATCTAGGAAGATAATATAAAGTATTCCTTCATATATCCTCAATAATATGGATTGAGAGTCTCTACCGGGTTACCGTAAACAACCTGACTATGAAGGCAGTGTGTCTATGTTTATAAGGAACGGATTCCTTTATAGGGCTAGACTCCTGCCTTTTCTTTGTTATGAGACTGAGGGCAGGGGACTGGCTTTTTTTATTATATTGGTAATTGTTTTTACCAAATTGGTGAAAATGTTTATATACAGAACTATGGGGTGATTATTTTGAAGAAACAGCACGATACGATTATCGTTTTAGATTTTGGAAGTCAGTACAACCAGTTAATTGCACGTCGCATTCGTGAGTTTGGCGTGTATAGTGAACTTCATCCGCATACAATTACAGCAGAAGAAATTAAAGCGATGAATCCAAAAGGAATTATTTTCTCTGGTGGACCAAACAGTGTATATGGCGAAAGTGCATTCCACTGTGACGAAAAAATCTTTGACTTAGGCTTACCGATCTTCGGTATTTGCTACGGCATGCAGTTAATGACAAAACACTTTGGTGGAAAAGTAGAACGTGCAGACCATCGTGAGTACGGAAAAGCAGTATTAAAAGTAGAGAATCAATCGAAATTATATACAAATCTTCCAGAAGAACAAGTTGTTTGGATGAGCCATGGCGACTTAGTAACGGGCTTACCAGAAGGTTTCGTAGTAGATGCAACAAGTGAATCTTGCCCAATTGCTGGTATGAGCAACGAAGCACAAAACTTATACGGCGTACAATTCCACCCGGAAGTACGTCATTCTGAGCACGGTAATGATTTGATTAAGAACTTTGTATTCGGTGTTTGTGGTTGTACTGAAGGCTGGAACATGGAAAACTTCATTGAAGTAGAATTAGAAAAGATTCGTGAAACAGTTGGCGACAAAAAAGTACTATGCGCACTTAGCGGCGGTGTAGATTCTTCTGTTGTAGCAGTATTAATTCATAAAGCAATCGGTGATCAATTAACATGTATTTTCGTTGACCACGGCTTACTTCGTAAAGGAGAAGCTGAAGGGGTTATGAAAACATTTAGCGAAGGATTCCACATGAACGTTGTTAAAGTGGATGCACAAGAACGCTTTATGAGCAAATTAGCAGGTGTTGAAGATCCAGAACAAAAACGCAAAATCATCGGTAACGAATTTATTTATGTATTTGATGATGAAGCATCTAAATTAGAAGGAATGGACTTCTTAGCGCAAGGTACACTATACACTGATATTATTGAAAGTGGTACAGCAACTGCACAAACAATTAAGTCTCATCATAACGTTGGTGGACTTCCAGAAGATATGCAATTCAAATTAATTGAACCATTAAATACATTATTTAAAGATGAAGTACGTGAGTTAGGATCTGAACTAGGGATTCCGGATGAAATCGTATGGCGTCAACCATTCCCAGGTCCAGGACTTGGTATTCGTGTATTAGGTGAAATTACAGAAGAAAAACTAGAAATCGTTCGTGAATCTGATGCGATTTTACGTGAAGAAATCAAAAAAGCTGGTTTAGACCGTGAAGTTTGGCAGTATTTCACTGCGCTTCCTGGCATGCGAAGCGTAGGTGTTATGGGTGACGAGCGTACGTACGATTACACAGTAGGTATTCGTGCTGTAACATCTATCGATGGTATGACAGCAGACTGGGCACGTATTCCTTGGGATGTATTAGAGAAGATCTCTGTACGTATCGTAAATGAAGTAAAACACGTGAACCGTATCGTGTATGATATAACAAGTAAGCCACCAGCAACAATTGAGTGGGAATAAAGTGGATTTCATGATATAGAAGACGATCCATCTATACTTTGATGTGTAGATGGATCGTCTTTTTTTGTTTTTATACGAACGAAATTGGGATTTCAATAAAAAACGTTCGCTTTTGGATTGACACTTGGATGTATATAAGTTAATATGAGTATGTGATTAAGAATAAAAGTGAATATTACAGCCGTCGTATAATATCGGGAATATGGCCCGAAAGTTTCTACCTAGCTACCGTAAATGGCTTGACTACGAGGCGTTTTAATATAAAGATAAGGGATAATTATCTTTGTTTACAGACGCTTCCATGTATATGCAATGGAAGCCTTTTTTATTTTTATAGATAAAAGAGGGGCTAGGAAGGGTTACGACGAGCAATTATATAACGGGGGAAACATAGGATGAAACGTTACTTTCAGTTCGATGAACTTGGCACAAATTATAAAACAGAGTTCATTGCAGGATTAACAACATTTTTATCTATGGCGTATATTTTATTTGTCAATCCTGCTACATTGTCGTTAGGGCATATTAAAGGACTACCGGCAGGAACAGGAATGGATCCGGGTGCAGTGTTTGTTGCAACTGCTTTAGCAGCAGCAATTGGCTCGCTAATTATGGGGGTTTTTGCAAAATATCCAATTGCATTAGCACCGGGAATGGGAATTAATGCTTTCTTTGCTTACACAGTTCTATTGACAATGCAGATTCCATGGCAAACAGCGATTGCTGGGACATTAGTATCAGGTATTCTTTTTATCATTCTTACAGCTTCTGGTATTCGTGAGAAGATTATTAACGCAATTCCAACAGAGTTGAAATTTGCAGTAGCTGCAGGGATTGGATTATTTATCGCGTTTATTGGCTTTCAAAATGCCGGAATTATTGTGAAAAATGATGCTGTGCTTGTTGGTTTAGGGGACTTAACAAAAGGAACAACATTACTTACGATTTTTGGTGTAGTTATAACTGTTATTTTAATGACAAGAAAAGTTAATGGAGCAGTATTTTATGGGATGGTTCTTACAGCAATTGCTGGTGTAGTAACAGGATTAATTGATACGCCAAAGGCAGTTATTGGTTCTGTACCAAGTTTAGAACCGACATTCGGAGTTGCTCTTCAACATATTGGTGATATTTTCACTCCTGAAATGTTTGTTGTTATTTTAACTTTCTTCTTTATCGATTTCTTTGATACAGCAGGAACGCTTGTTGCAGTTGCGAATCAAGCAGGCTTAATGAAAGATAATAAATTACCACGTGCAGGAAAAGCATTAATCTCTGATGCGATTGCAACTGTAATCGGAGCAATACTTGGTACATCTACAACGACGTCTTATATTGAATCCTCTGCAGGGGTAGCAGCTGGAGGACGTTCCGGATTTACAGCAGTTGTAACAGCAGGATTTTTCTTATTAGCGCTTTTCTTTTCACCATTATTAAGTGTAGTAACACCAGCTGTAACAGCGCCAGCTTTAATTATTGTAGGGATTTTGATGGTATCATCATTAGGGGAAATTGATTGGAAGAAATTCGAAATTGCAGTACCGGCATTTTTTACGATTATTACAATGCCGCTCACATACAGTATCGCGACAGGGATTGCGATTGGTTTTATCTTTTATCCAATTACAATGGTTGTAAGTGGTCGTCGTAAAGAGATTCATCCAATTATGTATGTGATGGGAGTTTTATTCGTACTTTATTTTGTCTACGTTCGTAAATAAAAGGGGTTTTTTGAAAGGACTAGGAGGGGATGCCTAGTCCTTTTTTGTATCTTTAGGAGTTTTTATAATAAAAGTATATGGTAGAAGAACTGAGGGGAGAGTATAGAAAACGAGAAAAATAAGTTCCGGGCACCGCTTACGTTTATTATTGGGTATTTGTATTTACTGCGTGATTATTCGATTCATAGTTTCTTTAACAATTTATATAAGAAAAATAAGGTGAAACTTCCATTAGTAGTAGAGAGCTTTACCCCTCAATGATGGTTAATTGAACCAATCGGAATCTTACTGCCCACGAGTAGCTGGGTAAATCGATACAGCCTCATGTTAAAAAGGTTTATTGTAATTAATAAACCTTTTTATATTTTCTTAGAAAAACATATTGACGTTTAATATAAAAGGGTGTAATATTCTAGAAGTCGCTGATGCAACAGAGCAGAAAGCGAAAACGAAATGAAAAACCTAGTTGACATTGAAAAACAAAGATGTTAACATAAGGAAGTCGCAATTGAGCGACAAACAAGTTCTTTGAAAACTGAACGAAACAAACAACGTGAAACGTCAATTTTTATTTATGATGCTAGACAAACACTTT
>NZ_JBPZSK010000016.1:0-21146 GCF_052038115.1 Bacillus sp. GB_SG_008 | reverse complement strand
CTTATCGTATTTCTTTCAAGCGTTTTAGTATAATTCATAGTAATTTTTGTACATAGTAGAGCGGAAAACTATTACAAAATGCAAGTTACATACAGAAATCTATTAAAGGGAGCATGAGAATAATGGAAACTAAAGAAGTATTACAATTAACAAAAATGGATTTACTAGGATCAGCAGGAGTGGCAACAGCATTAACAGCACTTATCATGTTTCTTTCAAGTGCTTTAGTATAATTTAAATTCTGTGTAAATTTGAACGTGAATGAAAAGAGGGACTTCGAAAAAACGGAGTCCCTCTTTGTGTTTTCGTTGAGTTATCAGTAAAGAGGAACTGATGGAAGTTTCACTTTATATAATATAAGGAGAGAAACAGAAAAAAGTCGAATTTTCTATGCAAGAAAAAGGGAGGTATTTGACAGAAAAAATAGAAAAATTAAAATTGACAAAAAATAATTGCGGTGCAATTTATTTTTTACTGATATTTGGAAGCGCTTGCGTTCTTTTGGGAGAAATATTTGGAAAATTATATTACAGGGAGATGAGGAAAGTATGGAACAAAAGTCTATGGATACTTTAGCAGCACAAATGGAGGATTTTTTTCCAGTACGTGATGTTGATCATTTAGAATTTTATGTTGGTAATGCAAAACAAACGAGCTATTACCTTGCGAGAGCATTTGGTTTCCGTATAGCTGCATATTCCGGTTTAGAAACAGGAAACCGTGATAAAGTATCTTACGTACTTGTGCAAAAAAATATGCGTTTTGTTGTGTCAGGTGCTTTAAACACGAATAGCCGCATTGCTGAGTTTGTGAAACAGCACGGCGATGGTGTAAAAGATGTGGCACTTCTTGTAGAAGATGTAGAGAAAGCATATGCAGAAGCTGTAAAACGCGGTGCAGTTGCAATTGCTCCGCCAGAAGTGTTATCTGATGAACATGGAACAATTAAAAAGGCAGTTATTGGCACATATGGTGATACAATTCACACGCTTGTAGAGCGTAAAAATTATAAAGGTGCGTTTATGCCAGGATATGAACCACTAGAATCTACTACTCCTTTTGAAGAAACAGGACTAATTGCTGTTGATCATGTTGTTGGTAATGTTGAAAAAATGGAAGAATGGGTAAGTTATTATGAAAATGTAATGGGCTTTAAACAAATGATTCATTTTGATGATGATGATATTAGTACGGAATATTCTGCTTTAATGTCGAAAGTAATGACAAACGGAAGTCGTATTAAATTTCCAATCAATGAACCAGCAGAAGGAAAAAGAAAATCACAAATCCAAGAGTATTTAGAGTTCTATAACGGAGCTGGCGTACAACATCTTGCGTTATTAACAAATGATATTGTAAAAACTGTTTCTGCGCTTCGTGCAAACGGCGTGGAATTTTTAGATACACCAGATACGTATTATGAAGAATTAACAGCACGTGTTGGTCAAATTGATGAGGAAATTGAAAAATTAAAAGAGCTGAAGATCCTTGTGGATCGTGATGAGGAAGGCTACTTATTACAAATTTTCACAAAGCCAATTGTGGATCGTCCAACTTTATTTATTGAGATTATTCAACGTAAAGGCTCAAGGGGATTTGGTGAAGGAAACTTTAAAGCATTATTTGAATCGATTGAAAGAGAGCAGGCACGCAGAGGAAATCTATAAAGTGAAACTTAGCAGTTCCAAATTGATAGTTAGTTGAATCAATCGGACTCGTATTGATAGCTATCTTCTTTGATTTCTCAGTAAATAGATAGGTATCGCGTTTTCCGTTGGAGCGGGATAACGGTTAGGAGAGGTACTCCTTCCGCCCGCTGCTTTACTTTCAAAGCGAGGAGAGAAAACGATGAAGTTTATTACATTTCGTCTTCCTTCACAAGAACTGAGAGTTGGTTGGCTTGAAGGTGACAAGGTTATTGATATGCATACAGCAAGTGGAGGGTTACTTCCTTCTACAATGATTTCTTTTTTAGAGAAATCAGATGAATATATGGAAATAGTTCGTAAGATTGGCACACCAACGAGCGGTGTTTATCATATTACGGATGTACAGCTTTGTGCACCTTTACCAAACCCAGGGAGTATTCGTGATTTTTATGCATTTGAACAACATGTAAAAACAGCGCGTGGTCGCCGTGGTTTAGATGTTGTTCCAGAGTGGTATGATATTCCGGTGTTTTATTTTACGAATCATCGTGCTGTTATTGGGCCGGAAGAAGCTATTTTGTGCCCAGGTGCAACAAAGAAACTTGACTATGAGTTAGAGATTGCTTGTGTCATTGGTAAAGAAGGTAAAAATATCTCGCGTGAACAAGCTCATGAATATATTTTTGGTTACTGCATTATGAATGATTGGAGCGCTAGAGATTTACAGGCGCATGAAATGAAAGTCGGGCTTGGACCAGCAAAAGGAAAAGACTTTGCTACCTCACTTGGGCCGTATATTGTGACGAAAGATGAGTTAGACGTATATCGAAGCGATGATCGTTATAATTTAGAAATGACAGCTCATATTAATGGAGAACAATGGTCAAAAGGTAATTTTCAAGATATCTATTATACGTTTGCTGAAATGATTGAACGAGCATCCCAAGATGTTACGTTGTACCCAGGAGATATACTTGGTTCTGGTACAGTTGGAAGCGGCTGTATTTTAGAGCTTGGAACAGAAAAATGGCTTAAAGCTGGTGATGTGGTAGAGTTAAAGATTACTAGCTTAGGAACATTGCGTAATACGGTAAAAGCAGAAAAGAAAGCGGGGGATGAGCATGTATTATCGTCGCATGGGGGAACTTCCTCGTAAACGACATGTACAATTTCGTAAACAAGACGGGTCGCTCTATCGTGAGCAAGTAATGGGAACGAAAGGTTTTTCTGGTACGCAATCTATTTTGTATCATCATTACATGCCAACTGAAGTCGGTCATGCTTCTTTAGCTCAATCGTGTCATATGCAGTATGAAGAAGACGTGGCGTTAGCGCATCGTCATTTTCGTACGAAAGAATATAGAAAAACAGGAGATGCCGTGAACGGAAGGAATTTTCTATTAGGAAATGAAGATCTAATAATCGGGGTTGTAAATCCGACGGAGAAAATGGACTATTTTTATCGCAATGGCGATGGAGATGAAATGCTATTCGTTCATTATGGATCTGGGAAAATTGAGACAATGTTCGGTACGATTCATTATCGAAAAGGAGATTATATTATCATTCCAATCGGTACGATTTACCGTGTAATCCCTGAAGTTGGAGAATCGAAATTCCTCGTTGTTGAAGCAAATAGTCAAATTACCACACCGCGTAATTATCGCAATGAGTATGGACAATTATTAGAACATAGTCCATTTTGTGAGCGTGATATTCGTGGTCCAGAGACGTTAGAAACGTATGATGAAAAAGGTGCCTTTGTTGTGATGACAAAGTCTAGAGGATATATGCATAAGCATGTTTTACAGCATCATCCGTTAGATGTTGTTGGATGGGATGGTCATTTATATCCATGGGTATTTAATATTGAGGATTTTGAGCCTATTACAGGGCGCATTCATCAGCCACCACCAGTACACCAAACATTTGAAGGGCATAACTTTGTCATTTGTTCATTTGTTCCGCGTCTATATGATTATCATCCAGAAGCAATCCCAGCGCCGTATTATCATAGTAATGTAAATAGTGATGAAGTGCTCTATTATGTGGAAGGGAATTTTATGAGCAGAAAAGGTGTAGAGGAAGGGTCTATCACGCTTCATCCAAGTGGAATCCCACATGGCCCGCACCCTGGAAAAACAGAAGCAAGTCTTGGTAAAAAAGAAACTATTGAACTAGCTGTTATGATTGATACATTCCGTCCGCTACGCGTGATAAAGCATGCACATGAGATGGAAGATGGACAATATATGTATAGTTGGCTAGAACAAGGCTCATATACTGTATAAGGTGAATGCCTATTATGTATGAAAAACAAAACAAGCACGCTCATTTATGAGCGTGCTTGTTTTAATAAAAGAATCGACATTATATAAAATACCAAAAATGTTTATAAAAAGATATAAGAATATAACCATATAACTATATAACCTCTTTGCATACAGTAGTATGGTAACTTACCACAATCTTTTGAAGGCTTAAAGAAGGTAGGGGAAGGATAAAGAAAATGTATAAAATCTCAATCTGTTTCGTACAAATTTTTTTATTTATGAAGAAATATGAATTTTCTGTTAAATTCGACAGAAGTTATTGACGAAAAAAGATGTAATAAGTACAATAAAAATAAATATTAAAATTTTCAGAAAATTATAAATGTTGAGGTGCAGAGTATGAAGCAAATCTTTCAAAAAAAGCCGCTGACACAATTGTTACAAGAAGGAAGTCAGAAAAAATTAGATCGAACATTAGGGGCATTAGACTTAACCTTGTTAGGGGTAGGAGCAATTGTCGGAACAGGGATCTTCGTGCTGACAGGGGTAGTTGCTGCGAAACATTCTGGGCCTGCCGTTATTTTATCGTTTGCATTAGCTGCACTAGCTTGTGCCTTTGCTGCCTTTTGTTATGCTGAATTTGCTTCCAGTGTACCGGTATCTGGTAGTGTGTATACGTATACGTATGCAACGATGGGAGAGGTATTTGCCTTCTTAATTGGATGGGATTTAATGCTTGAATACTTATTAGCGACATCAGCTGTTGCTAATGGATGGTCAGCTTATTTTCAGTCTTTATTAAATGGATTTGGAATTCATATTCCAACGATTTTAGCTTCTGCTCCAGGGGCAGGAAAAGGTGGAATAATTGATTTACCAGCTGTTCTTATTATTTTAATTATGACTATTCTTTTATCACGAGGTGTTCGTGAAAGTGCCCGCGTAAATAACATTATGGTATTCATTAAATTAGCCGTTGTACTATTATTCATCTTCGCTGGATTTAAATACGTAAAACCAGAAAACTGGACACCGTTTATGCCGTTTGGTTTTAATGGTGTAATGGTAGGTGCAGCGACAGTATTCTTTGCTTTTATTGGTTTTGATGCTGTTTCAACAGCAGCGGAGGAAGTAAAACGCCCGCAGCGTGATTTACCGATTGGTATTATTGCATCACTATTAATTTGTACAGTCCTATATATTGCGGTTTCACTTGTTTTGACAGGTATTGTACCGTTTGGTCAATTGGATAGATCAGATCCAGTAGCATTTGCGCTTCAATTTATTGGACAAGATGGTTTGGCGGGTGTTATTTCGGTAGGTGCTATTACAGGGATTACAACTGTTATGTTAGTTATGATGTATGGTCAAGTACGTGTATCGTATGCAATGAGCCGTGATGGTCTATTACCGAAACGTCTTTCGAAAGTACATCCGAAGTTTAAAACGCCATTTTTAAATACGTGGATAACAGGTATTGTAGCAGCTCTTATTTCAGGGCTTGTTGATCTAAGTGTATTGGCTCACCTTGTGAATATCGGAACTCTATCTGCATTCGTACTTGTTGCAATAGCGGTTATTGTAATGCGAAAAACACATCCGGATTTACCGCGTGCATTTAAAGCGCCACTTGTACCGTTTTTACCAGCGTTAGCAGTAATTTTTTGTCTATACTTAATGCTTCAATTACCAGCGATTACATGGGAATGTTTTGGTATTTGGTTGGCGATTGGAGTTATAGTCTATTTCGTATATAGCAGAAAGCATAGTGCATTAAATAAAGAAAAAGATGATAAAAAAACTGTGAATTTATAAAGAGAAAGCCGTTCTTACAAAAAGAACGGCTTCTTTATTTTGAAAATTTACATTTTTCTAAAATTGATATAAGATGAAAGGTGGTCGATAAAAGGGGTGGGAATATGAAGAAGACATGGCAAGAGTTAAAGGGGATGGATCGTAATGTTTGGATCCGGTTTATTGGAGAAACATTAAATGGAATTGCAATGATGATGTTAATGCCATTTTTTGCATTATATTTAAAAGAAAAAGTGGATTCACTACTACAGGTGGGAATTATTATGGCGTTGTCCCCTATTGCAGCAAGTTTTGGTTCGCTTATAGGTGGGAGAATTGCAGATATTTATGGGCGAAAGCCAATTATGATATTTTCGATGGCTAGTAATGCGGTCTTAATGCTTGGTTTCTTATTTATAGATGGTTTTATACCGTATGCTATTCTATCTATTTGTTTAGGTCTTAGTAATTCGCTGTTTCACCCGGCGGCCTCCGCGATGGTAGCGGATGTAACAGAACCTGAAAAGCGAACAGAAGCATATGGTTTGCTGCGGATGGGACATAATATTGGAGCGGCAATTGGGCCGATTCTAGGTGCTTCGGTTGTACTTCTGTCTAAAACTGTTATTTTTATTATCGCATCGTCCTCTATGTTATTCTATGCGCTGCTAGTTTTACTACTTATTAAAGAAACAATGCCGAAGGGTGTAGTAAAACAAGTGAGTGAGGGAGAGGGAACGAGACAATCTGTATGGAAAGTTGTGTTTCAAGATAAAATTTTACTAATCTATTTATTAGCCGGAATTGTTATTTCAATGGGATTTTCGCAAACAGAAGGTATGCTTCCGCTTCATTTTGATAATGAAATGAAGGGGATATTTGGAATGAATAATCCATTTCCTTATTTAATGGCAGTAAATGGACTTTTGGTGGTTTTGTTTCAATTTCAAATTTCGAAATGGGCGACAGATAAACCGGTTGGGAAAACGATGTTGTATGGTGCTTGGTTATTTGGAATAGGTCTTCTTACAATCGGTTGGCTTCCGAGGTGGTTTGGAGGAGCTGGGACAAATGCTACTGTAGTGCTTGTTACATTACTAATCGTATATGTAATTTATACACTAGGAGAAATGGTTATGTCTCCTGTGCAAATGACATTTGTAGCAAATTTAGCACCAGAACATTTACGAGGTACGTATATGGGAGCAGCTAGCTTACAATGGATTACAGGTAATGCGTTTGGACCTTTACTGGGTGGTATTTTACTTGATCGTTTGTTGGGTCACATTTTATTTACGATTTTAGGGATTGGATGTATGATAGCGGGCCTTGTTTACGTATCATTAGACCGACTTGTAGAGCAAAGACAAAAAGATGACATGGTCAAACAAACGTCATAAAGTTTTCTGCATACACAAATAGGTTCTTTTTTTCATATTATTAGGTACATAACTAGAAAAATTATTATGTTAGCTTAGTTAGCTCGCTATTCGTGGGCAGTAAGACTCCTCACCTCAAGATTCAGAGAGAAGCGAAGAAGATGGGTAGGGGGATAACTGCTGGTATGTGCCCGATTGGTCCAACTAACCAACAGTAGGGGGGGAAATCCCACACTGATGGAAGTTTTACTTTATCTCGCATTAGCGGACAGTAAGGCTCCCACCTCAAGATGTAGAGAGAATTAAGCAGATAGGTGGGGGATGAAAAAACCACTGATGGAAGTTTTACTTTATTTCAAATAGGAACTACCTATTTTCGTAAAAAGTGCTACAATAGAAAAATGAAAACAAACGATTAGGGTGGATTTCATTATGAAAATTAAATTAGGTTTATTATATGGTGGAAAATCAGCGGAGCATCAAGTTTCTTTACAAACGGCTCTTGCTGTTAGTAAAGCGTTAGATCAAGAAAAATTTGAGGTTCATCCAATTTATATTACTGAACAAGGACAATGGATGCGCGGTGAGCGTATTGAAGGTGAAGTGAAAAGCGTTCAAGCGTTGCAATTAAATGGAGAAGAAAATGCAATTTCTCCTGTATCATTAAGTTCAGAGATTATCCCAATGGCAGCTTCTGATAAAGAGAATGCAATTGATGTAATCTTCCCGTTATTACATGGACCGAATGGTGAAGATGGAACAGTACAAGGCTTGTTAGAACTTATGAATATTCCATATGTAGGGAACGGTGTGTTAGCATCGGCTGCAGGTATGGATAAAGTCATTATGAAAAATATTTTCGCAGAAGCGGGATTGCCACAAGCTAAATATGTTTCGTTTATTCGCAGTGTATGGGAAAAAGATCGCACAGCAGCGTATGAAAAAGTTGAAGGAACATTAGGCTATCCATGTTTTGTGAAACCAGCAAACCTTGGCTCAAGCGTTGGAATTAATAAATGTAAAAATCGTGATGAGTTAGAGAATGCGTTTGAAGAAGCGTTCCAATTCGATCGTAAAATTATCGTAGAAGAGAATATTATCGGTCGTGAAGTGGAAATTGGTGTATTAGGAAACGATGAACCGAAATGTTCTGTTGTAGGCGAAATTGTGGCGAAAAAAGAATTCTATGACTATAAATCAAAATACATTGATGGCGATACAGCAATGGTTATTCCTGCTGAAATTACAGAAGCGGAATATGAGAAGATTAAAGAGTATGCAATTCGTGCATTTCAATCTTTAGATGGTGCGGGATTAACACGAGCAGATTTCTTCTTAACGAAAGATGGCGACGTATTTATTAATGAAGTAAATACAATGCCAGGATTCACGCCGTTTAGTATGTTCCCTCTTTTATGGGAAAATACGGGAGTGCCGTATCCAGAGCTTATTCAAGAGCTAGTACGTTTAGCGATTGAGCGTCACGAAGAAAAACAAAAAATTAAATATACAATCTAACAAGAAAGGAGAAGCACTATTCAAATGAATAGTGTTTCTTCCGTGTAAGGAGTGTTTTTGTATGATACAAAGAACATTGAAGCAAATTGAGCAAATGGTATGTGGAACTGGCCTAGCAGGGCAGTGGAAT
The DNA here is from genome assembly GCF_052038115.1 of Bacillus sp. GB_SG_008. Lineage (NCBI taxonomy): Bacteria > Bacillati > Bacillota > Bacilli > Caryophanales > Bacillaceae > Bacillus > Bacillus sp. GB_SG_008. The sequence goes on along the minus strand of NZ_JBPZSK010000016.1, from coordinate 12,403 downwards.
GATGTACTTATAAAAGGTGTTTCCATTGATACAAGAAAAATTGAACAAGGAAACTTATATATTCCGATTCAAGGAGAACGTTTTGATGGTCATGCTTTTGTGGAGAAAGCAATAGAAAGCGGTGCAGTTGCAACACTTTGGAAGAAAGGTGTAGCGAACCCGCCAACAAATTTACCAGTTATTTTTGTAGAAGATACATTACAAGCGCTACAAACATTGGCGAAGAGCTATCGCGACCAGTTAAACGTGAAAGTAGTTGGTGTAACAGGAAGTAACGGAAAAACGTCAACGAAAGATATTGTGACAAGCTTACTTGGAGCGAAATTTAAAGTGCAAAAAACAGAAGGGAATTTCAATAACCATATTGGACTGCCTTTGACGATTTTAAATTTAGAAGAAGATACAGAAATGGCTGTATTAGAGATGGGTATGTCAAGCCGTGGGGAAATTGAATTTTTGTCCAAGATTGCTCGCCCTGATGCAGCAATTATTACAAATATTGGAGAAGCACATTTAATGGATTTGGGCTCTCGTGATGGAATTGCAGAAGCGAAGCTAGAAATTGTCGCAGGTTTACAAGATAATGGCGTATTTGTTTATAACGGAGATGAACCATTGTTAACTACACGCGTGCCAGGGATGAATTTATCTGCAAAGACAATTACGTTTGGTGATGCAAGAGCGAACGATTATTACCCGGTATCTGTAAAATTAGAGGCAACAGGTACACAATTTACGATGAATCAAGCGCAGAATGTAGCATTTTATTTACCCGTTCTTGGGAAGCATAATGTATATAATGCATTAGCATCAATGGCGGTTGCTGAATTTTTCGGTGTAACTTGGGAAGAAATGAAACAAGGTTTAGTGAATTTGAAAATGACAGGCATGCGTATGGAAGTTGTGAAAACAGATGCAGGGTTAACAATTATTAATGATGCATATAACGCAAGTCCGACAGCGATGGAAGCAGCATTCCATTTAATGAATGAATTAAATGGATTTTCTAAAAAAATCCTTGTGCTTGGCGATATGTTAGAGCTTGGTGACCAAGAAGTACAATTTCATTATGAAGTTGGAAAATTAATTGATCCAGCTCGTATTGCATATGTATTTACGTACGGTACGCTCGGGGCACAAATGGCAGAAGGTGCAAGAATTAATTTTTCTAATGAACGCGTAAAAGCTTATGACAATAAAGAAGAACTTGTTAAAGATTTAAAAGAAGTCGTTGATGTGAAAGACGTTGTATTAGTAAAAGCATCTCGTGGAATGAAATTAGAAGAAGTTATTGCGATGATAAAGTGAAGCTTCCATTAGTAGGTGGTTTACTGCCCGTTAATACGGGATAAAATAAAGAAGCGCTTACAACACGGAGATGGAAAGTTGGAACAAGGATAGAAAAATCAATATGTAAAATAAGGGAAGAGTTGGGTTTGCTTTTTACACATACAAAACTTATAATTGATAGGGTGTAATAACGTTGTAGAGTATTTTTGTGATAAATGTAGGCCCGTTTATATACGTGAACATAAGGGAAAGGGCATTTTCCGCAAACACGGAAAATGTCTTTTTTGAATGGATAGTTAGGAAAAATGCTCCCGCCACTTGAAAGTTATAATTGTTTGAAGTGGGGGTTTCTAGCGTGCCAGGCATTTTTGCTCGGCGCTTGGCGTTAGTGGAGTTGGGAGTGATTTCCGCCTAACCCCTCTATCCCGTCGATAAATTTTTTTGGGACTACTTTTGTCTAGCTTTACGTTTGAATGTCTTGTATGGCGCATATTTTTGTTGCGGCTTTCTACATTCAGTTTTCAAAAGCTAGTTTTATTATAATTGTCAGGCAATCTTGCGATGATGACGCATTTTGTCTGAAGAAGACTTAGTCCAACCTTACTTGTATATCCTGTGAATATTAGAAGAAGGAATAATCTGGGCTATTTTAGATAGAAAAGGAGAAGTAACATTGACAACATTTCGAGAATTAGGATTAAGCAGTTCTTTGCTAAAGTCTGTTGAAAGCATGGGATTTGAAGAGGCAACACCAATTCAGGCAGAAACAATTCCAGTAGCCTTACAAGGTGACGACATCATTGGTCAAGCTCAAACAGGTACAGGGAAAACAGCTGCATTTGGATTACCATTATTAGAAAAAGTAAATACAAATCAAGATACAGTTCAAGGTATCGTTATCGCGCCAACTCGTGAGTTAGCAATTCAAGTGGGTGAAGAGCTATACAAAATTGGTCAACATAAGCGCGTTCGCATTTTACCAATCTATGGCGGCCAAGATATTAACCGTCAAATCCGTGCGTTGAAAAAAGGCCCACACATTATCGTGGGTACGCCAGGACGTATTTTAGATCATATTAAACGTAAAACACTTCGTCTGCAAAACGTAGAGACAGTTGTTCTTGACGAAGCAGATGAAATGTTAAACATGGGCTTCATTGAAGATATTGAAGCAATTTTAACGGATGTGCCTGAAACACACCAAACATTATTATTCTCAGCAACAATGCCAGACCCAATCCGTCGCATTGCTGAACGCTTCATGAGCGAGCCTAAACATATTAAGGTTAAAGCTAAAGAAGTAACAATGCCAAACATTCAGCAGTTCTATGTAGAAGTGCAAGAGAAAAAGAAATTTGATGTGTTAACACGCTTATTAGATATTCAATCTCCAGAGCTTGCAATCGTATTCGGTCGTACAAAGCGTCGTGTTGATGAATTATCAGAAGCGTTAAATTTACGTGGTTATGCAGCAGAAGGAATTCATGGTGATTTAACACAAGCGAAGCGTCTTTCTGTATTACGTAAATTTAAAGAAGGTTCAATCGAAGTTCTTGTTGCGACAGACGTAGCGGCGCGTGGTCTTGATATTTCAGGTGTAACGCACGTATATAACTTTGATATTCCACAAGATCCAGAATCATACGTACACCGTATTGGTCGTACTGGCCGTGCAGGTAAAACAGGTCTTGCTATGCTGTTTGTAACACCACGTGAAGCAGGTCAATTAAAGAATATTGAACGTACAACAAAACGCAAAATGGATCGTATGAATCCGCCAACTTTAGATGAAGCTTTAGAAGGACAACAACGTTTAATCGCTGAAAAACTTCAAAGCACGATTGAAAGTGAAAACTTATCATACTACAAACGTATTGCAGAAGAGCTGTTAGAAGAGCATGATTCTGTAGCGGTTGTAGCAGCTGCTTTAAAAATGATGACAAAAGAGCCGGATGCAACGCCAGTTTCTTTAACATCAGAACCACCTGTAGTTTCAAAAGATCGTTCTAGAAAGAGAAACGGAAACGGGAACGGAAATGGAAGAGGTGGTTACCGCGATGGTAACCGTAATCGTGAAGGCGGTCGTAATCGTGATGGCAACCGCAATCGTGGAGGCCGTAAAGGAGAAGGTCAAGGACGTGAAGGTCGTGAAGGTCGTTCTGGAGCTCCTAGAGGACGCGGTGGCGAAAGAAAGCACACAAGCCGTAAGCCACAAGCTTAATTAAATTCATAGAAGAGAGACAGTCTTTTTCATAAAGGCTGTCTTTTTTTGTTTCTTTAATTGGGTATACTACATAGAACTTGTATCGGAAAAGAGGAAATGGAATGCTTGTAAAGCTTGGGTATGTTGCAATGAGTATCCATTTGAAAAATGCTTCTCCTTCTCAAACAATGACGTATGCGCAGTTTCAGCGAATACAAGATCGAGAAGCAGCAATCAAAAAATTGGAGAGGATTTCTAATTCTAATTTAGAGAATTGTCTACGGTTGTTAAAACATAATTATGGACATGATGTTTTATTTTTTCGCTTAAGTTCGAAAATCATTCCTTTGGCAAACCATGAGGCGTTGTTAGAGTGGGATTATATAAAGCGGTTAAGAGAAAACTTAAAACAACTTGGAGAATATGCAAAGCGTCAAGGAATGCGAATTGATTTTCATCCCGATCATTTTGTCGTTTTAAATTCATTACATCCTCCGATTTTAAAGCAGTCCGTGAAAACATTGCAGATGCATGGGAAGTTGCTAAAGGGAATGGGGATTGATAGAACGCATCGCTGTGTTTTACATGTTGGCGGTGCGTATGAGGATAAAGAGAAAGCACTAGAACAATTCATTGAAAACTGGTCACTTGTTCCGGTGGGGATTCAAAAGATGATTATGTTAGAAAATGATGATACAACATTTTCTTTAAAAGAGACATTGTACTTAGGAGAAAAACTTGGAATCCCAGTAGTTTTTGATTTGCATCATCATATGGTAAATCACGGCTTTGAAGAGTGGGAAACTCATTGGGAACGTGTTGTACAAACGTGGGGGCAATCTCCTTTGCCGATTAAAATGCATATTTCTAGTCCACGAGAAGGAAATGATCTAAGGGCCCATGCTGATTTTATTGATTCTGATCAATTTTTTTCTTTCTTGCAATATATAAAAGAGAGTGTTCAGGAAATACATTGTATGATAGAAGCGAAACAAAAAGACGAGGCACTCTTTCAGTTGATGAGAGATATGAAAGATAAGGGTGGGATAGAGATAGTAGATGGTGCAAGCTTTTTTGTAAAGTAAGCGATGCACCATCTATTTTTTTATCCCGCATTAACGGACAGTAAGCCCCCACCTTAAGGTTGAGAGAGAAGCAAGGAAGATAGGTGGGGGATAACTGTCCGTAAAAGCCCGATTGGTTCAACTAACCATCAGTGGGGGATGAAAAACTCCCCCACTGATGGAAGTTTCACTTTATGAGTAATGGACCTAAGCAAGCACCCGTGAGTAATCCAACGAGATGGCTAATTGAGTTTGTTGTTTTGTCGACAAATGTAAACGTTAGGAGAATGGATAAAATAACAAAAAAGAGAAGGGTTTCTTTTTTTCTATTTGGGCGGTATTGCATATAGAATATGTAAAGCTGCAGACCTAATAACCCAAAAATGGCACCTGAAGCTCCTGTATGAGCATACTGAATTGGAAGTATAAAGTAAGAGATGATATTTCCAGTGACTCCAGATATAAGAAACGCAAGTGAAAATCGAATGCTCCGCAGTTGTTTTTCTAATGAAAAGCCGAGTGCTAAGCAGCAAATACTATTGGATAAAAAATGAGAAAATGTTGTATGGATAAACAATGAAGAAATAATTCGCCACCATTCCCCTTCAGCGATACACTCATTGCAGGCGATTCCGATAGATAGTACCTTATTCCCTAATAATAGTAAAGCAAGTTGTATGAAAAGTAATGCAGTAGTAATCGGAGGAAAAGAAGTAAATGAGTATTTTAATGGAGTATTCATATCTTCACCCCTTTTGCTGTTAACGGATTGTCTGTTATTCTTACAATATGAAAATGAGGAAGAAAATAGAAGGAAGGAACGTAAGGATATGATTGTAGGGATTGGAATCGATATTATTGAAATTGAAAGAATTGAAAAGATGATAGAAGGGCAACCAAAATTTATAGAGCGTATTTTAACAGAAAAAGAGCGCCAAGTAGCACATTCGTTAAAAGGAAAGAGGCGTAGTGAATTTGTTGCAGGACGCTTTGCGGCAAAAGAAGCATACTCGAAAGCGCTTGGTACTGGAATTGGAAAAGAGGTTAGCTTTTTACATATTGAAATCACGAATGATGAAAGAGGAAAACCGATTTTACTTGCAAATACAAATCATACTATTCATCTTTCGATTAGCCATAGCCGAGAGTTTGCGGTGGCACAAGTCATTTTAGAAAGCCCGTCAAGCTAGTCTGCATATTTCATCTCTTTGTCTCATATATTTGAGTAGCGTTAAGGAAGAGGTTTTCTTCCACTTACTTATTGAGACAAAGGGGCTGAACATATGAAAAGGCGGCTATTTTTGTTTATTGTCGGTTTGTTGACCGTTTTTCTGTTAGCGGGCTGTATGGAGAAGAAGAAGGAAGATGTTGTGCAAGACTTGAATGAAAGAGTAAAAGATATGAAAAGCTATCAAGCGGAAGCGAAATTATCAATTAAAACAGGAAATGAACCCCAAGTATATGACGTTGAGGTTTGGTATAAAAAACCCTCGTATTACCGAGTGAATTTGAAAAATGCAAAGAAAGATCAAAGCCAGATTATTTTACGAAATGATGAAGGTGTATTCGTTCTTACCCCGTCTTTAAATAAAAGTTTTCGTTTTCAAAGTGATTGGCCGCAAAATAGCAGCCAAGCATATTTATATGAATCACTTGTCAGGGATATTTTGAGCGATAAGGACCGTTCATTTAAGAAAACAGACAAATATTATGTGTTTGAAACGAAAACAAACTATCATCATCAAAATATGTTGCCAAGGCAACAAATTACATTTAATAAAAAAGATTTAGCACCTGTTTCGGTGAAGTTGATGGACAATGATCAAAATATTCTTGTGCAAGTAGATTTTTCTAAAGTAAAGTTTGATACAAAATTTGATAAAGGCGCGTTTGATACGAAACAAAATATGTCTAGAGCGCAAGTCGATATACAAACGACAGCACAAGAAGAGAAGTCATTTGCTGTGTTATACCCAAGTGATACGCCGCAAGGTATGACTTTAAAAGAGGAGAAAGAATTTAAGACAGACAGTGGTAAACGTAGTATTCTTACGTACACTGACAATAAGAAGAGTTTTACATTAATACAAGAAAAAGCGAAGGTAGCACCAACTATCGCATTGCAAAATATGAATGGGGAGCCTGTTGATTTAGGTTTCGCAATTGGTGCATTAACAAAAGATTCTGTTACATGGTCACATAATGGAGTCGAGTATATGCTTGTATCAAAAGGTTTAAAACAAGATGAGTTGTTAATGGTAGCGCGCTCTGTGACTCAAAAACAAGTGAAGTAAACGACTAAGACGTGGTGGCTACAGAGTACACCGCGTTTTTTATCCCGTAAAAGCCCAATTGGGCGGGCTTTCCATCAGTGGTGGATGAAGAAAACCCCACCGATGGAAGTTTCGCTTTATCACGATTTAACAAATAGTATTTTTGATGTGTAGAATCTGTTGATGAAAGCGGCGCTTAATATGATGGAATAAAGGTAAGAAAAAAAGTGAATATAAAAGAATAAGCTTTGCATATCGTATAAAGGAAGTGTTTTTTCTGGATGGAAAAATCGCCATTTTATCGTGATACGTGGGTAGAGGTAAATTTAGATGCGATTTATGATAATTTGACTCGTATTAAATCCATCATTCCGAAAAATGTGGAGATTTTTGCTGTTGTGAAAGCAAATGCATATGGTCATGGATCAGTGCAAGTTGCAAATACAGCGTTAGCAGCAGGAGCCACAAGATTAGCTGTTGCATTCTTGGATGAAGCTCTTGTCTTAAGAAGAGCTGGAATTACAGTTCCTATTTTAGTATTAGGTTCTTCACGTCCGGAAGACGTTAATGTGGCAGCAGAGAATGAGATTACATTAACTGTGTTTCAAAAAGAATGGATAGAAAAAGCGGAAAAGGTGTGGGATTCTTCAAGGTCACTCCATTTTCATCTTAAATTTGATAGCGGTATGGGGAGAATTGGAATTCATAGAAAAGATGAATTGAAAAGGTTTCTAAAAAGTTTACAAAATGCGCCTTTTTTAAAATTAGAAGGGGTTTATACTCACTTTGCAACAGCTGATGAAGCGGAGACAGCTTATTTTGATAAGCAGTATAATATGTTTTTGGAACAACTAAGTTGGCTAAAAGAATTTGGATTAACCCCAAAATTTATTCATACAGCTAATAGTGTGGCAACTTTACGTTTTCAAAGTGTTACTTTTAACGCTGTCAGAATAGGGATTGCAATGTATGGGTTGCTCTCATCTATGCAAATCCATCCTTTTTTACCGATTAAGCTTGATCCTGCATTATCTTGGCATACAACGGTTACACATATAAAACAGGTGACAAAAGATGCTGGAATTAGTTATAACGTTACTTATCGAGCGAAAACAGAAGAATGGATTGCCACATTGCCTGTTGGATATGCTGACGGTTGGTTACGTAGGTTGCAGGGGTTCAAGGTGCTTGTAAATGATATAAGAGTGCCGATTGTAGGCAGGGTTACAATGGATATGATGATGATTCATGTACCATATGAAGTGCCGCTTGGAACAAAAGTTACTCTAATTGGAAGACAAAATGATCGGTATATTAGTGCTAATGAGGTTGCCGAGTATTCGGAGACAATTAACTATGAAATTATTGCAACAATTAGTTTTCGTGTTCCGCGTGTATATGTAAAAAATGGAAAAGTTGTAGAGGTTGTAAATTATTTAAATGGCATATAAGATGAGAATTCTATAGTTCAAGTGTACCTTTATAAAAAGGTGAGTATGTCCCTTTTTGACAAGTTAAGAAACTCAATTTGGAAGAAGGACATAGAAAAGTACAAGGAAGTGAATGTTTTATTTCCAAATTGGAAAACATAAAACAAGAAATCAGGAAGTCTTTGCAACAGGCTTCATACAATGGTATTATTACAATAGGTGTCATATATATGTGTGTGTGTGTAGTTGACGGTGGAGGTGTATTTTTGTGTCCGAATCAAGTGTAACTACTGAAATCGTTGTTCGGTTGCCAAAACAAGTGGTAACAGAATTAGACGGAATTGGAAAACAAGAGAATAAGAATCGCCATGAACTTATTTGCCAGGCAACACAATTGCTATTGCGCCAACATAAAACAAAGAAGCGCTACCAGCATGAATCAATGCGACGTGGGTACATTGAAATGGGAAAAATTAATCTTGGTATTGCATCTGAAGCTTTCTTAGCGGAGTATGAAGCAGCTCATACAGTAGAACGCTTAGTTAGCGGGGGGTAATCTTTTGATTGTAAAACGCGGCGACGTGTATTTTGCAGACCTTTCCCCAGTTGTTGGTTCTGAGCAAGGAGGCGTTCGTCCGGTTCTGGTCATTCAAAATGACATTGGGAATCGTTTTAGTCCTACTGTGATTGTGGCGGCCATTACTGCACAGATTCAGAAAGCGAAATTGCCCACCCATGTGGAGATTGATGCAAAAAAGTATGGATTTGAGAGAGATTCTGTTATCTTGCTCGAACAGATTCGAACAATCGATAAGCAGCGCTTAACGGACAAAATCACTCAGTTAGACGATCTGATGATGAATCGTGTAGATGAAGCTCTGCAAATTAGTTTAGGACTGATAGATTTTTAGTTCAACATTGAAGTTGCTCTCTTTTAAGAGCAGCTTTTTTTATTATTAAGGAGGTTTTGTTGCAAATGGAAATGGTAGATGACCGTCAAGAGTTAATGAAAATGTTAGCGAAAGAATTGAATTTTTCAGAGAAGCAAGTACGCCATGTTATTCAATTAACAGAGGAGGGTAATACAGTTCCATTTATTGCTCGTTATCGGAAAGAATGGACAAACTCATTAGATGAAGTGCAAATTCGTTCGATTTTAGAAAGATGGCAGTATGTCACTCAACTTGAAAATCGTAAAGAAGAAGTGTTGCGTTTAATTCATGAAAAGGGAAAGCTTACAGAAGAGTTGCGTCGTAACATTGTATCTGCAACAAAACTACAAGAAGTGGAAGATTTATATCGTCCATATAAAGAAAAACGAAGAACAAAAGCAACGATTGCAAAAGAGAAAGGGTTAGAACCTTTAGCGGATTGGTTATTAACGTTTGCGAAGGATGATGCGTTGGAAAGAGCAAAAGTATTCGTAAATGAAGAGAAAGAAGTTCATTCACCAGAAGAAGCGTTACAAGGTGCAAAAGATATTATCGCAGAATACGTATCTGATGAAGCATCTTATCGCAGTTGGATTCGTAATACTACTTTTAGAAAAGGAACCATTTCAGCAGTTGTAAAAGATGAAGAAAAAGATGAAAAGAATGTATACGAAATGTATTACAGCTATGAAGAGCCAGTACAAAAAGTTGTACCTCATCGTGTATTAGCCATGAATCGCGGTGAAAAAGAAGAAATTTTAAAAGTAGCAATCGTTCCTCCGGTTGAAGAAATCATTCAGTTTTTACATAAAAAAGTAATTCATAAATCATACGCGCCAAGTACTTCTTATGTGCAAGAGGCGATTGAAGATGGTTACAAGCGTTTAATTCAACCATCTATTGAAAGGGAAATTCGTAAAGAGTTAACAGAGATAGCGGAAGAACAAGCGATTCATATTTTTTCAGAGAACTTAAGGAATTTATTGTTACAACCGCCGATGAAAGGGAAGTTTGTATTAGCTGTAGATCCAGCATATCGTACGGGGTGTAAACTTGCCGTCGTAGATGATACGGGAAAAGTACTTCATATCGACGTTATCTATCCACATCCGCCTGTTAGGAAATATGAAGAAGCGAAAAAGAAATGTATTTCAATTTTAGAAAAGTATGAAGTAGAAGTAGTTGCAATTGGAAATGGTACAGCTTCTCGTGAAACGGAAGAATTTGTAGTAGATGTATTACAAGCAGTTCCACGTGATGTATTTTACATTATTGTCAATGAAGCTGGTGCGAGTGTATATTCAGCATCAGACTTAGCAAGGGAAGAGTTTCCTGATTTGCAAGTTGAAGAAAGAAGCGCTGTTTCCATTGGAAGACGTTTGCAAGATCCGCTTGCAGAATTAGTAAAGATTGATCCAAAGTCTGTTGGTGTAGGGCAATATCAACATGATGTATCACAAAAACAGTTGAATGAATCATTAACATTTGTTGTTGAAACAGCTGTAAACCAAGTTGGAGTGAATGTAAATACTGCTTCTGTTTCCTTATTGCAATATGTTTCTGGTTTATCAAAAACAGTTGCGAAAAACATTGTAAAAAAACGCGAAGAGAGCGGGAAATTTATAAAACGTGCTGAGCTGAAAGATATACCGCGATTAGGTGCAAAGACATATGAACAATGTATCGGTTTTTTACGTGTTCTAGAAGGTGAAAATCCACTTGATCGAACAAGTATTCATCCGGAGCAATATAAGAATGTAGAGCTGTTATTGAAAAGCTTAGGATTATCTATTGCAGATGTTGGACAACCTCATTTGCAGAAGCGTTTAGAAGAAGTAGAAATTCCATCATTATCAGAGCAAACAAACATTGGTGAACCGACCTTGCGAGATATTATTGATGCTCTTATTCGTCCAGAGCGAGATTTACGTGATGAATTACCGAAGCCGCTTCTTAAGAAAGGTATTTTAAAACTAGAAGATTTAAAACGAGGCATGGAATTGGAAGGTACAGTTCGTAATGTTGTCGATTTTGGTGCTTTTGTTGATATTGGTGTGAAGCAAGATGGATTAGTTCATATTTCAAAAATGAGTAAGCAGTTTGTAAAACATCCATTAGATATCGTGTCTGTCGGACAAATTGTAAAAGTGTGGGTCGATGAGGTTGATATGAAAAAAGGACGCGTCGCTTTATCTATGCTACCAATAGAGTGATGAAGTAAAAGGAATCATTGTGGCTTTCTTCATTCTACACTGAGAGTTAATTTGCTAATAGGAGCTGCTATCCATTAAGTGTCGGATACATGAAAAGGGAGTGGAGGGATGTTCCGCTCCCTTTATTTACTAAGGATATTGCTTTTTTTTATAAAAAAACCAGCATTCGTTAAGTAATTTGATTTGATATCGGTTTTTTTCATAATAAGCACGCCGCATTTGTTTACGAAGCCATGCTGGCATATGAATCCCTCCTTTTACAGAAGTGAGGATGGGTATATGTACTATTTAATGTATGCAGGGGACAGATAAGACGTGTGAATTTATTTTAGTTATAAGTAGGAGAGATGCGGATGCAGGGAATAGATATTCAGAGATTGGTGGAGAAAATATCAGTAGAATATTTTGCGAGGCCTTTTTTGCATAAAGCGACATTTAATAAACGTTTACGTACGACAGGTGGGCGATATATGTTAGAGACACACAATATAGAATTAAATTATCATTATTATCAAGCTTATGGAGAAAAGGAATTAATTGCAGTAATTAAGCATGAGCTTTGTCATTATCATTTACATCTTATGGGGAAAGGGTATCAACATAGAGACAGAGATTTTCGTGAGTTGTTGAATAAGGTAGATGCGCCGCGTTTTTGCAAAAGAATTCCTGATGAGAGGAAAGAGAAAAAACAATACGTATATGTTTGTTTATCGTGTGGCTTCCAATACATAAGAAGGAGAAGAATAAATACAAATCGCTACGTTTGCGGAAAGTGTAAAGGACGTTTGAAGCAGGTGAAAAAACACCTTGACAGTTAAAAATCAATCCAGTATAGTATAAACATGTCAGCTCACTACAAGATATTGTAAGAAGTGCTTGACTTGTAAAATGATTTTTTATAAGATGAAAAATGTCTTTCTTATTCCGCAGTAGCTCAGTGGTAGAGCTATCGGCTGTTAACCGATCGGTCGTAGGTTCGAGTCCTACCTGCGGAGCCA
>NZ_JBPZSK010000015.1:0-50307 GCF_052038115.1 Bacillus sp. GB_SG_008 | reverse complement strand
GCTCTCTAGCGCCGATGGTAGTTGGGACTTTGTCCCTGTGAGAGTAGGACGTTGCCAGGCAAACGAAAGACGAGTCATTGGACTCGTCTTTTTATTTTTACCCCGGTATTCTCGAGTAGTAGGATTCACTCTTAAGAAATAGATGGGGTACCGTCTATAAGGGCAGGTTGATTCAACTATTTCTCAGACAGACACTTTGCCTAGAAATGATTCATACACTAAAAGTGTAAAAGGACGTATATATTTTAAAAAAGTGTTAACGCTTATAAATGTATTGTTTCATTTCGTATAGAGGGGAGGAAGGCTTAATTATCGTTTGTCTAGTTTTATATAATGATGGTTAGATAGACTACGATAAATAAGCGAATATATGGGGTACGTTACAACAAAAGAAGAGATTTGTATTGTGTGTGAACATAAGAAGGATAGTGGAATTCATTTGTATACGAGTTTTATATGTGAATCATGTGAGCGAGAAATGATAGAAACAAGTACAAATAATCCGAAGTATATGTTTTATTTACAGCAATTGCGAAAGATACAAGTATCGCGTTAGAAAATAGGCATATTTGCCTATTATTTTTTTTGTACAAATCTCGGTATAATGTAGAGAGAATGAATAATAAGGAAGAGTGAGTATGGATCAAAGAAAAATGCCCTTATATGAAGCATTAAAGACCTTTGTAAGTAAGAAGCCATTATCCTTTCATGTTCCAGGTCATAAAAGTGGAACGAATTTTCCAGATGAAGCACAGGAGTATTTTCATGATATACTTTCTATTGACGTAACAGAGCTTACTGGACTTGATGATCTTCATAGTCCATTTGAATGTATAGAAGAAGCACAACAATTATTAGCAGATTTATATGAAGCACAAAAAAGTTATTTTTTAATCAATGGTTCAACCGTTGGGAATTTAGCTATGCTGTTAGCATGCTGTAATGAACATGATACGGTTCTTGTACAAAGAAATGCTCATAAATCCATTATGAATGGTCTTAAACTAGCTGGGGCACGTCCTGTCTTTCTAGAGCCATGGATTGATGAAAAGTATGGTGTACCAGTGGGTGTTCCTTATGAAGTGATTGAAGCTGCAATTCAACAATATCCACAAGCGAAAGCTCTTATTTTAACGCATCCCAATTATTATGGTATGGGTGTAGATTTAGAAAAGAGTGTTGCATTAGCACATGCACATCGTATTCCTGTTTTGGTAGATGAGGCACATGGAGCGCATTTTTGTGTTGGAGAGCCTTTTCCAAAATCGGCACTTGCATACGGAGCTGATATCGTTGTTCATTCAGCTCATAAAACATTACCAGCAATGACAATGGGATCATACTTACATGTAAATAGCACTCTCGTTGATGAAGAAAAGGTTTCTTCTTATTTAAATATATTGCAATCTAGTAGTCCGTCTTATCCAATAATGGCTTCATTAGATATAGCCCGTTTTGCATTAGCGAAGATAAAAGAAGAAGGTTGTAAGGAGATTGCTACATTTACTCAGCAAATTCGTACAGCATTAAATCGTATTCCACAATTTGCTGTTTTAGAGTATCCAATACAAGATGCATTGAAAGTAACAGTGCAAACACGCTGTAAGCTCTCTGGATATGAATTACAACGTGTATTTGAAGAGATCGGTATGTATGTTGAAATGGCAGATCCCTATAATGTTTTACTTATCTTACCACTCCAAGTAAATGAGGATTATATAAAAGTAATTGATAGGCTACAAGGTGCACTATGCTCATATGATGTAGAAGATACTAGGCCGTGTATTTATTATCCTGATAAAGAAAATTTATCTTCTTTATCGTTTACATATAAGGAGTTGGAGAAGTATAAGAAAAAAGTTGTACCTTTACAGGAGGCGTTAGGTATGATTGCGGCCGAGATGATTATACCGTATCCACCAGGGATTCCTTTGCTTATGTATGGAGAAGAAATTACGTTAGAGCATATAAATCAAATTTCTTATTTAGAAGAGACTGGTGCACGTTTTCAAGGAAATACAAAAAATATTACTGTATATGATATATAGAGAAAGAGGTTTTTATAGATGAAGGGATTGTTTGTAACAATTGAAGGACCAGAAGGATCAGGAAAATCTACATTAATTACAAAATTATTGCCGTACTTTGAGAAGAAGGAACAAAAAGTAATGGCAACACGCGAACCAGGTGGTATTACAATTTCAGAAGAAATTCGTACCATTTTACATAAAAAAGAGCATACAATGATGGAAGCACGTACAGAAGCATTATTATATGCTGCAGCACGCAGACAACATCTAGTAGAGAAAGTCATGCCAGCCTTAGAAGATAGTTATATTGTAATATGTGATCGTTTTATTGATAGCTCCCTTGCTTATCAAGGATATGCAAGAGGTCTTGGTGTCGACAAGGTGTTTGAAATTAATCGTTTTGCGACAGAAGATTGTATGCCGGATATTACAATCTATTTAGATATTGATCCAGAGGTTGGCTTAGCACGTATTAGAAAAGATGATAATAGAGAAGTAAACCGTTTAGATTTAGAAAGTATGGAGTTTCATAAACGTGTTCGTGAAGGATATTTACAATTAGTAGATCGATTTGCGGATCGCATCGTCGTTGTAAATGCAGATCAACCAATGGAAGCTGTTGTAGAAGAAGTTACTCAGCTTATTGAACAAAAGTTGTTATAATAGAAGAAAGTATAAAAAGTGAGGTATGAAACATGACGAAGACGTGGGAACAACTGTCTCTTATACAACCCATTGTTGTAAAAATGTTAATGAATAGTATTGCAAAAGAGCGTATATCCCACGCTTATTTGTTAGAAGGGCCAAAAGGAACAGGGAAGCTTGAAACAGCTATGCAAATGGCGAAAAGTTTTCTTTGTTTGCAGCGAAATGGAGTAGAACCTTGTCATACATGTACGAATTGCCGACGTATTCATTCGGGTAATCACCCAAACGTATATACGGTTACACCAGATGGGCTATCAATTAAGAAACAGCAAATTCACGAATTACAAGAAGAGTTTTCTAAAACCGGTCTAGAAGCAACTAAAAAAATATATATTATTGAGCATGCAGATAAGATGACGACAAACGCCGCGAATACATTGCTTAAATTTTTAGAAGAACCGAGCGGTGATACAACAGCTATTTTATTAACGGAGCAAAGTCATCAAATTTTAAGTACCATTTTATCACGATGTCAAATTGTTACATTTCGCTCTCTTCCAAAAGATGCTCTGGTAAATCGGTTACAAAGGGAAGAAGTAAGTTTTTCTTTAGGGAATCTTGCGGCTGAACTTACAAATAGTTTTGATGAGGCGTTATCGTTTTGTGGTGATGAATGGTTTGCACAAGCACGAACTTTAGTGATAAAATTATGTGAAGCCCTAGAGAAAGATACCACGTCTCTTTTTTTTGTACAGGAGAAGTGGGTGAAGCATTTTGGAGAGAAAGAACAATTACAGTTAGGATTAGATATGTTGCTCCTTATTTATAAGGATTTATTATATGTTCAATTGGGAGAAGAAGATCGTCTAGTTTTTCAAGACCAAAAAGGGTTATTCCAATCTTTTTCCTATTCTCAAAAGCGCATTGTATCGGCTCTTTTCAATATATTAGAAGCAAAAAATAGAATCAACGCTAATGTAAATGCGCAGCTTGTGTTCGAACAGTTAGTGTTGCGGTTACAGGAGGGATGACCGTTTGTATGATGTAGTAGGTGTTCGTTTTAAGAAGGCCGGAAAAGTGTATTACTTTGACCCAAATCAATTTGATATCTCAGAAAATGAATTTGCGATCGTGGAAACAGTACGGGGAATTGAATATGGGAAAGTTGTCATCACGAAGAAACAAGTCGATGAAAATGATGTTGTACTCCCATTAAAGAAAGTCATTCGTATCGCAGATGAAAATGATCGTACAATTGTTGAGGAAAATAAACGTGCAGCAAAAGAAGCGTATCAAGTTTGTCAGCAAAAAGTAGTCGAGCATGATCTTGATATGAAACTTGTTGACGTGGAATATACATTTGATCGCAATAAGGTTATTTTTTATTTTACAGCGGATGGTCGTATTGATTTTCGTGAGCTTGTAAAAGACTTAGCCGCTATTTTTCGGACAAGAATCGAGTTAAGACAGATTGGTGTTCGTGATGAAGCAAAAATGCTTGGCGGTATTGGTCCATGCGGCCGAATGCTGTGCTGTTCTACTTTTTTAGGGGATTTTGAACCTGTATCCATTAAAATGGCAAAAGATCAAAATTTATCATTAAATCCTGCGAAAATCTCTGGGTTATGTGGTCGACTGATGTGTTGTTTAAAGTATGAAAATGATGAATATGAAGCAGCAAAAGAGCAGCTTCCAGATTTAGATGAAAAAATACAAACACCGCATGGTCTTGGTCGTGTAATCGGGTTAAATATTTTAGAAAGATTAATTCAAGTGGAATTAGTAGACAAGGAACGGATAGTAGAATATACGTTAGATGAATTAATAAATAAAGGGGTCGTTTCGAGTCAAACCACAGATTAATGAGGTGGGTGCTTGTGGAGAAAAAAGATATTTTTGCAGCGGTTTCCAGTATGGAAGAGCAAATTGGATATCTCTATAAACAGTTGGGAGAGCTAAAGCAGCATCTCGCAGAGCTACTTGAAGAAAACCAACATATTAAAATGGAAAATGAAAATTTGCGAAATCGTTTTGAAGAAATTCAGAATAAGCAGAAACAAAAGTCGAATAAACGAAAAGAGATAAAGCCTAAAATAGATATCGGTGAAGGATATGATAATTTGGCACGCCTGTATCAAGAGGGTTTTCATATTTGTAATTTGCATTATGGAAGTGTACGTAAAGAAGGGGATTGTTTATTCTGTTTATCCTTTTTAAATAAAAAATAAAATTACCTTTCCAATAAATTGGAAAGGTAATTTTTTGTACATATAACCAAAATATAAGTAAAACAGATTAGACTGTTATGAACATAGCATAGATTGTCTTAACGTCTGTTAAAATAAGCTTGAATGATGAGGAAGGAAAGAAATATATGCAATTGTATGGAGATGAACGTTTAGATTATTTACTATCAAAAGATATGAAAATTATTCAAAGTCCGTCAGTATTTAATTTTTCATTAGATGCAGTATTATTAGCAAACTTTGCGTGGATGCCAATTCAGAAAGGGAATATATTAGATTTGTGCACAGGAAATGCAGTGATTCCTCTTTTATTAAGTTCCCGTACGAAAGGGAAGATTACGGGAGTTGAAATACAAGAGCGTATTTACAACATGGGTGTTAGAAGTGTTCAATATAATGATTTAGAAGAGAGAATACAGCTTATTCATGGTGATTTAAAGCATATGCCAGAGCAAATAGGGCGACATCAGTTTGATGTTGTTACATGCAATCCACCATACTTTCAAACACCAAAACCTTCTGAACAAAATTTTAATGAGCATTTAGCGATTGCTCGTCACGAAATTATGTGTACGTTAGAAGACGTTGTACGTGTTAGCAGCCAACTTGTTAAGCAAGGGGGAAAAGTGGCTTTTGTACATCGTCCTGGTCGTTTACTTGATATTGTAACGCTTATGAGAAAATATAAAATTGAACCAAAACGCCTCCAATTTGTATATCCAAAAGTAGGTAAAGAAGCCAATACGTTATTAATTGAAGGTATTAAAGATGGGAATGCTGATTTGAAAATTTTGCCGCCTCTTTTTGTATATGAAGATAATAACGAATATACGAAAGAAATGAACGCGATTTTATATGGAGCAGAATAAGCATTATTTTTATGTTGTTGAATGTGCTGATGGGAGCTACTATGCGGGATATACAAACCATTTAGAGAAGCGAATTGAAGCTCATAATAGCGGAAAAGGAGCACGCTATACAAGAGCAAGGCGTCCTGTTAGGTTAAAATACTTTGAAACTTATGAAGAAAAAAGGACTGCAATGCAGGCAGAATATCGTTTTAAGCAGTTAAAACGGAAACAAAAAGATGAGTATATACAAAAAGGAGACTATTATGTGGCAGCAAAAAAGCTTTCAAATGAATGAGAGAGGAACATTATATTTAGTTCCAACTCCAATTGGAAATTTAGAAGATATGACATTTCGTGCGATTCGTATATTAAAAGAAGCGGACTTTATTGCAGCAGAGGATACAAGGCAAACGAAAAAACTATGTAATTATTTTGAAATTGAAACACCGGTAATGAGTTATCATGAGCATAATAAAGAAGTGAGCGGTCGAAAAATTTTAGATATGTTAGAACAAGGAAAAACGGTAGCAATTGTCAGTGATGCAGGTATGCCATGTATTTCGGATCCTGGTTATGACATCGTTGTACAAGCAGTAGAGCAGCAGTATTCAGTTGTGCCCCTTCCTGGTCCAAATGCTGCGCTTACAGCATTAATTGCCTCTGGATTAGAGACAAAGCACTTTTATTTCTATGGATTTTTACAGAGACATAAAAAAGAGCGTAAAGCAGAATTAGAGAAGTTACGCTATATTCCAAATACAATGATGTTTTACGAAGCGCCACATCGATTAGGAGAAACATTAATTTCTATGAAAGATGTGTTAGGGAATAGAAATGTTGTATTGTGTCGTGAGCTTACGAAGAAATTTGAAGAATTTATTCGTGGTTCCTTAGAGGAAGTCATTCATTGGGCAAAGGAAAATGAAGTGCGCGGAGAGTTTTGTGTTCTAGTAGAAGGTTCTACGGAAGAAGCTGTAGATGAAGAAGCGTGGTGGGAAACGTTAACTGTTGAGGGACATGTTGAATACTACATAGAGGAGAAAGGTCTTTCTTCTAAAGAAGCAATTAAAATAGTTGCAAAAGATCGAAATATGTCGAAACGAGATGTATATCAAGCATACCATGTTTAAAAAATAAAAGCTTCTCTATTAGAGAAGCTTTATTTTGCTGCTGCGATAAATTGTTGTAATTCTTTTAAGATTTGCTCTGCGCCTTCTGGGCTTAAAATGATTTTACCTTCAGCTAATGAAAGGTTACTATCAGAAACTTCACCAGTTACTTGGCAAGTCATGTTTGGCTTATATTTTTTTAAGATAATTTTCTCGTCATCAACGTAGATTTCAAGAGCATCCTTTTCTGCAATACCTAGTGTGCGGCGTAATTCAATTGGAATTACAACGCGGCCTAATTCATCAACTTTACGAACGATACCAGTAGATTTCATATTTGTTTCTCCTCCTCATATTTTGCAAGTTTGTACATCTATTTGAATTCGTCATTTTTCGACAAAATACCCTATGCACATATGATACCAATCATTGACATTTCCGTCAATTCTTTAATTGTAAAATTTATAAAAGTTTTGTAGATTTTCGCATCTACTTATTATATATACTAAAAAATAATAGATGTATAGAGAGATTTATTTTATTATCTTAATTTTATTGATAATTCCGAAGTGTTAAAATGTATATTTTTTCTTAATATGAGTAATAGATGATAAAGATATAGAGCATTCACTCGTCTTTATACCTAAGTTTTTGATATACTGTTTATAAATACATATGAGGTCATTTGGGAGGTTCAAAACAATGACAGAGGAAAATAAGACCTTTTACATTACCACTCCGATTTATTATCCAAGTGGAAAACTTCACATCGGACATGCTTATACGACGGTAGCGGGGGATGCAATGGCACGCTATAAACGTATGCAAGGATATGATGTCTACTATTTAACAGGCACTGATGAACATGGACAAAAGATTCAAAAGAAAGCAGAAGAATTAAATGTTACACCACAAGCGTATGTTGATAACATTGTAGCAGGAATTAAAGAGTTGTGGGGAAAAATGGATATTTCTTATGATGATTTTATCCGTACAACAGAAGATCGTCATAAAGAAGTTGTAGAAAAAATCTTTAAGCAACTTGTTGATCAAGGTGATATTTATCTTGATGAATATGAAGGTTGGTATTCTGTACAAGATGAAACATTCTATACAGAGCATCAACTTGTTGACCCAGTGATGGAAAATGGAAAAGTAATTGGTGGAAAGAGCCCAGATAGTGGTCATCCAGTAGAACTTGTTCGTGAAGAATCATATTTCTTTAGAATGGGGAAATATGTAGATCGACTATTAAAGTTCTATGAAGATAATCCACACTTCATTCAACCAGAATCACGCAAAAATGAAATGATTAATAATTTTATTAAACCAGGATTAGAAGATTTAGCTGTTTCTCGTACTTCTTTTGACTGGGGTGTTCGTGTACCGGGTAATCCGAAGCATGTTATTTACGTGTGGGTAGATGCATTATCTAACTATATTACGGCATTAGGTTACGGAACAGCGAATGAAGAAAAGTATAAAAAATATTGGCCAGCAGATGTTCATTTAGTAGGAAAAGAAATTGTTCGTTTCCATACAATTTATTGGCCAATTATTTTAATGGCTCTTGATTTACCACTTCCGAAAAAAGTATTTGCACATGGTTGGATTTTAATGAAAGACGGAAAAATGAGTAAATCAAAAGGAAATGTAGTAGATCCTGTCACATTAATTAATCGTTACGGTTTAGATGCACTTCGTTACTACCTACTTCGTGAGGTACCATTTGGATCAGATGGTGTATTTACACCAGAGGGATTTGTTGAGCGTATTAACTTCGATCTTGCGAATGATTTAGGAAATTTATTAAATCGTACAGTAGCAATGATTGATAAATATTTTGGTGGGGAAATTCCAGCCTACAAAGCAAATGTAACAGAATTTGATGAAACTTTAGTAACATTTGCAAAAGATACACTGCAAAAAGTAGAAGCTTCAATGGAAAACATGGAGTTTTCGGTAGCACTAAGCACAATTTGGCAATTTGTTAGCCGTACAAATAAATATATAGATGAAACACAACCTTGGGTATTAGCAAAAGATGAAAGTGATCGTGAGAAACTCGCTTCTGTTATGGCGCATCTTGCAGAAGCACTTCGACAAACAGCGATTATGTTAATGCCATTTTTAACAGAAACACCAGGAAAAATCTTTGAACAAATTGGGATTACAGATGAAGAATATAAAACTTGGAACAGCCTTTCTACAATTGGTTGCATTCCAACTGGCACAAAAGTTGCGAAAGGGCAGCCTGTATTCCCGCGTTTAGAAGTAGAAGTAGAAGTAGAGTATATTAAAGAACAAATGAAAGGCGCTGCTCCAAAAGTAGAAGAGAAGAAAGAAGCGGAGCCAAAGGCAGAAGAAATTACAATTGACGATTTCTTTAAAGTAGATCTACGTGTAGCAGAAGTGTTAGATGCAGAACCTGTGAAAAAAGCAGACAAGCTGTTAAAGATACAACTTGATTTAGGCACAGAAAAACGACAAGTTGTATCTGGAATTGCTAAATTTTATTCTCCAGAAGAATTAAAAGGGAAAAAGGTCATTTGTGTTACCAACTTAAAACCGGTAAAACTACGTGGTGAATTATCACAAGGTATGATTTTGGCAGGCGAAGAAAATGGAAAATTATCGTTAGCAACAGTCGATCAAAACTTACCAAATGGTACAAAAATTAAGTAATAACGACAAAATGAGAGATGTTTCACGTGTAACATTTGTGAAACATCTTTTTTCTTGTCGAAAATCTTTCTAAAATTTCCTTTTTTGTATCAAAATTGTAATATGGTTGTTATTACGTTGTTAGGAAAGTAATTTTTACCTATGATAGAATTTATTTCAAATAAAAGGAGTTATTGTTATGTTGTTTGATACACATTCACATTTAAATGCAGAGCAATTTGAAGAGGATTTACAGGAAGTAATTGCAAGAATGAAAGAAGCTGGTGTTTCTTATACAGTTGTAGTTGGTTTTGATGAAGTGACAATCAAAAAGGCAATCGAATTAGCAGAAACATATGACTTTATTTATGCAGCTGTTGGTTGGCATCCTGTTGATGCAATTGATATGACAGAAGAGCACCTAAAATGGTTAGAAGAGTTAGCAAATCATCCAAAAGTTGTTGCACTTGGTGAAATGGGCTTAGATTATCACTGGGACAAATCTCCGGAAGATGTGCAAAAGGAAGTATTTCGTAAACAGATTAGACTAGCGAGAAAGGTGAAATTACCAATCATCATACATAATCGCGACGCAACGCAAGACATCGTAGATATTTTAAAAGAGGAAAACGCATTTGAAGTAGGAGGAATTATGCATTGTTTTAGCGGTAGTGTTGAAGTCGCAAAACAGTGTATTGATATGAATTTCCTTATTTCATTAGGTGGGCCAGTAACTTTTAAAAATGCAAAGAAACCAAAAGAAGTTGCGATGGAAATTCCAATGGAACAACTTTTAATCGAAACAGATTGTCCGTATTTAACTCCTCATCCGTTTCGTGGAAAACGAAATGAACCGAGCTACGTAAAGCTTGTTGCGGAGGAAATTGCAAAATTAAAAGGATTATCTTATGAAGAAGTAGCGGTAAAAACAACAGAAAATGCAAAAAGACTATTCGGCATTCAATAATGAGAAGTAGAGGAGGAATCCCTCCTCTCACTTTTTCTTCCTTCACCTATGTTTACCTTCAGATGAGTAATACTACTTGAAATAGTAGGAGAATGAGATTCAGTAATTCTGATCTAGACAGGGACAAAGGGGGCACTTTATTGTGATTGTAAATGCAAGGAATTTATTATCCAGGTTAGAAGCGAGCAAAAAATTAGCAGTAAAATTTACGAGTGCATTAATCATTTCAGGGTCTGTTGGGACCGTAGCTTATGCAGGGACAACGGATAAAATTATTATTGAAGTAGATGGAAAGAAACAAGAAATTTATACGCATGCAAATACTGTAAGCGAATTGTTACAAGACGAGGGGATTCAAGTAACAGAAAAAGATCATATATATCCAGCACTTTCTACAAACATTAAGGGTGAAATGAAGGTGAATGTAGAAAAAGCAAGGCCATTTATGATTATGGTCGATGGGAAAGAGAAACAAGTACAATCAACAGCAAAGACAGTAAAAGATTTGTTAGTAGAAGAACATATTGAAATTAATGAACATGATAAAATATATCCTAGTTTGCATACAGATTTAGAGGGTACGAAAAAAGTCATGATTCAAAAAGCATTCCCGGTTACGTTAACTGTTAGCGGTCAAGAGCAGCAAGTATGGTCAACTTCGACTACTGTCGCTGACTTTTTGAAAGAACGACAAGTGTCACTAAGTGAAATAGATAAAGTGGAACCCGCTTTGCAGGAAGTGATGCAACGAAATATGAAGGTCAAGGTAACTCGAGTAGAAAAAGTCAGCGATGCAGTGGAAGAACCAATTCCCTTTACGGAAGTAAGACAAGAAGATTCTTCACTCTTAACGGGAACTGAAAAAGTGATTCAAGAGGGAATAGAAGGAAAAAGGAAGAAAATATTTGAAGTTGTAAAAGAGGACGGAAATGAAGTCTCAAGAGACTTACAGAAAGAAGAAGTGGTGCAAGAAGTGAAAAATCGTATTGTAGCTGTTGGTACAAAAAAAGAAGAAGAGCATACTTCAGATGGTGAAGAAGGTGTAGCTGTCAAAGAATTTTATGTACAAGCAACAGCATATTCTCCGTACTGTGGGGGCTGCGAAGGTGTAAGTGCAGGAGGCTATAATTATATGGCAAATCCCAATATGAAATTAATTGCAGTAGATCCAAGCGTTATTCCGCTCGGAACAAGGGTATGGGTAGAAGGATACGGATATGCAGTTGCTGGTGATACGGGCGGAGCGATTAAAGGAAATCGTATCGATGTTCTTATGCCAACGGAATCACAAGCATACTCTTGGGGAAGAAAACAGGTGAAAATTAAAGTGTTACAATAATATTGTAAGCAGAGGGATTTTTTCTCCTCTGCTTTTTAAATTGTATTAATAGGAAAATAATAATGGAAAAGTAGGCGTTTTTTTGTTTTACTAATTAGAGATGTGAAATGAGTGTGGAGGAAGTTATGAAGATTAAAGAAATAATTGTTGTAGAAGGTAAGGATGATACGGTTGCCGTTAAGCATGCAGTAGATGCAGATACAATTGAAACGAACGGTTCAGCGATTGGAGATCATGTTATTGAACAGGTGAAATTGGCGCAGCAAACACGAGGTGTGATTATTTTTACAGATCCCGATTACCCAGGAGAGCGTATTCGTAAAATTATTTCTGAGAAAGTACCAGGGTGTAAACACGCCTTCTTACCGAAAGAAGAAGCATTAGCGAAGCGGAAGAAGGGTGTGGGAATTGAGCATGCTTCTAATGAATCTATTCGACGTGCTTTAGAAAATTTACACGGGGAGATGGAAGCATACACGAGCGAAATTGATTGGATTGACTTAGTAGAAGCCGGACTCGTTGGCGGAGAAAAAGCAAAAAGTCGCAGAGAACGAATGGGTAAGCTATTAAAGATCGGTTATACAAATGCAAAACAGTTACATAAACGTTTGCAAATGTTCCAGATTTCAAAGCAGGATTTTGCAAAAGCGTATGAGCAAGTATTACAGGAGGAAAAGAAATGAAAGATATCGCAACACCAAATCGGACGAAAGATATTGTTGAAAAGTATGGATTTTCATTTAAAAAGAGTTTAGGGCAAAACTTTTTAATTGATACAAATGTGTTAAATCGTATTGTGGATTACGCAGAAATTGGATCTGAGAGTGGGGCAATTGAGATTGGGCCTGGTATTGGAGCGTTAACAGAGCAATTGGCAAAACGCGCTAAGAAAGTTGTAGCGTTTGAAATTGATCAACGTCTTTTACCTATTTTGGAAGAGACATTAGCGCCTTATAATAACGTAACGGTAATCAATAAGGACATCTTAAAAGCTGATGTAAATGAAGTATTTCAAGAGCGTTTTGAAGAGGTCCAAGATGTAATGGTAGTAGCAAACTTGCCATACTATGTAACAACGCCAATTTTATTTAAGTTATTAGAAGAGCAATTACCAGTGCGTGGTTTTGTGGTCATGATGCAAAAAGAAGTAGCTGATCGTTTAGCAGCTCGTCCAGGAACAAAAGATTATGGTTCATTATCAATTGCCATTCAATATTATACAGAACCTGAAACAGTGATGACGGTTCCGCGTACAGTATTTGTACCACAGCCAAATGTAGATTCAGCAGTTATTCGTTTATTAAGACGTCCAAAGCCACTTGTAGAGGTAAAGGATGAAACATTCTTCTTTGAAGTGGTGAGAGCTAGCTTTGCGCAGCGACGTAAAACATTAATGAATAACTTATCTAATAACTTAAATGGTTTTCCAAAGGATAAAATATTACTTGAGCGTATATTAGCAGAAGTTGAAATTGATCCGAAACGAAGAGGAGAAACATTATCAATTGAAGAGTTTGCAAAGCTAAGTAACGCTTTATTTTCATATAAAATGTAAAAGGTAGCTCGTTCTGAGCTGCCTTTTTTGTCACCCTTTTTTCTATAAGTTCATAGGCTACAAAAGAACGTAGTGAGTTATATGTCCCTACGAGTTTGGAGGTAGAAGAATGGCTGTACACGTTGGAGATTTAGTGGAGAGAAAGTCTTATCAGCGCGATCTTCTTTTTCGAGTAACAGAAATAAAAGATACGATAGCAATTTTGTTTGGGGAAGAATTTCGGCTCGTAGCAGATGCACCAATAGAAGATTTAGTTCTTGTTGATCAACGGGATTATACGAAAAGGGTAAAGCAGGAACGAGAAACAATGGAAAAGACATATCGTTTATTCCAACAGGATTACGTATTAATGAGGCAACGTAATGAATATCAATCAACAGGTGGTTATACAAATGAAGTAAATTACTTTCAAATGCCAGGAAAAGTGCTTCACCTTGACGGGGATCCTTTATATTTAAGAAAATGTTTAGATTTATATACGAAAATCGGTGTGCCAGTACAGGGTATTCATTGTAAAGAAACAGAGATGCACGAGAAGGTTCTAGATTTAATTGAACATGTTCGTCCTGATATCTTAGTAATTACTGGGCATGATGCCTATACAAAGTCAAAAGGGGAAATGGGAGATTTAGCAGCTTATCGTCATTCTAAGCACTTTGTACAGGCTGTACGTACAGTACGAAAGAAGTACCCCTCATTAGATCATCCTGTTATTTTTGCTGGGGCGTGTCAATCGCATTTTGAAGCCCTTATTCGAGCCGGAGCCAATTTTGCAAGTTCGCCGTCTCGTATTAATATTCATGCGTTAGATCCGGTATATGTTGTAGCAAAAGTGAGCTTTACTTCTTTTATGGAACGGGTCAATGTATGGGATGTCATACGCAATACAGTAACTGGTGAGAAGGGGCTTGGCGGAATTGAAACGAAAGGGATTTTGCGAACGGGATTGCCTTTTCAATATTATGACGAGTGAGCAAGGTAAGCATTTGCCTTGCTTTTCATATGCTTGCTTTTGGAAATTTGGATAAAAAAGTATAAGAACGTACAGACTATACATATATGATTTATATTTTTATACTTTCCATCCCAATTACAGCGAGGTGTAGCACGATATGTCGAAACGTTTAGACGAAATCAAAAGTGCACTGGACCATCATCTTGGTCAGAGGCTTATGCTAAAAGCGAATAGTGGACGAAGAAAAACGATAGAACGATCTGGTGTGTTAGCAGAAACATACCGTTCTGTTTTTGTAGTTCAACTTGACCAACAAGAAGATACATTTCAGCGTGTTTCTTACAGTTATGCAGACGTATTAACAGAAACAGTTGAGCTTACATTTTATGATGCGCAAGATAATGAGGTCATGTTAGGGGAACAGTCTGTTTAAAAATGGTCTTTGTTTGATTACATATATTTTCCGGAATTGAAGAAAGTGGCAGTGTCACATACTAAATGTACCGTAGCTATAAAGGGGGGCTTGCATTGAGTAGACGAAGAGGAGTCATGTCAAATCAATTTAAAGAAGAGCTTGCGAAAGAACTTGGATTTTATGATGTTGTGCAAAAAGAGGGATGGGGCGGAATTCGTGCGAAAGATGCTGGTAACATGGTCAAGCGTGCAATTGAAATTGCAGAGCAGCAATTGATGAAACAAAACCAGTAACGGTAAGATACTTCTATGCTACGGTGGCCGAGGAGATGCTCCTCGGCTTTTTGCACGCGAAAAAGTGGTATAAGTAGTTTCATTCTTGATGCTTTTCGTTATAATTAGGGAAGTGTCATCGTTCTACTATAAATTTATGGTAAAATAAACGATAAAAGATTGAGTACATAGAGTAGGTGAATAGATTGAAGCTACTAGTTAAAGCACCAGCAAAAATTAATTTGTCGTTAGATGTACTAGGAAAAAGGCCGGACGGTTATCATGAAGTTAAAATGATTATGACAACAATTGATTTAGCAGATCGGTTAGAACTAACAGATTTATCTGAAGACCGGATTGAAATCGTATCTCATAATCGCTATGTCCCAGACGACCAAAGAAATTTAGCTTATCAAGCGGCAAAGCTGTTAAAGGAACGCTTTCAAGTAAAAAGAGGAGTATCCATTGCAATTGAAAAAACGATTCCAGTTGCAGCGGGACTAGCAGGTGGAAGCAGCGATGCGGCTGCAGCATTACGAGGTTTGAATAAATTATGGAATCTTGGACTTACAATTGATGAACTTGCAGAATTAGGTGCCGAAATTGGATCAGATGTATCATTTTGTGTATATGGTGGGACTGCCATTGCAACAGGCCGTGGAGAGAAAATTGAACATATTAAGACACCGCCTTCTTTCTGGGTTATTTTGGCAAAGCCACATATTGGTGTATCAACAGCGGATGTATATGGAAATTTACGATTAGATCGTGTAACACACCCAAATGTAGATCGTATGGTGGAAGTGATTCAAAATGGTGACTACGAAGGAATTTGTCATACAGTCGGTAATGTATTAGAAGATGTAACATTTTCAATGCATCCTGAAGTTGCACATATTAAAGCACAGATGAAACGTTTTGGTGCAGATGCAGTTTTAATGAGTGGTAGTGGGCCAACGGTTTTTGGTCTAGTTCGTCATGATTCACGCATGCACCGTATTTATAACGGATTAAAAGGATTTTGTGATCAAGTATATGCAGTACGTTTATTAGGAGAACGAGAAAGTCTTGAATAAAGACGTATAATAAGTTATGATTTGTTTAAAATATTCGTAATTTGAGGTGAGAGCGTGAAAATCAGACGAAGTACAAGGTTGGTCGATATGACTTATTATTTGCTTCAGAATCCTCGTCAGTTAGTTTCTCTCACTTTTTTTGCTCAACGGTATCAATCTGCTAAATCTTCTATTAGTGAAGATTTAGTCATTATTAAACAAACGTTTGAACAACAAGGAGTCGGCACATTACAAACGGTACCAGGTGCAGCAGGAGGAGTGAAATATATCCCATATATAAGCCAGGAGGAAGCAACGCAAATTATTAATGAGCTTTGCAAATTATTTGAGAATCCTGATCGTATTCTTCCAGGCGGTTATTTATATATGACGGACCTTTTAAGTAACCCACGCTATATTAATGGCGCAGGGCGACTCTTTGCTTCTGTATTTGCGAGACAGCCAATTGATGCTGTTATGACAGTTGCAACGAAAGGGATTCCCTTGGCATATGCAGTAGCCAATTACTTAGATGTTCCGGTTGTGATTGCTAGAAAAGATAATAAAGTAACAGAAGGCCCAACAGTAAGTATTAATTATGTATCAGGTTCTTCTAAGCGTATTCAAACGATGACATTAGCAAAGCGCAGCCTTCCAGAAGGCGCAAATGTATTAATCATCGATGATTTTATGAAAGCTGGCGGAACTGTGCAAGGTATGATGAGCATGCTTGAGGAATTTAATGCAAATGTAGTAGGTATTGGTGTTTTAGTGGAATCAAGTGATATTGAGGAAAGACTTGTTGATGACTTTGTTTCGTTAATTCGTTTGTCTGAAGTAGATGTGAAAGAAAAGACGATTCAAGTGGAAAAAGGAAATTACTCTTTAAGTCCGTTTGCTGACATGATTGGAGAAACTGAGTAAGATAAAGTGAAACTTTCATCAGTAGAGGGTTTTTAGCCCTCACTGATGAAAAGTTCTTACCAATCGGGTTGCGAGTAGCGGAAGAAACAACCTTCTCAATAGATTGATTTAACGAAGATGTTGTTCGCTAGAGTAGAGAAAAGATAAAGCAACTGCTTTATCTTTTTTTGTAAAGTGAAACTATTATCAATAAGGATAGTTCATTCTTATTGATAATAAGCTCTCACCTAATTTTTTTATTCTGGGGATTCTTGATCGATTGCAATCGATGGGTTTTAGTAGACGGTAGGCTCCCAATTCTGGGGGGCTTACCGCCTGCTAAAACTGCAGTTCCCCTATGGGGAGTAGTTTACGAAAGTGGGATAAAAAATATTAAAGGGTGAAAAACGATGAAAGTAGTTCAAACAAATGAAGCACCACAGGCGATCGGCCCATATTCACAAGGTATGATTGTAAATAATATGTTTTACAGTTCTGGACAAATTCCTTTAACAGTAGCTGGTGAACTTTTGACTGGAGATGTAAAGGAACAAACAGAGCAAGTGTTTCGAAATTTACAGGCAGTATTAACAGAAGCTGGAGCATCGTTTGAAACAGTTGTAAAAACAACTGTATTTTTAAAAGATATGAATGATTTTGATGCGGTAAATGAAGTATATAGTACATATTTTTCTGTACATAAACCAGCACGTTCTTGTGTACAGGTAGCAAAATTACCGAAAGATGTATCGGTTGAAATTGAAGTCATTGCCCTTGTGAAGTAAGAATTTGTAAGCGACAACGTCCGTTTATTTTTATATTCAATTAAAATAAAAATTTTTATCTTAAAAATTTTTAAAAAATTGAAGGAAAAATAGAAAATTTGTGGAATTTATAGAAATATATCGCTTATTTAGAAAAAGGGTGGTGAACACAAGATGGAAGTGACTGACGTAAGATTACGCCGCGTAAACACAGAAGGCCGCATGAGAGCGATTGCTTCTATTACACTAGACCATGAGTTTGTTGTTCATGATATTCGTGTAATTGATGGCAATAATGGGTTATTTGTAGCAATGCCAAGTAAACGTACTCCAGATGGAGAGTTCCGTGATATTGCTCATCCAATTAATTCTAATACTCGTTCTAAAATTCAAGATGCGGTTTTAACTGAGTATCACCGTTTAGGCGAGTTAGAAGAAGTTGAGTTTGAAGAAGCTGGAGCTTCGTAAAATTCGAAGAAGAAGAGCTCTATAATAAGGGCTCTATAATTTTGGCAAACTCCTGTAAGTATTTACGGGAGTTTGTTTTTGTTTATCCCACTATTCGCGGGTAGTAAGACTCCCGACGATGGAAGCTTCCCTTTATATACTTTCTTCTTCAATCTCCCCTTAAAAAGAAATAGTATAGCTTATTTCATAAAAAAAGATACTAAATACTAAAACATTACATAAAAGTTATGGTAAAATTTAATAGTTATGCAGTGTTTCTTGAAATATATAATTATTTAAGATAATATCTTTAATGGATAAATAGGTTGCGATGGAGGGTCTATATGTCAAAAAGATTTGCAGTGATCCTTGCTGCAGGAAAAGGTACGCGTATGAAGTCAAGTCTATACAAAGTGCTTCATCCTGTATGTGGGAAACCGATGGTACAGCATGTAGTTGATCAAGTCTCTCAGCTAGAAGTACAGAAGCTTGTTACGGTTGTTGGACACGGCGCTGAAAAGGTACAAGATCAATTAGGAAGTGCAAGTGAATTTGCATTACAAACAGAGCAGCTAGGAACAGCACATGCCGTTATGCAAGCAGCTGATGCACTGGGTAATGAAGAAGGAACAACATTAGTAATTTGTGGTGATACGCCTCTTATTACAGCGGAAACAATGGAAGCTTTGTTAAAACAGCATGGAGAAGCAGGTGCAAAGGCAACGGTACTAACAGCCTGCATTGAGGAACCTGCTGGTTATGGACGAATTGTTCGTAATGAAAATGGTCACGTTGAAAAAATTGTCGAACATAAAGATGCAAACGAAGAAGAACGAGCTATTAAAGAAATTAATACAGGTACGTATTGTTTTGATAATAAAGCGCTATTTGCTTCTCTTTCTAAAGTTTCTAATGAAAATGTGCAAGGGGAATATTACCTTCCAGATGTAATTGAGATTTTGAAAAATGAAGGTCATATTGTATCTGCCTATCAAACGGAGCATTTTGATGAAACGTTAGGAGTTAACGACAGAGTCGCTCTATCGCAAGCGGAAGACATTATGAAAAAACGTATTAACCGTAAACACATGGTGAATGGTGTTACAATTATTGATCCGAACAACACGTATATTTCTGTCGATGCAAAAATCGGTAATGATACGGTTATTTATCCGGGGACAATTATTGAAGGTTATACTGTTATTGGGTCAAATTGTGAAGTTGGACCGCATACAGTAATCCGTGATAGTGAAGTGGGAGATAATACAACAATTCGCCAATCTACAGTTCATGATAGTAAGATTGGTATTGATGTTGCAATTGGGCCGTTCGCTCATATCCGTCCGCAATCTGTTATTGGTAATGAAGTACGTGTTGGAAACTTCGTAGAAATTAAAAAGACTGTCTTTGGTAATAGAAGTAAAGCTTCACACTTAAGTTATATCGGGGATGCACAAGTTGGAGAAGACGTGAATCTTGGGTGTGGTTCAATTACGGTGAACTACGATGGCAAGAATAAATTTAAAACGGTTATCGGAGATGGCGTATTTATTGGTTGTAATTCAAACCTTGTTGCTCCTGTAACAGTTGAAGATGGTGCTTATGTTGCGGCAGGTTCTACAATTACAGAGCATGTTCCATCAAAAGCATTATCAATTGCACGTGCACGTCAAGTTAACAAAGAAGACTATGTTTCTCAATTGCTGAACAAGAAAAAATCATAATGTGGAGGGTTAATCTAGATGTCGAATCAATATCTAAATTCTAATTTGAAAGTGTTTTCTTTAAACTCTAACAAGGCGCTCGCTGAGCAAATTGCAAAGCACATTGGAGTAGAATTAGGAAAATGTTCTGTTGCACGTTTTAGTGATGGAGAAATTCAAATTAACATTGAAGAAAGTATTCGTGGTTGCGATGTATTTATCATCCAATCTACAAGCTTCCCAGTAAACGAGCATATTATGGAATTGCTTATTATGATTGATGCGTTAAAACGTGCATCTGCGAAAACAATTAACATTGTTATTCCTTACTATGGCTATGCACGTCAAGATCGTAAAGCGCGTTCTCGTGAGCCGATTACAGCGAAGCTTGTTGCAAACTTACTTGAAACAGCGGGTGCTACCCGTGTAATTACTCTAGATTTACATGCTCCACAAATTCAAGGATTCTTTGATATTCCAATCGACCATTTAATGGGTGTACCTATTCTTTCTGATTATTTTGAGAAGAAAGGTCTTAAGGATATCGTAATTGTATCTCCTGACCACGGTGGTGTAACGCGCGCGAGAAAAATGGCAGATCGTTTAAAAGCACCAATCGCTATTATCGATAAACGCCGTCCGCGTCCAAACGTAGCAGAAGTAATGAATATCGTAGGTAATATCGAAGGTAAAACAGCAATTTTAATTGATGACATCATTGATACAGCTGGTACAATTACATTAGCAGCAAACGCTCTTGTAGAGAACGGTGCTTCTGAAGTATATGCTTGCTGTACACATCCAGTTTTATCTGGTCCAGCAATTGAACGTATTCAAAATTCAAACATTAAAGAGTTAGTTGTAACAAACTCTATCGTATTACCAGAAGAGAAGAAAATTGATAAAGTACAAGAACTTTCTGTTGCTCCATTAATTGGAGAAGCAATTATTCGTGTTTACGAAGAAGAATCTGTAAGTGTACTATTTAATTAATTGGATAGAATGAGACGTAACCAATTTTGGTTACGTCTTTTCGTATCGAAAAAAGAAAGTGGTGTTACAATGAAATTAATAGTAGGACTTGGTAACCCAGGGAGAGAATATGAATTAACAAGGCATAACATTGGGTTCATGGCTATCGATGAATTGTCTAAACGTTGGAATATACCGTTAAATGAACAGAAATTTAAAGGGTTATTTGGTGCGGGTTTTGTGAATGGAGAAAAAGTTATTTTATTAAAGCCCCTTACATATATGAATTTATCTGGAGAAAGTATTCGTCCACTTATGGATTACTATAAAATTGATATTGAAGATTTTGTAGTGATGTACGATGATTTAGATATTCCGGTTGGGAAATTACGTCTTCGTATGAAAGGTAGTGCTGGTGGTCATAATGGTGTAAAATCAACAATTGCACATTTAGGGACACAGGAATTTCAACGTATTCGTATGGGGATCGATCGTCCTAAAAATGGGATGAAGGTAGTCGATTATGTTTTAGGTCGTTTTACAGTAGATGAGATGCCAGAGGTAGAGCGAGCAATTGAAAAAAGTGCAGGTGCATGTGAAGAATGGCTGAAAACTCCATTTTTACAAGTTATGAATACTTTTAATAACTAACGTTTTGGAAATGGAATATTTTCTTGTACTTATATCCATAATAGTAGTAATTGTACGGCTAGGAGGAATTTATGGACGGACATTATCACTGCAGACATTGTGGATGTAAGATAGGTAGTATTGCAGCAGAAAAAGTATATGGCTTTGTATTGGGTCAACTAACAGAGCAAGAGCGATTAGAAATGATTCATTTTGATGAAAACGGAAATATATATATAAAAACAATTTGTGAATCGTGTCAAAAAACGCTCGCATCCTATCCTGAGTACTATGAATATGAACTGTTCTTACAATAAAAATGAAATTTCTATCAGAGTATGTTTTTCCCACTGATAGTTAGTTGAACGATTATAGGTAAACTTCTATCCTCCTTTTTTCTAAATATGGAGATGGAAGGCTTATTGCTTATAGAGGATGGGATGCAATGTTTTCGCTTTGGCTTGTCCAAAGCATTTTTCTGTTTTCTTTTTCCAAAATATTTGCATAAAATATAATAGCTTGCTCTTTATGTTGAGAGGAGTCTTGAAAAATGATAGGTTTACTAGAGCAGTTTTACGAAAATAAAGAAATAGGAACGATTATAGATGGGTTACAAGAAGGATTAAAAGAACAGCTTATCTCGGGGATGGCAACGTCTTCTCGTTCATTGTTAATGGCTAGTTTATATAAAAAAACACAGCAGTCACAGCTTGTCATAACACATAATTTATATCAAGCGCAAAAAGTATATGAAGATTTAGTTTCATTAATTGGAGAGCAGAATGTTTGGTTATATCCTGTCAATGAATCGATTGCATCAGAAATCGGTGTTGCAAGTCCAGAACTGAAGGCGCAGCGCATTGAAGTATTGAACCGCTTAGCAGCTGGGGAAAAGGGAATTATTGTGGCTCCTGTTGCAGGTTTACGTCGTTTTCTACCAACAAAAGAGATGTGGAAGAAACAGCAAATTGAATTAAACATGGGGCAAGAAATTGATCTTGATGAATTGCTTCATGTGTTAACGACCATGGGATATGAACGTAAATCTATGGTAGAGGCACCTGGAGAATTTAGTGTTCGCGGTGGGATATTAGATATCTATCCATTAACGGAAGAACTGCCAATTCGTATTGAGTTTTTTGATACAGAAGTAGATTCTATTCGTTCCTTTACTGTAGAAGAGCAGCGTTCGCAAGAGAAGATAGAAAGCGTATCATTTGGCCCTGCCACGGAATTTGTATTTTCTAAAGAAGAACTCGTACTTGGTGTGCAGAAGTTAGAATCAAGCTTAGCTAATACATTAAAAAAAGTATCCGATGAGAAATTAAAAACGACGATATTAGAAACAGTAACATATGAGCTAGAATTATTGAAAAATGGACAGACCATCGAGCAGATGTTTAAATATTTATCCTTATTTTATAATGAACCTGCTAGTCTAATAGAATATTTACCGGAAAATGGTGTTGTTATTCTAGATGAGGTTTCTCGAATTCAAGAAACAGCGGATCATTTAGAAACAGAAGAAGCAGAATGGTATATATCGCTTCTTGGGGAAGGTGCAATTGTTCAAGATTTATCTTTTTCTCATAATTTTGCACAATTTTTGCACCATAAAAAACGAAGTTTCTTATACTTAAATTTATTTTTACGCCATATTCCGCATACACATCCGCAAAATATTATGAATTTAACATGTAAAACAATGCAAGACTTTCATGGTCAAATGAATTTATTAAAAACAGAAATTGATAGATGGACGAAAAGTCATTTTACAACGGTTGTACTAGGCGCAAATGAAGAGCGAACGAAGAAATTGCAACATATTTTAAATGATTATGATATTGAAGCAGATATTATTGAGGGAACGGATGTATTGCTTCCGGGACGTGTCCAGATTGCGGTAGGTGACCTACATGCAGGTTTTGAAATGCCGATGCAAAAGCTTGCGATTATTACTGAAAAAGAATTATTTAATAAAAAGGTAAAAAAATCACAGCGTAAGCAAAAACTTTCGAATGCAGAGAGAATTAAAAGCTACTCTGAACTAAAAGTTGGTGATTATGTTGTTCACGTAAACCATGGTATTGGTAAATTTTTAGGGATTGAAACGCTAGAGATTAATGGTGTTCATAAAGATTATTTGCATATCAAATATCAAGGAAACGATAAATTATACGTCCCAATTGAGCAAATTGACCAAGTGCAGAAGTATGTAGGATCTGAAGGGAAAGATCCGAAAATCTATAAACTTGGTGGAAATGATTGGAAGAAAGTTAAGACAAAGGTAGAAAAATCTGTCCAAGATATTGCAGATGATTTAATTAAATTGTATGCAGAGCGTGAGGCTTCAAAAGGATACGCCTTTACTCCGGATACTTCTGAACAACAGGAATTTGAATTGTCTTTCCCTTATCAAGAAACAGAAGATCAGCTACGCTCAATTACAGAAATTAAAAAGGATATGGAGCGCGGTCGTCCGATGGATCGCCTACTTTGCGGTGACGTTGGATATGGAAAAACAGAAGTGGCAATTCGTGCTGCTTTTAAAGCAATTATGGATGAAAAACAAGTTGCGATTTTAGTACCAACGACAATTTTAGCGCAGCAACATTATGAAACAATTCGAGAGCGTTTTCAAGATTATCCAATTAATATTGGGTTATTAAGTCGCTTCCGTACGAGAAAACAGCAAAATGAAACGATTAAAGGATTAAAAGATGGTACCGTTGATATTGTTATCGGCACACATCGCCTTTTATCGAAAGATGTCATATATAAAGACTTAGGACTACTTATTATTGATGAAGAACAACGGTTTGGTGTGACACATAAAGAAAAAATTAAGCAACTAAAAGCCAATATTGATGTACTAACATTAACAGCAACGCCAATTCCACGTACACTTCATATGTCTATGTTAGGTGTTCGCGATTTATCTGTTATTGAAACACCGCCAGAAAATCGTTTCCCAGTGCAGACGTACGTTGTGGAATATAATCCGGCGTTAATGCGCGAGGCAATTGAACGTGAGCTTGCACGAGGTGGTCAAATATACTTTTTATATAATCGTGTTGAAGATATTGAGCGAAAAGCAGATGAAATTTCAATGCTTGTTCCTGATGCGCGGGTAACCTTTGCGCATGGAAAGATGAATGAAAGTGAATTAGAATCTGTTATGCTTTCCTTCTTAGAGGGGCAACATGATGTACTTGTAAGTACAACGATTATTGAAACAGGTGTTGATATTCCGAATGTAAATACATTAATCGTATTTGATGCAGATCGTATGGGTTTATCGCAGTTGTATCAATTGCGTGGTCGAGTAGGACGCTCAAATCGCGTTGCCTATGCATATTTCACTTATAAACGCGATAAAGTGCTATCTGAGGTTGCAGAAAAACGTTTGCAAGCCATTAAAGAATTTACGGAGCTCGGGTCTGGGTTTAAAATTGCAATGCGCGATTTATCTATTCGCGGGGCTGGTAATCTATTAGGTGCAGAGCAGCATGGCTTTATTGATTCTGTTGGTTTTGATTTATATTCACAAATGTTAAAAGATGCAATCGAGCAGCGTAGAGGTACGAACATGGAAGAGCAAGCGCTTGATATTGAAATTGACCTTGAAGTAGATGCATACTTACCGGATGCGTATATTTCCGATAGTAAACAAAAAATTATGATGTATAAGCAATTTAGGGGCGTTTCTACTATTGAGGATATTGAGGAATTACAAGAAGAGATGATTGATCGCTTCGGCGATTATCCGCAAGAAGTCGGATACTTACTGCAAATTGCAAATATTAAAGTGTTAGCAATGCAAGAGAAAATTGAGTTAATTAAACAAACGAAACAAGAAGTTACGATGTTATTTTCTGAAAAGGCTAGTCAAAATATTGATGGCGGAAAATTATTTATGCTTGGCAGCAGTTTTGGACGTATGATTGGTCTTGGTATGGAAGGTTCTCGTTTGAAAATTGTGATGAACGTTCGTGAAATAGAAACATCGAAGTGGCTCACAATTGCCGAAAATTTACTAAAAGGCTTAAAAGATGTGAAAAAAGAAGAGATAAATGCCTAAATTAGGGTAAAAAATACAATTCGGCGTGTATAGAAGAACTAATGTGTAAAATACTATGCTTAATAGTTGGTGATTTTTACATGAACAGGTAAAATCACGACTTTTATCATCAGTAGAAAGTGAGGCAGCATTAGAATGAAAGCAACTGGAATTGTACGTCGAATTGATGATTTAGGAAGGGTTGTTATCCCGAAAGAAATTCGCAGAACTCTCCGTATTCGGGAAGGCGACCCGTTAGAGATTTTTGTTGATCGCGATGGAGAAGTTATTTTAAAGAAATATTCTCCGATTAGCGAATTAAGTGATTTTGCTAAAGAATATGCAGATGCTATATATGATAGTTTAGGACATAACGTGCTTGTTTGCGACCGTGATTCAATTATTGCTGTCGCTGGCGTGTCAAAAAAAGAATACTTAAATAAAAGTGTTGGAGATCTAATTGAGAAAGCAATGGAAGAACGCAAATCAGTCGTAATGACAGATGAAAGCGAAATTTCCATTATCGATGGAGTAACGGAGAAGATACAATCTTATACAATTGGTCCAATTATCGCAAATGGTGACCCGATTGGAGCTGTTATCATTTTTTCAAAAGAAGCCATCATTAGTGATGTAGAACACAAAGCTGTTGATACAGCAGCAAGCTTCTTAGCAAAACAGATGGAGCAATAAAGTGAAACTTCCATCAGTGGGGATTTTCTTCATCCCCCACTGATGGTTAGTTGAACCAATCGGGCTTTTATGGGCAGTTATCCCCTACCTATCTTCTTTGCTTTTCTCCGAATCTTGAGGTGGGGTCTTACTGCCCGTTAATGCGGGATAAAGTGACGTTCTTCTTACTCATGGTTAGCCCGCAAATTGGGCTCGTGCAGGCGGTCGTGCTTTGCGATACACCTTAACATACCGCCTGTTGAAATGAAATTATATATTTGTGTAAAGGTAGCATTTTGCTACCTTTTTTACGTGATAGTATTCAAAGTCGAAGACCGCTTTTTTCTTTGTGATATAATACGTAGGATGAGTATAGAAAAAAGGGAGATTGTATGGTCATGGAGACGAAGAAGTACCACGCTTTTTGGCGCGGAGCGATTATATTAACAATTGCGAGCTTTGTTACAAAAGTATTAAGCGCTTTTTACCGTATTCCATATCAAAATATAGCTGGTGACATTGGCTTTTACATTTATCAGCAAATTTACCCGTTTTACGGGTTTTGTTTAATTTTAGCGACATATGGTTTCCCAATCATAATTTCAAAAATGATTGCAGAGCGTTTAGAACGAGGAGAACGAAAAGAAGCAGAGTCCATTATATGTATTTCTTTTTGGTTTTTATTAGCTATCGGAAGCATTGGGTTTATTGTATTGTTTTTTGGGGCACATACAATTGCATCTTTAATGGGAGATGCTCATTTGGACAAGTTAATTCGTACGATTGCATTTTCTTTTTTATTAATGCCATTTCTTTCTGTAGCACGTGGTTATTTTCAAGGATTTGGAAATATGGTGCCGACAGCTGTATCGCAAGTAATAGAACAAACGATTCGTGTATCCATTATTGTATTTCTATCATTATTCCTTATAACAAAAGGATTTGATTTATATACGGTGGGAGCAGGCGCTATGTTTGGTTCTATAGCAGGTGGCTTGATCGGTGTAATTGTATTGTTTTTTTATTTGCGAAAAGATTTTCGTGCTATTTTTTTGCAAAGTTTTAAAGCGATTCGTAATAAAAAGGTCATTATTCGTACATTGTTTTGGCAAGGAATTGCTATTTGTATTAGTAATTTAGTTTTAATTTTTATGCAAATGGCGGATTCTGTTTCATTTTATAGTTTACTTGTTCAGAACGGAGAGTCGGTAGAAATAGCAAAAATGCTAAAAGGTATATACGATCGTGGCATTCCTCTTATGCAGCTCGGGACAGTCGTGACAACATCGTTTTCCCTTTCTTTAATTCCGATGATTACAGCGGCAAAAGAGAGAGGAGATTATGTATTTATTCGCGAAAAAGTACAGCTAGCAATGAAAATTACATTTGTGATTGGACTTGCTGCATCATTAGGACTCGCGAGTATCATTCGGCCTGCGAATATTATGCTATTTGAGAATAGCGCCGGCTCCGATGTGCTAGGGGTTTTATCTATCTCTATCTTGTTTAGTTCGCTCGCAATTACAACGGCATCTATTTTGCAAGGATTGGGACAAACGGTAAAGCCAGCTTTATTTGTTGTAATTGGTGCATGTGTGAAATTATTACTCAATTGTATACTCATGCCGCATTTTGGTGCAATCGGTGCAGCGATTGCAACTGTGGCTGCATTGATGTGCATTGCATTACTGAATAGCATGTTGCTGATTCGAGTTGTTAATGAGTCGCTTATGCAGAGAAAGTCCATTGTAGGTATGACAATTGGAGCTTTAAGTATGGTGTTAGTGCTCGCTGGATTTATGTATATGTTTGATTGGCTGGGGTTACAAGCTACCGATGAACATAGAGGTATCGCAATGATTCAAGCGCTGCTCGGTATCGGTGTCGGTGGCCTACTATATGTATTTCTTATTTTAAAGTTCCGTGTATTTACAGCGCAGGAACTTGGATCAGTTATGAAACATGAAAAAGTACAAACTTCGTTGAAGAAGAGTGGATAGAGGTGGATTTTATGAAACGAACAATTACGATTTTAGGATTAGGGGCTGGTGAATTAGATCAGCTTACAATGGGCGTATATCGCAAAGTAAAAGAAGCGGCACATATGTACGTTCGAACAAAAGAGCATCCAGTTATAATGGAACTCGAGAAAGAAGGTGTATTATATACATCTTTTGATGCCGTATACGAAACGTATGATACATTTGATGAAGTGTATGAAACAATTTCTAACACATTGATTGAAAAAGCTAAGGATACTGATATTTTATATGCAGTTCCAGGGCATCCGCTTGTGGCAGAGCGTACTGTACAACTTTTGCTGCAAAAAGGAGAAAAAGAGAATATTGATGTGCGTATCGAAGGTGGACAAAGCTTTTTAGATCCAATGTTTGCAAGTTTGAAAATCGACCCGATTGAAGGGTTTCAGTTGATTGATGCAACGTCGTTCGAGCGAGGACAATTAGAACTTCGTCAGCACTTGATTTTCTGCCAAGTGTACGATGCGTTTATAGCATCTGAAGTCAAACTAACGTTAATGGAAATGCTTCCAGATGATTATGAAGTATATATTGTAACCGCAGCTGGAACATCATTTGAACAAGTGAAAAAAGTACCGCTTTATTTATTAGATCATGAGGCAGAACTTAACAATTTAACGAGTGTGTACGTGCCGCCTGTGTTAAATCGCCAATCGTTATACCAACAATTTGATGTATTGCGAAATATTATTGCAGAGTTGCGTGGACCAAATGGATGTCCGTGGGATAAAAAACAAACGCATCAATCGTTAAAGAAATATTTAATTGAAGAAGCATATGAAGTGTTAGAGGCTATTGATGAGGAAGATGATGATCATCTTGTTGAAGAGCTTGGTGATGTTCTCTTACAAGTTATGCTTCATGCACAAATTGGCGAAGATGAAGGTTGGTTCTCAATTGATGATGTAATTCGTACGTTGTCTGAAAAAATGGTACGTCGTCATCCTCATGTGTTCGGAGATGTTAGTGTAGAGACTGCTGCTGATGTTGTTGTGAATTGGGAAGAAATTAAAAAACAGGAAAAAGGAAATATAAAAGAGTCTATTTTATCAGGCATTCCTAAAAGTTTACCTCAGCTAATGCGCGCTTATGAAATTCAAAAAGAAGCAGCAAAGGTTGGTTTTGATTGGGATGATGTCGAGCCAATGATGGAAAAAGTAGGAGAAGAATGGGAAGAATTTCAACGTGAAGTGACAGCTATGGATGAAGAGAAGATGTTAGCGGAATTTGGTGACTTAGTATTTGCATTTGTAAATATTGCCCGCTACTATAAAATCAATCCAGAAGAAGCGCTTCATAAAACAAATGAAAAATTTATGAGTCGTTTTTTATACATGGAAGCAAAGGTTGCTAGTATGGAGAAAGAAATGAAAGATCTTTCTTTAAAAGAGCTCGATGCACTATGGGAAGAGGCAAAACGAATAGAGAACGAATAAGGGGGAGTCGTCATGCGTTTAGATAAATTTCTAAAAGTATCTCGTCTTATCAAAAGAAGAACGTTAGCAAAAGAAGTTGCGGATCAAGGCCGCATTATGATTAACGGCCAAGCTGCAAAAGCTAGTTCAACTGTAAAGGTAGAAGACGAATTAACAATTCGTTTTGGCCAAAAAATTGTTACTGTGAAAATTAATGAACTAAAAGAAACAACCAAAAAAGAAGATGCTGCAAATTTATACACTGTTGTTCGTGAAGAGAAAGTCGAAGTAAAAGCAGAGGATAGCTTGTTCTAAATAATTTTGTCTCCTCATACATTGGTACTAGTATAAAGTTATGGGGGGATGGACGTGAACAAAGGCTATTCAATGTCGTCTTCTAATCAACAAAATGTTACTGTAGAACATGATGTCGTAATGAGAGGAAGACGCATTCTCGATATTACAGGAGTCAAGCAAGTAGAAAGTTTTGATAGCGAAGAATTTTTATTAGAAACAGTTATGGGATTTTTAACAATACGTGGTCAAAATCTGCAAATGAAAAACCTTGATGTTGAAAAAGGACTTGTATCCATTAAAGGAAAAATATATGAGATGGCTTACATTGATGAGCATCAAGGGGAGAAAGCTAAAGGGTTCTTTAGCAAGTTGTTTAAATGAGCCTAACTATTCAACTATATACAATGCTTTCGATGATTGGAATGGGCGCTTCGCTTGGAGCAGCTTTAGATACGTATCATCGTTTTTTGAAACGCGGAGAGCGAAAGCGTTGGCTTGTATTTATTTATGATATTTTATTTTGGATTGTCCAAGCTCTTTTTGTATTCTATGTGCTATTGCTTGTAAATGAAGCAGAGTTACGTATGTACGTATTTCTAGCATTGCTTTGTGGGTTTGCTGCATATCAAAGTTTGTTAAAGTCATTGTACATGAAAGTGTTAAATTTTCTGATTCACATTTTTGTTCAAACATTTTATTTTTGTGTTCGTGTTTTCCAATTATTTATTGTTAAGCCAATTACAGTTTTGATTCATTTAATTATAGCGCTTGCTTTATTTTTATTTCGTCTTTTGGTTGGATTTGGAATGGGATTGTGGCGATTTATTATAGCAATATTACGTTTAATATGGAAAAGTATTCTTATTCCTGTTCGATTTGTTTTTTTTGTTATATGGAAACTTCTCCCTAACCGTGTTAAAATTTTTATAAAGAGACAAGCAGGACTTTTAAAATATGTCAAGAAAATGAAGAAGCATATATTCCTAATTTGGGAACGTATAAAAAAGAAGTTAGGGGGACCTCGGAAATGAGGGAACTAAGGCAAAGATATGTATCAGAACAGAATCCAATTTCTGCCAAAGAACATATAATACAATCGAACGACAGTAAGAAGCGCTTGTATCGTCGATTAGCTTTATTTTTTGTGTTTGCTTTTGTAATTATTGTAAGTGTCAGTGTGACGTTTTATAAACAAAATAGTGCGATTAATGCTAAAGAAGCAAAAGTAAAAGAGTTAAAAAAAGAAATGGATACGTTAACGACGAAAGAGAAAAAGCTGAAAGATGAAGTCCAAAAGTTACATGACGAGGACTATGTTTTAGAGATTGCTAGAAGAGATTATTACTTCTCAAAGCCTGAAGAGATAATTTTTCCTATTTCTAAGTAGTGGGTGTCGTATTGACACTATATTTTAAGATTATATATAATGAAATAAAATTTGACTTTTTAACCACTAAGGAGGAGCGTTTTTTTTATGTCAATCGAGGTAGGCAGCAAGTTACAGGGTAAAGTAACAGGTATTACGAATTTTGGGGCTTTTGTAGAGCTGCCAGAAGGCTTAACAGGTCTTGTTCATATTAGTGAAGTTGCTGATAATTATGTAAAAGATATTAATGATCACTTAAAAGTAGGTGATCAAGTAGAAGTAAAAGTTATTAACGTTGAGAAAGACGGTAAAATTGGTTTATCTATTAAAAAAGCGAAAGAACGTGAAAGAGCAGAAGGTGAACAACGCGATAATCAACGCGATAATCAACGTGATAATCAACGCGCTGGACGTCCTCAACGCAATCGCTCTTTTAACAGAGATAATCGTGGTGGCAGTGATAACCGCAACCAAAAAGAAACATTTGAGCAAAAGATGGCTCGCTTTTTAAAAGACAGTGAAGACCGTTTAACTTCTTTAAAGCGTAATACGGAGTCAAAACGTGGCGGCCGTGGCGCTCGTCG
The DNA here is from genome assembly GCF_052038115.1 of Bacillus sp. GB_SG_008. Lineage (NCBI taxonomy): Bacteria > Bacillati > Bacillota > Bacilli > Caryophanales > Bacillaceae > Bacillus > Bacillus sp. GB_SG_008. Next base: position 18,349 of record NZ_JBPZSK010000015.1, on the reverse strand, counting down.
CGGATAAAACTTGCTGTTTATTTTAAAATAAAGAGAAGCACCCTTAGTGTTCACTCAGGGTGCTTTTTTATGGTGAAAACAGTGTGTAGAAAAAAGAATAAAAAAATATTTAAAATACGTTGACTTTAAATGCTATTTAAGATATCATACTAATTGTCCGTTAAATACGACATGGCGGTGTAGCTCAGCTGGCTAGAGCGTACGGTTCATACCCGTGAGGTCGGGGGTTCGATCCCCTCCGCCGCTATATTTTTTAACGGCCCGTTGGTCAAGTGGTTAAGACACCGCCCTTTCACGGCGGTAACACGGGTTCGAATCCCGTACGGGTCATAAATGAAAAAGATCATGCAAATATGCATGATCTTTTTTTGTGTTGAGAAATTGTGAATGTTATGCGTTTCTTCTACAAAAACAACTATTATTTTCTGAAAATTCAATCACCGAATAAGGTCTTTAAGTGTAAGCCTGTATATATATGGTGCTATTTTGTATAAAAAGTCGAACAATTATTGGACTACAAACTGTTATTTTGACAAAAATTCCGTAAAATTCCTTTTATAATTACAAGTAATAAAATATGCGGGTGGTGTTCAAAATATGCCAAGAGCAGGAAGGAATACTGTCAATTCGAATTCTAGTACGCTTGCTATAGGTCGTGGGCAAATGACAACTGTAAAGTGGATAAGCAAATTAAAAGTGAAACTGGAACAAATTTTCTTTCGGTGGGGATTTGTAGTTGCGTTAGTTGGTTTTCTTTTAGGACGAGCATATATTTTAACGAACATTTTACCTTTTGCTTTGCCGTTTTTCGCTGCTGTATATGTGATGAAACGCGATAAAATGGCTCTTGCATTCCTCGCAGTAATGGCTGGTGCATTTTCAGTTTCATTAGAAAATCTATTCTTTGCCTTTGCATCTATATTTACATTCTTCGTCTATAATATCTTCTTTAGTCGTTTTACAAATAAGACGATTGGGCTTGTACCGTTTCAAGTATTTATTTCTGCGTTAACGGCTCATCTCATCGTTGTCTATTTCGCGCAAGGCGCAATTGGTATGTATGATTTGCTGGTTAGTACAATTGAAGCAGGATTAAGCTTCGTACTAACGATGATTTTCTTGCAAAGTGTTCCACTTTTAATAGAGCGAAAAGGAAAACAACAATCATTAGAAACAGAAGAAATTGTTTGTTTAATTATATTGCTGGCATCTGTACTAACAGGTACAACAGATTGGTTTATTTACGATTTATCAGTTCAGCATATTTTTACGAGATATTTAGTATTAGTGTTTGCCTTTGTAGCAGGAGCAGCAACAGGCTCTACAGTGGGTGTTGTAACAGGTTTAATTTTAAGCTTAGCGAATGTAGCAAGCTTATATCAATTGAGTTTATTGGCGTTTTCTGGGCTGTTAGGAGGGTTATTGAAAGAAGGAAGGCGAATAGGTGTAAGTTTAGGTTTGTTAATTGGCACAAGTTTAATTACGTTATACGTAGATAAACAAGCAAGTATTGTGACGACTTTGTTAGAATCGGGTGTAGCAATTGCTTTATTTTTATTGATGCCTAAATTCATCATTGAACGTCTTTCTAAATATATGCCGGGAACACAGGAGCATTCTAATGACCAACAGCAATATTTGCGAAGAATGCGTGATGTAACGGCAAACAAAATTAATCAGTTTGCAAATGTGTTTGAAGCGTTATCTAATAGTTTTTCTGTATACGGATATGTAGAAGATGAGGATAAGGATACGGAGACGGATTTATTTTTAAGTACAATTACTGCCAAGACATGCCAAACATGCTTTAAGAAGGATCAATGTTGGGTTGTGAATTTTGATAAAACATACGATTATATGAGACAACTTATGGATGAAACAGAGGAAGGTACATTGCAGAATAATCGTAAACTGCTTCGTGATTTTGAAAAATATTGTGTGAGAGGAACAAAAGTAGCAGGTTTAATAGAAGGTGAATTAGGGCATTTTTATGAAGGACAAAAGTTAAGGAAACAAATGCGAGATAATCGTAGAATTGTTGCGGAACAACTTATGGGTGTTTCGAAAGTAATGGCGGATTTTTCTAAAGAGATTCAAAAGGAAAGAGAGAATCATCAAGCACAAGAGGAACAAATTTTACAAGCATTTCGTGACTTTGGAGTAGAGGTTGAACACGTTGATATTTATTGTTTAGATCGAGGGAGCGTTGATATTGAAATGATGATCCCTGCTGCATGTAATCAGCATGGGGAGTGCGAAAAACTTGTTGCTCCAATGTTGTCTGATATTTTACGAGAAACAGTTGTTGTGAAACATGAAGAACAATCGGCATATCCGAATGGTTACAGTACAGTGTCGTTTGGCTCAGCGAAAACATTTTCTGTAGATACAGGGCTTGCTACAGCGGCTAAAGGAGGAGGGTTTGTATCTGGTGATTCCTATGCCATGATGGAATTAAGTGTAGGGAAATATGCGCTTGCTATTAGTGATGGAATGGGAAATGGAAAGCGTGCGCATATGGAAAGTAAAGAAACGGTTAAGTTACTGCAAAAGATATTGCAATCAGGTATTGATGAGGAAATTGCAATTAAATCGATTAATTCTATTCTTTCATTGCGAACGACGGAAGAAATGTTTACAACATTAGACTTAGCGATGATTGATTTACGTGATGCAAATGCTAAATTTTTAAAGATTGGTTCTACTCCAAGTTTTATAAAACGTGGCAATCAGGTATTTAAAATAGAAGCAAGTAATTTACCGATGGGAATTATTGAAGACTTTGAAGTAGATGTTGTCGGTGAACAATTGAAATCCGGTGATATTTTAGTAATGATGAGTGATGGGATTTTTGAAGGTGCAAAACATGTAGAGAATCATGAAGTGTGGATGAAGCGGAAGATTAAAGAATTGGAAACGGAAGATCCACAAGAGATTGCTGATATTATTATGGAAGATGTAATTCGCACTGACAATGGATATATTAATGATGATATGACAATTGTGGTAGCGAAGATAAAAAAGAATATGCCGAAATGGGCGACAATTCCTATTGTTAGTAAACAAGCACAATAAAGTGAAACTTCTATTAATGAGGGTTTTATCCTCGTTGATAGTTAGTTGAACCAATCGGGCGAATGCCAGCAGTGATCTCCTGCCTATCTTCCTTAATCTTGAGGTGGGGGTCTCACTGTTTGTTGGAGCAGGGCTCAGGAATATACCTGAGGCCTGTTTGTTATATATTCGTATGTTTAATTTTACTTATTTCCGAGTCTAAAGAAAAAATTTATATGTAAGATAAATTGTGAAATTTATACATCTTTGTTTTGCAGAAAGTCTGTAAAAGTTGTACCATTATATCAAGGTATGCTATCGTTCTAGCTCAATGAAAGGTGATTGCAGCATTGAAAGATGAATTTGTTAAAAAGGTAGATGCTTTTGTAGAAAGGCATGATTTGTTAGAGGCACATTCTACTGTTGTTGTAGGTGTATCAGGAGGGCCAGATTCTTTAGCGCTTTTCTTCTATTTGTTGGAGAAGCGTGAAGAGAAGCAGTTGCAAATTGTAGTCGCTCACGTTGATCATATGTTTCGCGGCGAGGAATCACAGGAAGATTTACAATTTGTGAAACAGTTGTGTGACAATCTTAATGTTACCTGTGAAACAACACAAATTGATGTGACGCGATATCAAAAACAAAATCGAATGAGTGCACAAGTTGCGGCAAGAGAATGTCGATATGCATTTTTGGAAAGAATAATGAGAAAGTATAATGCACAGTATTTAGCTCTTGGTCATCATGGTGATGATCAGGTTGAGACAATTTTAATGCGTCTTGTACGTGGAAGTACTCCGCAAGGTTATGCTGGAATTCTTGCAAAGCGCGCTTTCAATAAAGGCTTTTTGATTCGGCCTTTGCTGGCAGTAACGAAAGAAGAAATTCTTGATTATTGCAACAGAAAAGATGTTGAACCTCGCATTGACCCTAGTAATACAAAGGAAACGTATACACGGAATCGATTGCGAAAGCACGTTCTTCCTCATTTAAAGCAGGAGAATCCAAATGTTCATGAGCGTTTTCAAGCTTTTAGTACGTCCATGCAAGAGGATGAAGCATATTTGCAGGAATTAGCTTTTGAAAAAATGAATAAAGTAATTAAGGAAAAAGACGCAAAAAGAATGGTCTTATCAATTCCTGCATTTGAATCTATGCCTATACCTTTACAAAGGAGAGGGATTCAACTAATATTAAACTATCTTTATGAATATAAGATTCCATCTTCACTTTCTTCTGTACATATTGACAAGGTGATTGAGTTTTTCAAACGAACCCATCCTTCTGGTATGCTTCATTTTCCTGGCGGATTGGAGATTGTTCGTACATATGAAGAATGTAGTTTCCGATTTGGAGAAGAAAAAGTTACTTTTTCTCCTTGTATGTTACAAGTGCCGGGAAAGGTAACATTAGTAAATGGTGATGAGCTCGAAGTGGAGATCAGCAATTGTGTGCCTATTATGATGAATGATATGACGTTTATTGCAAAACATAATGAAATAGCATATCCACTTATGGTTCGTTCGAGAGAAAACGGAGATCGAATGTCGATACAAGGTATGAATGGCACGAAGAAGATAAAGTCCATTTTTATCGAGGCGAAAGTACCGAAGGAAAAAAGAGCAGACTGGCCAATTATTTGTGATGCCAGCGGAAATATTATTTGGGTTCCATTGTTGAAACGATCTGCATTTGCTATTTCGCAAGAAACAGTAGATAAGGATACATATATTATTATTCATTACAAAAGCAAGGAGTCTTCCAGGAGGATAGTCAAATGATGAATCAAGATATTGAAAAAGTATTAATTTCTGAAGAGCAAATACAAGACAAGGTAAGGGAATTAGGTGCAATTCTTGCAGAGGATTATAAAAATACAGTACCTCTTGCAATCGGTGTATTAAAAGGTGCAATGCCATTTATGGCAGATTTATTAAAGCGAACAGATACATATCTTGAAATGGATTTTATGGCTGTATCTAGCTACGGTCATTCTACTGTTTCAACTGGTGAAGTGAAAATTTTAAAAGATCTAGATACTTCTGTAGAAGGACGCGACATTTTAATCGTAGAAGATATTATCGACAGCGGTCTTACATTAAGCTACTTAGTAGATTTGTTTAAATATCGTAAAGCAAAATCTGTGAAGATTGTAACATTATTGGATAAGCCGTCTGGTCGAAAAGTTGATCTTCAAGCAGATTATGTTGGATTTACTGTTCCACATGAATTTGTTGTGGGATATGGATTAGACTATAAGGAACAATATCGTAACCTTCCTTATGTTGGTGTATTAAAACCGAGCGTATATTCAAATTAATAATATAAGCATTACAATTGGATAGGAAAGTTTTTCTATGGTACTATTTACTATTATAGTTTGTATGCTGTGAGAGGAGGTTAGGGATGAATCGGATCTTCCGTAATACCATCTTTTATTTACTAATATTTTTAGTGGTAATTGGTATTGTAAGTTACTTTAATGGTTCAACACAAAAAACGAAACCAATTAGCTACGATAAATTCATTACCAAACTTGAAAAGGGTGAAGTTCGTAATGTGCAACTTCAACCGAAAAATGGTGTATTTGAAGTAAAAGGACAATTCAGTACAGATAGTCAAGAACAACAATTTATAACTTATGCACCTAACACTGAAGAATTACAAAAGAAAATTAATGACAAAGCACCAGGTACAGAAGTGAAATATCAACCAGCAGAAGAAACAAGTGCTTGGGTAACGTTCTTCACTTCCATCATTCCTTTTGTAATTATCTTCATCCTATTCTTCTTCCTACTTAACCAAGCGCAAGGCGGCGGTAGCCGTGTTATGAACTTTGGTAAAAGTAAGGCGAAGTTATACAATGATGATAAGAAAAAAGTCCGTTTTAGAGATGTAGCTGGAGCGGATGAAGAGAAGCAAGAGCTTGTTGAGGTTGTAGAGTTCTTAAAAGACCCTCGTAAGTTTGCGGAGGTTGGTGCTCGTATTCCGAAGGGTGTTTTATTAGTTGGACCTCCAGGGACAGGTAAAACATTGCTTGCACGTGCTGTTGCAGGTGAAGCTGGCGTTCCATTCTTCTCTATTAGTGGTTCTGATTTCGTAGAGATGTTCGTCGGTGTCGGTGCTTCTCGTGTACGTGACTTATTTGAAAATGCAAAGAAAAACGCACCTTGTATCATTTTCATTGATGAAATTGATGCGGTAGGTCGTCAACGTGGGGCAGGTCTTGGTGGTGGTCACGATGAGCGTGAGCAAACATTAAACCAATTGCTTGTAGAGATGGATGGTTTTGGAGCAAATGAAGGTATTATTATCATTGCTGCAACAAACCGACCTGATATTCTTGACCCAGCGTTATTACGTCCAGGACGCTTTGACCGTCAAATTACGGTAGATCGTCCAGATGTAAACGGTCGTGAAGCGGTGCTTAAAGTACATGCCCGCAACAAACCGCTTGATGAAAATATTAACCTACGTGCTATAGCAACGCGTACACCAGGTTTCTCTGGTGCTGATCTTGAAAACTTATTAAATGAAGCAGCTCTTGTAGCAGCACGACAAGATAAGAAGAAGATCGATATGAGTGACATTGATGAAGCAACTGACCGCGTTATTGCAGGTCCGGCTAAGAAAAGTCGTGTTATCTCTGAGAAAGAACGAAATATCGTTGCATTCCATGAAGCAGGGCATACTGTAATTGGTGTAGTACTTGACGAAGCAGATATCGTTCATAAAGTAACAATTGTGCCACGTGGTCAAGCTGGTGGATATGCAGTAATGCTTCCGAAAGAAGATCGTTACTTCATGACAAAACCAGAATTGCTGGATAAAATTACTGGTCTACTTGGTGGACGAGTGGCTGAGGAAATTGTATTTGGAGAAGTAAGTACAGGCGCTCATAATGACTTCCAACGTGCGACAGGAATAGCTAGACGCATGGTAACAGAGTTCGGTATGAGTGATAAGCTTGGACCAATGCAATTTGGTAGCTCACAGGGTGGTCAAGTATTCTTAGGAAGAGACTTCCATTCTGAACAAAACTACAGTGATGCAATCGCGCATGACATTGATACGGAAATGCAAAGCATTATGAAAGAATGTTATGCTCGTGCAAAACAAATTCTTACTGAAAACCGTGATAAGCTTGATATTATCGCAAAAACGTTACTTGAAGTGGAAACGTTAGATGCAGAGCAAATCAACCATTTATATGAACACGGTACATTACCAGAGCGTAAAACATCTTCTGACAGTGATGTAAAGGTAAACATCACAATGAAAAAAGAAGATGAAGCGTCAGGGGATAAAGAAGAACCGAAGGAGTGACAATTGTCACTCCTTTTTTTCTTTGCGATATAACTGGACTTAAACATTGAAAAAGGGAAATGGATTTTTGTAAAATGGTGAGGATGGGAAAGCTGAACATGTGTATAAATATGGTATGATGAGGTTATAAAGTGAAACTTCTATCAGTGGAAGGTTCTTCATGTCTGGCTGATGGTTAGTGGAACTAATCGGGCTCTTACGGGCAGTTCCCCCATCTATCCTCTTAGCTTTCTCTAAATTTTGAGGTGTGGATCTTACTGCCTGAAAGTAGAAGGATAAGTTCTGTACATATTGCGCAAATATACATTAAATAAGATAAGTGGTGAGAATATGATTTTCGTATTGGATGTAGGGAATACAAATGCAGTACTTGGTGTGTTTGAAAATGGTAAACTTCTTCAACATTGGCGTATGGAAACAGATCGTCATAAAACAGAAGATGAATATGGAATGCTCGTGAAACAATTACTTGAACACGAGGGAATTACTTTTCATGATATAAAAGGAATTATTATTTCTTCTGTTGTACCACCTATTATGTTTGCTTTAGAGCGTATGTGTGAGAAGTATTTTAAAATTAAGCCTCTTGTGGTGGGGCCTGGGATTAAAACAGGTTTAAATATTAAGTATGAAAATCCGCGCGAAGTAGGGGCTGACCGCATTGTAAATGCGGTAGCTGGTATTCAAATGTATGGAAGCCCGCTTATTATAGTCGATTTTGGAACGGCGACAACATATTGTTATATCGACGAACATAAACAGTATATGGGTGGTGTCATTACACCAGGTATTATGATTTCAGCTGAAGCTTTATATAATAGGGCAGCGAAACTTCCGCGTATTGAAATTACAAGACCAAGTAGCATCATTGGAAAGAATACAGTAAGTGCAATGCAAGCTGGTATCTTATATGGTTATGTGGGACAAGTAGAAGGTATTGTAAAGCGAATGAAAGAGGAAGCTAAACAAGAACCGACTGTTATCGCGACAGGTGGATTAGCAAAATTAATTGCAGAGGAATCGAATGTTATTGATATTGTCGATCCATTTTTAACGCTTAAAGGTCTATATATGTTATATGAGCGTAATGCCAATTTACAACACGAGAAAGGTGAATAAATGCGAATGAAAGATTATTTAGTAAAGGCGCTAGCGTTTAATGGAGAAGTTCGTGCTTATAGTGTGCACACAACAAATACGGTGAGTGAAGCGCAAAGACGTCACGATACATGGAGAACTGCTTCTGCGGCACTCGGTCGTTCTTTAACGGCAGGTACAATGATGGGTGCAATGCTTAAAGGTGATCAGAAACTTACAATTAAAGTAGAAGGCAATGGTCCTCTTGGTCCGGTTTTAGTAGACGCACATGCAAATGGAGATGTACGTGGTTATGTAACGAATCCGCATGTTGATTTTGAAGCGACAGAGCAAGGGAAACTACGTGTATACCAAGCTGTAGGAACAGAAGGTTTTTTAACAGTTATTAAAGATATTGGTATGCGTGAACCATTTATTGGTCAAGTTCCGCTTGTTTCTGGTGAATTAGGAGAAGATTTCACATACTATTTCGCTGCTTCTGAACAAACGCCTTCTTCTGTTGGTGTTGGAGTTCTTGTTAATGGTGATGATAGTATTTTAGCTGCGGGTGGATTTATTTTACAAATCATGCCTGATGCGCAAGAAGAGACAATTTCAATTCTTGAAGAGCGCCTACAAAAAATTCCGCCTGTTTCTAAACTTGTTGAACAAGGTCTAACTCCAGAAGAGTTGCTATATGAGTTATTAGGGAAAGATAATGTGAAGATTTTAGAGACGATGGATGTACAATTTAACTGTACATGTTCTCGTGAGCGTATTGAAGGCGTATTAATGAGTTTAGGGAAAACAGAATTAATGCAAGTGCGTGATGAGGAAGAAGAGACAGAAGTACATTGTCATTTTTGTAACGAACGATACAAGTTCTCTAAAGAAGACATAACAAACTTAATAGAAAGTTTGTAAGGAAGAAAAAGGTTATTTGTCTATTTCGAATCATCTAAATAGGTTGACAAATAACCTTTTCTTTGACAATATGTATATAAATCCAATAAAAATACTTGGTGTTGGGAGTGACGGAGATGCGAGTGGCACAATCAGTTTCAGATTTAATCGGAAAAACGCCAATTGTTAAATTGAACCGCATCGTAGAAGAAGGTAGTGCAGAGATTTATTTAAAACTAGAGTTCATGAATCCTGGAAGCAGTGTAAAAGATCGAATTGCATTAGCGATGATTGAAGATGCTGAGAAAAAAGGGCTATTAAAAGAAGGCGATACAATTATTGAACCGACAAGTGGAAACACTGGGATTGGTTTAGCGATGGTAGCGGCGGCCAAAGGATATAAGGCAATTCTGGTTATGCCGGAAACGATGAGTGTTGAACGTCGTAATTTATTGCGTGCTTATGGAGCAGAATTAGTGTTAACGCCAGGATCGGAAGGAATGGGCGGTGCAATTCGCAAGGCAACAGAGTTATCAAAAGAACATGGCTACTTTATACCTCAACAGTTTCAAAACGATGCAAATCCAGAAATTCATCGTTTAACTACAGGTCCGGAAATTGTTGAACAAATGGGTGATCAATTAGATGCATTCATTTCAGGAGTTGGTACAGGCGGAACGATTACGGGTGCTGGTGAAGTGTTAAAAGAGAGGTATAAAGATATCAAAATTTATGCAGTAGAGCCTGCTGATTCTCCGGTACTATCAGGTGGAAAACCGGGTCCTCATAAAATTCAAGGTATCGGTGCTGGATTTGTTCCTGGAACGTTAGATACAGATGTGTATGATGAAGTGATTCAGGTAAAAACAGAACAAGCATTTGAATATGCAAGAAGAGTAGCTCGCGAAGAAGGTATTTTAGTAGGTATCTCTTCTGGAGCGGTTATTTATGCAGCGACAGAAGTTGCAAAAAAACTTGGAAAAGGAAAGAAAGTACTTGTTATCATTCCAAGTAATGGTGAGCGTTACTTAAGTACACCGCTTTATCAATTTGAATCATAAGCTTAATGTATGAAAAGCATTCCTCGAAAAAGGGATGCTTTTCTTTTTTCGTTTGAAAATAGGAAAAGAGTGAATGACTAGAAAACTTCATGTAAAATAAGTATTAGTTAAACTAAATGGGCTTTTACGGACAGTTATCCCCCGCCTATCTTTTTCGCTTGTCTCTGAATCTTGAGGTGGGGGTCTTACTGCCTGTTAATGCGGGATAAAATAAAACGAGGTGTTTATATGCAGCGACGAAAATCTTTAGCTATTTCAGTTCCGTATCGGTTAGACTTTTTTAAACAATATAAATTTCTTTCACAAAATAAACCTCATCATATCATTTTAGAAAGTGGTCGTGGAGGGCGTTATAGTATTGCTGGATTTGATCCTGTAGCAATCGTTCGTGGGAAAGATGACACATTATATATATGGGAAAGTGGAGAGGAAACAATAGAAAAGGGGAATCCATTGCACCTTATGCAAAGATATATGGAACAATGGAAAACGGAACATAATGATGCGTATCCGCCATTTCAAGGTGGTGCGATTGGTTATTTTAGTTATGATTGCATCCGCTATATTGAGAAAATTCCTTCTCTTGCAAAAGATGATGTGAATGTACCGGATATATTTTTCTTATTGTTTGATGATGTGTTTGTTTATGATCAGAAAGAACAAATGTTATGGATTATTACCCATTATACAAATGATAAGAAACAAGCTGAACAACATCTGAATGAATTAAAAGGGCTTTGGTTACAAGAAGTGCCAGAAGTGACGATGTCGTTTACTCGTCCTGAAACAAATAAAGAAGCAGTTTCATTTACAGAAAAAGAGTTTATGGAAGCTGTTCAAAGAATTCAAGAGTATATTGGAGCGGGAGATGTGTTTCAAGTGAACTTGTCTACAAGACAAGAAAAAACATTGCAAACGCATCCGCTGGAAGTTTATACGAAGCTTCGTGAAATTAATCCATCACCATACATGGGGTATTTAGAACTTGGAGATTTCCAAATTGTAAGTGCTTCACCAGAGTTGTTGATTAAAAAGCAAGGAAATGAAATGAGTACGCGTCCAATTGCGGGTACGCGCTCTCGTGGGAAAGATGAGCAAGAAGATCAAGAACTTGCAAAAGAGTTAATTGAAAATGAAAAAGAGCGTGCAGAACACGTTATGCTTGTTGATTTAGAGCGAAATGATTTAGGGCGTGTTTGTGAGTATGGAACGGTAGAAGTAGATGAATTCATGGTGATTGAGAAATATTCCCATGTTATGCACATCGTTTCAAATGTACGCGGAGAATTACAGCAAGGAAAAGATGCTTTTGATGGTGTAAAGGCTGTATTTCCAGGTGGGACGATTACCGGGGCGCCGAAAATTCGTACGATGGAAATTATTGAAGAGTTAGAACCAGTTCGCCGTGGTATTTATACAGGTTCGATTGGGTGGATTGGTTATTCGGGGGATATGGAATTAAACATTGTTATTCGCACATTACTTGCAAAAGATGGACAAGCGTATGTACAAGCAGGTGCGGGAATTGTTATTGATTCTAATCCGAAAAATGAGTATAAAGAGTCGTTAAAGAAAGCAATAGCTTTATGGAGTGCGAAAGAAAGTAGCGAAGAAACGGTTAGGTGAGCGAAATGATATTAATGATTGATAATTATGATTCCTTTACGTTTAATTTAGTACAATTTCTTGGAGAGTTAGGACAAGAACTTATCGTCAAGCGTAATGATGAAATTACAATTGAAGATATTGAACAAATGCAGCCCGATTTCTTAATGATTTCTCCGGGGCCGTGCAGCCCGAATGAAGCCGGGGTGAGTATGGATGTGATTCGACATTTCGCAGGAGAAATCCCGATTTTTGGTGTTTGTTTAGGGCATCAATCGATTGCTCAAGTATTTGGGGGAGATGTTGTTCGTGCCGATCGTTTAATGCATGGGAAAACGTCCTTGATGCATCACAATGAGAAAACGATTTTTACTGATATTCCAAATCCGTTTACAGCGACGCGTTACCATTCTCTAATTGTCAAAAAAGAAACATTACCAGAGTGCTTGGAAGTAACGTCTTGGACAGAGGAAGGAGAAATTATGGCACTTCGTCATAAAACATTACCAATTGAAGGTGTGCAGTTCCATCCGGAATCCATTATGACTTCCCATGGTAAGGAATTGCTGCAAAATTTCATTCGTCATTATAGCCGGAGTGCCTCTACATGCTAATTTATGTGAATGGTTCATTTGTAGAGGCGAGTGAAGCTAAAATATCTCCGTATGATCACGGATATTTATATGGTCTTGGTGTGTTTGAGACGTTTCGTATTTACAACGGACATCCGTTCCTATTAGATGATCATTATGAGCGGCTTATTACCGCTCTTTCGTCGCTGCATATTGCATGGGAAATGACAAAAGATGATGTGAAAAGCATTTTAAAAGAGTTAATGGTAAGGAATCATTTGCAAAATGCGTATGTTCGTTTGAATGTGTCTGCTGGTGTTGGTGAAATCGGTTTGCAGACGGAGATTTACGAAGAGCCTTCTATTATTATTTTTATAAAGCCTTTACAAGCTCCTGGAGATGTAATTGAAAAAGAAGGAGTGGTTTTAAGGCAAACCCGTAATACGCCAGAGGGAGAGTTTCGTTTAAAGTCACATCATTATTTAAATAATATTTTAGGAAAACGTGAGATTGGGAATACAACTACGAAAGAAGGAATTTTTCTTACGAAAGAAGGGTATGTTGCGGAAGGGATTGTTTCGAACATTTTTTTCGTGAAAAATGGCATATTGCATACACCGTCATTACAGGCTGGAATTTTAAATGGGATTACTCGTGCTTTTATATTGGTAGCCGCTGAAATGTTAGGGCTTGAGGTGAGAGAAGGGTTATTTTTAAAAGAAGAGCTGTTTGCGGCTGATGAGGTGTTTGTTACGAATTCCATTCAGGAAATTGTGCCGCTTTGTTGCATCGGAGAAGTGCATTTTCCAGGTAAAGAAGGATTTGTTACAAATCAGCTTATACGTGTATATGAAACATGCCGTGAAAAGCTATGGAGTCGAAATGAATTGTTAAGAGGAGAGGGCTAATATGCAATGGAGTTATGAGATACAGTGTGGTGAATATGCCTTGAATTTAAATGAAAAGACATTCATTATGGGGATTTTGAATGTTACGCCTGACTCTTTCTCTGATGGTGGTAATTACAATGAGGTGGAAGCAGCTGTCCGTCATGCAAAAGAGATGGTAATTGACGGAGCGCATATTATTGATATTGGCGGAGAGTCTACTCGTCCTGGTTTTGCTAAAGTGTCAGAGGAAGAAGAATTGCGACGTGTTTTACCAATGATTCGAGCTGTATCGGAAGCGGTAGATATACCTATATCTATTGATACGTACAAAGCGGAGGTTGCAAAACAAGCTATTGAAGCCGGAGCGCATATTATTAATGATATTTGGGGTGCGAAAGCAGAACCGGAAATTGCAAAAGTAGCAGCACATTACGACGTGCCAATTATTCTGATGCATAATCGTGATAATACAAACTACCGAAATCTCATGGCGGATATGATTGCTGATCTGTATGAAAGTATTACAATTGCGAAACATGCAGGTGTGCGCGATGAGAATATTATTTTAGATCCGGGTATTGGGTTTGCGAAAACGTTTGAGCAAAATTTAGAAGTAATGCGAAATCTAGAACAGTTGAAAGTTTTGGGGTATCCGCTCCTTCTCGCAACTTCTCGAAAATCGTTTATTGGCCATGCATTAGATTTGCCGGTAGAAGAACGCTTAGAAGGGACTGGTGCGACGGTTTGTCTTGGTATTCAAAAAGGTTGTGAAATCGTACGCGTGCATGATGTGAAAGAGATGTCCCGCATGGCGAAGATGATGGATGCTATGTTAAGGGGGTAAAAGATTTGGATAAAATTTTTGTTCATGATATGGAGTTCTACGGTTATCATGGTGTATTTCCTGAAGAAAATAAGTTAGGGCAGCGATTTAAGGTGGATTTAACTGTAGAGTTAGATTTAAAGCGAGCGGGAACAACTGATAACTTAGAGCACTCTGTAAATTATGGAGAATTATACGAGTTATGTAGAAGTGTTGTAGAAGAGAAAACATATAAGCTTTTGGAAAGTATCGCAGAAAATATTGCAAGGGATATATTAGGGCGGTACGATTGCATTATGAATTGTATTGTAAAAGTTATTAAACCAGATCCGCCAATTCCGGGACATTACCGTGCGGTGGCGGTTGAGATTGAGAGAGGGCGCTCATGAATAATGTAGTTTATATTGCTTTGGGTTCGAATATGGATGATCGCTATACGTATTTATCACAAGCGATAGAGTTGTTGCGTAAGCATCCGGCTATTGAGGTTGAGGATGTATCATCTGTTTATGAAACGGATCCAGTTGGATATACAGATCAAGAGCAATTTTTAAACTTAGTTATAAAAGTTTCTACCAATTTATTTCCTCAAGAATTATTGATGGTGACACAAAAAGTGGAGAATGAGCTAGGGAGAAAAAGGAAAATTAAATGGGGGCCTCGTACCATTGACCTTGACATTTTGCTCTATAATCACGAAAATATTGAAGCAGAGAATCTTATTGTTCCGCATCCGCGGATGTTTGAAAGAGCTTTTGTTATCGTTCCGTTGATGGAAATTAATCAAGAAATTAACCGAAACATTTCACGTTCACAAGTAGAAGAAATGAAAAGGCGAGAGGGAGTAACGGTATGGAAGCAGAGAAATGGGGAAGACGCATTCGCGCTTTTCGCAAATTAAAAGGCTATACACAAGAAGGGTTTGCGAAAGAATTAGGGGTATCTGTATCTGTTTTAGGTGAAGTGGAGAGAGGGAATCGAGTTCCGTCTCACGATTTTGTTATAGAAGTTGCGAAGACATTAAAAGTTTCAATAGAAGAATTAATGCCGAAGTAGGAATAACGAAGGAAGGTAATCGAGTGTTAAAGATTGCAAACATTGAAATGAAAAATCCGGTTGTGCTAGCGCCAATGGCAGGAGTATGTAACTCTGCATTCCGTTTAACGGTAAAAGAATTTGGTGCAGGATTAGTATGTGCGGAAATGGTAAGTGATAAGGCGATTTTATTTAACAATAAAAAAACGCTAGACATGTTATATATTGATGAGAGAGAGAAGCCATTAAGTCTGCAAATTTTTGGTGGGGAAAAAGAAACGCTTGTAGAAGCGGCAAAATATGTAGATAAAAATACAACAGCAGACATTATTGATATTAATATGGGATGCCCAGTACCGAAAATCACAAAATGTGATGCAGGTGCAAAGTGGTTGCTTGATCCGAACAAGGTGTACGAAATGGTGGCCGCGGTGGTAGATGCGGTCGAGAAGCCAGTTACAGTAAAAATGCGTATCGGTTGGGACGAAGACCACATTTTTGCAATTGAAAATGCTCAGGCAGTTGAACGTGCGGGAGGTCAGGCGGTTGCAGTTCACGGACGTACTCGTGTTCAAATGTATGAAGGGAAAGCAGACTGGAATATCATTAAGCAAGTAAAACAAGCTGTCAATATTCCGGTTATCGGAAATGGTGATGTAGAAACGCCGCAAGATGCAAAGCGCATGTTAGATGAAGTTGGCGTAGATGGTGTAATGATTGGCCGTGCAGCACTTGGTAATCCGTGGATGATTTACCGTACAGTAAAATATTTAGAAACTGGTGAATTAATGCCGGAGCCATCTGTGCGTGAAAAGATTGATGTATGTATGTTGCATTTAGATCGTCTTATTGATCTAAAGAATGAAGACATTGCAGTTCGAGAAATGCGCAAACATGCTGCATGGTATTTAAAGAGTGTTCGCGGTAATGCAAGAGTGCGTAATGAAATTAATAGTTGTAATACACGTGCAGATCTTGCTTCTTTATTGACAACATTTGTAGAAGAGGTAGAAGCGAAACAAAAATCTATTCAAGTTGGATAATAGAAGGAAATAGAAGGGGTGTTTGACATTCCTGTTCTTACTACCTATAATTACGTCTAAGAAATAAGAACTGCCAGCGCGTTGCTGGCAGTTTTTCTAGTTGGATAGAAAATGCTATACTATATATATTGTAAAATTTAATAGAGCTGGAGTGATATCAATACCATGGATAACATGAACCACGAAGAATTAAATGATCAATTGCTCGTTCGTCGCGAGAAGCTACATAACTTACGAGAACAAGGAATGGACCCATTTGGTAAACGTTTTGAACGTACACATTCAACAAAAGAATTATTCAGCTTGTACGGAGAACTTTCTAAAGAAGAATTAGAAGAGAAAGAAATTCCTGTTTCTATAGCTGGTCGTATTATGACAAAACGCGGTAAAGGAAAAGCTGGTTTTGCACATATTCAAGATTTACATGGACAAGTTCAAATTTACGTTCGTAAAGATGCGGTTGGTGATGAGCAGTACGAACTATTTAATGCGGCAGATCTAGGTGACTTAGTAGGGATTGAAGGTAAAGTATTTAAGACAAAAGTTGGAGAACTTTCAATTAAAGTGACTAGCTTTACATTATTAACAAAATCTCTTCGTCCGCTTCCTGACAAATATCATGGCCTAAAAGATGTTGAACAGCGCTATCGTCAACGTTATTTAGATTTAATTACGAGTATGGAAAGTCGCGAAACGTTTGTAACTCGCAGTAAAATTATTCGTGAGATGAGAAGATATTTAGATAACAATGGTTATCTTGAAGTAGAAACACCGATGTTGCATGCTATTGCAGGCGGAGCATCTGCGCGTCCGTTTATTACACATCACAATGCGTTAGATATGGAATTCTATATGCGTATTGCAATTGAGCTGCATTTAAAACGTCTAATTGTGGGTGGATTAGAGAAAGTGTACGAAATTGGGCGTGTATTCCGTAACGAAGGTGTATCAACTCGTCATAATCCAGAATTTACAATGATTGAATTATATGAAGCATATGCGGATTATAAGGATATCATGAAATTAACAGAAAACATGGTTGCTCATATTGCGAAAGAAGTTTTAGGTACAACGACAGTTCAATATGGTGAATATGAAATTAATTTAGAGCCAGAGTGGACAAGACTACACATGGTAGATGCAATCAAACAATATTCTGGAGCAGATTTCTGGAGCCCAATGAGCGTAGAAGAAGCTCGTGCATTAGCGAAAGAGCATGGTATAGAAATTAAGGATACAATGGAAGTTGGTCATATTATTAATGAGTTCTTCGAGCAAAAAGTAGAAGAACATTTAATTCAACCTACATTTATTTATGGTCATCCAGTGGAGATTTCTCCTCTTGCGAAAAAGAATGAAGAAGATCCGCGCTTTACAGATCGTTTCGAGTTATTTATTGTCGCTCGTGAACATGCGAATGCATTTACAGAATTAAATGATCCAATTGATCAAAAAGAACGCTTCGAAGCGCAGTTAAAAGAGCGTGAACAAGGTAATGATGAAGCGCACATGATGGATGATGATTATATTGAAGCGCTTGAGTATGGTATGCCTCCTACAGGTGGGTTAGGGATCGGTATTGATCGTCTTGTTATGTTATTAACAAATTCACCTTCTATTCGTGATGTATTACTATTCCCGGCAATGAGACATAAACAAGACTAAGCTTTGGAGTTTTCTCCAAAGCTTTTCTTTTTATTGTATTTTTATGTTATTTTATAAGGTGAAAAATTTTATTAAAAAAACTATTGCAATTTAATTTGTGAACTGATATATTTATATTCGTTGTCACGAACGGCAACGAGGAAAACAACTTCGAAAGAAAAAAGTTGTTGACAGAAAAGAAACGAAATGTTATATTATTAAAGTCGCTTCGAGCGGCAGATAAGTTCTTTGAAAACTGAACGAAACAAACAACGTGAAACGTCAATTTTTATTTATGATGCTAGACAAACACTTT
>NZ_JBPZSK010000014.1:0-51377 GCF_052038115.1 Bacillus sp. GB_SG_008 | reverse complement strand
ACTCCTGCTGATCCTAGTAAATCCATTTTTGTTAATTGTAATACTTCTTTAGTTTCCATTACTCTCATTCTCCTTTTTATAAATCTTTATATTAAATTCCCAAGAAATAATTTATTTATAGTTTTTAACTTAATGTCATATTAAATCATATAATGTAATGTTTGTAACATTAATGTAACATAACTTTTTTGTTTAAGCAATAGTTGGTATAAAATTATTATTTTTTTCAACAAGTATAAAGCGTAGATAGACGATACCCCTCATATTTTGACCTTCTCAAATATATTAAGTGGTTAAAATAAATGAGTATATTTGTGTAACAACAATGTAACAGTTTCGATATAACATTTAATTTAGTATGATTGAGACAAAGAGGTGATCAGCTTGAAATTAATCGCACTTGATATGGATGGTACGCTCTTATCATCCAATCTAGAAATCTCCCAGGAAAATTTAGAGGCCATACGCAATGCTGAAGAAGCAGGACATATCGTTATGATTTGTTCTGGCAGAGCAAAAGAAGATATTTTAAAACTGCTCGAGCAATACCGCTTATCTCTTCCTCTAGGAGCTAGTAATGGAGCAGTGGTATATGCTGATGGAAAAGTAATTCATTCGCGCACTTTGCAAAAAGAAAAAGTATATGAAATTGCAAAACAGCTTGAAGCTGAGGAATTTCCGTATAAACTCTATACAAATAAGGGTGTATATGCACCGTATAATTGGAAAGAACAAGTAACAAAATCTTTTCAATTAAACAAAGATTCCCTTGATGTTACAATTGAAGAAATTGAACGAATTAGCGAGAAGCAACTAAAAGCTAATTTAATTACAACTTTTCAAAGTATTGAAGATGTGGTATCCGACTCAACCATTGAAATTTCAAAGTTTTTTATCCTTACATTCAACAAAGAGAAGCGTGTACAATTGCTACAATCTTTAGAGAAAGATGCGGCAATTATGGTGACAGCTTCCGCCCCAACAAACTTAGAGATTATGGACAAACATGGTCATAAAGGCAATGGATTACAAGAAATGGCAAAACATTTTCATATTCCTTTACAAGATACTGTTGCCATTGGAGATAACTTTAATGATGTCCCAATGTTAGAGGTGGCAGGTTTATCAATAGCAATGGGAAATGCAGAGGACGCTGTCAAACAGCTATGTGATATCGTAACAGCGACAAACGATGAGAATGGTGTAGCTTATGCCATCGAGCAACATGTTTTACCTAAAACAATACAAGGATAATAAAAAATAGAAAAGAAGATAACCACCTACTATGTATAGTATGATTATCTTCTTTTTCATT
Organism: Bacillus sp. GB_SG_008; assembly: GCF_052038115.1. Taxonomy (NCBI): domain Bacteria; kingdom Bacillati; phylum Bacillota; class Bacilli; order Caryophanales; family Bacillaceae; genus Bacillus; species Bacillus sp. GB_SG_008. Next base: position 50,062 of record NZ_JBPZSK010000014.1, on the reverse strand, counting down.
TTCTGTACATCGATGAAATTTCTAGTACTTACTTAAAGGAGGCATTTTTTCAATAACCTTCATGTTTCTATTAAATTATGTATTGGAGTTACAACATATTCACCCTCACCGTTTTCATTCGTTATACATGATGACAAGCGACATAATGTTCACTACCAACACATTTAAATTCCGGTACTTCTTTCTTACAAATATCTGTCGCAAACGGGCAACGTGTATGAAAACGACAACCTGCAGGTGGATTTGCCGGATTTGGAATATCACCTTGCAAAATAATACGCTCCCTCTTTACCGTTGGATCCGGAATAGGAACCGCAGATAACAGCGCCTTCGTATATGGATGGAGCGGATTTGCAAATAATTCATCACGCGGTGCTGTTTCTACAATTGTCCCTAAATACATAATCCCAATTTTCGTACATAAATGCTCAACTACACTTAAATCATGAGAGATAAATAAATACGATAATCCTTTTTTTCGCTGCAATTCACTAAACAAGTTAATAATTTGTGCTTGAATTGATACATCAAGGGCCGCAACCGGTTCGTCTGCTACGATGAAATCTGGATTTAGCGCCATCGCTCTTGCGATGACAATACGCTGACGTTGCCCTCCAGAAAATTCATGCGGATAACGATCGATATGATACGATGCTAAACCACACAACTCTAATACCTCTAGCACTTTCTCACGAACATTTTCCTTCGTCGCAAGACCATGTGCAAGTAATGGTTCACCAATTGCATCACCAATTCGCATTCTCGGGTTTAATGAACTGAACGGATCTTGAAATACGAGCTGCATATTCGGGCGAAGTTGCTGTAATTCCTTCTTAGACAACTTATGTACATCTTGCCCTTGAAACTTCACTTCACCTTCCGTTTTATCAACTAAGCGAAGAATCGTTTTGCCAATTGTCGTTTTACCGCTACCAGACTCACCGACAAGACCAAATATCTCACCTTTATTAATAGTGAAACTTACACCGTCAACTGCTTTTACATGACCTACCGTTCTACCAAAGATACCACCTGAAATCGGAAAATACGTTTTTAAGTCTGTTACTTCTAATAATGGTTCACTCATTGCCCTGCACGCTCCTCATATAACCAACAAGCTACTTTATGAGTCTCTTCATGCCCTTGAAGCTGTGGTGTTTGCGTTTGGCAAATTTCCATGCAATGCTCACAACGATCGCTAAAATAGCAAAACTCTCCTAATTCTACTAGATTTGGTACTTGCCCTGGAATCGAATATAATCGATTTTTTCGCTGTCCCATAACAGGCTTTGATTTTAGTAATCCTTGTGTATATGGATGCTTTGGATTTTTGAACAACTCTAGTACAGGCGCTTCCTCGATCACTTTACCACCATACATAACGACTACATAATCTGCCATTTCCGCCACAACACCTAAATCATGTGTAATTAATAGAATAGAAGTGTTAAACTCTTCTTTTACTTGTCTTAGTAAATCTAGTATTTGTGCTTGGATCGTAACATCAAGTGCTGTTGTTGGCTCATCCGCAATTAATAGCTTAGGGTTACAACTTAAAGCTATGGCAATCATAATCCGCTGCAGCATCCCGCCACTTAGCTCATGTGGATAAGAATGAACAATTTCATCTGCGCGGGCGATGCCTACTTTACGAATTAATTCAATTGCCTTTTTATATGCTTCTTTTTTACTAAGAAGTTCATGCTCGATCAATGTTTCTACAATCTGTTCTCCTACTGTAAATACTGGATTAAGCGAGGTCATTGGCTCTTGAAAAATCATTGCTATTTCATTTCCTCTTAGCTTCCGAATCTCTTTTTCATCCATTTCTAGCAGACTGCGATTTTCAAATAAAATATCTCCACCGACCACTTCTCCTGAATCCGCAATTAACCCCATAATAGAAAGGGCTGTTACACTCTTTCCGCATCCAGACTCACCAACAACACAAACTGTTTCTCCTTCCCTTACAGAAAAACTAACATGATTAACCGCTTTTACAATCCCTTCTTCCGTATGAAAATATGTCTGTAAATCCTTTAGTTCTACCAATGTTTTGCTCATAGTTTCTCACCTACCGCTTCAATTTTGGATCTAATGCGTCTCGAAGCGCATCACCAAGTAAATTAATAGATACAACTGTCAAGAAAATCGCAAAACCAGGCGGTATCCAAAGCCATGGGCGTTTTTGAAAATCAATTAATGAATTTGCCGCATTAATCATATTCCCCCACGATGGTGTAGGCGGCACAACACCTAACCCTAAATAACTTAACGCTGACTCACTTAAAATAGCCCCTGCTATATTTAATGTTGCGACAACAATTAAAAGTGGAATCGTATTTGGAATTAAATGATATAAAATTTTCCGATAATCTTTTAATCCTAATACATCTGCCGCTTGCATAAACGCTTGCTCACGAAGGGTTAAAATTTGGCCCCGTACAAGTCTTGCAAGACCTGGCCAACCAACTAAACTTAACATAATCATCACAACATAAATCCGATATTCAGACGGCAATTTCCATTCTGATAAAATTGCACCCATAATGATAAGTAACGGCAATCCAGGAATAGACATTAATACATCTGCAATACGCATAATAAGATGATCAACCACACCTCGATAAAATCCTGAAATAGCTCCTAATAGCGTGCCGATTATAACAGATAAAAACATGGATGCGAGGCCAATTGTTAATGAAATTCGTCCCGCTAACATTAATCGAGTTAAAATGTCTCTTCCAAGCTGATCTGTACCAAGCCAATGCGAGAATGTTGGCGGCTTATTAATTAGGCCCACTTGTACAGTTCCTGAAACATAAGGAGAAAAAAATGGGCCAATAAAGGAAAATACAAACATAAAAATTAAACTATAAAGACCGAATAATGCCAGTTTATTTTTCTTTAATCTGCTATACGCTTGACGCCACGGGGAAACTGATTTTGTCCTTTTCTTTTGCAGATTCTTGTTTGTACTCTGTGTTATGCTCTCCATGTTATTCTCCTCCTTATTTCAATCGAATCCGCGGATCTACAACTGCATACAAGATATCCGCTAGAAAGTTTCCGATAATAGTTAAGAAAGAAAGAAACATCGTGAACGCCATTAACACAGGATAATCACGGAAACTTAATGCCTCTAATTGAATATGACCAATACCTGGCCAGTTAAAAATTTGTTCGATAATAATTGCCCCTGAAAATAATCCTGGCAGTTCAAAAGCAAGTAGTGTAATGGCTGGTAAAATTGCATTTTTCAAAGCGTGTTTATAGATAACAACCTTTTCTTTCAATCCTTTTGCTCTTGCAGTTCGAATATAGTCTTGGCGTACAACTTCCAGCATACTTGTTCTAAAATAACGAGTTAATGATCCTATCCCAAGAAGAGTCAAAATAAATACAGGTAAAATCATATGTCTTATAACTTCCCATATATATGTAAGACCTGTCGAGTTACTTCCGATATCAATCATTCCACCAATTGGTAATAATTTTAAATCTACGGCAAACACTTTAATCATAAATAAACCAATAAAAAACGATGGAAACGACATTGCTGCAAATACACCAAGTGTAACAAGCCCATCAAACAGTGAATATTGCTTTGTTGCAGAAATAACGCCGATAATAAGTGCAATTAACCAAGTAAAAAATAAAGCTGCTGCTGCAACAATAAACGAGTTCCAAATAAACTTATTCAATAAAGATGTAACAGACTCTTGATATTGCAATGAAAAACCAAAGTTCCCTGTTACTGCATTTCCGAGCCAATGAAAATAGCGTTCGATAATCGGTTTATTTAGTCCGTATAATTCCCTTAGCTCTTGTGCCCTCTCTGGTGTTAACTTTGGATTTGAATCCACGTAATCACCAGGAAGCAGTGCAAATAGGAAAAAGATAATAATAGAGGCCCCAAGCAAGGTCGGAATCATCTGGAAAAATCTACGAATGATATACGTCTTCACCGTTTTGTCTCTCCAATCTTATATACTTAAAAATAGAAGAACATTTTCCCAACAGCATCCGCTAGCTTACTGTATGAAAAAATGCCTTCTATCACGTTTGTATATCTTTATTCTTCAATAGATAAAACAGGTAAGTTTGAGATGATGCTATCGTATTTTTCTGGATCGATACCTTTTACGCGTGCATTGTGTGCATACAGAAGTTTACGATAGCTTAATAAAATAACCGGTGGATCATCATTTAATTCTTTATAAAGTTCTTTATAGATCGGCTTACGTTTCTCAATATCTACTGTTTCTAATCCTTTTTTAATAAGTTCATCTACTTTTGCATTTTTATATCCTGAACCATTGTTCGGACTTGTAGATAAGTAGTCAGCTACTGGTTCACTAGGATCAGAGATACCAGGTGTTGCAACGGCTGCTAAGTCATACTCTCCTTTGTGTACTTTTGCAACTAATGTGTTAAAATCCATCATCTCTGGGTTAAATTCCACACCTAATGCTTTATAGTTTTCTTTCGCAATTGGAATAAATACCTCTTCCTGTTTTCTTCCACTTGCAGCGTAATAACTTAATTTTAATTTTTGTCCATCTTTTTCACGAATACCGTCAGAACCAACTTTCCATCCTGCCTCGTCTAATAATTTCTTTGCTTTTTCTAAGTTATATTCGTACTTGTTTATCCCTTCGTCTGTATACGCCCAAGAGACTGGTGAAATTGGTACATTAGCTACAGATCCATATCCTTGGAAGAATGTATCAACATATTTTTTACGATCCAATCCGTAAATCAATGCTTGGCGTACTTTTTTATCTTGTAAATATGGCTTTTTATTGTTCATATCAATATAGGAGAATGAACTAGATGTTTCGAGATTAATATTGGCAAAGCCCAAGCTTTTTAATTGTTCAACATTGTCTCTATTTGCAGCAAATCCATCGTAATCTGTTTCACCTGTTTGGAACAATTGGAAGTTTGTATCAGCAGTTGTAATCTTATAAATAAAGTTTTTCACTTTTGGCTTACCAGCATAATAGTTCTCATTTGCTACGAAACGAACTTCTTGACCCGGAACATACTGTTCAAATTTATAAGGACCAGCCGCAAGCGGTTTACCATATAGATCTTTCAAATAATTTAAATTTGTATTTTGCTTATAATCTTTTCCGTAATATGCTTTTGATAGAACAGGTCCACCAAGATGCAATAATGCTTGAGAATTTACTTTTTCTGTCGTAATTTTAATCGTTTGTGGATCAACAACTTTAATGCCTTCAATTGATGTCGCTGTTCCATCTTTATACGCTTGCCCACCTTTAATCGCAAACTGTAGAATATCTTCGTCACCTTCATACGCTTTATCATGTAGTAATGTCAATGTGAACGCAACATCGTCTGCTGTTAATGGTGAACCGTCGCTAAATTTTAAGTTTTTACGCAAGTGGAATGTATATGTTAATTGATCGGAAGATACATCCCATTTCTCTGCAAGATCTGGGACTGGCTTTCCTTGTTTATCAGTTGTGACAAGTGAAGCAAAGATAACTGATGTTACATTTCCATCCCAACCATTCTCTTGAAAGTATGGCAAGAAAACCCCACCTGGCTTAGAAATACCTGCAATAATCGTATCTTTTCGCTGTTTTGCTTTTTCTGGATTTTTTGATTTATCAGTTGCTGCAATCTTTTCTACTTTCGCTTCTTTTAAATCTTGTTGTTTTACAGGCTCTGAAGATGTCTTTTCTTCTTGACCACATGCCGATAATAGAAGCGAACTACTCAGTAAAACCGAAAATACTCCTGCCCATTTCTTTGATTTTCTCTTCATTGTCCCCACCTTAACTTTCTTTAGAGTATTACACCTCATGAACTCCCCTTCTAATTTTCCTTCTTCTATGTATGTCTCCCTAAAACACACATTATATTCCATCGTAAAAGTCGGGTTTTATTTTATAAAAACAAACTTTTCATGAGGGGTAACTATCTTATTCCGACTTTTCCGATAGACTTTATGTTAATTAGCTTATATCCGTTTCTTTATTTTGTCAATTCTTTCTATATCATATTTTTCCAAAGGCTTATTGAATTGTTATTTTTGATAAACTATTTAAAATTCTATTAGCTCACCCTTTACTTTTAGTACGTTTACTTTTTCATTTGAACTTGCTTCCTTTTGCCCGCATGATGTTAATAGAAAAGAAGTACTAAGAAATGTAGCAAGAGCAGCTGTAAGTTTATTATTCATTTCTCCCCATCCTAACCTATGTATTTTACAGTACAAATTCTATATATCTTTCCTACCAAACTTATAAATCACACAAAAATAGTATGATTTAAGCCCCAGATTGTCCTTTGCATACTTATATGTAAACAATTTATAAAATAGTACAAAACGCATTTAACATATAAAACGCTTTCAAACATAACTATTTTTCTATCAACATACAAAAATCTTACTTGAAAATTTATTCTTTTTTTTATAAAGCAAGCATACGATAATAACAGTTTCTTAATAAAGGAGAGAAAACATGGACAAGTTATTCCTAGATGTTTTGAACTATATTTGTTTAATGCTCGTTATATTAGGAGCATTACTCTTATTTCCTTTCTTCCCGACACTCGTCCTCTTTTTAGTGTTTCTCTTCATGTTCGGGATTGCTATTATCATTTCACTTGGGCCATCAGAAGAAAAACAAAAAGAAAGCAGAATTCAGCGCGCAAGGCTGTAAATTCTGCTTTCTTTTTGTTTAATCATAACGTATTCTTGTTAAACCGATGACAAAGAAGATACCAGCAAACAGAAGTAACACGCCAATATATCCTACACCAGCTTTTTAATTCTTCATATCCATACTATTCTCTAAATCCTCATATAATTTTGTTCTTAATAATTCTTTTTGCTCTTTTTCTTTATATAGTTTCTCCAATTCTAAAACATTTTTAGTTTCAGCCATTTTGCATTCTAACTCGTATATACTTTGCTCCACATTCATAAGCTGTTCTTCCAAATTTATAATGTCTTTATCTATAGGTATTTGTTTTGACACAGCTACTATTTTTTCCTTTTGTACAACAGTTTGTTGTTCTTTTTCTCTGCTCTCTTGCCACTTCTCGCGTGCCCAAGCATAATTCCCAGCAAATCCATACACTGTTTGATTATCAATCCAATACGTTTTCGCAAACAATTTATTTAAGAAATAACGGTCATGGGATACAGCCAGAATAGTTCCATTATACTGTTCAAGCGCTTCTTCTAATACTTCTCTCGATTCAATATCGAGATGGTTTGTCGGTTCATCGAGTACAAGAAAATTAATATCTTGATGCATGAGCTGTGCCAATCTTAAACGCATTCGCTCGCCCCCGCTTAATTGATTCACCTTTTTAAATACAGCTGGTCCGTAGAATAGAAAGCGAGCAAGTATATGACGGGCTTCTCCTTCTGTTACTGCTACCTGTTCTCTGAACATTTCTAATACCGTTTGTTTGTCATTAATGATCATATGTTGAGACAAATAGCCTAGCTTTACTCCGCTCCCAACACGAATTTCACCTACATCTGGATTCATTTCTTGTAATAAGAGTTTCAATAATGTTGTCTTCCCTGTACCATTACGTCCAACAATCGCAACGCGCTCTTGAAAACGGACATGTAACTCTACATCTTGAAATAAGACACGTTCATCAAATTTTTTTCCGACTTCTTTCATAATAACAACATCTTTCCCGCTGCGTTCTTGTCCTTCAAACTGAAGACCCATTTGCTTATGCTCTAAGACAGGCTTCTTCAATTTTTCCATACGCTCTAAAGCACGTTCCATATTGCGGGCGCGTTTATGCAATCCTTCATTAGGCGGATTCGCTTGGTTAGCCCACTCCCTAAGTCTTTTAATTGCCTCTTTCATTTTCTTTATTTTCTTTTGCTGCTCTTGATACGCTTGGAACTCTTGCAGTAATCTTTCTTCTTTCTCCTTTACAAACTGTGAATAGTTCTTATGATATACATGCAATTCCCCATCTTCTAAATCAAAAATCTTCGTTACGACCTCATCCAAGAAATAACGATCATGTGAAATCACAACGACTGTCCCATTGTATTCCTTTAAAAATTGCTCAAGCCATTCCACCGCGAATAAATCTAAATGATTTGTCGGTTCATCGAGAAATAGTAAGTCTGGCTTCTTAAGGAGCATATAAGCTAAGCTCACTTTCGTCTGTTCACCGCCGCTTAGCTCTATAAAACTTCGCGGAAATAATTCTGTTACTTGCAGTCCATTAGCGACTTTCATGATATTCGCTTCGATTTCATAACCACCTAAAAAGGAAAACTGCTCCTGTATTTCTCCGTACTCTTTCATCATTTTTTCCGTAACACTCGCTTCATGTTCTTCTGCCATCTTCTGTTCGAGCTCCCGCATTCTCCTTTCTAATACTTGCTCTTTCTCAAATGCAGAACTTAATACATCATATACGGTCACCCCTTCAGTAAATTTCGGAATTTGGGCAACATGACCGATACGCGTACCTTTCTTCATATGAATAGCACCGCCATCCACATGTTCCATTCCCGTTAACAGTTGAAAAATTGTTGTTTTACCACTGCCGTTACGACCAACTAAACCAATGCGGTCGCCTTCCTTTATCTCAAACGATATATTTTCAAATATGATATTTCCACCAAATGTCTTCGCTATATTGTTTACACTACAAATCATCATCTTTTCCGTACTCCTTTCAACGTAAAAAAGCCATGAGTAAAGAACCTTACCCACGGCTTTTATTTCAAAATAGAAAAGGAAACCACCATAGTTCCCTTTTCACACGTTTCTATAAAATGGGTGAAGAGACCTCTATCGTTCAATAGTTGTTATGAAATTGCTAAAAAAGGGCATACGTATCCCGTTAGCAACTACACGATGAAAAATTGCACGACAAATGTAGATAAAATCTAAAAATTGCGTGCGTACAACTATAGAACGATTCATCTCTTTCACCTCTTTCGTACGGAATTTTATACTTACCATTTTATTATACTCTCCTAAAATACGTTTGGATAGTCATTTTTCTGAAAATAATGTAAATAGACACATTCATACATAAAAGACAGCTGTGGTTCAAAAATAAAAGGAGGCATAGCACATGATAGATATTGTAAAAACTGTTATTCAAATTTTAGTTGATGCAAAACCAATTGTTGATGAAATTAACAATTCATGAAAAGACGGCGAAAAAAGTAAAGACGAGATATCCTAAATTAGGCAGGGTATCTCGTCTTTGTTTTGCTCTACCGCAAATTGCTGTTATACAATTTTTTTATAATATGCGTGCTTCTCCATCAGTTCCTCATGCGTACCTTCACCTGTAATATGCCCATCCTCTACTACAAGAATTTGATCTGCTTGTAGTATTGTCGATAAGCGATATGCGATGACAAACATCATTTTATTGGAAACGATACATTTCTTTCTTCTTTCATATGATAACTCTATTTTCTAATTTTTCCCTAATCCCACTATAAAGGATTTAAAATGACTTTTCACGAATATGTACTAGTTGGAATATGGCAAATAGGGGGAGAAATATGTTTTTAACAATGGTAAATTATATCCAACCACTTGAGGTTGTAAAACATTATCTGTAGGAGCATATTCAATTTTTAGATAAATAATACGACCTAAACAAGTTTATATTTTCAGGGCGCCGTAACCCTCGCGTTGGTGGAATCATTTTAATGAATGCTGTATCTGAACAAGAGATAGAAACAATTATTGCAGAAGATCCTTTTTATATTCATAACATTGCTCGTTATGAAATTATTGAATTTACACCAACAAAATACACAGACCCTTTTCAAATATTCATTAACGATACGCCAAATATAGGATAATTTTTCATATACATACGGTTACAGGGGGAGAAAAATGGAGACACAACAACAGCTATTCTTTTTAAATCAGATTGGACAACAAAAGCCAAACAGCATGCAAAATAAAGAAACAGCCTGCCCATTTTGCGATCAAACACAACTAAGCAATATTTTAGAAACGGATGAAACAATTATTTGGCTAAAAAATAAATATCCGACATTACAAAATACATTACAGACAGTCATTATCGAAACTGATAATTGTTACGATCATATTGCCACCTATACACAAAAGCATATGCGAAAGCTTATCCGATTTTCAGTTAAGCACTGGTTATCATTAGAAGAAAGCGAAAAATTCCAATCTGTCATTTTATATAAAAACCATGGACCGCTATCAGGGGGAACAATCCACCATGCACATATGCAAATTATTGGTATGGAACATGTCGACTATCGACAAAATGTAAGAACCGAACATTTCAAAGGAGTCATTGTAAACAAAGAACACGGAATCGAGTTGAATATTTCTACTCATCCAATTATCGGTTTTACAGAATTTAACATTATAATAGAAAATACGAATTTAATTGATATGATGGCAGATTATATTCAAAAAACGGTACGCTACGTATTACACGATTTTCATAAATGGTGTAATAGTTATAACATGTTCTTTTATAGCTTAGATGGAAAAATCATATGTAAAATTGTTCCCCGATTTGTCGTTTCACCACTATACGTTGGATATAACATCCCTCAAGTTTCTACACAATTACAGGGAGTAAAAGAACAGTTAAGGACATATTTCATAGAAAAATAGAGTAGGTCATCATACAACCTACTCTTTCATAACACCTTTATTTTTATAATACGCATTCTCTAACCCGATATTGTAATTCATATTTTTATCCGTCCACTCCGTTCCAAGATTACCAGGCCAGCCGGATGTGTTTGCTATATATTTTAGTAACTCAAATTCTGTTAAACCTTTCTCTACACCCCTTTTATACCCTTTTGCCAAATGAGGCATAGCAATTTGAGCATTTATTCGCGGATCTTTTAATTGCTCATCTGTTACATTCTCAGGAGCAATTCCACCCCCCCGATGCAATTGAAATAGCCCAAATGATGTTCCATGATCTCCAACGGCTCTTGGATTTAGACGACTCTCATGCTCGGCAATTGTAAGAGGTATCCATTCTGGAAGATTATATTTCTCAGCCTCTTCGCTAATAATTTGTTTCATCTGTTTTGCTTCTTCTGAATCAACATAACTTGTTGAATTTATAACTCTGTCCATTCCTTCTGACTCGCCCCGAAAAAACGTATATATTCCCACTACAATTAAGAACCCTACAAAGAACTTCTTCACGTATCTTACCTCTTCTTTCGCTGAAATTTGTCGCCTTTCAGCCTTACACATATACAATTGCTTCATTTCTATCATACCAAGAATATTCTACACTGCCATCCTTCTTAAGTCTGAGTTTGTGATGCAAAAGATATTAAACATACATGAAAATGTAACATTTCTCTATCAATCATTGAAACTAACTTAAATCACATACCATTTATAGAATTACATTCACTATTTTTCTATAAATTAAAATTCCACTCAATATAAATAAAATAGACGAAGTCAAAATGAATGATATCGAGGTTACTTCTGATAGAATGAAACTTCCACCGGTGGGGTTTTACTGCCCATTAATACGGGATCGACATGGGATTCATGTGAATAAGCCATTTACCGGAGATAATTTTGTAGATTTATTGAAAAAATACGGATTTTTTATCATTATCGGACGCATGGCTCCTATCTTCTTGTTATTAATCAAGCGTCCAAAAGATTTGAGTAATAGAAAAGATTCAGGGAAAATCCTGAATCTTTTCTGCTATATTTTATAAAACTGAACTGTGTTTTTATAAATAGTTTCCGCTGTATCTTCAAGTGATAGTCCTTTTATTTCACTCATACTCTTTAACACTTGTAAAATCATATATGGATGTGTCATTTCATCATTAAATTTCCATGGTCCATCCGTTTCTACCATAAGATGCGATAACGGGTAAAAAGCAGCAATATCCTTGATCTTTTCTTTATATACAATGTCAGGTGTAATAGAGATGTAATATCCATTCCCTATCATTCTCTCCATCGTTTGCTGACTTCCCTTAAACCAATGAAAGTGAGCTCGACATATTTGATAAGATTCAAGTAAATCACAAACAACTTCTGCGTCATCATATACAGCGTGCAGTACAATTGGCAAATCATGTTTTTGGGCCAAGTATACGAATCTTTCTAGTATTTCAATATATGGTTTCAACCACAACTTGGGATTCTCTTGCCGTAAATAATAAGGCAAACCAACTTCTCCAATCGCAACAATGTGATGTGCTTCTTTTTCAATCAGTTGATAAATTTTTTCGCATTGTTCAAAATCAATGTCTTGCTCGGGATGAAATCCAAGTGCTGGATATATAGACGGATAATTCTTCGCTAGCTCCAACGTTCGTTGACAAGAATGATAATTCATCGACACAGCAATCATTCCTGCTATTTCCTTCACCTTTTGTATATCTTCAATTAACTGTAATTGCTCTTCTTTTTTATATTGATCCAAATGTATATGACTATCAATCCATCTCACTTCTATCACCTCTTTCTTTCATTGTAATATGACTTTCTAAAATGTATATAAAATAAAAAAACAAGAAGGCTTTCCTTCTTGTTCGTCTATTTATTAAACAATTAAATTTGTAATCACGTCAAAAATTCCAATACATACAATCGCAACACCAAAGTAGCTAAAACATTCTACGAATGGAAATTTAGCCATTTCTTCTTTTTGCATCCCACTTGTCTCCCTTCTATAATCTCCCTAACTTCTATGTCTATTTGTATTATGAGTGAAATATGACAAAAGTGCCATCGAATTTGCTTACTTTAATCTTACATTTTTGTAAGGTTTAAAAAAATAGCCACATCTCTTTTAAGATGTGGCTTACAGTTAGTTGGTCGTTAATCCTTTTCATCACATTATTACTTTAGGCAGAAAGATATATTTCGTTCTTTCTACTTTTATTATAGGTGATACTATTCATTACAACTATCGAGTTACATTACATGTACCTTACAAAAATGTAATCATGCTGTAAGCTAATTCGATAGTTATAACTCCTCATATTTCGTACAATGTAGTCAGAAACAAGGCAGCACCCAATCAAACTGTTTCTACTACATTGGACAAGTAATGATACTGCCGCAATGAATCTTATATAATTTTGTGTCCCCCTTTCCCCTTATATAGATAAAATTGAAAAGACGACCTTCTATGCCAGGTCGTCTTTTCCTATTTCCATTATGCTTTTTTATCTTCTTGCAATCTTTCTTTTAACTGTGCAAACGTCTCATTTAATTTTTCTGTCATTAGTTGCATCACTTCTTTACGATCCATCTGCGATGATTGCTCCACTTGAATCGGATCACCAAAAATTAACTGCGCTCTTTTTCCGCGAAACAATTCTTTTAAACTTTTAGGTCCAATATATGCCGCTGGAACTAACGGAACATTAGAACGAAATGCAATTGTAACAGCGCCAGCTTTTAATGAGACAGCTTCTGCTGTTCTCGTTCCGCTCGGAAAAATCCCAACAACTTTTCCTTCTTTTAATAATCTAGATGGAATTTTCAGTGTACTTGGTCCTGGATTTTCACGATCAACCGGGAAGGCATTTACATTCTTAAAAAACCAATTCCCAAATTTACTTTGAAACAATTCTTTTTTCGCCATGTAATGAATTTTCGTTGGTAACATTCCCGTTGCTAACATTACAACATCCATCCAGCTTGTATGCGTACAAGCTACAACATACGCTCCGCCTTGCGGTAATTTTTCTTTTCCATATACCTCTACTTTTCCAAATGTTTTAAATATATATTTCAACAGCCTTGTAATGAATGTATACATTCGATCTGTTCCCTTCTACAATTCAATTTTTATAACTGTATTTACTTTTAATTATAACACTAAGTATTAATAGTTAGTAATAAAAATAAGTGACAAATTTTAAAATATTATTCTTACAAAAGCTATAGTCCTACCGTAAGCTAATTCGTCAGTAACTTCTCCTCATATTACGTTGGACTTATAAGCGGTGCAGCTCTTCTTTCAACAATTGTGTGTACTTGTACATGTTCTATAGGTTCCCCGTTCCCCTTTATATAAAGTGAAACTTCCATCGGTGGGGATTTTTTCATTCCCCACTGATGGTTAGTTGAACCAATCGGACTTTTACGGGCAGTTAGCTCCCACTTATCTTCCTCGCTTCTCTCTCAATCTTGAGATGGGGGTCTTACTGCCCGCGAATAGCGGGATAAATGAAAAGGGCTGCTTGTCATCATACAAGCAGCTCTTTTTAATTTGTTTCGTACATAATTTTACCTGTTTTACTTATATTATAACCACCGATAGCACGCAGTTCATTTTGAAATTCAGGAGACTGTAATACTTCTTTTACTGTTTCAATCAACGCAGTATTTTCTTCTGTTTTTAAAATCACTAAATCATAACGCTCTTGTATAAGTGGAACAAAATCTATATTTACAATTTGTGCTACCTTTTCTGCTCCTATCCCTACATCAGCTTTTCCATTCGCTACTTGAGAAGCAACGCCAATATGGTTTGACTCTTCCCAGTCATACCCAACAATACTCTTTTTGGATATTCCATTTATACGCAATTGTTCATCAACAAGAACACGAATACCCGATCCTCTTTCCCTATTTACAAATTGAATGGATGCATCACATAAATCATGCAATGTCTTTACACGTTTCGGATTTCCTTTTTGCACATAAAAACCGGATGTTCTTGATAATAAATTAATAACAATACAAGGTTGCCCAACTAAAATTCGTTTCACATACGGAATGTTGTATTCTCCTGTATCCCCATCGAACAAATGGAGACTCACAATATCTCCTTTTCCTTGATACATTTGAATCAAACTTGTTAAGCTCCCTTGATATGCCCTTAATATATTAGGAGCTTTCAAATGACTTTCTAGATGTTTCGTTAACATATCTAGAGATAAATCTTGTCCGCTAATAATACAAGAATCGGATTTGTTTGTTTGATTTATTACCTGTATAGATGATGAATCAGCTTGTATCTTCCCTGTTTTCATCTCTGTAATATATCTCTCTAAATCACTTGCATCAATACGCATTTGCCGACCAACTCGATAAGAGGGCAAATCACCTTTTTTAATCAAATCATACACTGTTAATTTCGATACTTTTAATCGTTTCGCTACTTCTTCCGTTGTGTAGGAATGATGATCCATAAGCCGATTCCTCGCTTTCTGCCTTCATTGTAACAAAAATAACAGTTTTTCTTCTATTTATTTTTACTATTGTGAGAAAAATCACAACATAACTAATTATAACTATTTATAATTAGATATAATTAGTTATAATTGGAATGGGATGAAAGAAAGGAGAAATAAAGATGAACAAACGCATATTTCGTTCTATTTGCAGTATTTTATTCGTGCTACTTCTCGTAATAAGTACGGGATGTACAAATAAACAAGAAAAAACAACTGCTAAAGAGGAAAACGTTGAACTTACTATTTCTGCTGCAGCTAGTCTACAAGATGCACTAAAAGACATTCAAACACAATATGAAAAGAAAGAACCAAATGTAAAGCTGTCATTTAACTTTGGAAGTTCTGGCGCTCTTCAGCAACAAATTGAACAAGGAGCTCCTGCCGATCTATTTTTCTCGGCCGCAGAAGACAAATTCGAAACGCTTGTAAGCAAAGGAATCATTGATCAAAAAGAAGGAAAAAATCTGCTCGGCAATGATTTAGTATTAGTTGTTCCAAAAGATAGTAACATAAAAGATTTTCAATCATTAAAAGAAGATCAAGTGACGAAAATTGCATTAGGTACACCTGAATCTGTTCCGGCAGGTAAATACGCAAAAGAGGCTCTTACTCATTTAAACCTTTGGAGCGACCTCCAAAATAAAATAGTATACACAAAAGACGTACGCCAAGTATTAACATACGTAGAAACAGGAAGCGTTAATGCAGGGATTGTTTATAAAACAGATGCACTTATTTCTAAGAAAGTAAACATTGCTAACACAGCACCAACAAATTCGCACGAACCAATCCACTATCCACTAGGCATTATAAAAGCAACAAAACATAAAGCGGAAGCAACTGCTTTTTATGAATATTTACAGTCTAAAGACGCTCTAGCGATCTTTAAAAAATATGGTTTTACAGTGCTGCAGTAGTCATTATGGTATTTGATGCATTTTGGTCACCTATCATTCTTTCACTAAAAGTTGCTGCCCTTGCTACTATAATCGTGATGGTGTTGGGAACAATTATTGGACGTGTTCTAGCTCGTTCAACAAAACGCTATAAAGTTTTATTAGAAACATTGTTCCTATTGCCAATGGTACTCCCGCCTACTGTAATTGGATTTTTCCTTATTATCATCTTTGGAAAAAATAGTCCAATTGGTCAGTGGATAGAAACTATGTTTCAACAATCTATTATGTTCACATCTTGGGCTGCTGTTATCGCTTCAACTGTGGTTGCATTTCCACTTATGTACCAATCAGCAAAAACAGGGTTTATGATTGCTAATGAACAAATTGAAGATGGAGCCAGAGACCTCGGAGCAAATGAAATACAAGTGTTCTTACATGTAACATTACCACTTGCGTTCCCTTCTCTACTTAGCGGAATGATTTTAAGTTTCGTACGTGCTCTAGGGGAATTTGGTGCAACACTTATGTTTGCCGGAAACATTCCCGGTAAAACACAAACGATTCCAACGGCAATCTACATGGCAATTGATGCGAGTAACATGTCACTTGCGTGGGCACTCGTTCTTACAACTGTTGGTATGTCACTCGTTTTTTTATTGCTCATTCAGTTTATAAATAAAAAAACAACATCTTTCTAGCAGTAGCTTTCGACAAAGCTACTGCTTTTTTTATTATTTCCCGCGAAATGAGATGAAAAGACGATTTCCTTGTAGAATTATAGAAGAAAAGGGGAGATTTCATGTTTAATCAAACGCTTGGTTTTATAAGAAAAGATGATGAAATATTAATGCTCAATCGACAGAAAGCACCTCTGCAAGGCCTTTGGAATGGCGTTGGCGGTAAGATGACAGAAACTGAAACACCAACCGCATGCATTCTACGCGAGATTGAGGAAGAAACAGGCCTATCCTTAGCAAAGCAAGAAGTTGCATATAAAGGAACATTATCATGGAAAATTGACAATACACACTTCGAGGGATTATACCTTTTTACAGCAAACCTTCCAGCTCATATTCTTTACCACACTCCTAAAAAAGTAACTGAAGGTATTTTAGACTGGAAACATATTTCTTGGATTTTATCTGAACAAAATCAAGGAGTAAATTCTTTAACGAAGAAATTTTTACCCACGGTTTTACAAGAAGATGGCGTATATAAACATACTTCCGTTTTTCAAAATGAGCAGCTCACACAATACGAAAAACAAGCATGTGCACATATAAAATAGCCTCTGATAAAGTAAAACTTCCATCAGTGGGGGACGTTTTTCATCCCCACTGATGGTTAGTTGAACCAATCGGGCGCATGCCAGCAGTTATCCCCTACCTATTTTCCTCACTCCTCTCTGAATCTCTCTACCTTTTTATACCTTTATAAAATATTAAAACTTTTCGCATTCATATAAATATACATTCTATTTGAATTTACTTTCTAAATGAGATACTTTCCTGTTATTATATGAAGGTGCGAAAAAAGGAATAAATGAAAACGCATAAATTATATTGAAAACGCATTTATATAATAATAGTGCTCTTCTTATTCACAGCACTACTTCATAGATGTGGAGTCATGTTTTAACAATCGGTAATCCTCTACTTCTTAAGTAGGAAATTACCGATTGTTAGAACGGAATACATTTTATTGATATAACAAGAAGGGAGTCTTGTAATGGATATTTTATTAGCACTTCTTCCTGCATTAGCATGGGGAAATATTTTATTAGTAAGTGTAAAAATGGGCGGCGGTGCATATAGCCAAACAGTAGGTATGACTATTGGCGCTCTATTCTTTGCTATAATCATGTATGCATTTACAACACCTGCATTATCTTTAACCATATTAATTGTTGGCTTTATTTCAGGTTTATTTTGGGCTTTAGGACAAGTTAATCAATTAAAAACAGTGGAAAGAATGGGTGTTTCAACAACTGTTACAATTTCAACAGGTATGCAGCTTGTAGCTACTACTATCTTTGGGGTTATCGCATTTCATGAATGGGCAACTACTACTACAATTATTCTGGGAACGATTGCAATCCTTTTAATTGTGATTGGTGTTGTTTTTACTTCTTTAGATGATAAAGAAAATGCACAGCCACCTGGACAACTAAAAAAAGGAATCGTTACTCTAATTATTTCTACCTTCGGTTACCTTGTATATGTAGTCATTATTCGTTGGTACAACGTTGATGGTTGGGCTGCTATTTTACCTCAAGCAGTTGGTATGTTCGTTGGAGCTGTTATACTAACAGCTAAACATAAACCTTTCAATAAATATGCAGTTCGTAATATCTTATCTGGTTTATTATGGGGTACAGGTAACTTATTCTTATTCCTTTCTCAACCAAAAGTTGGTGTTGCAACAAGTTTCTCGTTATCCCAAACTGGAATCATTATCTCAACATTTGGTGCAATTATCTTCTTAGGTGAAAAGAAAACAAAACGCCAAATGGTATTTATCGCACTTGGTAGTGCACTAATTATTGGCGGTGCAGTTCTTCTTGGTATGACAAAATCTTAATTATATATCCTAGTTTCGGAAATGATACTTTCTGAGACTAGGATTTTTTTACGTGCAAGTCTTTTCTTTTTACAATTATCTTTCATCAATGTTATCGTTTTGTTACTACATTTCCTACAGGAAGGATTAAAGGATATGCAAAAAAAACAACGAATTTTATTTATTGGTGCAGGCCGTATGGCTGAAGCAATATTTACTGGTCTACTTAAGACGAGTAAAGAATACATCGAAGAAATTATTGTATCCAATCGAAGCGATATAGAAAAACTTAAGCAATTAGAGCAACGATATGGCGTATCGACCACAAATGATTGGAAACAGTACATCAAAGCTGTGGATACCATCGTTTTAGCAATGCCACCAGCTGCACATGAACAGTTATTAGCGGAATTATCTCCTCTTCTAGCTCATCAGTTTGTAGTGACCGTTGCTGCTGGAATTGGCCCATCTTACTTAGAAGAAAAACTTCCTCAAGGTACACCAGTTGCCTGGATTATGCCAAATACAGCTGCGACGATCGGACAGTCTATCTCCTTATATACAATGGGACATTCCGTAAATGAAGAACAGCAAGAAACACTGCAACTTCTTTTAAAAGGCATTGGTACATCACAACTCTGCACAGAAGAAGAAATTCACCAACTAACTGCTGTTACTGGCAGTGCACCAGCCTTTCTTTACCACTTTGCTGAAGGTCTAATTGAAGCAACAAAAAGTTATGGGATTAATGAAGCAACAGCAAAACATCTTGTCATTCAAATGATTGCTGGTTCTGCTGCTATGCTCGAACAAGAACAAGATCCAGCTATGCTGCGTGAACAAGTGACAACGCCAGGTGGTTCAACTGCAGAAGGTCTAAAAGTTTTATATGAGTATAATTTCTCAAAGGTCATTCACCAAGCAATTGAAGCAACAAATAAAAAAGCGAGGGGTAATTAACATGAAATTAACGAGCTTACAAGATTGCACAACTTTACATAACGGTGTGAAAATGCCATGGTTTGGTTTAGGTGTCTTTAAAGTAGAAGACGGCTCAGAGGTTATTGATTCTGTAAAAGCAGCTATCAAGAACGGATACCGTAGCATTGATACAGCGGCTATATATAAAAATGAAGAAGGTGTTGGACAAGCAATTCAAGAATCCGGTATTCCACGCGAAGAACTATTCATTACATCAAAAGTATGGAATAGCGACCAAGGCTATGAATCTACACTACAAGCGTTCGAAACAAGTCTACAAAAGCTTGGCTTAGAGTACTTAGATTTATACTTAGTACATTGGCCTGTAAAAGGTAAATATAAAGAGACGTGGAAAGCATTAGAAAAGCTTTATAAAGACGGTCGTGTTCGTTCTATTGGTGTTAGTAACTTCCAAGTCCACCATTTACAAGACGTACTAGAAGATGCGGAAATTAGACCAATGATTAACCAAGTAGAATATCACCCACGCTTAACTCAAGAAGAACTGCATACTTTTTGTAAAGAGCATGGCATTCAATTAGAAGCATGGTCACCATTAATGCAAGGTCAGCTTCTTAATCATCCAACTTTACAAGAAATTGCAGCAAAGTATAATAAATCTACTGCCCAAGTAATCCTGCGTTGGGATTTGCAAAATGAGGTTGTTACGATTCCAAAATCCGTAAAGGAGCATCGTATTATTGAAAATGCAGATATCTTTGACTTTGAATTAACTGCTGAAGATATGAAAGCAATTCAATCTCTGAATGAGAATCACCGTGTTGGGCCGGACCCAGATAATTTTAATTTTTAATGCATGAGAACATCAAGTATATACTTGATGTTCTTTCGTCTCCAAAAACTGAAAATTACGAATTTTACCTTACCTAATTGACACTCCATTCATTCTAATGGTAAGATTTCGAATAGTTAAAGAAATAAAAAATTAATACTTGTCTATTATGTTTACTCATTGTATCAAGAGAGGTTGAGGGACTGGCCCTGTGAAACCTCGGCAACAGGTTCGCTTGCGAATACTGTGCCACTTCCTGCAAGCATTTTGCTTGAAAGATAGAATGAGGGACTTTGTTTATAAATGTGCGCACGTTATAAACACTTAAATCCCTCTTTTTTTATATGAAAAGAGGGATTTTTATTTTCCCTCATAATTGTTGGCCAACAAAATATTAAGACAAAGTAGACAAACAATTTAGGGAGGAACTAAAATGAAAAAGAAATTTATACCTGCTGTCGCATCTGTTTTAGGGGCAAGCTTATTATTAACGGGATGCGGTAGCTACAAAGATAATGCAAGTACCGCAAAAGCAAAAGATAAAGTACCTGATAAACAAATCCTAAACTTAGCATCTGCTACTGAAATTCGTACGATGGATTCAGCACGTGCAACAGATACCGATTCTGGGCAAGTAATGAGAAACGTATTTGAAGGCTTATACAATCTTGGAGAAGGTAATAAACCAGTTCCTGGCGTAGCAAAATCTCATGATGTTAGTGCAGATAAAACAAAATATACGTTCCATTTACGAGATTCTAAGTGGTCAAATGGGACACCTGTTACAGCGAAAGATTTCGTATTCGCTTGGCGACATGCTGTTGATCCTGCCACAACTTCTGAATATGCATTTTTATTCTTTGATATTAAAAATGCGCAAAAGATTAACAACAAAGAACTTTCACCTGATCAACTTGGTGTAAAAGCAATTGACGATAAAACATTAGAAGTGGAATTAGATCGCCCTGTTCCCTACTTCATTAGCCTAACTGCGTTTCCGACATTCTTACCAATTAATGAAGAATTCTTTAAATCACAAGGCGATAAATACGCTTTAGAATCAAATACATTAATTTATAACGGTGCCTTTACATTAGAGAATTGGAAACATGAACAAAGCTTCCAATTCAAGAAGAATCCAAACTATTGGGATAAAGATGTTGTGAAACTAGAAGAAGTTAATTTTAATATTGTGAAAGAGAAATCCACAGAAGTAAATTTATATGAATCAAAACAACTGGATCGTGTTGTTCTAACATCTGATTTAGTTGATAAATACCGTAAAGATTCTAATTTTAAAGAACGCCCAGCTGTCGGCGTACAATTTTTACGCATGAACGAAAAAAATAAAGTGTTACAAAATGTAAATGCTCGTCAAGCAATTGATAAGTCTATTGATAGAAAATCCTTCGTAAATGTTCTATTGAATGACGGCTCTCTTCCTGCTTACTCACTTATTCCAAAGAACTTTGTAAAGGGGCCAAGTGGAAAAGACTTCCGTACTGAAAATGGAGACTTAACAAAGGAAAATACTAAAGAAGCACAAAAGTTATGGAAACAAGCAAAACAAGAACTCGGATCGGATAAAATTACACTAGAACTTTTAACAAACGATACGGATTTATCAAAGAAAACAGGGGCGTATTTAAAAGAGCAGCTTGAGAAAAACTTAGAAGGTTTAACCGTTACACTAAAACCACAGCCTCGTAAACAACAAGTAACGTTATTATTACAAGGCAATTACGAAATTGGTATAGACGGCTGGAGCCCAGACTTTGCTGATCCAATTACATTCTTAGAATTGTTCACAACTGGTAATCCATACAACTTGGATCATTATTCAAATAAAGAATTTGACGATTTAATTCAAAAAGCAAAAACAGACCTTGCTGGTGACGAAAAAGCACGCTGGGAAGCTTTAAAACAAGCAGAAAAAATCTTATTTAAAGATGCAGTAATCTCACCTCTATATCAAAACGGGAAATCTTATTTACAGCGCTCTTATGTAAAAGGTATCGTTGAAGTTGATTTCGCGGGCCCATTAAACTTCAAATGGGCAAGAATTGAGAAGTAACATAAAAAGGGTATCCCCTCAAAGGATACCTTTTTCTTTATCCTTCATTTCCTCTTACTACAGTTTGATTTTTCTTCAATGATATAGATATCTTATATCCGACCACAGCAATTATCCTTTGTCTTTTTAATTTACTTTCAATATTGTAAAAAACAATTTTTTTCTCTTACATAAAAAGATAAAAATTGGAAAAACTTTTATTGAAAAATAATAAGGAGGCATACAACATGAGAATCTTATTTTCAATCCTTTTAGCATTCATGCTAGTACCTGCAATGACAGGATGTACAACAACAAAACAGGATACAACTACTAATAAGAAAACGACAGAGGGAACAAAAGATGCAGTAAATCAAGATTTAAAGTTAAGTTTTAATGAATTCAATTTAAAGGCAACTTATCAAGATACAAAGAAAGACTACGAAGCAGAATATAAACAGAAAAAAGCAACTGACAAACCAGAAGCAAAAGTAGACGATAGTAAAACAAATGAAAGGTTGGCTGGAGATGAAGCAATGAATAAATTGGCTCCACTCTTACAACAGCTTAAATTCGATAAGGACACAAAAGACCAAGATGTCGTTGATCAAGTAGTAGATGTATTCCAACTCGATAAAGATTATCAAAAATTCGACTTAAAAGTTGTCTTTACAGATGGAACGAAAAAAGAATATAAAATGCCAAAATAAAGTGAAACTTCCTTCTGGGAACGATTTTTTCCCAGAAGGTTAGTTAAACCAATCAGGCTTTTACGGGCGGTTACTCCTATATACTCTTCATTTCCCTTAAATCTTAATCTGAGGAGTTACTGCACGTTAATAAGGTAAACAAAAGCAAAGCAGCTCTTTTAGCTTCCGTCTAAAAGAGCTGCTTTTATATAGTGAAAGTTATTTCTATTGATTCCATATAACAATAAAGTGAAACTTCCCTCAGTGAGTGCTTTTTTCACTGAGGGTTAGTTGAACCAATCGGGCTTTTACGGGCAGTTATCCCCCACCTATCTTCCTCGCTTCTCTCTCAATCTTGAGGTGGGGGTCTTACTGCCCGTTAATGCGGGATAAACTAACATTTTTTATGAAACCTTTTTCCGTTCATTTCGTTATAGTATACTTCATATTTCTCTCTCGTAATTGGATCAAAATATATTTCCCCTGTAAACAAATACCCATTTGGTACTTCTGTGCCATGATTATCTTGTAATCTTTTATCTTTTCTTTTAGCAATCATTAAAATAATAAGAAAAATAATCACCTGTACACAGAAATATATGAAAATGCCTTTCCACATACTATTCAACCGTTTCTACAATAACAGCTGTACCATATGCTACAATTTCACTCATATTATGACTAAGACTGCCTGAATCAAAACGAACCATAATAATTGCATTCGCTCCCATCGCTGCAGCATTTTCAATCATACGATCTAACGCATATTTTCTTGCATCCTCAAGCATTTCTGTATACTGTGAAATCTCTCCGCCAAATAAACCTTTGAATGCAGCCATAATATCTTTTCCTAAGCCTCTTGCCCGTACCGTTAATCCAAACACAGTTCCTAACGTCTTTTTTACTTCGTAACCTGGCACACTTTCCGTTGTTACAACAATCATTTCGTTCAACCCCTTTAAAATTTATTATTATTATCAATAATGATAATAATATATGCAAAGAATGTCAAATATTCCTCTATCTTAAAATTTATTTACAAAACAACAAAAAACCCCCACCTATCTTCGATTTCTTAAAATCTTGAGGTGCGGGTTTTATAGTCGTTAAGTGCAAAATATAACTTTGTTTGTAAACAAAGTTATTTCGCTCCCTGCTCTTCTTTTTTAAAACGATCATAATAATTAACTGCTGTAGAAAAATGTACTTCAACATCACGAATTAATGCAGAATTTTCTTCTTTCGCTAATTGCGCTAATTTTTTCATCGCCTGTTCTGTTTCATCTAAAAAACCTACATACAAGGCGTTTTCCCGTTCTTTTGATTTTGGAACCCGAATTTCTTTACGCACATTCTCAATATCTGCTAACGTATTTTCTGTTACCTTTTGTACGTCTTCTTTAAACTTCGGAGATTGTAATGTGCTTGCAGATCCTTCTTTAGCTTCTTTCCAAAGCTCCATAGCCTGATTTAATTCGTCATCAATTTTTTTCTCATATTGACTATGTACGGAATTATACACTTTCACATCTTCCGGATTGTCTGCCTTTTGATCTTTTGGATCTATCTGTTCTAAGTTTTCTTTCGTTTCTTTTTTTACTTCTTTATTACTAGTACATCCTGTTAATAGTAATGCACTACTAAGCAGAATCGCACCCCAAGCTTTTTGTTTCATTTCAAACTACTCCTTTTATCCACTGTATTTCTTCTATATATTATATCGACAATGAGTAGAAAATTACACGTTTCTGCTTTCTTTTGTACCTATGACGATATTCTTTTCACAATATTGTCACCTTATCTACATTACTTATACTAAAAACCTATACGACTACTACCTTTAAAAAGAAAGTTTGAACATCCTTACACAAAAAGATGATATAGCATATTCAGTCACAAAAGCAGGGTAATCTATTCCTTTTAATTAAAAAATTGTAAAATCATACAATATGCTATTTTATACAATTGGGGGGTATGACATTTTGTTCTTTTCGAAAGCAATAGACTTATATGCCTTATATGGTTTGCATAAGAAACGCAGCAAAGAATTTCAATTTTCTTCTCTTCCTAGTAAAGTTTTAGAAACGAAAGACATCCAAGAGTTTTATAAAACCAATTCAATCAATATTCAATTTAAAATAAAAGATTTTAATAATCAAAATTATAATATCGGTAAATTCGAATATAAAAGTTCAATTCAATCTGGTATTTCATGTAATGATATTGTGACTGGAGAGGCTTTTTTACACCAAAATGATGCCTCACCTAACATTATTTTTGTTCATGGTTGGAGAATGGATTCAAATGAAAGAGTAAAAAAAATATTTCATGATCAAATAATGAATTTGAAATGGAATATGTATTATTTTACGCTACCATATCACTTCGAAAGAAAGCCAGAATGTTCACTATATAGCGGAGAATACATGATTAGCGCCAACATTGAGCGAACAGTCCAATCATCTCAGCAAGCTGTAGCTGATTTAAGAGGATTAATACAATGGATTAAGAAAAACAAACAAGGACCGGTAATTTTAGTCGGTATTAGCCTAGGTGGATTCATTACAAATTTAATGGCTTTAGTTGAATCTCAAATTGATGTACTAGCTTCTATTTTTTATGCCAATCGTCTTTCTTATTCCATTTGGAATACAAAGCCTGGGAAATATATTAAAGCAGACTTACAAGAACACGGAATTACTTATAATGATTTAATACAGTATTGGAGAATTACAGAACCTAACCAAACGGTTCCAGTAATGAATAAAGACAACATCCTGTTAATTTCCGCCAAAAACGATCAGTATGTCCATATCGAAGACACTGATTACTTATGGCAGTCCTGGGGAAAACCTACACGACATGTATATAATGGCGGACATGCTGGAATTGTCCTTAATCGCAAAAGAATTGCAACGGATACCATTAACTTTATCCAAAAACGGATAGCTGGGGAAAGAAACCATTATGCAATGGATTCAATAAAGTGAAACTTCTATCAGTGGGGGTTTTTTCCCCCACTGATGGTTAGTTGAACCAATCGGGCTTTTACGGGCAGTTATCCCCCACCTATCTTCTTCGCTTCCCTCTGAATCTTGAGGTGGGGGTCCTACTGCCCGTTAATGCGGGATAAAATGAAACTTCCGCCAGTGGGAGTCTTACTATCCCAAAATAGCCGGATAAGCTAATTTTAAAAAAACTATCCACCTATTGTAGTGGATAGTTTTTTTCCCTTATATTCTTCATTCCTTTTAAAACAAACAATCCTTTCTACTGCTTATGCACTATATAGCTTTCTTCGTCTCTTTCAACACTTTCATACCAGAAACCGCTTCTGCATATTTTGATTCATCAAATTCGTTTTCACTCTTTGCAACAATCATCGTAGCGATCCCGTTTCCAATTAAGTTTACAATAGCTCTGCCTTCACTCATGAAGCGATCTACTCCAAGAAGTAATGCTAATCCTTCCAAAGGAATAACCTTTAATGCTGATAAAGTAGACGCTAATACAATAAATCCACTTCCTGTCACACCTGCAGCTCCCTTAGACGTTAACATAAGCACTAAAATAATTGTAACTTGCTGCCCAATTGTTAGATCGATACCAAATACTTGTGCTAAAAAGACAACTGACATGGATAAATAAATAGACGTACCATCAAGATTGAAGGAATAACCTGTTGGAATAACGAGACCAACAACAGATTTTGAACATCCATATTGCTCCATCTTATTCATCATTCTTGGCAGTACAGATTCAGAAGAACTTGTTCCTAATACAATTAATATTTCATCCCGAATAAACTTTAAATAATTCCATAAACTAAATCCATATATCTTACAAATAATATTTAAAACAACAAAAACGAATAGGAACATCGTTATATATACTGACATCATTAATTTTCCAAGTGGCACAAGCGAAGCAAGTCCAAAGTAACCGATTGTATATGCCATAGCACCAAATGCCCCGATCGGTGCAGCTTTCATTACATAGCCAATAATGTTAAAGAATACGTGTGAAAGTTTGTCTAAGAAATCAATCACTGACTTTCCTTTTTCTCCAAGAGCCGCTAGCCCTATACCAAATAAAATCGAAAAGAATAATACTTGTAAAATATCACCCTTTGCAAACGCATCAACCATATTAGAAGGCACGATATGAGTTACAAAATCAATCCAGTTAATTCCATTCCCTCCGCCCTGTGTATATTTTGATACGTCCCCTTTTGCAAGTTCATTAAAGTTAAGGCCTTCACCTGGCTTCATAATATTTACAACAATTAAACCAACAATAAGTGCAAATGTCGTCACCACTTCAAAATAAATAAGAGCTTTTCCGCCAACCTTACCAACCTTTTTCATATCTCCCATTTTGGCAATACCAAGTACAATTGTTAAGAAAATAATCGGTGCAATTACCATTTTTACAGCATTGATAAATGTATCGCCTAATGGCTTCATTTGTTTACCGACACTTGGCCAAAGTAATCCAACTAACACACCAAGCACAATAGCCGTTAATACTTGAAAAGTTAAATTTTTAAAGAGTCGTTTCACCTTTCTTCTCCCTCCTCTAATTTTATAAGCTTTTCTACCCCTTTGTTTCTAACATAATGATAGCGTTTACATTAAAAAGAGAGAAGTTTATGGTCATAACGAATATTTTGTTCATTTTGGTCTTAGTTTTTCATTTCATGAAACACATAACGATTAATTGGTCTTCCAACTCCACCATATTGAACTGCCAAATGAATTACGCCGCTTTTTTCTAAATAATCCAAGTAACGCCGGGCCGTAACTCTAGCTATCCCAATTGCACGTGCCACTTCTTCGGCAGAACGAGGTTCTTCTTGCTTTTTTACATACGTTACAATTTCATTTAATGTAAATTCGTTCAAGCCTTTTGGCAAATTGCTCACAGTTTTCTCAGAACGCCCAGAATATAGTAATAAATCTAGTTGCTCCTGCGAAATAACCCCAGAATCTCTCAAACTCGTTCTATATTGGCGGTACTTCTCTAACGCTTGCTGAATACGATACAACTTAAAAGGCTTAATGATATAGTCTAGAGCTCCATTTTGAAGCATGAGTTTAATTGTTTCCCTATCTTTAGCAGCAGAAACAACAATTACATCCGTTTCTAATTCTTGCTTTCGAAATTCCTGCAGTACTTTAATACCATCCTTTTTAGGCATAAAGATATCCAAAATAACAAGATCTGGATTCATTTTTTTGACAAAACGAATCCCCTCCTCACCATCGCTTGCAACAGCTATTACTTGAAACCCTTCTACACTTCTTATAAATTCTTTATTCACTTCCTGAACCATTGGATCATCTTCTATCAACACTACTTTAAATTCCTCTTTACATGCCATACAATTCCGCCTCCATCTCCATTGGAAAAGTAATGATAAAAGAAGTTCCTTCATCTTGAAAAGATGAAATCCTAATTTCTCCTCTTCCCTTTTCAACAATTTGTTTTACTAGAAAAAGACCATAACCTGTCCCGTTACGCTTATTCACAGTAAACCCTTTCTCATATACCCTTGGTAAATGCTCTTCTTTTATTCCGCAGCCATTATCTTCAATTAATATTGCACATACGTCCTCTGACTGCTCAATACTAATATCAATTCTTTTATTCGCGGCCTCAATTTGTTCAAATGATCCGAATGCATTTTCTATTAAATTTCCTAATAATACAACGAAATCGTGTTGATCTAATTGGTATGGAAAAGCCTCCAAATAATTATTTTGATCAATAACCACTTGAATTCCAAGCTCTTTTCCTCTACTAACCTTACTTAAAAGCAGACCTGCAACGGCATCATTTTTAATTGTCTCATTTAAAAAATTTGTTACATTTTCCTGTTCTTCTGAAGTGTTATATGCAAGTTGTAATGCCTTATCAGCTTTACCGAGCTGAATTAAACCTGCTATTGTATGAAGCTTATTCATATGCTCATGACTTTGCACACGCAATGCCTCTACAAAGTTCTTCACTCCAGTTAATTCTTCCGCAAGCTTTGTTACTTCG
This sequence comes from Bacillus sp. GB_SG_008, assembly GCF_052038115.1. Classification (NCBI taxonomy): domain Bacteria; kingdom Bacillati; phylum Bacillota; class Bacilli; order Caryophanales; family Bacillaceae; genus Bacillus; species Bacillus sp. GB_SG_008. The sequence goes on along the minus strand of NZ_JBPZSK010000014.1, from coordinate 20,805 downwards.
GTACGATCTTGGAAAATTGCCACAGCTCCAATTAATTCCTTCCCCTTCTTAATAGGGATACGATTACTTAAAATAACCTGCCCGCTGACTTTTATCTCTTCATTGTATACTGCCTGATTTTTCTCCACGATTTCTGGAAGCCTTGTATCCTGTAATACTTTACGAATAGGCTTTCCTACAACATCTCCATCTACATGAAAAACTTGCTTTGCTTTCTCGTTGAAAACCGTAATAATTTCTTGATTATCAATCGCAATCACACCCTCATTCATGGAATGGAAGGTTGCTGTCCTTTCTTCAAATATCCGTTTAATTTCATATGGCTCTAACTGAAACATTTGTTTTTTTATATGATTAGCGAGCATTAATGAACCTATCAATCCAAATATTAAAGTTAATATGACTATAAAAAGAATTTCTCCTCGTAATTCAACCATAATCCCCCAAAAGCTTGGTATTTTGTTTCCCACAACGACAACACCGATTTGGTTTAAGTCTTGATCTTTAATGGGCATAAACGCACGAATTACAGTACCTATTTCTCCCTTTGCTTTTGAAAAATAAATATGTTCTGCAAATGCAGGTTCTTCATCTGCTCCTTTTGAAGGTTTCCCGATCATTTCTTTCACAGGATGCGAGTATCGAACTCGTTCCATATTCATAACTACAATATAATCTGTTTCATTAATTACTCTAATCTTTTCAATAACAGGATTTAATGTAACCCATCCATTTGTTTCTTGAAGAGCCCTCTTTACATCTGACATTTCTGCTACCGTTCGCGCTGTATTCATAGATCTAATTCTTAATTCTTTCTCTTCTTTTTGTTGAATATTTGCGATTATAACCCCTCCACTAATCATGAGCGAAAATATAACTACTGCATAAGAAAGAATCGTAATTTTCCAACGGATTGGTAATTTCCTCACTTTTGGCCCTCCTTTCCTCAAAAAGCATCTTTACGAATAGAAATCTTCTCGATATGCTTACAATAACAACCTCAAAAGGAGAACTAAGATGAAAAAAGCAGCTACTTTTATACTCCTTTTCATCACTTTAATTGCAAGCGCTTTATTTATTAAATATCAGGGTTATTTTTCTCAAAATACACTCTCATACGATGATGAACAAGAGGGACTAGAAGACCAAATCGTCTTTAAATTTAGCCATGTTGTAGCCGAAAACACACCAAAAGGACGTGCTGCCAACAAATTTGCTGAACTCGTTGATGAAAAATCAAATGGTAAAATAAAAATAGAAGTCTTCCCTAATGGAAGTTTATATTCTGATATAGAAGAATTTCGTGCTTTAAAATCTGGGCAAGTACAAATTATTGCTCCCTCTACATCAAAACTTGGAGCGTTCTCCCCTGAATGGGGCGTACTTGATTTACCATTTGCTTTTTCAAGTTATGAAGCCTTACAAGAAGGCCTAAACGGAAAAATTGGGGAACAATTACTTCAATCCTTACAAAAAGATGGAATAAAAGGGCTTGCCCACTGGTCCAACGGCTTTAAACAAATCACTTCAAATAAAGGACCCATTTATACACCCGAAGATATAAAGGGACAATCTTTTCGCATCATGCAAAGTAATGTAATCAAGTCCCAATTTGATTTATTAAAAGTTCACACATATCCTGATTCATTTAACTCTACATATCAATTAATTGAATCAGGAAAAGTTGATGGCGAAGAAAATACCATTTCAAATATCTACTCTAAAAAATTCTATAACGTCCAAAACTATTTGACAATTACTAACCATGGGTATTTAGGATATGTTGTCATGATGGATCAAAAAACCTGGGACAAACAAACGAAAAAAACAAAGCAAACACTAATGGAAGCAATGGAAGAAACGACTGCTTGGAATAATCAACAATCCATTCAAATGAACAAAGAACAACTTGAACTCATGAAACAAAACTCATCAATTCAAATTCATGAATTAAACGACGAACAACGAAAAGAATGGGAAAAGACACTATCACCTATATACGACCAACTTGCTCCTACGATTGGGGAGAATTTGATGGAGGAGTTGAAGGAATTACAGCGGAAGTACGAAACACATGTTCCGCAATAGCAAAACTCATAAATATTCAAGGATAGATACCTAAAAAAATTCGTCCTTTCTTAAGAAAGGACGAATTTTTTATTATAACAGGGAATCCCAAATCATAATTACATGCGAACGTTACGCACTCTCGAAATTCTTCAAATCGTGATGAAGAAAAAGTAGAAACGAAATCAAGTGGATTTTCCGCAGTATCAAGACATCAGGAATGATTGACGTGAACCCGCGGTGTTGTTAAAATTATTGTTGGAATTAATGTGAAAGGATTCACAAGTTTTGACCTTCATTGTGAAATTATTCACAAATATTACTTCTTAATGTGAAAAGTTTCACATTATTTAACTCTTATTTCTTCAAAAAACATTTTAAAAAGGAGTTGTGCGTTATGAAAAGAATCGTAACACTGAGCACTCGTAAACTGAAGGATACCGCAAAACACGGTGGATGCGGTGCATGCCAAACATCTTGCCAATCAGCTTGCAAAACGTCTTGCGGAGTTGCAAATCAGAAGTGTGAAAACACAATGAGCAGATAGGAAATAAGAAATGTACCGCCCAACTGCTTTCCAGATGGGCGGCAATTTTTATCCCGCTAATAGAAGTTTCACTTTATGGACAAAAGGAGTTTGATTATTAAGTATGATTCATCAATATAAATTAAATGGATACAACATCGTGCTGGACACCTATAGTGGATCGGTGCATGTTGTCGATGACCTCGCCTATGAAATCATCGGGCTTTATGAGAATACTCCTGCAGAAGAAATCGTGACAATGATGCTGGAGAAGTACAAATATGATTCCAACATCTCCGAGGGGGACATTCGCGAAACAATCGCGGATGTCGAAGAGCTAAAAAATGATGGACAACTCTTTACTGAGGATGAATTTAAGGACCTCTCAATCGATTTGAGAAATCGTCAAACTTATGTAAAGGCTCTCTGCCTCAATGTCGCGCATACCTGTAACCTATCATGCGAATACTGCTTCGCCAGCCAAGGAAAATATAACGGAAACAGAGCAATCATGAGCTATGAGGTTGGACAAAGAGCCATCGATTACCTATTAGAAAACTCCGGTCATCACCGAAACCTCGACGTCGACTTCTTCGGTGGAGAACCACTCATGGCATGGAAGGTTGTCAAACAGATTGTCGCTTACGCAAGAAGCAAAGAAAAAGAGCACAAAAAGACTTTTCGCTTCACCTTCACTACGAATGGCATGCTGCTGAGCGATGAGATCACCGATTTCTTGAACGAGGAAATGTACAATGTAGTACTAAGTCTTGATGGAAGAAAAGAGGTTCATGATCACCTTCGCAAAACCGTCACCGGAAAAGGAAGCTACGATTATATCGTTCCGAAATTCCAGGAATTCCTCGAAAAGCGTGGAGACAAAGAATACTATGTACGTGGAACCTACACTCGCAACAATGTCGACTTCACCAATGATATTTTTCACATTGCAGATCTTGGTTTCGACAAGCTCTCGATGGAACCAGTCATCTGTGATCCACGTGAACCATATGCGCTCACTGATGAGGACCTCCCAGAGATTTATAACCAGTACGAAATTCTCGCCAAAGAAATGCTAAAGCGCGCGGAAGAAGGGAATGGCTTCACCTTCTATCATTACATGCTTGACCTCTCAGAAGGTCCTTGCATCCAAAAGAGAATTTCCGGCTGCGGCTCAGGAACGGAATATCTCGCTGTCACACCATGGGGCGAACTCTTCCCTTGCCACCAGTTCGTCGGCGATGAAGAGTACAGCATGGGAAACATCTGGGATGGAATTACAAAACCAGAAACGCAATGCCAATTTAAAGAAAACAACTGCTACTCGAAGCCGGAATGCCAAGACTGCTGGGCGAAACTCTACTGCAGTGGCGGCTGCCCTGCCAATGCGCTGCATGCAACCGGCTCCCTCAATGGAACTTACGACTTCAGTTGTGACATCTTCCGTAAGAGAGTCGAATGTTCCATGATGGTTAAAGTAGCTGAATCCATTAGAGGTATGGAGCAAAGTGAACAGGCCATAGTGGAATAAACATAAAGATGCCAAAAGAGGCTGAGACATAAATCAGAAAAAATCTGGTTTATGCTCAGCCTTTTTGAAAATATTTCAATGTCTTTGTTTAAATTCAAGAATTCACATCCTGATATGTCTATCCTTAGAACAGCCTAAATCTATCTCTAAAAACACGAATGATAAAAACACTTTTTCAGTCTATAACTTTTTTAACAGTCCAATATTTTATAGTCTAAAATACTTTGTGTGTAATCGAAAATACCGTTAAGATAGCAACCAGAAGCATCATGAATTTTGTTCGTTTTTGATTCACTTAAACTTCCCCCTTACATCTTTCTATAGACAGTTTAATCCAACACACTGAGAAGAAACTAAAAGGGTTGTGGTAAAATAAAAAAACTTTATCAGTTTGTATTCCATATAAGGAGGCTGTGTATTCTTGAAACCAGTTAATGATCATATTAAAAAAGGGTTAAAAATTTTGTTTGTCGGCTTTAATCCAAGCATTCGCTCAAGTGAAACAGGGCATCACTTCGCCAATCCTAATAATCGTTTTTGGAGAATTCTCCATGAGGCGGGACTAACACCGAGAAAATATGATGCTTCGGAAGACTATAAATTATTGGATTTGGATATGGGTCTTACAAACATAGTAGCAAGACCAACTAAAGCAGCAGGTGAGATTACCAAGGACGAGTATAAAAAAGGAAAAGAAATTTTAAAACAGAAAATTACACAGCTAAAGCCCGAAGTAGTCTGTTTTGTTGGGAAAGGCGTTTATCAAGAATATAGCGGTCGAAAGGTAGCACCATGGGGAAAACAGCCTGAGTCAGTCATACCTGGAACAATCGATTTTGTTGCCCCCTCCTCAAGCGGGTTGGTAAGAATAAGGCTTGAAGAAATTGTGAAGATCTATAAGCAGTTGGCTAAATTAGTATGCAAGTAAGACATCGATAGGTATTTAATACGGTCGTTTTTTTGCAATATAAGGGTATAGACAAATGCAACAAAAAATACACAGGCTTGTCAGCAGTTATCCCCCACCTATCTTCTTTGTTTCCCTCTAAATCTTGAGGTGGGGGTCTTACCGCCCGTTAATGCGGGATAAACAGGCAGGCCTAGTTCCGATGACAACGGTGGCATCCAGTTCATTAGAACAGGCCACCTGCGGTATCAACCCATTACGAGCGAAGATCTCGACAGTTTGCTTTGCCTGCCGTTCACTAGTCTCGACCAACAAGTGACCGCCAGGTGCCAGCCAATCTGGCGCCGCAGCCGCCAACCGTCGCTGGACATCAAGCCCATCCACACCTCCGTCAAGTGCCACACGCGCCTCATGTATGCGAGCCTCTGAGGGTAGTATCCTAATCATCTCAGTAGGTACGTAAGGTACGTTGGCGACCAGGATATCGACGCGGCCCCGCAGTGTAGCAGGCAGCGGCTCGTAAAGGTCACCTTCGTACACGTGACCACCGGTAGCAGCGACGTTGCGCAAGGCGCACTGCACCGCGGCGGGGTCGATGTCGGAGGCATATAACTCAATCCGTTCCTGCACTGCCGCCAGCGCGGCCCCCAACGCGCCCGAACCGCAGCACAAGTCAACCACGACAGCTCCTTGCCGCGTGAGGGCGGCGGCCTGGCGGACGAGAAACTCTGTGCGGCGGCGAGGTACGAAAACGCCCGGGTCCACCGCTATCCGCAGACCGCAAAACTCCGTCCAGCCGATAACGTGTTCGAGGGGCAAACCAGCTACTCGCCGGTCCACCATGGCGGCGAGATCATCCAGCGTCCTGGCCGTAGAAATGAGTAACCGTGCCTCATCTTCGGCGAAAACACAACCAGCAGCCCGAAGCTTAGTAACGATGGCTGTACAGACGATATCTCCATGAAAACCGCCACAATTGACTTTCTCGAAGTTCAAAGATGCTTTCCTTGAGTCCATAAGTTCCCCCTCATTCCTATCTTCATAATCTGTCCGTTAGCTTACTTAATGAATTAAATTGCAGTTCAGTTTAATCTGTTTTTCCAGTCTACAACTTTATTTTCATCGGACACTTGGAACTGGAATTTTTCTTATTACTCTTTATAAAAAAACACACCAAAGGAGATGTCATCATGAGATCCCAAAGGTGTGTTCTTAAGTGACTTTATTTTAGATTAAATAACTTTATTGCCCCTCAACATCAAAATGACTAAAATTCATTTTCATGTTTGTTCCCTATAATTTTGTGAATTACTTTTTTTCCATAACTGCAAAATAATTGTTTTCATTATCAGCAAAGTTAAATACTCTACCAGAAGGCATACTTACAATTTCTCCGACTGTGATTTCTTTATCCGATAAATCTTTATATAACTTATCGAGATTTTCCGTAAAAAACATCAGCGAAGGTGTGCCAAGATTTAATTCAGGCTGCATTTTAGCAATTAATTCTTTATTGTGAAGAATGATACTCGTTCCTGCTTCCTTTGTTGGAGAAATTTCAATCCATCTAAATCCTTGGCCGTTATCTTCTTCAGAAACTACACTAAACCCTACTTTTTCTGTCCAAAATTGCAATGCCTCATCTTGATTATTTACATATAGCATAATTTGACCGACTTTATTAATCATTTACTTTGCCCACTTTCTTCTATTTGTTTTTACTTAATAATTATACAAGAACATACGTTCTAATGCAATTTCAATTAGAATTACTTTCATTGATATATCTTTGCTGTATTCCCTATAGCTATTGAATTACCTAGGTTCAATTATTTTCTCTCCTTAAAATAATGCCCTGTACTTTACCTAATAAATTCAATGTAATTATAGTGAAATCCTTTTGCTGCTAAACTACCCCTTTAGTTAAATAAAAAAGATCCTATAAAACAGGATCTAAGCAAGCTTTAGAACATCGTAACATTTTTTAAAACGTCGCGACTTTATGCAAATGTTACTTTAAAATAAAGTTTGTTCAAAATACGTTCTTAAAATATTCTATTGGATCATTTTTGTAATCCTTCCCCCATTAAAATGCTCGATTACGGAAAATCAACAATATTATGAAAGGTGTACTGAAACTCCCTTCCTAAATATCTATATTAATAATCTTTCAGTTCAATTTCATTGGAAGCTTTCACTATCATTTTTGTAATCATCTTGAACATTGCGCTCATAAGGAAGGGGACACGCAACATTAAATTGCGCAGCAAGATTTTGGAGCTTGAGCTTTCGATCATGCCTCCAGCAGCTGTTAGCCCTATTTTTTGATTTTTCTCAACAAAATTTCTCATCTCTTTTTCATAGGCAACAAAGGCACGGTCGTAATTTCCATGCGCGGCTTTCAGTTCACCAGCTAGGACATAAGCTCCGACAAGTGCGAGGCTAGAGCCTTGACCCGAAAGTGGCGATGGGCCATACGCCGCATCACCTACCAATGTAATCCGCCCCTTTGACCATGTCGGCATATGAATCTGGCAAATCTCATCAAAGTAAAAGTCTGTCGCCTCTTCCATAGTTTTGAGTAGATACGGAGTTTCCCAACCCGTATCACCTTGGAAAGCATTGTCTACAAGTTTCTTTTGGGCTTCCACGTCATAGCGGTCGTACTTCAGTGCCTCTGATTTGAACACGAACATACCCTTTGCTTCAGTATTATCACGGGCACTATACATACCTACAGTTTTGCCTGGCATCGTATAAAGCAGCTGGCGGTGGTCGATGTTAAGGTAATTCTCGAGGGTAAAAATCGAGATATAACAGCCAAGAGTATGCTTAAATTGTTCTTTGTCACCAAAAATTAAGGTGCGCACATTAGAATGGAGCCCGTCCGCACCGATGACCAGATCGAATGTCTGCGGCTCGCTACGAATAAATTGGACTTCTGCACCTGCTTCAGTCTCATGTATAGCGGTAATCGAGTCGTCCCAAATATATTCGACCGTATCCTTGGTCAAGTCGTACAAAATATTACTAAGGTCCTCGCGCATGATTTCGATATCCAGCCCCTGCTGGTTTCCCATACCCGCTTCGCTTATTTTACCTTCGATTTTGCCTTTGCTGTTCACGAAGTAAACACCGGTCATGTGCGTGTCAGCTGCACGAACTTGATCGAGAATCCCCATCCGCTTAAGCACCGTAATGGCTACACCACGAATATCAACACCATATCCACCTGGGCGCAATGCGGGCGCACGTTCTATTACAGTCACGTCGAAACCATAGCGGTGAAGCCAGTAAGCTAGTGCCGGCCCAGCAATGCTCGCACCGGAAATAAGGACGCGCATCGTTTGTTCACTCCTATCCTAATTAAAGTCATACAACATATCCACAGTATATTCACGGCCTATTTTATTTATGTAACGCAGTAAAATAATAGAAATCTAATTATTTAACAAAACGACGGAATATGAAATTTTGAATAAACTATGCAAAATTTCATAAAGGGACAACATTTTAAACAATGAAGAGCTTACAAAGTTCAAGCATGACGCGAATTGTATAATTGGTATGGTACTTGCAATAGAGGAGAGTGAATAAAACTGCTCAAAAAAGACTGAATTTTCAGTCTTGAAGGAAAGGAGGGAAATAAGCTAGGAGAGTATACAACGCACAGGAAAATCGAAAGGGGGCTTTTTATGCAAACAAAAATCAAGCAGGAAACGAATAACATGGAGCAATATCACTACAAGCAAGAATTACAGAGGTCCTTAAAGTTTTTTAGCTCTTTTGCAGTCGCGTTTTCATTTATGTCTATCACAACGGGCATTTTCACAAATTTTGGTTTTGTTTTAAATAATGCGGGACCCGCAGGTATTTGGACGTGGCCAATCGTATTAGCAGGACACTTGCTTGTCGCTCTTGTTATTGCCGAATTGGCAGGAAGAATGCCACTCAGCGGCTACTCGTACCAATGGGTGACGCGACTGGCAAATCAAGGATTAGGGTGGTTTTCCGGCTGGCTTGGATTTTGCTTTTTTGTCATTGTCATTCCTGCCGTCGATTTCGGCCTGTCTCCACTCATTGCTGATGTATTCGGCTGGAATATCGGGGGAAAAACCCTTTTGTATATTGCACTCGCAACCCTACTGCTACAGGCTGCCCTCAACATATTTGGCGTAAAACTGGCTTCTCGTCTCAATGACATTGCAGTATATACCGAAGTGATCGGTATGGTGGGCATTCTTGTTATTCTTGCTGTTGTTGCGCTATTCACAACTCCGAATTGGGATATGCTAACAAATATTGGCGAGCAGAAAAGCGGCACGTTCCTTGGCGGCTTTGTGATTGCTATGCTAATGGGATCTTGGACCATGGTCGGCTTTGAAGCCGCGGCGAATCTTTCGGAAGAAACAATTGACGCGAGTAAAAATGTACCACGTGCTGTATTTTTCGCGTTACTGATTGGTGGTATCATTGGGTTTGCTTTTCTTTTTACTGTTACAATTTCCATTACGGATTTAGCCGGTGTGACAGCTTCTGCCAACCCGCTTCCACTTATTATTAAAACAAAGCTCGGCCAATTCATCGGCACTTTGTTTATGCTTCTTGTTATCATTTCCATTTTTGCATGCGGATTAATCGGAATGGCTTCCGCTTCCCGTATCATTTATGCCATGGCGCGGGACGATGTATTTTTTGCTTCACGTTCTTTTAAAAAGGTGAACCCAGGAACATCCGTACCGGTAAATGCGATTTTGCTTGTATTAGTTCTCGATATTATAGCGATCCTATTCTCTGATTCTTTAACTTTATTAGTCGGATCAACATCTGTTGTTCTTACCGCTTTATACTTCATAACAGTTTTGGCTTACTATTTGCGTAGAAAAGATTTGCCTGACGCGGAGACGTTCAATTTAGGGAAATGGAGAGCACCTGTCACGTATGGCGCTTTAATATGGCTCGTGTTCGAAATGGGGGTATTGACTATCCCCGATATGTTTCATGGAGTGGCAATTGTAGGCGGAACACTATTTGCAACGGGAACTCTTGTATATTTTGCGTTATTCCGAAGCAAGATTAAAGCAGGAAAAATCGGGATTCAAAATACAAACATTGATCAAGGGCACTCGTAAGCAATCCCCACATTACTGAAGTGAAACCTGAAAATGGACAAACATCAAAACACTGAAATTACCTGTTCGCTATATTCTTTAGTGGACAGGTAGTTTCATTTTTCTTGAATTCGCGCACAATTAATTGTAGTAATTAAGTGTTTATCCCAGATTTAAGTTTCAGTTTTATAAAAAAGTTTGATTAAAATTAATTGAACCGACCCCCGAATAGTGGACACTTTAAAAAAAGTAGACCTATTCGAGACTCGTTTCACCCCTAATAATCCAATTGTTTTATTTCCGCCAAAAAGTTGAACAGTCTGCCTTATCCAAAATATTAAACTCGATCATTTTCCCTAGCAATTCGTAATTTACTGGCTCATTCCACGGAATTCGAAACAAGCCTTTGGTAGCACTGTAGCCAGCTTGTGCAATGTCATCGGCAAAGTGCGCAATGCCTACTTCTTCGGGTGAAACGCTCAAATGATGTTTCGCTGTGGAAAAGCCGATGATAAATGTGCCGTGATCGGAGAACATTGGCGTATTCCACTTGATTTGCGGTTCCAAATTTGGGAATTTATTAGCAACCCACGCCAGAATTTCCTCTGTTCGGTCGCGGTGGTCAGGGTTATCGATACCTGCTAAATATTTTGCAAAGACTTCCATGTCTTCCTCCTTCGATATTATGCTATTGCCGCCAAAAATTTGAATTCTCAGCCTTATCCTTGATATTAAATTCAATTATCTTCTCTAGCAATTCGTAATTAACTGGTTCAGTCCATTGAATTCGGAACAAGCGTGAAGAAGCGCTGTAGCCAGCTTGGGCGATTTCATCGACAAAATGCACCATTGTCTCTTCTTCGGGTAAAATTTTAAATCATTTAAGGAATGCTCATTAATATCGCATGCAATTACTGAAGCACCTTCACTTAAGCACTGTTTAACAATTTCTTTTCCAATTCCAGAAGCTGCACCTGTTATTATTTTTTTCTCCGTTTCAATTCTATATAACCTCAAATGCTACTATGAAACCAATTGTAACATGCCCCTAACCCTTTTACCTTTTTAAATAACCACTGTTACTTTAATAAAAATAGCTGCCTAATTTGGCAGCTGGTTCTTAAAGTAACGCGCCCTAAACATAAAGAAAAATCACAATGCTTATTGAAGAATTGCGCCCGATTGCGGAAGACCGTTCTGTACATCTGTAATTGAGAGATATTGCAGAAATGCCCCCGTTTGCTTAAAAACATCTCGTAGGTTCTCATGGGGTGATTTTTTGCCAGATAATTCGGGCACATTCTTCTGGCGATGTCTTTGTTGTGTCGACTTTGATGTCATAATGTATGCCAACGTGAACCGAAGTCGCTTGTGAAACTGCCATTCCCGCAACGCGGTCCGCTCGTTCCCTCTCACGAGCGGATGCCATAATAGGGTCACAGAAAACACCAACCCACAGCACCTGCAACCCTTCCAAGGCAGCTTTCCAACGATTACAAGAATCTACTCCGCTAATGAAGACATCGTCGATAATCACTCGGGCTCCTCTACGGACCATCTCACCAATACCGTACATCCATGCAGATTCTAATGTACGAAATTCCGTACCTGGACTGACAGACCCATCGTCACCGAATTTAATTCCACTGTCTGCTTCCATCATTGCATCGGGCATGGCGTCGATTAAATCGTCGATACTGAACCTTAACCATGACGTTGGCAATGAATTTTGAAGACATTTTGCAATAGTGGTTTTCCCGGAACTCGATCCACCATTCAGAATAATTACATCTACCATACCTTTAACCTCTCTTTGGAACATAAGCTTAAGGGCTTCTTATGTCGCTATGCTGTCCTTTAAACTTAATAACAATTATGTCATTTTCACAAGAGTTATTCTAGAATATGGCCCGATTGCGGAACAAAAAAAGTCCTGCATATCATACAGGACTTTTAATTAAACTTTATTGTAAATCAACACAAATATCTATCAAATTACCAAACTCTTACTCAACAGTAACTGACTTAGCTAGGTTACGAGGCTTATCAACGTCACACTCACGGTGAAGCGCTGCATAGTATGCAATTAGCTGTAATGGAATAACTGCTACAAGCGGTGCTAGTGCTTCGTGTACAGCTGGTACGATGAAGCGGTCGCCTTCCATTTCTAAGCCTTTCATTGCGATGATGCAAGGGTTTGCTCCGCGTGCTACTACTTCTTTTACATTACCACGAATACCTAAGTTTACGTGCTCTTGAGTAGCAAGTGCGATAACTGGTGTGCCTTTTTCAATTAGCGCGATTGTACCGTGTTTTAACTCTCCGCCAGCAAAGCCTTCTGCTTGGATGTAAGAGATTTCTTTTAGCTTTAATGCGCCTTCTAAACCAACATAGAAGTCAACACCGCGGCCAATGAAGAAACAGTTGCGTGTTGTTGCTAAGTATTCTTTTGCAATTGCATCCATTTCATCTTTTTGATTGCAAAGTACTTCCATTGCGTTTGCAACAAGACCAAGTTCTTGGATTAAATCAAAATCAACTGCTAAGCCTTTTGCCTTTGTAATGTCAGCTGCTAAAATCGCTAGTACTGCAAGCTGTGCTGTGTATGCTTTTGTAGAAGCTACTGCGATTTCTGGGCCAGCATGTAATGGTAATGTATAATCAGCTTCACGAGACAGTGTAGAACCTGGCACGTTTGTAATTGTTAATGCTTTATGTCCCATTTCATTTGTTTGCACAAGTACTGCGCGGCTATCTGCAGTTTCACCACTTTGTGAAATGTAAATAAAGAATGGTTTTTCTGTTAATAATGGCATGTTGTAAGAAAATTCACTTGCTACATGTACTTCTACTGGTACTTTTGCAAAACTCTCAATGAATTGTTTTCCAACAAGACCCGCATGATAACTCGTTCCACATGCGATAATATAGATACGGTCACTTTCTAAAATCGCATCACGAATCTCTTTATCTAGTTCGATTTCGCCATCTTCATTTTGGTACTTTTGAATAATATTACGGATTACAAGCGGCTGTTCATCAATTTCTTTTAGCATGAAATGAGGATATGTTCCTTTTTCAATGTCACTTGCATCTAATTCTGCTGTAAATGGTGCACGATCAATCGTTTCACCTTGTAAATTTTGAATTGTAATCTTTTCTTTTGTTACAAGAACCATTTCTTTATCCATTAGCTCGATAAATTGATCTGTAACTTGTAGCATTGCCATTGCATCACTTGCAACAACATTAAAGTTATCTCCAGTACCCACTAATAGCGGGCTTTTGTTTTTAGCAACATAAATCATGTCTGGGTTTTCTGCATCAAGTAATGCCAAGGCATATGAGCCGTGTAATAATGTTAACGTTTTACGGAACGCTTCTTCTACCGTCAAACCTGTCTCCACTTGTTTTTCTACAAGCTGAACGATTACTTCTGTATCTGTTTCACTTACAAAGTTCACATCTTGAAGATATTCATTCTTTAATAGCTCATAGTTTTCAATTACACCGTTATGCACAAGGGTAAAGCGCTCTGAAGCACTTTGATGTGGATGTGCGTTTACCTGACTTGGTACACCATGAGTTGCCCAACGTGTATGACCGATTCCCACGTTAGCTGCTACATTTTCATCCACGATTTCGCGAAGCTTTGCAATGCGACCTTTTTCTTTAAATACAACAACACCATTCGCCGCTTGCACTGCAATACCAGCTGAGTCATATCCGCGGTATTCTAGCTTCTCTAAACCTTTTAATAAAATTTCCTTTGCATCTTGTTCCCCAATAAATCCTACGATTCCACACATGTTTTGTCGCCGTTACAACATACTTATGTTCTCACATAAACATGTAACGACATATTCCGATCCTTATTATTCATACACAAAAAACGGATTTTACATATCGCTAGCTTTGTAAGCTTGTAACGGCTTTCACCTTCCTCTCTCTTTGGTTTCAGTCCGTATACTTCATACTGCTAGTGTAATCCGTTCCTCTTCTCTCATCACACTTTCACCTTTGTCCATTGAGTCACCCCAATGCTTTAAGTAAAAGTTTTCGGTTGTGATGAACAACCGGGAGCCATCCGCCGAAATCTCGATAAACTCCTCCTCGTCAACTACGTCTCAGGTAGTTCTGGCGCTTCTTACTTCAATCTATTTTGCCGAGAAAAAGAACAAAATCATCTTATAACAAATGGAATAAATCGTCAATGAATTTTTTTTCATTGCAGATAAACATTCTATGCAAAAGGAGCACATTTTGTGCCCCTTTTTATCATAAAATCCGCCTATTATTCAGCTCCAACTTCTGCTTTTACAACTTCTACAATACGGCTTACGTATTGATTACAAAGATCTTGTGTTGGTGCCTCTGCCATAACACGAATTAATGGCTCTGTACCAGAAGGACGAACAAGAATACGCCCATCACCATTCATCTCTTCCTCTACAACACAAATGATCTCTTTAATTTTTTCATTTTCTAATGCTTGTTTTTTATCTGTTACACGAACATTCACAAGTAATTGCGGGAATTTTTTCATTTCACTTGCAAGCTCAGATAATGATTTTTTCGTCATTTTCATAATGTTAACAAGTTGAAGTGCACTTAACATTCCATCGCCAGTTGTAATGTAATCTAAGAAAATAATATGACCAGATTGTTCACCGCCAAGGTTATAGCCACCACGTTTCATTTCTTCCATTACGTAGCGGTCACCAACAGCTGTTTGATCACTTGTAATGCCATTTGCTTCTAATGCTTTATAGAAACCTAAATTACTCATGACTGTCGAAACAACTGTATTATGTTTTAATTTTCCAGATTCGCTCATATATTTTGCACAAATGTACATAATTTGATCGCCATCAACAATATTTCCTTTTTCGTCAACAGCAATTAAACGGTCACCATCTCCGTCAAATGCTAGACCGATATCAGCACCTTTTTCTTTCACAAACTCTGCTAATACTTCTGGGTGCGTAGAACCTACGCCCTCGTTAATATTCATACCATTTGGCGCTGTTCCCATTGTGGAAATATCCGCTTCTAAATCAGCAAATAAATACGGTGCTAAAGAAGATGTCGCACCGTGCGCACAATCTAATGCGATATGTAAGCCCGCAAAATCTTCATCTACAGTTTGTTTAATGTATTGTAAGTATTTTTGTCCGCCCTCAAAGTAGTCATTTACTTGACCTAATGCTGTACCCACAGGACGTGGAAGCTCATCTATTTCTTTATCTAATAATGCTTCGATTTCTTCCTCTTGCTCGTCTGTTAATTTAAATCCGTCTGGACCAAAGAACTTAATTCCATTATCTTGTACAGGATTATGAGATGCAGAAATCATCACACCAGCTTGCGCGTCTAACGCTTTTGTTAAGTATGCAACTCCAGGGGTAGAAATAACACCAAGGCGCATTACTTCTGCTCCAATTGATAATAATCCAGCTACTAAAGCACCTTCTAACATATGTCCGGACACACGTGTATCACGGCCGATAATAACTTTTGGACGCTCTGTATTCTTTGTTAATACGTAGCCACCAAATCGCCCAATTTTAAATGCTAATTCTGGCGTTAATTCTTTATTCGCAATACCGCGTACGCCGTCAGTACCAAAATATTTTCCCATTACTATTCGCTCCTTCTTTCTTGCTCATTTCCTTGATCCGGCTTCTGCACCGGCTGCACCGGCTCACCTTGTACTTCTTTTCCCGTTTCTTCTTTCTTTGCAAGTTCTACCTTCGCATTTTTTTGTTTTAATTCTAATGTGACATTATCGGGACCAGTAATTTGAATTGGAACATCATGTGTTCCTACATCCATATTTCCTAAATTAATTGATGCTTTAATCTGTGCTGCATTTACCTTTTCTACAGCACTTGCATCCCCAAAAATATCAACACTGATTTTCCCATTTGCCGGGTCTAATAATTTCATTGTTAATAAATCCGATAATCCATTTACCTGCAAAGGAATACCGTCTATTGTTTTGCTCTGTTGCTTTTGTACTTCAACTGTTACCTTTACTTGACTAGGTTCTGCTTTTGTAACACCTTTTGGTAAAGAAACAGAGGCATCGAAGGTTGTAGACTCTGTAATTTTACTTAAGTCTACTTCGACGCCATCAAGAGATGTAATCTTATCAAGTACTTCTTTTGAACCATAAATCGTTACTTCACTTGGTTCAACTTTTATATTCGTTACAGATATCCCTTCTTGTAAGCTCCCTTTTTTCGTTACACCCAAGGGAACCGTTTTTGAAGGTGATGAAGATGAAGATGAAGATGAAACTGGTATGGTGACATTGACAGTAGAAGAACCTGTTTTCAAATCCAAACGATTCCCATCTTTATCATACAATACAACTTTCGCTTCTTTTGTGATCGTTTTATTAACATCCTTCAAATCGACATACGCTCGCACAAGTGCAATTCGCGAAAGCTCTTCCTCTGTACCGGCTACTTCAACAGTACTTGGCTTTACAATAGGTTTGTCTACAATCGTTCCTGCCTGTAGTTGGTTCTCATTTAAATACTTTACTTCTACAGGAAAAGATTTTACTTCTTTCTTTTGAATTGTAACTTTTATTTTCGCTGGCTGAACCTTCAAATGTAAATTGCTCGGAACTCCACTATATTTTAAAGGGATCTCATATGTCCCCGGTGTATACCCTCGCAAATTGACAAATACCTCATACTGTCGTTTTACTTTAGCTGCAGCTACAACATTATTTTGTCCTTCAAGAGTGACTGTTACATTTTCTGGAATACCACTTACAATATACTTATCTTCGTCATAGTAAGCAGATACCGGAACTCCAGATATTGTTTCTGTTGTATCTCCTACCGGAAAAGGCGATGGATTAAAATCACCTGATACATTTTTATCTAGGTTTGTTGACATATAAAGCATAATTGCCAACAATAATGAAATTCCCCTTAAAAACCAATGGTTATCCATTAACTTATCCATGACGTTTTCTCCTCCAGTTCCATAAAGATGAAGAAGATTCTTTTATATTTCCACTTAGCTCTTTCATAAGCATTTCCTTTAATTGTTCACTTTTCAAATCACGATGTAATTCACCATTTTTTGTTAAGGAAATTTGCCCAGTTTCTTCTGATACAACAATTGTCAAACTGTCTGTTACTTCACTTACTCCCATTGCTGCCCGGTGACGCGTTCCTAATTCTTTAGAAATAAACGGGCTTTCTGATAATGGTAAGTAACAACCGGCTGCTTTAATAATATTCCCTTGCATAATGACCGCCCCATCATGAAGGGGCGTATTCGGTATAAAGATATTAATTAATAGCTCTGATGAAATATTTGCATTTAGTGGGATTCCTGTTTCAATGTAATCTCCCATACCAGTCTCTCTAGCCATTGTAATAAGCGCACCAATCCGACGCTTCCCCATATATTCTGTTGCCTTTACAACAGCATTGACGACAGACTCCTGTTCATCATCCTCTTTATTACTTCCACGTGAAAATAAACTTCCTCGTCCAAGCTGCTCAAGGGCACGTCTTAACTCTGGTTGAAAAATGATAATAATCGCTAAAAATCCCCAAGTTAATGCTTGATCCATAAGCCATTGCAAAGTATGCAATTCAAAAACATAACTTAAAATGCGAACAATAATAATTACCGTAATCCCTTTCAAAAGTTGTACAGCTTTTGTACCACGGATTACAAGAATTAATTTATATATAACAAACCATACAAGGCCAATATCTACTATAGTGCTGAGATATTTCAAAAAAACATTCATATCTCCAAAAGGCATTCTGACCCTTCCTCCATCTATATGTAATTTACAACAATTAGTTAATTATAACATACATTATATGAACTACAATTTCAAACCTCCTTCCTAAACCTGACAATACAATCGTTAGATATCAGACTTTAAAAAGGGAGGTATTAACATTCTTTGTTGCTGTACCTTTATTTTAAAATAAAAAAAACAGCTTTTCAGCTGTTTTTTTAAATTATTTCAACTTTTCACCAAATAAAGATCCCATTAATGCAACGGCTGCAATTGCAGTTTTATTTCTTTCATCTAAAATTGGATTCACTTCCACAAACTCAGCAGATGTAATAATACCTGATTCAGCAAGCATTTCCATCGCTAAATGGCTTTCACGATACGATAATCCACCCATAACCGGAGTACCCACGCCAGGTGCATCATGTGGATCGAGACCATCTAAATCTAAAGATAAATGTACACCATCTGTATGTAATAAGTATGCAATTGTTTCTTCCATAACTGCCGTCATTCCCATACGATCAATTTCATGCATAGTGAAAACTTTAATACCCTCTTTTTGAATAAATTCTTTCTCTCCATCATCTAAAGAACGAGCACCAATGATAACCACATTTTCTTTTTTCACTTTCGGATACTCACCGTATAAATTAACAAGTGATGAATGACCATGTCCTAAGCTTGCAGCTAACGACATGCCATGAATATTACCAGATGGAGAAGTTTCTTCTGTATTTAAATCTCCATGCGCATCATACCAAATAACGCCAAGATTTTTATAATGTTTTGCAATTCCAGCAAGTGTTCCAATTGCAATGCTATGATCGCCGCCCAATACAAGCGGGAAACTTTTTTTCTCAATAATAGTATCAACTTTACTTGCCAGTTCGTTACATACTTTTACAACTTGTTCAAGATTTTTTAACTTTTCATTTTCATTTATTTGAAATTCTCTTTCAATACATATATCCCCTAAGTCTTCCACGTTATATCCTATATTTTGAATTCTTTCAACAACTCCAGCATAACGAATTGCACTCGCTCCCATATCAACACCGCGGCGCGTTTGTCCTAAATCCATTGGTACTCCCACAATTGAAACTTCTTTCTTCATAGATGATCTCCCCCTTTTATGCTTTCACTAAATATTTTAAATCTTTTCTATTGTCTGACTCAACTTGACATTTTTTTGTATTTATATACACTTAATACAATATAAAGAAGTGATAAAATTAGATTTTCCCGTTAAAATATGCATAAAAAAAAACATCTCTTACGAATAGAGATGTTTTTGTAATCCAAGTTTCCATACAGCTGCAATATTTCGTGCTGTTATATAAATATTTTCTTTTCCCATTTCATACGCTTCTTCTAATGTCATTACTCCTGAAACAATGCTAAATACAGCATCAACACCTTCTTCATAAATAGGAGTATGATTCGAATGAACAGCTCCAGCAATTGCAATAACAGGAAGATTACGCTCTTTAGCACGTTTTGCCACTCCTATTGGTGCTTTCCCATACACTGTCTGTTCATCAATTCGTCCTTCTCCCGTAATCACTAAATCTGCACCTTGCAAATGAGCATTAAAATTCGTGTAATCAAGTACAATATCAATACCTTTTCTAAGGATGCCATGTAAAAAGGCGACGATAGCCGCTCCAAGTCCGCCCGCAGCACCTGCTCCTGGAATAAATTCAATATCAATATGAAGAGTTTGTTTGATTAATTGGGCATAATGCTTCAAATTACAGTCTAACCTCTCTACCATCTCGTCTGTGGCACCTTTTTGTCTTCCAAATACAAACGATGCCCCTGTTCCTCCTGTTAACGGATTCGCAACGTCACAAGCTGCTTCAATTTTAACCTTCTTTAAACGCGAATCTAACTGTGACATATCAAAATAAGTAATAGAATCTAAATTCCCACCATTCGGCTCTATAACACGATTATTGCTATCAAAAAAGCGCACACCTAAAGCGGATAACATTCCTGCTCCTCCATCATTTGTAGCACTTCCCCCAAGCCCTAAAACAATATGATGAACTCCTTGTTCTAGCGCGTGTAAAATGAGTTCTCCTGTTCCTTTTGTTGTCGTTAGGAGTGGATTCCTTTTATCAAGTGGAACATGGTGTAAACCAGAGGCAGCTGCCATTTCAATAAAAGCGGTCCGTTTATCTGAGGAGAGACCGTAAAATCCTTCTACTAAATTTCCTAATGGACCTGTAACAGGAATATTCACGATTCTTCCCTTTGTTGCATCAACAAGAGCTTGTACTGTCCCTTCCCCACCATCTGCAATAGGAATTTTTATATACTCTGCTTCTGAATATATAGAGCGAAAACCTTTCTCTACTGCTTCACATACTTCTAATGCAGTTAAACTTTCTTTATAAGAATCAGACGCAATGATAATCTTCACATGAAACAACTCCCTTTTACTGTATGAAAAACCATTAAACATATTACAAAATATATCTCGTTCTAATTTATCAAAAAATCAACAAGAAAACTCCATCTTCAAAATAAATAAGATAGCGGAATAAAGTAAAACTTCCATCAGTAAATCTCCATTCCCCACTGACTGAAAGCTCTATCATATCTTGTTTAACTTCTTAGAATCTTGAAATGAGAGTCTTACCGTACGCGAGTCGCGGGGGATAAACAAAAAAAAGCTTGAAATCCAATATTGGACTTCAAGCTTTTCTTTTATGTGTATGGAGCCTAGCGGGATCGAACCGCTGACCTCCTGCGTGCAAGGCAGGCGCTCTCCCAGCTGAGCTAAGGCCCCCCAAGTTGGAGCGGAAGACGGGATTCGAACCCGCGACCCCAACCTTGGCAAGGTTGTATTCTACCACTGAACTACTTCCGCAA
>NZ_JBPZSK010000013.1:0-53539 GCF_052038115.1 Bacillus sp. GB_SG_008 | reverse complement strand
TAGCGTATAAAATCCGCGTTTTACCGTCAGTACCCCTTCTCCAACATACGAACTATACAAATTACAAAAATCCCTATCAAACTTTGAAAGCGCATCTTAATATCTATACACTAGGCTCTGTTAAACATTAGTGTTGATATTTCACAAAAAGAAAAAGGACCAGTTTTTTCGGGTCCTTTTGTATATCTTCTTCAACTAACCTGCTCCATTAGTGGAAGAAATAATCGGTGTCTAATCCACCACATTTAAGAGAACCTCACAATCACAGAATCCTCCCTGATTCCGCATCGCTTTTATGATTTTTGAGATTTTGCTTTTAGGGACGTTATTTTCCAGCCAACTCTTTGTGTACTTATGCGAATGGTCGCACCCTTTTGAATTTATCATCTCGTCCAAAAATGTTCCAAGCGTCTCCAACTGAACTGGTGATAAATTTATTTCTTCCCACTTACCACTATATTCTTTTAACAGTGCCAGCCTTTTTAAATCCTTTCGATCTCTGCCACCTAATTCCAACGTTTTCTCCTGACAGATGACGGCTTCATTATAATTCAATAAGCATTCTTCCGCTTGGGAAAGCAAACGCCACGCCAAAGCATTATTCGAATTTTCAATGACAAATTCCTTTAAACCCTGCCGAGCACTCAATAAAAAAGGTACAGCTTTTTTTGATGGAGCTCTCCTTTGAAGGGAACCTTGCATCGATAATCGTTGCCCTTGTATAAGGGTTGCTTTTAATTCATTTAATCTATCCATCAAACCACCTTATTCGATTTACTTTAACCTATAATACTATGGACCTTTAAGAGGACTTAAAACCGATTAATATTATATCACTTTATTAAGCTAAGCTGCCCTTATATACAGTATGATTTTTGACCGTATTCATCGTAAATAAAGAAACAAAAACAGCCTATTTTCTAACTTTATTTACTTATTATCTTCAGTAAGTAATTATAGTTTTCAACGTAAACAAAGATAAAGGGTGCACCATATCAATGTTTTGTGTTTGATACTGTATATAACTGCTTTAATAGTTTAAGTGTAAACGAAAATGCAGTTCATGATGTGATGAATCTGTTTCTAGGGTGAGAGTAGCTTTCTTAGAAACGGGAGATATAGAACTATTTTCAACCAAATAAATGAGGTTTCGCTTCTAAGCGAAACCTCTCTTTATTTAGAATTTTTATATGGTAGCTGATTAGTTACTAAATCAGTTTTTATTCGTCTGGATTCGTCACAAGAAACGTTATATCTTCCCAGTTTTTGTTAAACATTAAGGTTGTCTCGTCTAGCTTTTTACCATCTTCTAGAGAATAGCTATGAATTTCTCCTCGTTTTTTCCCGCTTCTTGAAGATTCATTTGTATATTGATAAAGGAAGTATATTTTCTTTTGTTCAATTTGAATATCTGCAATTACGCCCTCTTTTTGACCTAATTCATCAAAAAAGGCTGATGTTTCTTGTATAGAGTAAGTTTTAATCGTTTCATAGTTGGTATTTAATACTTGGATATTCCCAGTCTGTTCAAATATGTATAATTCATTATTTATGACTTCTAAGTGCATTGGTACTGATTTCAATAAAATTTCCTTTTCAATACCTCCGTTGTCCGGATTAATTATAACAAGTCTTGTTGGTAATTTTTGATTTACATTATCGCTAAGTGACAATACAAGCTTGCCATTCCAAACCTGAAACATGGATTTATGAAAAGAAGAAGCGAATAATACATCTTGATTTGGAATTTCTACTTCTTTTAATAATTTATTAGTAGAAAGATTGATAGAAGATACATATACCTTTTGATCTGTTTGAGAGAAAGCGTATAAAGTATTATTTATAATATGAGCACCCTGTATAGTACCTTTTAATTTGATATGTTGTTGTGTCTGTCCTTTTTTTTCATATACTAACTCGCCTATGTAACCATCCTTTTGATTTAAAATACCAATATTCATATCATAAAAGACATAGCCCTGTTCTGCTTGGATAAAATAGGCTCCTGCATTTTTATCTTGTAAATCCTTTGGTTTAGATACAGTTTCAATCTGTCCTTGTTTTGTAACACTATAATGTTTGCCATTTCGACTAGAAGCGAAATAGTATGCATTCTCGTCTTTTGCATTTGTGATAATACTCTGTCCTTCAATAGGAGCCTGCTCTAAAACATTCCCTTCTTTATCGTATGTTGTCAGATACCCCCCCGATTTAAATCCATTTGTATAGGACACTAAATATTCTGCTTTACTGATTTGTTTTAATGCTTTCTCACTACTTTTAGGGAATAAGGAGGTGCTGCTTTCATTAGATATACAGGAAGTTAAAAAAATTATACAACATAAAATAGAGACACTAGATAAAAAACGGAACCTCATATGTTTTTACCCCACCTTCACTTATATACTAATTTAATACTAAAGCGACCATTAACAAACCGCTGATGGTCGCTTTTATATTTTTCTACATTTAATTAACTAGCATAGAAAATTGTTGTATTCCCTGACTTAACTAACTCCGCTGGTGAAACAACTGTATCCCATGTCACGTAATCGATATTGATTCCTTGCTGTTCCCAAGAACGCCAAGCTAATTGAGAGCAGTAGAAAGAGGAAGTAGAGAATTTGTTAAAAAAATACCA
Organism: Bacillus sp. GB_SG_008; assembly: GCF_052038115.1. Classification (NCBI taxonomy): domain Bacteria; kingdom Bacillati; phylum Bacillota; class Bacilli; order Caryophanales; family Bacillaceae; genus Bacillus; species Bacillus sp. GB_SG_008. Next base: position 50,898 of record NZ_JBPZSK010000013.1, on the reverse strand, counting down.
GTTATAAGGACTACCAACCTTACTTTGTGCATAGCCCGCAGCATTATAATACTTCGTATTAGAAGCACCTTTTACCCAAAGACCATATACTTTGGATCTTCCTTTCCATGTATTTTGATAATATTGCACACCATTTTTTCCAATAGGGCTCCAGGATTGCGCAAAAGACTCTACGGTACGGGTGTAATCTCTGGATACAATAGCAGCATGCCCTACCCCGATGGCAGAACTACCAGAGTTAATATCGTAGCTTACTAATACATCTCCTTTTGTACCAAGTGGAGATCTTGTTGCAAGTGTAGAAATTGTAGAATTAGAATCAGTAGATTTAGAATCAGTAGATTTAGAGTCAGATAAGATATCTCTATATTCTGGATCATTAAGTTTTACATATTCACCTTCGCTCGCCTTCGCACCAGCTACGAAGTTTTGTTGAGAATTTTTTAATTTTTTTAGATTTGCAATATCGTTAGCTGCTTTTTGTTTTGCTTCTGTTGCGAAGAATTTTTTATCATTTTCCGCTATTTTTATGTACTCCTGAACCTGCTTGTCCGTTAAGCCGTTTTGTTTAAGTTCTACAACTTCCTTCTTTTGAGCTGGTGAGAGATTTCCCTCTGCTGCTGCTGTACTTAAACCAAATCCCCCAAATAGTGTTGCCGATAAAATGGTTGCTGATAAAATACCTTTTACCTTCATTTTATTCACTCCTTTGTAAGATTTTTACTTTACACACACATTATACACTATTTCTTTAGGGAATAAATGGATTTTTTGGAATTTTTTTAATATTTTTTATAATCAGGCAAGCAGAAAATAGCATCTACGTAAGGAGATTATCTCATGGGTTATTTACAACTAGTAGGTGGGGAATATTTGACGCTTACGTTTAAGTACATTTATTCACAATCTCTCCTATAAATTTTAACATAAATATCCATTTGATTTACCAATGAGTTACTCCACAATATGGCCCTTTAACGGAATAATTCTATGTCACTCACTAAAGCGGCCATATCATTCTTATTGAAGGATGACTTGATGAAGTTAAATGTGAGGTTAATGTTTTGCAAAGATATTGTAAAGATATGACAGGGGGCTGAGAAATGAAAGAAGCGGGCATGACTGTATAGCTGCATTCCTGAATGAAAAAACAGGTTTTTGGGTTTTGATGCAACTAATCTCTAAATCTTATACATACTGATACTATCATTCTGAAACAGTCGGTGCTTTAGCAGTGGCTTCTTGAGGACCTAACCGAATTGATGTTTTTACAAGTGAAATTGACAACTAACTGAAGCATAATTGGTTTACCTAATCGTAACTAGTAGATTAGCCTCTCTAGACATTGAGTTCATTTAAATATTTATCAATATATATTAATATTAGAACCTCAACGAATTATTCTAATCCTGGTTATCTTATAAATAATACTCAAAAATCTATACTTTAAACCAAGCTTCAACTACTTCATTTATGTTTCCAAAATAAAATTGTTATCTCTTTAATAAAATCTAATATAAATATATATCTTATATATATTAAAAATATAAAGATTAAACTTATATAGGATCAAAAAATATGGATAAAGTACTACTGTAACAAGGACTTTTACTATACTATACTGTAAAAAATCATAAATGGCAGGATTTAGAAATAAAAAACAAGGCATTATGGAGATACATTACCTACAAATAATCAGAAACTAAAACACATATTTCTACATAAAAAATGAAACAAATTGATTCAGTCTAAAACATATTTATTCAATAGCTAGATTTCTACTCTATCCCCTATATTTCCACAATTTGATGTTATTCATCCCCAATGTATTCACAGAAATAGCCACATACTCCACATAATTCAGTTATTCCACATTACTCACATAAAACTTGATGAATTTAAGTAGATGAGACCATAGAATCCTTATATTACAACAATATTGGGATTATTTTATTCACACTGGACTAGATCTATATACATATCCACTAAATATAAATTTTTCTTTCTGATTTTTTGTAGAAAAAAGACTCTCTTTGAGCATCTGTCTGGAAGAAGGAAAGGAATGTTCTGTGGAAACAGAAGGATAAGAATAAATTTCTTGTATAAGAGTGCATAAAAAAAGGCTCTATTTTCAATAGAGCCTAGTAAAATTTCATATTAGTGGAGTCAACTAGAAGGTCTTTAATTTATAGGGTCAGCACGAATAGCCCTCTACTTTTGATTTTTTCAAAAATAGAGAGCTGCATGCAGTTAATTTGCTTCCATTATTTCTAGTACCTGTTCAGCTGTTGATACCTGGATACCAGAGCGTATTAACCGTTCAAAGGTGCGCGTAAATGTAAGCAGATTAAAACTGTCCGGTACTTCAATGACACGAAGCTTTTCTTTCGGTAATGTATCAATCTTTTCAATGAACCATTCACGAACATCACTAGGAATAGAACGTTCTTTATGACCTCTTGTTTTGAGAAGTTCACGCATTTCAATTTCTAAAGCAACATAAGCATGTAGATTTGTACCTTGTTCATAAGCGTACTTTCTAAATAGCGTTTCTTCTTGATACTTTAGATAATTACGGTGATAGGATTCTTCCGTAACTGGTACTGCGAACTTTTGTTTAAGGAGTTCGTGAGTCTTTCTGAACAAGCTCTTGATACTTCGAAGTGAATACATCGAGAAGTGTAATCCAAAATCGAATACAGCTTGTTCTTTTTGTTCTTTCGGAACATGTTGTGTAATAAGAGGATAAATTCCTTCTTTAGCTGCCGTATCAAGAATTTGATATTGTGATGTTTGATTTAATAATTTTTTAAGAGTGTAAACAAGTTTAGTTGGGTATTCTTCATTGCGATCTACCATGTCACGTAAGCCACGAACTACGCTACGAATTTGTCGATGGCATGTATATTTCAGTATATGAATGAATTTATTCATGTCTCGCGCAAACTCACCAATGTTCATCTCTTGTAAGACCGACTCGATAAAACGAGCTTTACGAGCATAAGTAACTTTTGGTACAAATGGATCACGATATTGTACTTCTCCTGCTTCTTTGGCACATAAGAAGTCGTTATGCAAGGATACATATAATGTTGTGTATCTTTTTTTGTTCTTAACCCCTTTTTCTAGTTTGCAAATTTTGAAAAGGGGAGTACCTGTGCATGATAATGCCGTTGTGATTTCCGTCATGACTGCGCGAATTTGATGCGGATATTTCTTATGTAAAAAGCGATACATCCCGCCAAAGTGAGTTTTGTTTCCTCTTTCATCTTGTTTATCTAAGGAACGTTTAAGTGTAGTCTCTGAATGTTGTTGCATCGCAATGTCCAGGAATAGTTTCTTAGCTGCAACTGACATTTCAAAGAATTCCTTTGTAAATACAACTGGACTAATGTAGACATAAGGGTTTGCTTTTTCTGTCTCTGGATTCATAAAGTCAGTTAACTTAATCGTATATCGACCATCTAATTCATTTTCAATAGAGATAATGTTATGTAAGCTCAATTTCTTTAAAGCTATATAGAATTGAGAATGTTGTATGTATGCTAATTCTTCTTTATATTGCTTATAATCTTCCCAAAGCATATGTACAGTTACATTTGGGATGACCCCATTTGTATAGCACTTCTTATGTAAGTATAGGAATACTTCAAGATCTGCGTTTGTAATACCATACAATTTATGTTTTCTTCCCATTACTTGTGTAACAGTAGAAATGGTTCGGCGTGAAAAAGATGGTTTCGCTTGTGTCACAAAGCCGTCTACATCCGCAATACGTTCCTCATATGTCATATGATCGAGAATATCCCCAAGATATGTATCTTTAAAGCTATAGTATTTCCCTTCAAAAGCTTCAACAAGTTTTTGCCAAGATTTTAATGTGACTAAAACAGCATTGGTAGATTGTCCATTTAAGCTACGTTGATTGCGAATAATAAATGACTTTCCCATCTCTTTCACCTCCTACATATAAATTCAGAAATATATGTCAAAATACTATAAAATATACCAGTTTTTATTATAACAAATCGAAAATTGATGAAAGGTACTCCTTTAAGGGGAATTTTTAAAAGATGAAACACTCGATAAAACCAGGTATGACAAGGGTTTCAAGATTTTTGCAAAAAAACTTTGTGTCAAGGATATGGCAAAAAGTGTTTCATGTATTAATTGTATAAAGTCATTAGTGAAACAACAGTAAAAGCATTGATATATAAGGGGTTTATGAGATATTTAGAGATTTTTAGGTCAAGGATATGGCAAAAGTGTTTCATGTTTATATATAAGTTATTTATTATGACAAAACACGTTAAATGTAGATGGATAGAGGGTTATCAAGGATATATTAAAAAATTTAGGTCAAGGATATGGTAAAAGAAATTTTGTGATTCAAAATTTAAAAGGTCAAGGATATGGCAAAAGTGTTTCATATTTTACATGGTGGCGGAGAAATGCAAAAATAGGATAAAACCCTTGGTACAGAAGGAAATATTGGTGTTTTTTATGTATTTTATGGTCAAGGATATGGCAAAAATGCTTCATAATGCTTTATGTTTTCTATTTGTATAACGTGCTTTAAACCGTTGATATATATAGGTTTAGGACATATTAAAAAATTTTTTCCGAGTATGTACGTGAGAAGAGAAAAATTAGCTAATGTTTCATGTTTTGTTTTTTAGGTCAAGGATATGGTAAGGATGTTTCAAGTTATTCGTTTCAAATGGATATGAAACATTTGAAATCGTATATGGTACAAGGGTTACTAATATAAAGAGCGGTATAGTCTACAATATAAAGAAGTGTTAAGGGGAAAATAGCGTTTCATATTTATTGAATAGGTTCACTATAGGGGAAAAGTGTTTCATATGTTCATTCTTTAGATCAATTGCTGATGTATTGGGGAGTAATGTATAATAAATGTTATTTCGTTTATAAAACCAAAGATAAAAGTGTTTCATTCCTTTTGTAAATATAAATGTGCCCGAAAAATAACAAGTTTTCTATATATTTAGGAGACTACGTTGTGATGTATATGTAAGTAAAGTATAGAAAGGAAGGAGTGACCAAATGGAAAAGTTAACACAAATGTTCACAGATGCTTTATTAATATCTGAGCCACTGTACGGGACTAATAAAGTAATTTGGGATAAATGGACTTCTTTTAGTGCAGACGTAGAAAAAGATAATAGTAAGGTTGTAACTTCTCAATATGTTTCCCCCTCCTTGTCAGCTTTAGTATCATGGCTTAGTAAAAAGAATGATGAAGGAATCACTTCGCTACAAGTTGCTATTAAGTTGAACCAGTATAAGGACGAAATTCATTCGGTACTTGAAAGATATTTAGAAGAAGAGTTTCAAAATATTATTAATGATAAATCAAATGTTGAACCAGTATCCATTTTAGAAAAAAATGAAGATGAAACAGACGATAAAGATTATTTTGAAGTCAATAATTCAGCTGTTTATTTCAAATTACGTGATGGGATTTCAAAAAATCATTTTGAAGATACTTCAAATACGGGGATAAAATCATATCCACTTGAAACGAAGGATAGTAATGCAGTAGCTCAACTTTCTTCTCATCGAGATGAAGATTTAAAGCTTACCAAAGCAAATGAAGCATCCCGGTGGAATACTTTAGTTAATGATGTAATGAGTAATATGGATGATTTGACGGCAGATGTATTAGACTCAATCACTATACAATGGTTAGCACAAGCCAAGTCACCAGATGAATTTATCGAATTTTCCTATGAGCAAGTATTGGACATGTGTAATGTCCCAAAAAAGAAAGTAAGTAAAGGGGAATACTATAGACCCGAAGATAAAATTAAGGTTGCTCAGCGAATTGCTGCTTTAGCGAGTATTTTCATATATTTAAATGATGAAAATGAAGTAGTGGTTTTAAATGATGAAAATGAGCACGATGAGCAATATAAAGTAAGAAGAGAAGTAATCAAAAGATTGTTTGTATTAGATTCTGTTGTACTATGGAGACACAGTACAACGAATGAATATATGGGAATCGAATCTTGTCGTATCAAACCTGGAAGCTTTTTATCTAGTTATTTATATGGCTCAAGTAATACGACAGCCTTATTATCAAAAAAGGCACTAGAGTATAACAGTTACCGACATAAATACCATAAACGTTTAATTCGCTATTTAACATGGCAATGGAGAATACGTCAGATATATTCAACTTTAAAGCGGCCTTATTCCATTGGAGGGGATAACGGATTATTAGCTGTTATGGCAGTCCCACTAAAATGGAAACCGAGTCGAATTCGAGAGCATCTAGAGAATATTCTCACTGATTTGGAACGGGAAAACGTAATTTCTAAGTGGGAGTATACAAGTGAATTAGATGAGAAACGTTTAAATAAGAAGAATTGGTTTAAGGATTATTGGATGAATTTGAATATTACTATTTTTCCACCAGAAGAATTAATTAAATCTATGTACAATTTGCCAAAGAAAAAAACTTTAGAAAGCAATGATGAAACAGCTTTAGAATATGTTGAAAAAAACGAAGATGTTTTTGATATGCCACAAGTGAAAAGGAGTCAAGAGACTTACATATTTGATGAAGAAGTAGTTCGAGAAAAAATACTAAAACGGCATAATATTGACAACATTAGTATACGTGAACTAGCAAAAGAAATTAAAATTTCGGCTCCTACATTATCTAGATTTTGTAACAAGCAAACAAAGCGCTTATCGGCAAATGCAGTTGAAAAAATGTCCAAGTGGTATGAGAGACAAGTAATAATAGAAAAAATGTAACCTATTTTTATATCTGAAAATTAGGTTACAAGGCACTCGAAAGAGTGCTTTTTTATTTGCATTCTAAAATGATATTATTAAAAGTAAAGTGGTTTCAAGTCGAAGAAAGATGTAGCTTTGAAATAAAGTTTGATTAAAAGCATTTTATAAACACGTATTTTATAACAAATTAAAAGGATTCATTTTGATTAAACTTTAATCAAAATGAATCCTTTTCTTTTCAAATGTACTTTCAGTTTTATAAAAAAGTTTGAACAAACCTTACTCTTCATCCTCCTTCCAAACAACAAAGCGTATTGTTACTTCTTCACTTCCACTAACTGGATCACATCCTTTACAATGAAGACCTTCCCAAATTTCTACGCCACATCGTTCACAATATTTAGCCGCCATAAGTGATTCCTCCTTATACGCCCTTAAAAAGCTTGATTTAGTATTCTAACTTACATATTACTTATGCTATTTAAAATCAATTTTATGTGGATCAAAACGAAATATGAGTAAACTTTTTTTCAAAACATCGCAACTTTTTTATAAGCGGTTTGACTGTATTCTAAACAATTAAACTTTGTTTAAATGCAACAATTGGCTAGAGTATATGACTGTCAAACAGTTATATACTCTCTTTATTTTTTAATCTTTTTAACTATTATTCTAGCTGTTGCTTTGAAATTAACTTTAATTAAAAACAGCTTACAAATCCTTATTCTACAGACAATAAAACAAATCCATTTTGAAAAAGTTTAATCAAAACACATTTAGAATTCTTTAATTAAAGGGATAAAGCATCGCACCTTTTTTTAGAAACGTCGCAACTTTCTTCAAAACATCGTAACTTTATTTTAAAGCCACACTTAATAAATAAAAGGGACTCTGTAAATCATTACGGAGTCCCTTTTATTTGCTCATTAGAGCTATGAGCATAAGATCTTTCCTTATTAATGGGTAATTACTATAAAAATAAATAATATTTGGTTGGTCTTTTTTTATGTACAAATTCGAAAAGAAGTCTCTTCATCATATCTATTTAACATGCCTAGAATTTTATATGGATGGTGAGACAATATGAGTCAATATCAAATGTTATACAGTACCCCGTATCTATATTCTTCTCGAACACTAAAACAAATGTACAAAAGCACAAAAAAGGAAGATGACATATGTGCAATACAAGAGCACATGCTACGCCACGAAGTATATTTAAATTCTGAATATCGAGGTTATTATTATTTAAGCCGCAAAATCGAAGAGGATCTACACGATGATGAATATCCTGTATCCTGGAATGAATTGTTGGACGATTATCAATTGTATTCTGACCGTAGTGGCAAGCTCTCTATCAAAAGGAAAGGGAGGGAATAACTTTGACTATTATAGGAGAATTAGGAGTTGTATATGGAGTTACTGGGGCTACTTTATGTGGTATTAAATTTTTGAAAAAGCGTGGTCTTCATCTTCCAGATTGGGTGCTACATGCTGGGCTAAAATGCTTGGTTATTGGAAGCGTTTGGTACCTGCTAGTTGATATGCTTGATATGTTTCTACGTTAGACACTTATCTGGTAGCTGAAGATCGTTGCTACTATCTCTGTTTTTTAAACATTTCTCCTCTTCTATTTTTCCTCAACTACCTCCTTATAAGGAGGTTAAAGGAGGCACTACAATTATGTTAGAACTTTTAATGATTCCTGGTGCTATGTTCACTGCTGCATTATTAAGTAAAAACTTTAAACAAAGTGATAAACACAAGATCGCAAGATTTTTTGAGATTGCTAATATTTGTGTAAAAGAAAAACACAAATTAGAGTATCCCAGGTTCAAGAAACAAGAAGAAAAAGAAAAAAGTACAGTGTATATGTATGAGCTGCCGTTAGGTATTCCCTCTCAACTTATTAGGAAATTGGATGAAGTTATTTCTGAAGGATTGAATAAGCCCGTACGAATTAATTATGAATCTCCTTTTCTATATGTCCAGGTGTTCGAACAAAACATACCCAAAAAATGGGCATGGACGGAAGAACTATTACGTCCTGGGACGTGGAAGGTTGCAATCGGAAAAACATTAGATAGAACTTTATATCATGATTTTGATCAAACTCCTCATATGCTTCTCGGTGGTCTTACTCGAATGGGGAAAACAGTGTTTTTAAAAGTACTCATCACTTCCCTGGTTAAATCTAATCCAAATCATGCCCATTTTTTCATTATAGATCTAAAAGAGGAAGGATTAGAATTCACTGAATACCAGGATTTAAAGCAAGTAGTAGAAGTTGCCGATAGTCCAGAAAAGGCCTATGAAGTATTGGTGAAAGTGATGGCACTTATGCATCAACGAGGAAAATATATGAAGAAAAATCGAATGAAAAACATCGTACAAACAAAAGAAAAAGACCGTTTTTTTATTATTGTTGATGAAGGAGCGGTTCTTGCACCAGCGAAGGGATTGCCTAAAAATGTGAACCGGATGTTAGAAGAGTGTCAGTATATGCTTAGTCACATTTCAAGGATAGGTGGAGCATTAGGGATACGATTGATACTAGCGACCCAATATCCTACTGTAACGTCTGTCCCATCGGTTGTAAAACAAATGAGTGATGCGAAAATAGGATTTCGATTACCAACTACAGTTGCATCACAAGTTGTTTTAGATGAATCTGGATTAGAAAATTTACCTTCGCTTCCAGGTAGAGCATTATTCAAAACAGATCGTATTCACGAGTTGCAAGTTCCTTATCTTTCGGATGAGATGATGAGAACATTATTGCAAGAATATGAGGTGAAGACACAAGATGAAACACCAAAAGCTCAAACAAAAAGCGAGACAAATCGAGATTTTATCGAGTTTAAATAAATTAGAATTTGCAACCAGAAGACAATTACAAGCCATTCACACCTTGGGAAGTATACGGAATGCAAACCGAGTTCTAAAAGATCTCAGGAAATATTGTCATGTGACTACGTATAACCGTGAATATGTATACTACCTTAATAAAAGAGGTTTAGCCCTTTTAGGATTAGATTCAGCTGAAAGAAAAAAGAAACACCATCTTGAACACATACTTTTAAGAAATGAAGCTTGGATGTGGCTAGATTTCCCTGAATGGAAAGTGGAACAAATTATACAGTTTAGACATCAAGGAGAAGAAAAAATAATTATTCCAGATGCTTATTATGTAAAAGATCGGATACCTAATTTTGTTGAGATCGATCGGCTGCAACATATGAAGACGAATGAACAAAAGATACAATACTATGGTTTAATTGCAAGAATTTATAAGGAACAGCAACATATAACGCCTAATGTTTTATTTTTTACCATATCAGATTATCGAGAAAAGAAATTAGAAAGCTATGGCATGAAATATAACGTGTATGTCAGGACATTTCTATTAAAAGATATTCTATAAAAACCAAAAAGCACAAGGATATGCTCTTGTGCTTTTTACATATCCCAAAAATCTGTTACTTTGGCATTTCTCTCGACCTTTTTTATTGCACGAATAATTTTTTGGACAACAGGAAAACTTGGCATATGAGATTTATTATTGCAAAGCCGAGAAATTGTATTGCGACTCACTCCTGTTTCTTCTTCTAATTCTTGTTGTTCAATTCCGTGTCGATCTAGCCATTTTCCTAGTTTAGTTCGATTTTTTCGTTTTCCTTTCATGAAAGTGTCTTCCTTTCTTGTTCCCTATTTAACTGTTATTTTGGACACTTTCAAACTAATTTATACGTATGCACCATTCATGGTGCATACGTCTTTTCTAAGGTGCATATATTAAAAATAGATAAAGAGAATAAAAGATTTTTTGTAATTATTTTGTGGAATATAGCATACATAATAATAGCTACAAGATGCGGATACGCTGAAATATAATTGCATCTTGTTGCAAAGCGTATTCCTAGAAAATAAAAAGCTCAAACTCATTGATATTAAAGGAGTTTGAGCTTTTATTATTTTCTAGATAAAGTGTAACAGGAATAAAAACTCTTAAACTAAGATAGCTGTAGAATGACAATAAAGTTATTAAATTTTAAAACCTCAAACACGCATACCCCCGTCCTAAAATTAGGGCGGAGGTAAAATAAAGTTGTTTAATTTTTGATAAAAATACTTCACTAAACGAAAAAATAACAATAAAGTCGTTTGAAAATCTAAGTTTTATTCCATAAGAGCGCCCGATAACGAAATAACGTCATAAATTAGATTGTTTATTCAGTCCGTATTATTTAATTTTTCGTTGCCTTATTATTCCTACAACAATTGGAATAACTGTCCCAATAATTGTTATCGGTAAAAATAATTTACCAAAACCGCTTCTCCAACCTAAAGCTATTGAAATTGTCTCAAATTGGATTAAAGCAAAAATAACTAAACAAACATTTTTTAATTGATTAATCACTTTTCGGCTATTTAAATAAAACTGCTTAGCATTCGATTCATTAAGTCTTTGTGGATAGTTATTAACTTCTGGAAACTTTTCTAAAGTCTGCATTAAAAGAAGTATGAATGTCCCTATTCCTGGTAGAATCAAAAGTTCCCACTTTGACCCCCAGCGATCTACAACCCCAGCTGCGTTATAATGTCCCGGTACTTCATCGGGTAATCTTCCCCAAATGGTGATTAAAAAAATTATTGATCCTAAGAAAAATGAATATCCAACGATATCCCAAATCCATTCACTTTTTGTTTTTTTGATTTTTATTCTAGGTCGTCCCCATGAATTTACTATATTTCCCCTCCCCCTTCTATGATATCTATAGTAATTCGATTTTCAGCTAGGTATTTCAAATTTCTTTCAACAAACCATCCGGCTAAAATGTAGAAAGGTTGTTGAGGATCTAAATAATTTCCTCCACTGTTACCAGACTCGTCACAATAAATATCGTAGTTCATTTAGTCTCCTTTCAAATCTGAATAGTAAGTATCTTAATTATAGAACTATATTTGATTAATTCCATAAAAACATATTCATCCCTCTTATATAATTTCACATACCATAATTATAATAAAAATTTTAATAAACCATTGTATGAACCCAAAAAATAGGTTTATAATAGGAACAAACGTTCTGTTTTTGGGGGGGTAAAATGATGTTTGATTACTCAAAATGCATGAATCGGATGATATTTTGTATAGACCTTTGTTCATTTTTCGCTAGTTGTGCTTGTGTGATGCGAGGTTTAGATCCACTCAAAGTAAAATTAGCGGTTGTTGGGGATACGAACAGAAATGGATCTATTGTGCTAGCCGCCACTCCTGAATTGAAAAAATTAGGGATTTCTACAGCAACCCGATTATACGAAATACCAAAAGATCCAAACATCATTATTGTAAATGCAACAATGAAAAGGTTTGTTGAAATTTCAAATCAGATTACAGAAATTTATACGAAGTATGTAGCATTAGAGGATCTACACGTTTACTCAATAGACGAGTGCTTTCTAGATATGGAACAGACATCACATTTATTTGGACGTGATCCAATTGTAATTGCTAAAAGGATTCAAAAAGAGATATATGACACAACTGGCATAACCGCATCCATTGGAATTGCGCCTAACCTATTCCTTGCAAAGGTTGCTTTAGATGTGGAAAGTAAACATTCAAGATTCAGGATTTCAATGTGGTCATACGAAGATGTCTCGAAGAAATTATGGGAAATCAAGCCTCTTCAAAAAGTATGGGGAATCGGATCAGCTACTCAAGAAGCACTACATAAAATGGGTCTATTTTCCTTAAAGGATGTTGCAAAAACGCCCAAAGAACATTTAATAAAGGGGTTTGGCAAAGTAAAAGGTGAAGAACTATATCGTTTTTCATATGGTATTGATGAAAGTCGGATTGCTAATAAATACATTCCTAAAAGTACTTCAATAACAAAAGGACAAATATTATTGGAAGATTGTTTTAGTCTAAATAAATTAAAATTACTCATTTTAGAACAGATTGAGGAAACCTGTTTTCGATTACGATCTATGGATAAATGTTGTAGAACGGTTGAGCTTGCTATAGGATACAGCAAATATATTGGTAGAGGATTTAAGCGAGCAATTACCTTAGAACAACCGACCTGTTTAACTGAGGAGGTTTATGAGGCGTGCTTACAACTGTTAAAAAAATTTCATTCTGGGCATCCAGTGCGCCAAATACATATAACTTTAAAGAATTTGACCAGGGACGATGCAATTCAAATGTCCTTATTTGAAGATACCTCAAAAAAAGATGTTCAAAGGAAATTAGCAAAAACAATGGATGGTATCCGTCATAAGTATGGGGAAAATTCAATTATGAGAGGCATAAGTTACATTCATGGGGCTACACAGCGTGATAGAAACAATAAAATTGGTGGTCATAAAGCATAAGGAGGAATATAAGTCATGATTGATAGGGGTATGATGAGATGGATGCCGTTTTCCGCAATAAAAGAGCAATTTGAAGGGCTAAATGAATTGTATGAAAAACAAAATCATGTTCCAATGCCAATTTTAGATGAGCAGCAATTAGAAGCTATAAATGAAATTGTATGTGAGGCGATGTCCGAAAATCTTGAAGTAGTCATTTTATATCATAAACATAACAGAATACATTTGGAATCAGGTTATATCCACTATTATGATACGTCTCGAAATGAGTTAAGAATTATTAATAATGATAACAAGGTACGATACATAAATATCAGCTATATTACAGATATAAAATATATGTAAATGGACAATAGGAGATGAAGATGTGAAATATTTTGTATTTGAAGACGATGAATTAATAGGCGGATGTGAAGAGAGAATATGTGTTTTTGAACATACTAAAAGAAAAGATGTATACGACAGTATTAAAACCCTAAAGGAGTTTACAGTACAATGCCAATTCATTGAAGGAAGAAATACGCATTGGTATTGGCATAAAGGGAAAAATGTTAAAGAAATGACTATGGAGGAATTCGAAGGGAAAATTAGGAAAGAACAAAAAGAATTAAAGTCGATATCCAAAGAAGAATTTATCAAAGTAAGAAATAGATATGCTCCCTTTATCAAACCTATTGAATTTCCTAGTGATGGAATCAGATTTTCTTATGCATATGAACCAGAGTGGAATGATGTATTTTTTGTTATGGAAACGGAAGCAAATTATTTTGCTGTTTATTGGTTTACAAGCGCTTAAAAAAGATTTTATTTAAAATTGAGGTTTTTTCAATAAATAATAAATGAATTTGCTATAGAAATAGAGTCCTGAATAATTAAAGATATATAGGGACAATTAGTTACTGATAGATAAAGCCTGTATCGTAGATTACCAAGTAATCATTGATACAGGCTTTTTTCGAAATTTCTTATTCAACAAACGCCCCAATTAGTTTAAGTGTATTTTTTCACAAGCTACAATAATAGCAAAGCAATTTGTAACGAATCCAAATAAAAAGGGCCATGCAAAGCATAAGTCCATTACAGCAATGTTATTTTTTATACTTGCATCTTATGAAACTTTGCAATTCTTCTGGTTTATCTCTTTTTGGGGTCCTATTTGATTAATAATTAAACTCAATGGTTTTAGAATAATAAGAAAATCAAATGTAAATTATAATAAATGCGTTTTTTTATAAATTGATTTTTAAAGTAATTCTTATTATCACCACAAAGGAGAAATAATCCATGATAGAACACGTGACAGGAAATTATAGATGGGCAATTATTCTTTGCAGGTTTTCGGACCAATCCCAATTGCCACAAACCACTCAGTTTTTTAAGGATCTTTTTGTCAATCCTGGGACAGGGGGAATGTTTGACTATTGGCACGATGTATCGTACGGAACAATTGATTTGACTGGCTCAAAAGTATATGACAACGGAGGGGCTTGGTACCAGTTGCCATATACATTGGCTTTTGACAAGAGCAGAACAGGTCCCCAACCAGTACAGCGTTGGAATAGAATTAATGATGCCATTAATGCTGTTAGAGATTCCATTGTAAGCGAGGAAAATAACCCAAACGCACTTTTAAACTATAATGGAATCATCATTATCCTTAATGCGCAAGTTGATTCTGGTTCCATTATCGGTCCTCAGATGCCGTCTGTCCCAGTAGGTACCCATAGAGGAGTGAAGTTCGGCTTGGTTGTACTAGACCCAGGTGCTTGGACTAATTCGTGGGCATCTCATGAAATGGGACATGGTTACGGTCTAAATCACTCCTACAATATAGATACTGGTGTGTACGGTGATGGATGGGACATTATGAGTGCTTTCACATTCGGAGGTGCCAGTGCAACGTTTAACGATCGACGTTTTGGGACAAGTGGTCCAGGTTTAAATGCACCTGGGCATGTCTTTCTCGGTTGGAATGGCAACGAATACGCATCTGTAAACTTGAATACCATTAATCCTGGCGAATTTAAAAGAATTATTCTTGCCCCACTTAATCAGTCGGTACCAAGTGGAGCTAATTCTTTTGCCTTGGTATCGACTGGTGACACAACATATACTGTTGAATATCGAAATAGTTTAGGGTGGGACCAAGCTATTACAAAAGCAGTATTGATTCACCAAATACGGAATGATGATACTGGGTTATTACTAAAGGGAACACATGGAAAAGAGGCCTTAAAGGCTGGTGACGAGTTCTCAGGACCAGGCTTCATCGTGAGCGTCGACACAATTAAAGAGGAACTTGCAACTGTCCTTATCGGAAAACCAAGGCAGGTCCCACCTCCTCCTGTTGGAAGAGAGAAATTTTGTAAAACTCTAAAAACCGAGATAGGTATAGACAAGGATAACCTTGGGAAATTAGGTCGCAAACTCCAGAATGCAACCACTGAGGAAGAGAAAAAAGAAATTCAAAACCAGATTGAAGAGCTGTACGGTGAATACACTTTACTAATTGATGAGTTCAATGATAAATGTAGGGGGAGTGGGCATGGACCTCATCCTCAACCAATACCTTTAAATGATTTTATAAACAGTAATACAGGTGATTATTAATTGGTGAAGTTAAAATAAAGTAATATACCCGTAAAAGGACCGTTTTTGTCCATTTTGGTCACTTAAAAATTTCCTTTTCTTTGTCTTTAACAGAAGGTAGGTCAACAAGTGAATATATTCAAATTTCTTGACCGTGTTTAATTACCATGTATTTTTTATTTATTCTTTAAGATAAAAAAAGATAGTAAGGATAATCAATCCTTACTATCTTTACTCCTAATATTTATATATCTTTAATATATTAGGACCCTATTTCTATGATCGGATTCGTTTTTAACTATTAAGCACATCCCACACTTTCTGGTATTCTGTAATTTATATCCCACATAGTTCAAATAAAACGAGGAACGGATGAAACTATTACAATTTGGGTTCTGTTGCAAAGTTTTCTAAACTAAGCTACACTTTCGAAAAAGAAAACAAGGAGAATCACAGATGGGATATTTTAAAGGGAAACAGTTCAAGAAGGATATTATTTTAATAGCCGTTGGCTACTATTGTCGTTTTTCTTTAAGTTATCGCGATGTGTCTGAAATTCTCAAAGAACGTGGTATTTCTATTCATCCAACAACTATCATGCGCTGGGTTCATGAATATGGAAATCTTATCTATCACATTTGGAAGAAGAAAAACAAAAACACATTGTTATCTTGGCGTTTGGATGAAACCTATATCAAGGTGAAAGGGAAATGGTGTTATTTATATCGAACAATTGATAAAGAGGGACAAACACTTGCTATTCAACTTCGTCAAAAACGGGACACACAAGCAGCATATGCTTTTATGAAAAGACTTGTTCGAACTTTTGGAGAACCAACGGTTCTGACGACAGATAAGGCCCCTTCTTTAGCTTCCGCATTCAAAAAATTAAAGGAGATAGGTCTTTACAAAAATACCTTTCATCGTACAATCAAGTACCTCAATCATATCATTGAGCAAGATCACCGACATGTGAAACGTCGATTCTCCCGTTCTTTAGGCTTTCAAAGTCTTCGCCATGCCTCACGTACTATTAAAGGTATCGAAACTGTTCATGCTATATACAAACAAAAACGAAGTCCTCAACCAAACTTCGTTTTTTCGACGTATAACGCATTACATGAATTATTAATAGTTTCATAAAACTGGTCCACAATATTCTCCATCTCTTTATGTCTTCGGAAACTTTGCAACAGAACCCCAATTTTTAATGACGGTCATGGGTGGAGTAAATCAATTAGAGCGTGATCTAATTCGAATGCGTCAACGTGAAGGAATTGATTTAGCGAAAAAGGAAGGGAAATACCGTGGAAGAGTCAAAAAGTATCACCATAAGCATGCCGGGATTAACTATGCAGTAAAGCTTTATCGAGAAGGTAAAATGACCGTAAAGCAAATTTGTGAAATTACGAATGTTTCAAGGTCGACTTTATATCGAAAACTTTCAGAAGGGAAAAAATAGTTCGTTTTTATTCCGTTAAAGGGCCAAATTGTGGAATAACTCTTTATCAAGGAATCGGATATTTATGCCAAAAACATAGAAAGGATGCCGATATTCTATCTTATTAAACCAAAAATGATTATTTTCAATTTTATTTATATTTATCGTACGAGAATGAATTAGGCCCGTTTGTTACTTTATCAATCTGAACATACTAGGGATTGTTGGCAAACCAATAAATTGTGTATATAAAACCAGAGACTAAATTCTGAGTGGGGGAGTATCTCGATTGAGATTAGAAAATCAAACAAGCCTCGTAAGAAATCTCTAGCCTAACACTTTGATGTCTCAAGATTAGAATAGGAAAGGTAAATAAATTATGACTCAAAATCTTTCTTCATACGTCGCCAAAGTAGACAGCGCGCGAATTAGGCTGAAGAGCTACCTGGCAAGTGGACAATCCAATGATATCAATATCGCCGTAATGCGTCGCACTTTAGAGACAATGGAGCAGCAACTCCGGGAAAGTCCCGCCTTTGTTCTTATGTATGATCATTTACCTCCAGATCCACATAGCGGACTCAGAGGGGCAGACTTGTGGTTTTCCCGTTTATTGGAACAAACATATTTCGTACTAGCTCCAGAGACCACGGATTCTTACATGAATAAAAGATTGGAGTATATAGATTATACGACACATCTTGTCACGAGGTACGACGCGGCCCAGAAAGCGATAACTGACCCTGATACGGGGCGCTCTTACTTGGTTCAAATGAGTCAGTATATTCCAGGAATATTACAGACCATAGCCAAAGAGTTGTTGATTTGGTTTCAGAAGCAAGAATTCAATGCTATCTTTTCATCGCTAAGTCCAGAAGCCGGATTAAGGCTCATGCTCAGCGAACGACCCGATTTAGTGGCTTTGCTTCGCCTAGCACAGACTCTTCCATATGACACTGAAATAAGTGAGACACCCATCCAACCTTCCACGATTGAAGTGATGGTGGAGTTGGCCATTGGGTTGGTTCCTGTAGTGGGCAACGTGGTGGCGTCGTTTGAAGCCTATACCGGCCGAGACCTGTTTGGCTATCGACTGACGAACTTAGATCGTGGGGTTCTGGGAGCCTGTATTTTATTACCTTTAGCCGGGCGATTGGTGAAGGGTGGCAAAGCGCTTTATACAGAGTCCAGGTTGATGGCACTCTATGGAAGAGATGCCCGTGACTGGACGCGTATCCTTTCAGCCACTCGACGTGCAAGTGCAGATGAGAAATTTCTAGAGACTTTGAAAAAAGCAGAGGCTTCCGTCCGTGCACAACAAAAACTGGAACCGCAACTAGCAACCGATGCTGCAACGTTGTTATCACAACTTATAAGGATTGGAGGCGGCACTTCCTCTACGGTTGATCAAAGGGTGATTGATTTTTTGAAAAAAATGTCTGTTAAGTATCCGATTCTAAGTAATCTTGATGGTTATGCGATGCAACGCATCTTGGAAAAGGGACCTGTTGTTGATCATTTGAAAGGTCGTTTGCTGGAGGAATTAATAGAATCCCGGGTAGTTCCCTGGTTGCAGAAACGCACTGGCCCGGCATCATTGGGTGTTACCGCACAAGGAAAGAAATTGGAGTTTTTTCCAGGTCATATAATCCGAGATGCAAAAAAAGGTGAACTTACCGATGGCATGATCGGTTTTCATAATAACGGTGTTCTCGAGATCGTAGCTATTTTCGAAGCCAAGGCAGGCCAACGTGGTGCCCGTGAATTAAGCAGCGCATCCGGTAGCTTTTCTTCGCTTACTCAAGAGGAACGACTAGAACTTCGTGCCTATGCCAAGGATGTTCTTGAAGAAGAACAAGAATTAGCTCAACAGAAGGGAATACCTTTTAACCGTAGCCTGGAAGAAATAGAACGAGAGATAATCCTTACGGAAAAGGGTGGCCAAATTCGCAGGGATATCGAACGATTAGTAGCTGATGCTAATGGAAACTTACCACAAATCTACGTCGGTACACAGCAGATTCCCGTACGCTTTACGCCAAACAAGGCCAAAATATTTTGTGTGTTACCAAAGGATGTGAACTCTGCCAATATTGAACGTCAATTGGCGGCAGAGTTGATCCCAAACTTCGAGATAATCGGGGTTGACATTGGAGCAAGCGACCTCGATACTATCTCAAAAGAAATGGTGCCATTGGCAACGTCACTCGCTGAGAAGCGGTAATAAAGGCGCCCTCTTCAGAAAAAGGGCGCCTTTGTTGTTTGAAATATTTATGGGCCGGTTGTCGTCAAATCTGGTAGGGTGGAATCCTTTTGCAAATGGACCAAAGTGGTTGGGATGATGACGTCCCACTCTGCTTCCAAAACTCCATCATGTAAGGGATCTTGCTGATCTTTCAGTTCATCCACAATGGAAAGATAGAGCGGATCACATAATGTAGGTGGGTCCCCACCACCCCATATGATCCCCGGAAAAAGCGGATCATTTTTTGTTTGTAAATAATATAAAACTGCATTTTCATAAGCTAACCTAACAGGCACTATCACTCGGGCGGATCCTGCTTGTAAGAATTGTGTGAACAGGGGGTCTGGATCCTGGAGAGAAATATGTTGACTATGTTGCACCCAGTTTTTTTTCTTTCCCCAGAAATAAGGATAAAAGACATAAGTTATATTTTCCCATTCAAAGGCTTGCTCGAAAAATTGGATGTACTTCCCTTCACTTCTCGCCCTGTCTACATCTATTTCAGGATAAGTGGATGGGTCACCTTCCTGCATCGCCTTGAAAATGCTGAAGTTTTGGTTCGTGAACAAGTTGATACACCATCTCTTCAGCTCTTCCTTTTCAATCGTTCGATTGATGTTGGGATTATTGCCGGAGATAAAGTTCGAGCTCGGTTGATTGTCCTTTATGGATTTATTAAAATCGTCTACCATCACTTTATAAGCATCAACAATCGCCTTATATACCCCATTTTGCCATTCTTCCAGCTTCTCTGAAGTTCGTTGACAAAGAATCTTAATATTGGCCGTATACGCTTCAATGTTCATCGTGAGAATCGTGATTGGAACGGTCCCATCTTGAAGAGTAGTGTTATCTTGATCTTTAGACATATCATCGCTTACCATTTTCCCCAAATTTTCCACAAAAGGTTGTCCTGTTTGATATACATAATTACTCATACCAACAGTGACACTGGCAAATAAACTAGTAGCAGCTGGTCCTGGGGGTCCTCCACCTGGATTGAAGATTACCATATTTTTGATGGCCTTGTAGCCAGGTGGGACCTTTACCTCCGAAGTGGATTTGGTAAATGTGTGCAACGGTTGGTCGCTCACCGGTTGATCGAGGGCAATGGAAATCGTAATAAATTCATCTGGAGGAGGACTCACTCCCGTCACTTTGTACTGATTCATAAATAGCAGATAGTTAGCAGGCGTAATATCCGATGGTGGAAAGTTAATGCGCGCTGGCATTTCAGGCTTGATAATAGGTTCACGTTCCGGTTGAGAAATCTGTTTATAAATATAAAATGCAGCCGGTTCAGGAACGATAAACTCAAACATCAAACGTGGTCCATAGTTATAAACCTGTGCCTTATAGTGTTTGTCCACCCATCGATATATTCCGGATATGTTCTCGGTACCCGGAGCTGTATTATCAAACCCATGATCATTTATTTCTTCAATTTCCTGGATCGTTTTTCGGATTCGCTCTTCCCGTGTTCGTTTCGTAACCTTTGAAACAGAACGATCCATAATATCCTTAGAGAAATTGGTGGAATTCCTTGTAGACTCAGAAGTCGAAGTGTTGGACGCATAATCCCCATGGGCAGAAATCACTACAGGACCATACGTTGCAGTTACATTGACACCTGCCTTCACCGCCTCATCTGATTTGATAATCTTATCAGCCTCATTCTTTAATTCAAATCTGTCGGTACTTTGTGTGTCTCTTTCATTGACTTCTGTATTATCTTGAATGGTGATAAATGTCTCCTCTGTTCGATCTAACCTGCGGTGCTTTCGATCTTTATGTTCGCTTTTAAGCACATTTTCGATGTGAGCTACCTCTCCATCCACATATTTTTGCAGTTTTTGTTTAACTACCTTGACGTCTCCGAATCCCAGCGGTCGTATCGTGCCGGGGTCGGGAAGTATATCCACGTGGATGGGGATAACCCGTGCCAAGTCTGTTACGTCCCCAACAATCGGTTTCATGATTTCTTTTGGCAACGCAGGCACAGCATTATACACATCTTTTAATTCAGCCATGTTTTGAAATGATTCATGCTTGGATAAGTAATCTAAAACATGAAGAATGCGTAACTGTAGAATCAGCTCCTCTAAATTTGACACTTCCTCATGATTCAAAACCTGAAAAGCATATAGACTGTCCCATAACTTAGCGAAAAAATTGATAAACTCCTTTTTCTTTACAAACTCAACTGGTGACGCTCCTAATAGATTTTTTATCTTCTTCAATAGGCTTTGCGCATCCCATTCATGTGAATTGAACTGATCTTGAATAATCTTATTGATCCCCATGGACCATTGATAATTTACATCTTTCGAATAATCAAGAGCATATCCATTGGCTTGAATTAATCTTCGCGTAAGCGAAATAGGTGACTCCTCTCTGATTCTAGAGGCTGTAAATTGAGTAAGCTCTTTTAATACAATGGATTCTTCTGGTTTTCTGTTATCATAAATGAATCGTTTTTCCTCAGATTCAGGGCTAATTTTTTTTGGGGGTCTAATGGATAAAAATTTAAAGACATCACTTTGAAGATAAATATCCTCCATCATATCATCCTTTCTATAATCGATTATGAGACAATAAAAGTCTTGGACACAGTAGTTACTTTTCCCATGTATAATAATTTTATTTCCTTAAATTTCGCCTCACTCCTGATTACAGAAGCAGTAATTTCAAACATCGTTTCGGTAGTGATAAAAACGCGTTAAAATCGGATTTAATTGTAAATAGGATGTAATACTTGTTTTTGAGAAGAAGGGAATGTACATAGGATTTGGGCACTCTTAAAAAGAGACAACAAGGTGGGAATTATTAAACTTAAGAAGAATTTAAACTTTAAATTTCTTAGAATAATGTAAGTTCATTCCACGAGAAAAGGCATGCGATTAACATTGTGTTGAATCCAGCAATGACATATCAATTACTCAAATGGCAACTTTTATTTCTGAAGTAACTCCTGAGTGCCTTTATTATTTCGTTCAAATATTTGCCATTTAATTCACTCCTTTATGGCAATAAATTTTCTGGTTCTGTTGCAAAGTTTCCGAAGACATAAAGAGATGGGGAATATTGCGGACCAGTTTTATGAAACTATTAATAATTCATGTAATACGTTATACGTCGAAAAAACGAAGTTTGGTTGAAGACTTCGCTTTTGTTTGTATATGGCATGAACAGTTTCTATAACTTTAATAGTACGTGAGGCATGGCGAAGACTTTGAAAGCCCAAGGAACGGGAAAATCGACGTTTCACATGTCGATGATCTTGCTCGATATAAATAACACCACTTTCCTTTAATTTTGATATAGGTTTCATCCAAACGCCAAGATAACAATGTGTTTTTGTTTTTCTTCTTCCAAATTTGATAGATAAGATTTCCATATTCATGAACCCAGCGCATGATAGTTGTTGGATGAATAGAAATACCACGTTCTTTGAGAATTTCAGACACATCGCGATAGCTTAAAGAAAAACGACAATAGTAGCCAACGGCTACCAAGATAATATCTTTCTCGAACTGTTTCCCTTTAAAATATCTCATCTGTCATTCTCCTTGGTTTTTTCCAGAGTTTAGCGTAGTTTAGAAAACTTTGCAACAGAACCCATAGAACGGATTCGCTTCTTTATAAAGCGATGATCTTGTTCTACTATATTATTGAGATATTTAACTTGCCTTAGTTGTATGCCTTCAGGCATATGTTTCTCTTCTTTCAACTCTTGAATCGCTACAGGATAGGCAGGGTTCTTATCTACTGTTATCACGCGAGGTTTAGAAACATACGAAAAAGCCAAGGCTTTCTTGAAAAAGCGCTTGGCTGCTTGTTTATCTCTTGATTTACTTAGATAAAAATCAATTGTATTGCCCTCTGAATCAACCGCACGATATAAGTACATCCATTGACCTTTTACTTTAATATAGGTTCTCCACGAGTCATTTGTTGATTTAAGATGATGTCGTACTTTCTCTTCTAATTGAGGTCCATATTGATGAACCCAGCGCATAATCGTTGTATGAGAAATGGATAAGCCCCGTTCCTCCATCATTTCCACCAAATCACGAAAACTGAGGTTGTACCGTAGGTACCATCTTACCGTTAATAAAATAATATCCGGCTGATAATGCTTCCATTTGAATACATTTTCCTTTTCCATACCAATCACGCACCCTTTCTAGAGTAATAGTATCAGTATGTCCAAGATTTATAGATTCGTTGCAATGGTCCTGAAGTTTTTGCACCAGAACCAAAACAACAAATATCAAGAAATTAATATGTGATTCCTGATTTCTCAGATTTTTCAATATTTTCACCGAGTCCAAAATATAAATCTCTATTTCTTCTTTCTTTTTTAAACCAATCTAATCCTTTATAAGGTATTCCATTTCTTTGATCCCCTATATAATTCACCCTATGAGTTTTAAAGGCAAGATCTATGTATGGACCCGAGGTTATAAGTATTAACCCTTCCTTTAAACGAAAATCAGAGATTAAATATCGTCTAACTTGATCACATAAATAATTAGCCGCACGAGTTAATTCAACAGTTAAATCCATAACTAAATCTACATGAAACATATACTCTTTATACAATTTATTATATAATTCAGGATCCCAACGATCAATTTTATAAATTTTTTCAGTTTTGTAATAACCCTTAACTTCAATTGCATGCTTATAAAAAATATTAATTAAATCTTGTAAAACTAACATAAAATTATTAAATGCATTTTCTAGTTCCACATAAGTATTAGGCATAACCCTAGAAAACAACCAAGTTTTAACATCTTCTAATTCTTTTAATTTTTGTTTTTCAATTTTTGGTTGACCTAAACTTATTAACCCTGAAGTCCATGATCTCCAATTCTCTAAATCAATCTTTTGAACCAATTCATCAATATAAGTTGAATATACCAAATCATCTTTTAATTTTTGTCTATCAATACTAAGAGATTGACGAACCCACTCTTCATGAGAGTTTTTCATCTCTTTTAAACTCTCAACTGTATAAAAATTTTCTTGATCATCAACAATTTTATGATGAACATTGCATAATAAAATTAAATTACCATATAAATCTCTTTGCTCTTTTGGAAAATTAATATCTCCTCTAGGTCCATCATCTTCTCTAGCTATAATATGACATTCTTCACCTATAATCGATGGATCATCTGTTTCTGTTTCATCCATAACTAATTCTCTTCTACAATCTGAAGATGCACATCTATTAGCTGCTTTTCCCCATAACATCTTTCTAGTTTTTACCGAAATAGCCATTTTGAAGTCCTCCAATTTCATTTAAACTGTATAAACAAAAGTGCGAATCTTATAATCACATCATAAATATATAAAATCAATTAACAGCTATTAATTATACATATAAAAAATAAAACATATTTCACATATAAAAGTCCATTTCAATAATTAAATAGCATTTTAATCTATGTAAACTTTTAAATGAAAAATTACTTTCATATTCATTATAAAAAACAAAAGATTATTTAAACATAAACCATCTTTCATAGGCCAGTACCAACGTTCTTGTAACCAAGAGCAAAGTAGCAATTAAGTGTAAAAAATTCTAAAAGAGAAAAGGGCAAGCTACGGGAGTGTGACCACACTCCCCAAAAACAATGTTTTTAACTTGGTAGGAGATCCCTACAACCTTTACCTGTTTTCGGTCTCAAAATTTCATTTTCTCGTCCTAAAACAGTTGTCGCTTCGCTCGATTTTCTATCTTTTTTGAAAGAAAAAAAGAACCCTAAAAAACAAGTTCTTTTTCCTATTCTCCAATGTAAACTTTTAGATATTAATTTACGATGTTTTGGTAATTTGTTTTTGATTTAGCGATTTGTTGCCCATACCTAAAGTTGACTCCTTAACAATTGTCGCCATTTCTTGACCGATACGCTCAACTATACCAGTTACCAAAGCATTTCCCATAAAAAACATACGCATGCGGTCAGAAACTTCCGCTTCGCCGTTTGCAGTCATTTTGTATTTCGTCCAATTTGGTGGGAAGTCTTGAAGTAACTCAGCTTCCATTGGTGTAATTAAACGGTAGTTGTCATCTTCTTTCAAAAAGTGCGTTGAACGGTTCACTGAACCTTCGCTCGTCAACATCGTGCGCGCTGGCACATTCAAGTTGTCGTATGGAGACATTCCACCTTCTGAGTAAATCCATTTGTGACCGTCCGCAGTTGTGCGTTCAATCTTCTTTGGTCCACGTAAGTAGTGGAATTTTTCAAGTTTTGCGTCATCACGAATGGTATAGTTGTCGATGTATTCAGCATAAGCTTTTTCGCCTTCCGCTTTGTCTTCGTATTCAGCGATAAATGCGTCTTTTGCTTGAGAAACTACGTCACCAAGCGTCATTGGCTTTTCTTCCATAGTTGGCTCAGTATCAATCGTAAAATATTGACCGTAACGCATAACACCTGTATTCCAAATTTTTCCAGTGAAGTTGTCTGATACATCTAGAATGTAATTTTCTTCATCATCTGAACGGAACTCAGATAATTTTTGCATCCACTGACGAGACTTGTACGGCTTTTGAACGATTGGAAATTGGCGTGCGAATAATCCATCTTGGAAAATATAATCATTATACATTGCATCATCACAAATCTGCTCTGGAGCACCATATTTTTCATCAATGCGTTTCGCCCAGTCTGTATCGTTTCGATATACAAAGAAGAATACACGACGACGACGTTGAGCCCGTCCATAATCAGCTGCGTTAATTACACGCCATTCAACCGAATAACCAAGTTGATCGAACGCTGCAAGCATAATCGCAAAGTCACGACCGCGTTGACTTGACGGAGATTTCAATAAGCGATCTACATTTTCCAACACTAAGTATTCGGGACGAATGTGGTTCGTTGCACGAATAATTTCCCAGAACAGAACACCTTTCTTCCCTTGAATACCCATTTCGTGTTTCTTTGAACGGGCTACTGAATAATCTTGACAGGGAAAACCTCCGACAATCATATTTACACCATTTTCCTTCATTTCATCGAAGTAGCTGTTTGGTACTTGCATAATGTCTTGATTGCTGTGATTCATTTCTGGAAAACGGTAAACACCAACTTCAAACGCGTCCTGCGCTTTACGGCTTGGCTCAAATTGATTTGAGTAAGTCGTCTTATAGAAGTCTTTCCCACATTTCTTATTGGCGTTATCTAGTCCAACGATAAATCCGCCGACACCGTCAAACATTGAAAATATCTTAAATTGATTAGACATACATTTTTTCCTCGACTTTTTCAAACATTTCGTTGTAATCAGTTATATCCAAACAATCCATAACTTTCTCTAATGAATCCAAGTTGACTGAAGTTCGAATACCTCGAACCATATCGCTTACAGTACTTTCACGAAGTCCACTTAATTCAGCTAATTCTTTTTGTTTCATATCACGTTCTTTGAGAATATCACTAAGACGTAGCTTGATTAAGTTTTTTCAGCTCACTTTCTAAATACGGAATCTCGTATTATCGAATTATAACTTAACAAGCAGAAAAGATCAAGTAAAAGTATAATTTAAGGGAACAAACTTTGTAGAATTTCTTAAAAGGAGTTGAAGATATGGCTGACCATATTTTTACGCGTGAAGAACTAGATAATATTCTTCGCCCTGTTGTTGGAAAAACACTTGGCGAAGTTGATATAAATCACGTATTCGCCAAAACCAAAACCAATCCAAAAATCACAGGAATTGCAGGAGATGTAGTTGAGCAATCCATTCTCGGTTATCCGCCCGATACAAAACAAAAAGCAGATTTGCTTGTAGACGGCATTGATACCGAATTAAAAACGACTGGATTGAAACGTACAAAGCGTGGTAAACACGCACTCGAAGCTAAAGAGCCAATGAGTATAACCGCTGTTTCGCCCGAAAAGATTGTTGATGAACACTTTTTCCAGTCAACCTTTTGGAATAAAATTGAGCATTCACTATTAGTTTATTATCTGTATGACTCAGATAAAACTGTGCCTGCTTCGGAGTATGCCAACTTTACAATTCAAGGCTATCAATTTCATAATTTTAGTGAAGCTGACGTACAAATCTTGAAGAATGACTGGACTATAGTACGCGATTTTATCAAAGAACTTCAAGAAACCCTGGAAAATCCCGAAACTGAATATCCAAAAATTTCGAAGCTTCGCGACAAAATGATGTACATGGACACTGCACCAAAATGGCCTAACCGTCCACGGTTCCGTTTAAAACAATCAGTGGTTAATACAATAGTACAAGGGTACTTAGGAGAAGAATTTGAACCTCTCCAACCATCTAATAAATTTTCAAGCTATACAGAACTCGACAAGAAACTTCATGACTTCACAACCCAATTTAAAGGACAAACAGTTGAATATATCGCGAATACACTCAACATTCCTTTGAAACGAAACACACAAGGTAAGGTTAACAAAGCAATCACTGAGCAAATTATTACTCATATGTTTGGATCAAGTGGCGAAAAACTCCGAAAGATTGATACTTTTGCAAAACTTGGTATGATACCTAAAACAATGGTACAAACCATGAAAGGCGGACGCACTGAAGATATGAAATTCGATACTATCGACTTCGATGAATGGACTAATCAAGAAATTAAATTTGAAGATTCATATATCTATGATTTCTTCTCAAACCAATCTATGTTGTTCATTATCTTCAAGGAAACTGATAAAGATACACCACTTGAACAAACCGTCTTCGAAGGCTTCAAACGTGTTCAGTACGATGATGATTTCTTATATAACAAAGTTAAACCTGTATGGGATAAGGTACGTGAATTAGTTTGGAATAACGAAGTGGATGTATCTGTTATGAAAGATAAAAACGGAAATACTCGTATTACACCTAAAACAGGTTTACCCATGGAGGAAACTAATTTCCCTAAATCAAAAAACTCGGATATTTTCTTACGTGGTACTGGAAACAACGCAACCACAAAAACTCTTATATTAAATGGTAAACGTATGTATCAACAACAAGTTTGGCTGAAGGGATCCACCTTAGTAAATATACTTAAAGACATTCCATATCTCTAAAAATAAAGCAGGGGAGACCTAAAAGGACTTCCTCTGCTTTATTTTTAGAGAAAAAATGCAAAAGTGTCCTAAATTAAGAGGGCTCTTTTGCGTTTTATCGAAAGTAAACAACAAATGAGCTATTTAAATATTAAATAGCTCATTTGTTGTTTTGAATGTTAGGTATAAATTTAACTGTTATTCATCATCTTCGTTAATTATCTCTTGTATAATTCCAAAAACAGGACGGAAACTTTCGAAGTTAACGTTGTTAAAGGGCTCAGTTCTATCATAAATATATTGAGCGAAATTATTTTTAGAAAGAGCTATATTTGTGTTCTCGTCATTAATAGAACAAACGCCACTATCAATAATTTGTATAGAATTTTCTCCACATTTATTTTTTAATTTACAAATTTTATCAGAATTACTATGTAATCCAAATGTAGAAGAGAATTCATTTCCCATATATAGTCTTCTAGAATGTAAATCTTCTAATTTAATGTCTTCATCTGTGTAGTAGTGTTCTATGCAAATGTTCGGAGTTAAAGTTCTATGATTAGGTATTGGTAATGTAAAAGAATAAACATTATTACCCCATTTTTTGGAATTTTCACCGTTATTAATAGACACTTTATTTATAATATTTGTTTCATCTCTGTCGAATACAGCA
Organism: Bacillus sp. GB_SG_008; assembly: GCF_052038115.1. Taxonomy (NCBI): domain Bacteria; kingdom Bacillati; phylum Bacillota; class Bacilli; order Caryophanales; family Bacillaceae; genus Bacillus; species Bacillus sp. GB_SG_008. The sequence goes on along the minus strand of NZ_JBPZSK010000013.1, from coordinate 21,742 downwards.
ATGATTTTCATATCATTCTTTAATTTTGAAAGAGAAGTACATAAATTTAATAAATTACTGCTTCCCATATCGATTTCATCTTCAAATTCATAGAATTCAAAGTTGTCTTCAGTCATTTGTCCATCTTCTTGGAATTTATTTAAAGCTGAACTTAAATGTTTCCAATCTGTTTTACCTTCAGTAATGACTAAATGTTTAGGTGCGTTTTGAATTTTTTCTTGTAAAAAATTGATGTCAAATGCTTCTTTAATAACTTGTTCTTCAGTCCAATTAAAGAATTCTCCTTGTTCAGGTATAGAAATTTCTCCGGTTGGAGTTCTTTTTAAAATTAATACTTTATCATTTGTGCGGTTATCATTATGAATAACAAAAGGAGAATGAGTTGCAAAAAACAGTTGTGATGTTTGAATCCCCTCATTGTTTTTAAATAGATTTTTATAAAAATCAAGAATTTTTAATTGCCATTTAGGGTGAAGACTTATCTCAGGTTCATCTATCAATACAATTGATCCTTCTGTTGAAAGTTTATTTCTTAGTAGAAAACTTCCTCTGAAAACAATTTGTTTTTCTCCTGAGCTTAAATCATTTATTGAGATTTCTTTTCCGAATTCTTCGAACAAAATTTGTTTTCCGTTTTCTGTATTAATTACTTTTTTATATTTTTTATTTGGAAAAATACTTTCAAATGCATTTTTGAATCTTTTCATACGTATATCTCTTATGCCTTCAGATACTTGAGCTGTAGGGTTTTGATCAGCCCATTGTGCAAAATCTCCATTGTCTAGAGCTTCAATATCAATTAATAATTGAGTAATTTCTTGTGCAAGATTTGCCGTAGATTTAGCTAGGTAGCTATCAGGCATATCTATCTCTAAAGAGGTAGTGCTATTTACTGATTGTGCTGTATAGTTGACGTCTACATCAGAAAAAATACTTTTAAATATATTTTTAATTTCAGGACGACTTAAAAGATAACCTGGAAGTTCTAAAGGCTGTTCTCCATTTTTTCTTGAAATGCTTACTTTAACTGCATTCCAGTCATGCATAATAGAATTATCAACTGTAACTGATAATTCATTACCTAATTCATATCCTCGTACTCTTGATTCGAACTCTCCAGCACCTTTAAAACTCAATATTTCATTTTCACTTAGTTGAAAAACAAAAATGGTTTCTCCATTAGATTGTTTTGTAGGTAGTGGAGATGCAATAAAATTAAATATTACATTTAATAAAGTTGATTTTCCGGTTCCGTTTTCTCCTGCCAAAATAATAGTTTTAAAAGGTTTTCCATTACTATCACAAAAATTAAACTTCAGATCATTATATATTTCATGATTGACGAAATTTATTGATTTAATATACATATGTTATCCTCCCTGTGATTGTTATATTTTTAGGATATTCTATAAATAGGGATTTATCAATATTTATGAAATATGAAGGGAAGAAATCTGTTACTATAGTCTGTCAACGGTAAATCGCAAGACCGATAGGTCGAGAATTTAAGGAGTTGATAGATCCACTATCCCAGACGGTTCTGTTGCAAAGTTTTCTAGAGTAAGCTAAACTCTGTAAAAAACAAACAAGGAGCGTAACAAATGGGATATTTTAAAGGAAAACAGTGCGAGAAAGATATTATCTTGGTAGCCGTTGGCTACTATTGTCGTTTTTCTTTAAGCTATCGCGATGTGTCTGAAATTCTCAAAGAACGTGGTATTTCTATTCATCCAACAACTATCATGCACTGGGTTCATGAATATGGAAATCTTATCTATCAAATTTGGAAGAAGAAAAACAAAAACACATTGTTATCTTGGCGTTTGAATGAAACCTATATCAAAATTAAAGGAAAGTGGTGTTATTTATATCGAGCAATTGATAAAGGGGGACAAACACTTGATATTCAACTTCGTCAAAAACGAGACACACAAGCAGCATATGCTTTTATGAAAAGACTTGTTCGAGCTTTTGGAGAACCAACGGTTCTGACGACAGATAAGGCCCCTTCTTTAGCTTCCGCATTCAAAAAATTAAAGGAGATAGGTCTTTACAAAAGTACCTTTCATCGTAAAATCAAGTACCTCAATAATATCATTGAGCAAGATCACCGAGATGTGAAACGTCGATTCTCCCGTTCTTTAGGATTTCAAAGTCTTCGCCATGCCACACGTACTATTAAAGGTATAGAAACTGTTCATGCTATATATAAACGAAAACGAAGTCCTCAATCAAACTTCGTTTTTTCGACGTATAACGCATTACATGAATTATTAATAGTTTCATAAAACTGGTCCACAATATTCCCCATCTCTTTATGTCTTCGGAAACTTTGCAACAGAACCTTTTTTAATCTATCTTTGGAGTATACATACCATTTTGAATCATATAATACTCCATCGCTTGATTTAACCATTCCTCCTCTTCTTTTGTATATGGAGAGGAAAATATATTTTCAAGCTTTTCTTTTTCTAGATCTTCTAAATCTTGTATAGCGTATATCGCTTCTTCACCAACAAATTCAAGTGTTGTCTTCATATGCTTATCTACTAACTCTTGTACCTCAGGATCATGCACCGATTTTCCCATCAACCTTTTTACTTCCTTAGACAACTGAATAAATTCTTTATCTAATGCCACCAGTTCTTCTTTAGGCCTGTTAAATAACTGATCAGCCACATCTTTTGATATATGTTGTTCAACCCATAGTCTTTGGTCCTTCTCTGTTTGCATGCTGTTAATTAAACTCATTAAAACTGGACTATCGACTTCTCCTTCATCTGCTATTAATTTAATCGTGCGATTAATAGCATTTAGTGTGGTTTCAATTTGTTCTTTTTTCTGCTCCAAAGCCTTTTTTTGTTTTTGTAATGTGTCATTTAAGTTTGAATTAAAACTGGACTCCTTCATCATTTTACCGATTTGTTCTAAACTATAGCCTAAAGATTTAAAACCAACTATTTTTTGCAACGTAAGGACATCCTGGTCATTGTATTGCCGATGACCAGAAGAAGGTTGCTTTTCAGCTTTGAGTAACCCTATTTCATCATAATAATGTAATGTTCGTATTGATGTCCCGGTTTTAGCAGAAAATTCTCCAATTGAATATTTTTTATTATTACTCATTTTACATTCTCCCTTCTTTATTCAAACCTGTTTACCTTGATCATACTACCTCACGTAACTGTAGGTACAAGTTTAAAAATTCAATTTGCTATTATCAAAAATATTAACTATCCCTTATGGATAGGAGAAAAAGCATTTTTACCAACCTTTATTCAAAAGATACATCTACATCCTAGATAGAAAGAATACCGTTTTTTCGTTATGGGGGGATTTTGATTTTTTAGCTTGATGGTGATGTGGCGATACCCCTTTAAGCACTACAGAAACTTTATTATCATTACACAAGTATCAGAATTTACTTTTTAATTATTATGGCTCCTTCAACCATGATGATTACACAGCAATAAAAATACCCTTCACAAGTGTATGAAGGGTAAAATTCATGTTCCATAGTCTACAAAGTATTTATAGATTCATATTGTCAATGATGTACATATAACATTTTTAGTTTTTATATTGGTCATATTTTGCTTTTGCAATTTGTCTAACTACATTTGAATCTATAGGTCTTCCGTTAGATGAATTGAGGAATATGATAAACTCTATATTCCCAGATGCACCATTATTAGGACTTACGTTTGGAATTTTTAAATCTATACCAAGACCAAGCGAACCTTCCCCTAATTTATCAAAAGGACCTACATCTGCAAATATAGCGTAAGCAGTTGTATCATTTGCGTTGTGATTAATAACAGCAGCATAATCACCTAAATGTGCACCCCATTGTGTATATTTATTACCAGGGAGAACAAAGTATGGATATTCACCAGGATCAACGTGAATCCCTAATGATATGTCAGGTTGATGATAGTAGTCTTCTTTGTAACGTGATTCATACCTTACTTTACCATCGCCATCAGTATCAATAGCCATTTTTGATGTAAATTTAAGTATATTTTTATTACTATCTTTCCACACTACATAACCCTGAACAGTATCAATTTGAACAAAATGTTCGTCGATGTTAGATGCTTTATATATCGTTGAATTGGTACGAATATCAATTACCACTGTATCTTGATATTGTTTAGCTTTGTCTTTAGCTTGGTTTTGATCGATAAACCCTCCTATTCTTATAGGTTGATCCTTACGAACCCCTTGTAATTGATAAACTATATATCTAAAAATGTCATCCCAAACCAAAGCCTTGGGATTATAAGGGTCAAGACTGGTATCTACGACTTTTACATTATCGAAATTACGTGCATAATCAATAGCATCAGTAGGACTACTAAAACGGTTAATTTCTTTAAACTGTCCGCCGATAGGTGGGCCACTTACCAGTTGATATACAGCATACTGCCCTGGATATGAAGTTTTATTGTTAGAATCTAAAACAGGTGCTCCCGGAGCATTGTATCCCAACCATTTAGAGTTACTTTGAGTATTAACATAGAACCATTCCTGCGAAACAACAATTGTTTGCGGCGCTATCCATCCAATTGGTTCAGGGTTATTTGGATCTGCTAAAAGTTTTTTCCCTGAGTAAATTGTTAGATTTTTACCATCAAAACGTACATTATTAAATTCCGACTCGTTGAACCCAATCCATACTGGTTTTTTAGTAAAATTATGATCCGCATCTATTAAAAACCACTGTTGATTTACATCTAGTGTTTGAGGATCAAACGTAACTGGATTGGAGCCATTTGGATTGCTATAAAAAGTTGATTTCTCAGGCATATAATACGGTGCCGCGAGAGCAGAACTACTAAATCCACCAATAATCAATAAAGCCAACCCTGTTACGATAGCTAATTTTTTGATTAGCTTTTGTTTCACAAGCATCTCTCCTTTTTAAAAATAATATTATGAATAATCAGTTTTTTATTTGTGTTACCTCCCACCCTCTCTCCTTACTTAAACTCTCGGCCACAGTTATCACAAGTGTCAGAATCCCACCACGTTAAATGACCGCGATGCGGACAACTTCCCACTTGACGGGAACGGATGAAGAATGAAAAGAAGCGTTTCATTGTTCCACTACCCTTATATTTATGGTTGTAAATGGCATAACATGAAAATTACATAAGATTTGGATGTAATTTAATATCGTTAATTCTAGAAATGTAGGGATAGTACCACACATCCATCAACTGGTTCTGTTGCAAAGTTTTCTATATATCTCATTTTCTTACAAAAAGAATTCTATGAATGCAAGTTTATGCAAAATTCTTCTATAACATCTGGTATACTTAATATCGTAATAATTTATACTCAAGGGGGATATGCATGAAAAAGTCAAACGGATGGACGATATTTTGGCTCATTTTGTTCTTTCCGATAGGTTTGTATCGCATGTGGCAATATAAGCAGTTTCCAAAGATTGTACGAATCATTATCTCTGTATTTTTCGCACTAGTAGTAATCATAAATATGTTTAATAAAAAAGAGGAAACAAAAATTGATACAGTCACTTCTGCAAAACCTAAAGAAGAAGTAAAAAAAGAAGAAACCAAACAAGAAGAAAATAAACAAGAGGCCGTTAAACCTATTACATATCAGATAAACGGTATATCTATTGTAAAACCTAATGTTAAAACAGCAAATGTTTTAGAAGTAATCGACGGAGACACTATCAAGATAAAATTGGATGATAAAGAAGAAACTGTTCGTATGATTCTTGTTGATACTCCAGAAACGAAACACCCTTCTAAGCCGGTACAACCTTTTGGACCTGAAGCTAGTGATTTTACAAAAAAAGAGTTGAGCGGAAAACAAATCGGTTTAGAACTGGACGCGCAAGAACGCGATAAATACGGTCGTCTCTTAGCCTATGTCTGGTTAGATGATCAATTATTTAACGGTACCCTTTTAGAAAAAGGTTATGCACGTGTTGCAGTATTTCCGCCAAACACAAAATACGTAGATCAATTCCGTAAAATTCAAGATGCTGCACGAAATAGTAAGACTGGAATATGGAGTATTGAGAATTATGCAACGGATAATGATTTTAATGAAGATGTTGTAAAACCAAAACAGCAAACTGCAGCGTCAACTCCAGCTCCTCAACCAAAACAAGAAGCAAAGCCAGAAACGAAACCAGAAGTAAAAACACAACCTACACCGAATGGTTCTTGTAATATTAAAGGGAATAAAAATAGTAAAGGTGAAAAGATTTATCATATGCCAGGACAACAATTCTATGATAAAACAAATCCTGAGGAAATGTTTTGTTCGGAAGCAGAGGCAAAAGCTGCAGGTTATAGAAAATCAATGAGATAGTAAGAAAGCAGGCTCATATCAAGAGCCTGCTTTTGTATTATCTAATTCATTTCACGTAACGGTTCTGGTGCAAATATTATTTCACGACTTTATCCATAACTTCTTTATATTTATTAAACTCTTCATCTTTCATATCACCGTTCATTTGTACAAGGAAATTCCCTTTAGCGTATGTATGTGAAAATAGCATAGGAGCAGAGTTTCCTAGTTCATCATAGTATTTCTTCGCTTTTTCTAAGTCTTCTTTCTTACTGAACTCAAATACACGACCGCCTTTGTCATCACCTAAAGCAGGAGTAAGGATTCGTTTCCCATCTTTACGCATATTACCGAATTCTTTTTGAGGTAGATCAGTAGCATTCTCAGCTTCTAATCCTGCTTTCTTGAATTCACTAATAAGTGATGTTGTTGTAATTGGCTCTTGTTTCTTTTCTTCTTGCTTTGGTTTTGAATCTTTTGCGGTTTTCTCGTTAGAACATGCTGTAATTCCCATAAGTAAAGCGCTACACGTTAATACCATTAATAGTTTCTTACTCATTATCTGTCGCCTCCAATTACTAAAGTGTTTACTTCAATCTGTCACGAATCGTTTTCAAAAGTGCATCAATGTTGTAATCAGGAATGTTTCTTACAGTACGTTTCTTAGTTCCGAACATTTTCTTCATTTCGAAATATAGAATACCTGTATTCATAAGAGACACGCCAAATGGACCTTGAATAATATCAAAGTCTACTTCTTTAATATCTTTGTATTTAATCAATTCAGCTTCAGCGCCTCCAAATAGACCGCCTTTCATCATTACGAAATAAAGGTTATGCTCACCAACAACAATAAAACCTGTTTTCGTTAGTTTTGGATCAGCAACTTCAAAAGCATAAATCTTTTCTCCTGATTTCATAACCTTTTTTAGCGCATCAAAAGCATATTCATAAAATTTACGTTCTGTTTTTGGAAGTTCTTTAGATATATCAACCATTTCCGTAAGTGTTACGGGAAAATCTATAACTCCGAATCGCTCATCAAGTTTAGTGTATTTTTTTGCCATTCGTATTCGCTCCTAAAATGTAAGATTCTCAACACATCATAACAAATCAAGTTACAACTGTTTTGTCATATTTTGTCGAATGAAATAAAAAAAGAGAGCCGAATCCCATTGGGGTATTAAATCGGTATATTGACGAATTCACAATTATTTCAGTTACGTATCCCTTCACATTGTGTGGGGTTTTTTCATAAAGAAAAGACACCCTAATGAGCGCCTATTCTATTCCGCATTATTTATTAATGGGGTATCGCCGGTATTTTGGAAAAAACCCACACTAAGCAAAAAATACAAAAAACCGTCCTGATGGACGGTTTTACTTTTTACATAATTCTCGTTATTGGAAGTTAGATAATCTAAAAATAATCTATTTTTAAAAAGAGTTTTATATCTTTTATCCTATCCATGAAAAAGCATACATAATAACTGTGACAACTAGTACTACAACAGGACCAATAATAAATAAGCCAAATAATAAAGATGTTACAGCCTCTGTAAAAGTATGAACAGGTCCTACCCGTTTAATATTTTTTATTGGTTCATGTTTCGTTTCCTCAAGTATTTTTTCAAGATGAGCAACCCTTTGATTTAATTCCCTTAATTCTTTAATTACGTCTGTATCTTTTTCCATATACATCCCCCTTATATAGGATATTTTACCATATATAGGTAATATATATCGTATTCATGTGAGGTTAACATAACATTCTAGGAATAAAAACAAATTCTCTAAAAAAAGTCACCCTTTTCTTACCTTTTAATGTAAAATTATCCTTATGTTTTGATTTTTTGGATACAGAAAGGGAGCCCTATGAAATCTTTAATAAAAATAACATGTACAGCATTTATACTTACAAGCTTAATGGCAGCTTGTAGTGAAGAAACTACTCAGCCAAAGAAATCGAAAGAAATATCTGAAGAAAAGGAAAAGAGTATACTACTATATGGAGAATTTACAAAAGGCGGATCTTACAGAGCGACAGTTGAAAACGCAAAATATAAAAAAGTAGATAAAATGGGGAACATTACAACTCGTGTTACGATTAATAATGTTCGAGACGATGAAAAAACAATTGATCTTTCAGAAATAAAGTATTTCGTTAAAGATGAAAAGACGGGAAAAAAATATGAAGGTCAACCTATGCCTATACACGAAGATAAATTTAAAAATGTTCCGGTTGGCTACGCTTTAACTTTTGAAATTTCATTTATGATGGAAAATCCACCAAAAGATTTGAATAATATTTATTTATATATGGACAGTAAGATTGATCCATTAGATACCTATTGGAAACTTGATAATCTAGTATCTAAATAAAAAGATGTCTAATTTAGACATCTTTTCTTGTTTAGAGCGTTGGGTTCTGGTGCAAAAAATACTCGATAGAAATATAGAGTGTCAATTTCCTTTAAATTGCTAGCTTATGAAACTAATCCAAACAATTTATGAATGAATTCTTTTTGATTTTGGAAAGACTTCTCCCTTTGGAGAGTCTGTCCTTTTTTGATCATGTGCATAGCCTCTATCCCCGCAATAATTCGTTTTTTAATGAAGCGATGATCCTGCTCTACGATATTGTTGAGATATTTCACTTGCCTTAGTTGGATGCCTTCAGGCATCTGCTTTTTTTCTTTTAACTCTTGGATAGCGATAGGATAAGCCGGATTTTTATCAACGGTCACAACACGAGGTTTAGAAACATGAAAAGACCGCAAAGCTTTCTTGAAAAAGCGCTTTGCAGCCTTATGGTCTCTTGTTTGGCTTAGATAAAAATCAATCGTATTTCCTTTCGAATCGACAGCTCGGTACAGATACATCCATTGACCTTTAACTTTTATATATGTTTCATCAACTCTCCAGGAATCATTGGTTGACTGAAGATGACGCCGTACTCGTTCCTCTAATTCAGGTCCATATTGATGTACCCAACGCATGATGGTTGTATGAGCAATAGATAGTCCGCGTTCTTCCATCATTTCCACCAAATCACGAAAACTGAGGCTGTACCGTAGGTACCATCTCACGGTTAATAAAATAATATCAGGCTGATAATGTTTCCATTTGAATTCTACTGGTTTTTTCATACCGATACACGTCCTTTTTAGTTTAGTAGTATCAGTATGTCCAAGTTTGATAGATTTTTTGCACCAGAACCCTTATTAGCCCCTACACTACACTTCTTGTTATATAACATTTTAAGCATGTAGGAGTCTCAGCATATCTTGACATATCATTTACAAAGTTTTTCTTACTTAAAGCTACAGAGAAGCTTCTTTTTTTTAAGCCATTTTTTCCTTCTCTAAGACTTTTTATCATAATTTCTAAAAACTCAATAAAAAATGCTAATTCAAATTTTCCACGTATGGAACTATGATAACCTCTATCTCTAAGCTCAATTACCTTAAATTCCAACTCTTCATCAGTTATAGTTACAGCATTAGGAAATAAATTTTTAATTGTCTCTATTGAATAACATTTAGTTATTTCATTTAAAGTAATTGAAAGCATTTCATTCAACTTAATATCACTTAGCGGATAATCAGACTCTTGCCCATTCCTCACTTTATGATCTTGGCAAGCAATCCACGCATTCAATTCTAACATAGCCTCATGAAATTCCCTTTGTCTTTGAAGATAGATATCTAAACACTTACTATAATCTTCTTCAAATTCTTCAATTTTCAAAAATCTACTCATTATTTTCTTAAATGCTTCCTCTGTTGTATAAAAATGCTCTAAAGAATGATACGGTGTTTCATAAATATCAGCATTGTTTTGCGACTCTTCAAAGTCCTTATCTACAAAAAATAACATTCCCTTTAAAAGGGATGCCTTATTTTTTCTGATTTTCTCATAAGTATTAATAACACCTTGTTTCCCCTTACAATCAACAAATCCAGTTAATGATTTTTCAGATAAAGATTCTACCCTAACACTATAATAGGCCTCATCATCTTTCCCTTCAACAAAACAAATTGCACTATTTTTATAATAAGGGTATATCTTTAAAAATTTTTGATATCCTACAACACCATTAGATCTTTTCTTTCTATCTTTTTCTGCCTTGTTTATTTTTGATTGTGACAATTCATTCCCACTCCCCTAAATAATCGGAATTTTCTATGTATAATCCAATCCCATCTGCATACTCATCTAATTCATTGTCATATATAAAAGGAGAATGTGTCACTGCTAATAGAAAATGACAACGATTTGATTTCATGATATCTGGTAGTAATTTCTCTTGCCACTCAATAGATAAGGATAATTCAGGTTCATCGAATAAAACTATAAACTCTTGCCCTAATGACAGATAAACCTTAGTAAAAATTGAAACTATTTGTTTCTCTCCAGAAGATAATTGGCTTAACTCCAAATTGTCCCCTCTTCTGTTTTGAATAAATAGTTCAACTTTATGCTCATCGTATACAAACTTTTTATTAACCAAATACTTATTACAGACATTAACAAATCTCTTTATAGCATCATCTTTCTCACGACTCGTATTATAATTTTTTATTAAATTATATAAAAAGTGCATTAACAAATTATATTTTGGACCTGGATGACTATCACTTTTTAAAAGAATATTGATATAATCCTTATCAGTTTTTTCAAGGTTCTCACCAAATCTTGCTAGTATTACTTTTATAGTTTCTTTATTTTGCAATATAACTTGAAACTGCTCATCTGAAATATATTCATCCATATATATGAGCTTTTTAATCATATTCCCAGTAACTTTGGAATATCCATCTAGAGCCTCATCTTTTATCCGTTTCTTCAAGTCAGTAAATATTGCTTCAACATCTTGCATACCAAACTGTATTTCCCCAGCATTTTTTACACTATCTAATCGCTTGTTTATATCTAGGCCTAATTTATTTAAGTCTTCTTCAATTCTTCTATAAGTAGGAAAATATAAAATATTAAGATTCTGAACAATTTGTTCTAATGATCTATCAACTTCTTTTATCTTAGTACTGTACTCAATATAAGAAGTATTATTCTCTAGTACAGATTTTAATGTATGTATCCGCCTTAGGACTGTTTGAAAAGAGTACATACTAGGCCTAGATCTAATAGAATCTTCGAATTTAATCCGAAATTCCGAAAAATTCGCTCTTCCAGTCAGTATATAGTTATTAACGAAGTTTAGTTCTTCCTTAGTCAATATTTTTTCTAATTTTTCTTGTAGCATCATAACTTCTCGGTTTTCTTCTAAAGTAATCCATTCTTTTTTTATATTAACTTTCCCTATTTTATTATCATAAATATTAACTTCTTTAAAATCGTATTCTCTTAGTTTGCCAAAACTTCTACATAACGTATGATACATTATACTTAGGATTGTAGTCTTTCCTATCCCATTCTCTCCAACTAAAATTTTTATATTATCTTCAAAGTCAATAGAAACATCTACTTCTCCAAACAAACCTAAAACTTCAAATTTTGACATTGTAAAATTACTGTTAAGTAACATCGATTCATCTCCTTTTTTTCATATTCATCTTAACAAAAATAACCAGTTTATCAAATATAAATCGATGATCAGTTTTTAGAGATATCCTTAAAATTAATATCAATTTAACTTGCATAAATTTAACACAAATTAAACATTAAAAGTCACAAACCATGGTCACATATTGGTCACACACGCTTAATAATAGAAGTTACTTCAAGGATACAATATTATAGTAAATCATTATAAATATAGGAAAGTAGATCCTTTATGATTATACTAGGAGTATTTAGGATATCCATGTAACTATCTTGACAGGGTGGAGGTCGTGAGTTCGAGCCTCTCCGGGGTCATATAAAAAACCCCTTGATTATCAAGGGATTTTTGTATGTAGCAAATAAATACTTATTGTTAAAGCTAAATTTTCTTACCTACTGGTCAAGATTTGGTCAATAACTGTTTCTTTTGGTTAACATTTAGATTTTTCTATGAAAATATATTAGTGAATTTAAATCTCTTACCCATTGTATGAGCTATAGACAATTAGATTTTAACAATAAAAAAGTAAAGATACCGCAAATCACGGTTTCTCGTATATGTTTTCTATATCTTTATAAATTATAAAATCACAGAGTAATAAAGATCAGTGCTATTTAAAAATTCTTTAAAATCCTCTTCATGAATACATTTATATATACTATATGTTTCCATTACACTCCAAAATTCCTATGCATAATATATATCCATTGCTTGTTTACTATTACTATTGCTTTTGATACGATTCATTGTAACTACGAAATATATGTAATAGTATAAATGTTGAACAGGACTTATAATAGCAAGTACAATAAATATATCCAAAAATTTCTATTCGGAGGTAAAAACATGCAAACAGTAAATACATGGATTAAAAATATGATAAGAGAAAATCCAAACTTTAATCTTAGCCCTAAAGATGAAAACTATACACCAAGGGCCTATAGGCTATCAATAATAAGAGACTTAGAAGTACATGAAATAATTAACTTTGTAAAAACTGACTCTCAGATATCAGATTACGATACCTTAATGAACAAAATCACTAAAGCATATCTATCTCTACGCGCAGAGCGCCCTTCAGTTTACGATATAGATAAATTGTCATCATTTATTTATTTTATAACTGTTACCCAAAGGTTTGATGCCAACAGTATGGATGAAGCAGAGGAATTTTTAGCAGATGTGAAAAAAAAGGATAATGCTTTCAAGTATATTGAAGACGATGACTCTATAACTATTGAAAAATTAGTTTATATTGGTGAAACAATGGATATTAAAAATAGATTCATAGGGGGACATAGTGCACTAACAGAAATTAACAAATATACAGGCGCTACTAAGAAAATATACATTGCTCAAGTACACGTACTAGAGGCTACTAATGAAATGCCATACGTCAATTATCCCGAATGTTTGGATGCGGTTAATCCTCCAAAATTGGTTAAAAACATTTTAAAATTTCTTGAGAGTTTATTTATTGCTTATTATGGAGAACCAGAATTTAATTATAAAGATAAGGAACCAAAAGTTAAATTCGGTAATGACCCTTGGAAAAAAATAGTTGCTCCCGAATTTATTACCATGAGTAAATATCAAAACTCAATTTTATTTAAAGATGATTCAAAAATTTTAATGCATACAATTGATAATTTACTTCAGCCAACAATTGAAAAACTTCTATCGAAATAGTTTTCCAATATCTATATCAATTGATAGCAATCAAAAGCCAAAAGAACAAAAACCCCTTTTTCCTATAAGCAGAAGGGGTTTTCAAATTAAATCTTGCTATTTAACTTTCGGTAAAATATGGATAAATTTAACAAACGGCATTTTCAAAAACATGTTCCTTTTTTCACCGATTACTGCGTAACTTAGAATTGATATTTAATTTATAATAAATAACATCTATTAAATAATCTAGTTCATGCGGTTCTGGTGCAAAAATAGCTTAATAGAAATATAGAATAGCGATATCCTGTTGATTTTAAAGATTAGGCAGCTAATCCAAACAATTTATAAATAAGTTCAAGCGTATTTTGGGCAGATTTCACCCTTTGGTGAAGTTGCCCTTTTTTTATCATATGCACAGCTTCGATGCCTCTCAAAATCAAGGTAGCTGTACGAAAAGATTTCAATCCTAACATGGAACGAACTCTCTTCTTTATAAAACGGTGATCCTGTTCCACAATATTGTTGAGATATTTACTTTTCCTTATCTGTATACCTTTAGGCATACGTTTCTCTTCTTTTAATTCTTGAATCGCCAATGGATAGGCTGGATTCTTATCTACTGTAATGATGCGAGGCTGGGACACATGGGAAGAAGCCAAGGCTTTCTTGAAAAAGCACTTGGCTGATTTCGCATCTCTAGTTTTGCTTAGGTAAAAATCAATCGTGTTCCCTTCGGAGTCTACTGCACGATATAGGTACATCCATTGTCCTTTTACTTTTATGTATGTTTCGTCAACTCTCCAGGAGTCATTTATTTGCTTGAGATGACCACGAATTATCTTGTCCAACTCAAGACCATATTGGTGTACCCAACGCATAATTGTTGTGTGAGCTATGGATAAACCTCGTTCCTCCATCATCTCCACTAAATCACGAAAACTAAGGCTGTACCGAAGATACCATCTCACTGTTAACAAAATAATATCAGGTTGATAATGCTACCACTTGAACAAATGTTTTGTTTCCATACCGATCACACACCCTTTAGAGTAGTAGTATCAGTATGTCCAAGTCTCCTAGATTTTTTGCACCAGAACCATTAATTAAGTATCACCAAGATAGTTTACATTAAATGGAGACAAACATAGGTTAGTCTCAAAAGTATGTGTTGAAATCAATAAAATGTAATTTTGAAAAATAGTGAATTATTATAGACGTATAATTGATTTATTATAAAGAAGAGCGTTCTTATTGTACGAACGGGTGCGAGAATAAAAAAAGCAATGCTTTTTAAAGGCATTGCTTTTATGCTTCGTTTAAAAATACTTCCTATAAAGTTCTTACCTTAAATTCCCGCTTAATTGTGCATATATCCTAGTAGTCTCACTTTTTTCATGTCCCAATAAGCTCTGTATAACTTCAAGAGGTGCACCATTATTCAACAAATGAGAGGCATAGCTATGCCTCAGCTGGTGCGGATGAATGGTTTTATTAATTTATGCCCGACTAGAACTGCCCGTTGAACAAGAAAATCAATGACATGGTTATATAAGTCTAATTTAATTTTTGGGCATTTGAATCAATTATTTTGTTTTTTTGAAATTACTTCCATTAACATATTTATTGTACTATACTAAAGAATATATAGTTGCAGCAAAATATGTGCTAACATCAGGCAGGCATCAAATGTAGAAGGAGATGAGTTTGTTTATGAGCAGTAGTTCAGAAGTTTGTCTCAAGTGCAACGGTACAGGAAAAATATACAATCCAGAATGGGATAGAATCTGGGAGTATTATGACAACATAGGGCAGTTCGATATGGATACTTGTTGTAGGAAAGCAGATGAAGAAGCAGACAAATACATAGATTGTACAGAGTGTTCTAAGACGTCTGCTTAGAAAAAGCATCTTGTTTACTCTCTATACAAGATAAGGGAACCTCTTTACAACAGGGGTTCCTAATTTTTGTATAAAGTAGTAGCGTCAAAATATAAGGCAGTCTTTAATTAATAAGGATATTACTTATGGTACTGGGAGTGAAAAATTATAGTAACGAAAATTGAATTATCAAACTTGGAAATTAGAAATTTACTTTTAGAAACACTTGCATACGAAGGAAACGACATAGACACAGAAGGAAAAACTTTTAAGTTGTATGAATATCAAGGAAGTCAGTCAGACTTATTTCGCTTACTTAATGGATTACTCATAAAGAAAAAAATTAGACCCGCTGAACATACCATGCACGCATCAGCTTGGGGATGCAGTGCAAATTTATTGTATGAACATCAAAATATTAACCTGTCTAGAAATGAAATATTAAAAGTCTACCAAGAATTTAATAATCTGATTGTACAAGGAGTAATTGCACCAGGGGCATACGGAAGCTATGGACCGGACCTCCCTTATTTTCACATTACGGAATACGGTATGGAATGTATTAAACAAATCGATATATTGCCATATGACCAAGAGGGTTATTTAAGGAAATTGCAAAATATTAAAGATATCAATGATTGGGTAGTTTTTTATGTGACAGAAGGATTACGTTGCTTCAATGCTAGTTGTATCAATTCTGCAATGATAAACGTTGGTTTAGCTGGTGAAACCATTGTAGAAGAACTAGCGTCTAGCTTTTTGGACTTCCTAAAAAAGAATGATACCCAATTATCTGTAAATTACGAGACAGAATTAAATAATTCACGAACTATTTCCCTGAAGTTTACCAAATATTTAGAATATCAAAACAAATATTTGAAAAATAACAAAGATTTAGGTTTATCTGCCTTAAAGCCAAAATTGGATAGTTCCAGCTCAGAAATTTATGCAACGTTTACACGGTTGACCAGGAATTCACTCTCCCATCCTAATGGAATTATTATGGATAGAATCAAAGTTCTAATGTTTTTTTTATCTTTCGTCGATTATTGCGAGATTCAATACTCTTTTATCAACTACTATAAACAGAATTCATAATTTATATATTGAACGGGTGCTCTTGTTTAAGTTCTCAGCTGTCATTTAGGCAGCCTTTTTTCTTCTTCAACGAAGAGCAGGTTAGTTCAATAAGGTGTTGGTTCTAAGAATAAATACCTCATTACAAATATTGCAGGACAAGTCTCATCTGCAAGTTTTGTTACAAGCATCCAAGTTGTATATGGATACCGAGATAAAATGCATCAAGCAAAATGGGATGGTGTCAAACCAAGAGAATATTTAATATTGGGTTTGTCAGTGTAAATTATTATCATATACAGGAAGTGAAACTAGAATGTTACAAATTATATCTGGGAAATTCTTCAATACAGAGGATCTCCACATTAGTGATGGGAAAGGTGTACTGTATTCTAACTACTCCTGGGTTCAACCGATCGAAACATGTATCGGAATTATGGAACCAGTAGATTTTCATGGGGATATTACAACTTATGTATTTAATTATAAGAACAAATTGGAAAAAAAAGGGTTACTAGTAAGAACTGGGGATTCTGTTATAATAGAGCAGTTTAAATTGATTTTTTCCTTCTTTTTCCAATGCTTTACAGATCCTGATAGGAATGCTGTGGAAATGAACTGCCGAGCGACAAAAAGAAATATAAACGACCAATTCTTACCTAATGATTTTGTTGGCAGGATTTTTGAACCTAAAATTCAGGGGAGTATTGAAGAAGTTAGCGAATTCAATGATTTTATGAATAAAGTGATTGGCCTCGAAAGAGAAAAATACAACAAATTTATTCAATGTATTAATGCTTATAATAATTCTCTTGTAGCGTTAAATTACAATTTTGAAATCGCCTATTCCTTACTAATTTATTGTTTGGAATCGCTGGGCCAATCATTTGACGAGTTCGAAGCAACCTGGGACGATTACAATCAACAAGTACGATTAAAATTGGAAGAGATATTTACCGGTTTAGATGAAAATAAGGTTAATGAAATGAAAACAATCCTATTGACCGATGCACATTTAAAATTACAGAAAAGATTCGTGAGTTTTATATCCAAAAATATAAATGATAATTTTTTTATTGAAGAAGCTATGAAGAGACAAGCCCCTTTAAGGAAGTCTGAAGTGCAACAAGTTTTATTAAATGCGTATAATATTAGGTCCAAATATGTGCATTCATTAGAATCAATTATGACACAATTAAAATTTCCTGGAATCGGTAAAGGTGAAATTTTCTATTGGGAAAATAACCCCTATTTAACATACAAAGGGCTACTAAGACTAACGCATCATGTTATAAAAGAGTATTTCACTTCACAAGAGTTAGTAGAAAAGAAGGATTATAACTGGGAAGATGCACTTCCAGGAATGATTTATTTACCTTTATCAGAGGAATACTGGCTAGCTGAAACTGAGGGGTTTTTGCAAGAACATTCCACATTAAAATTAAATGGATTTCTAAGCCGACTAGAAAGAGTTATTGTATATAATGAAAGCATGATTGATTTAGTAAATTTAATGCAGTTATACGAAAAAGATATGCCTCAAAGCAAAAAGATTCATAAACTTGAAATGTTTGGGTTGTATATATTATATAATTTATTTTTACCTAAAGATTTACGAGTAGAAAACTATGAAAAAACCATCGACAGGTCCAAAGAAATTTTAGAGGAACCATCAATAGTTTCCCTATTAGTACATGTTCTATTTGGTCAAAAATTACCGTGGGATTCTTCACGTTGCGAGGCAATTTTTAAAAGTTACAGGAAGAAAAAGTTTAATCAAAATGCTATTAATATACCAAAGTATTTTGAAATAATGATAACATTAAACATAGCAAATATCTATTTAAGTGAAGAAAACCATGAAAAGTTTGATGAATACATCGAATATGCTATCTTAGATGTACCAGGTAACGAAAAATTACAGCAAATATTGATAGGAATAAGAGAAAATAAAGATACAGATACAGTTGAATTGAAACAATTATTTGAAAATCAATTTTATGTCACTAAAGAATCAAATTAATTAAAAATTTTAATCTTAAAAATTGGAGATACTATGAACAGTTCTGTTGCAAAGTTTCAAAAAGCATAAACAGGTGTTGCTAAATGGGGGAAGTATTTAGGCAGTGATTAATAATTTGTGTAATTCATTATACGTTGAAAAACCGAAGTCTAAGTCAAGACTTCGGTTTCTTTTATATAGAGCATGAATGGTTTCGATTCCTTTTATCGTACGTGAAGCATGACGAAGGTTTTGAAATCCTGCGGATTTGGCAAAACGCCTTTTGACATGCCTATGATCCTGTTCGACGAGATTGTTCAAATGTTTGATTGTGCAATGAGTTGTATTTGAATAAAAACCTTGTTTTCTTAATTTCTTAAATGCGCAAAGTAATGCCGGCGCTTTGTCTGTTGTTAGAGCCGTTGGTTCGCCAAATGTTTTCACTAATCTTTTCATAAAGGCATAAGCAGCCTGATAATCTCGTTTTTTACGAAGTTGAATATCCAATGTATGCCCGTCTTTATCTATTGCACGATATAAATAACACCATTTTCCTTTGACTTTTATATAGGTTTCATCTAGCTTCCAAGATAATTGGACGTTTTTATTTTTCTTCTTCCAAATTTGATAGAGAAGGTTTCCGTATTCATGAACCCAGCGCATGATAGTTGTTGGGTGAACTGAGATTCCACGTTCTTTTAAAATTTCAGAGACATCACGATAACTTAAAGAAAAACGACAGTAGTAGCCGACGGCTACCAAAATAATATCTTTCTTGAACTGTTTTCCTTTAAAATATCGCATTTGTGTTTCTCCTTACTCTTTTTTCTAGAGTGTAATCTCATTTAGAAAACTTTGCAACAGAACCCTGTTAGCTATATTGTTCTTCTAGTTTTTCCATTTCCTTTTTAAAACACTGAGAGCAAATATCTTTGTATTCTCCTACCCAACTTTTTACAGGATAATGTATAGTAGCCTTTTCTTCTTTGCACTCTTCACAAGTATCTTTCTTTATAAGAGTTTCATCTTTATAGCTCATTATAGCCATTGCTACAGCTTCACACTCATATGTTATACAATCACAAGTTTTGCTTGTTATATCATAATCGGTCGTTCTAAAACCTGGAGGACCAGTTCTTTCCTTTGTAATACTGATTTGTCCTTCTTCACATAGTGGACATAAGTAACTCATGCATATCTCTCCTAACATTTGTGAATTCTAAATTCTTTATAATATATTGAACTTCTATTAACATAAATTCCTCTTAGCTTACAGCTGAATCTCCTGAACTAGCTAGATTTATTCTCTCATGTTCATCTGCATACTTTTTATAATCATAAACACACAAAATTCTTCTATAATCCGTAGACCTCTTATCATCATAATTCCTTAAATGCTCTTCAACTGTATCTAGTGGAATCCTTTCGTTTATTACTCCTAATATTATGGCTAGGTTCTTTTTCGATTGTGATATATCTTCATCTTGTAAAATCCCATCAATACTTGTATGTTGTTGTGCGAAATCGGTTACATTACCAATTATATTAGTTATTTTCTTATTTTGATTGTCTTTCAAATCCCTAGAACTTTCGATCTCTGACTGAATTTTACTAAAGGCGTATATAGGGAAATGCTGAGTCTTTTGAATCCTATGCTTGTCAATTAACTTTAATAATTGATGGTTAGATTCATCTATAATTTTAAAATAATTTTCCATTAGCTCTGAAGTTGTTTGAAAATCATAAGTGATTGTCTTTAATGATCCAATGGCTAAGACCTTTTCTCCATTTTTTAATGAATCTACATCTTCTGTAACACTAACTTGTATATTACCTCCTGCATAAATCTCTTTAACTATATTTTGTACTTTTCTAATATCCATCGCAGATACGGGCAAATTTAAATCTGCTAAGTGTTTATAAATTTCTAAAAAATTATCCGTTTTAATTTTATTAATACGGATTGTAGAAAATCCGCTCATATCAATATCATGATCAGTAACTTCTGTATTCTGCGATCCTTCAGCATATTCTACGAGTAAAAAGTTTTTCCTAATTTTTTCTGCTTGTTCGGTATTAGGATTTATATATGTAAAAATAGTTTTAAGAATTCCTTTAATGTTATTATCACCTATATTATAACCTAAAAATATTATTGGGTTATGAATAAACAGTGATAATAACTGTGCCCTAATAAGTTCATATTTATCATCAAAATCCTTATAGTCATTATCTGTAATAATAATTTTATTAGGGTCTTTAACACACCCATGAATTTTGTAAACAGAACCATAGGGATTGCTTAACAAAATATCGTTACCAATTAATTGTTTAAATTCAAATATATCCTCTATAAAACTATCATAATTTGTAGTAATCACTGAGCCAATATTTTTTCTTACTTTTTTCAGCTCAGAAATCTCATGTATTTGGCTATCCCTAATCTTATAATCAGATAATAATTGTGAAATATACAATTTAAAACGACTAATATTAATACCCTTTTCCATATTCTCATAAAATTGATCGTTAATTTCCTTAAACTCACCATTACGATCACTCTTTAATACTTCGTTAAATTCTATTTCAAGGTCTTGCGCAATTTTAGTATAGTCATACTCTCCATCTTCTTCATATTTTGATTTCAGATCATAATAAAATTCGTTTGATCCTTTAACCTTATTTGAAATGTATAAAAGTAGACCATCCCATGTAAAAGAATTTTCTAAATACCTAAGGCTTAGTCCAGTACCTACAAACAGTACTGGATGATTAGTAAAATTTTTAATGAAATCACTAATATGCATCTAATTCCCTCTTTTCGTTTTATTGATTTAAAATAAAATTCCAAGCTCAGTATGTACCTTGACTTTTAAAGATTAATATGTTGTTTAAACGATTAATTAAATTATACCATTTAATATAAAACTAAATGTTTTAGTTTATGGATTCTTCCAAAATATCACAAGAAATAAATTAATAAACAGTTAAATATTTGGGATTCTAAATTAACATTTCCATAAAATCTTTACGGAAGCATATCCTTGTACAGAAAAGAAAGAAGGAAGCATAAACCTGCATTTTATGCATAGTTATGCTTCCTGTTATAATTATATCATTCTTTATCTTGATTAAACGAAACAGGTAAACGGAAAATACCGGAAGGTGCACCTCTTGATTTTGTATCAAATAGATGGCAAAAGCACGTATATGATGAA
>NZ_JBPZSK010000012.1:0-58553 GCF_052038115.1 Bacillus sp. GB_SG_008 | reverse complement strand
AACACGGAAGTTAAGCTCTCTAGCGCCGATGGTAGTTGGGACTTTGTCCCTGTGAGAGTAGGACGTTGCCAGGCAAACGAAAGACGAGTCATTGAACTCGTCTTTTTTTGTGTTCTTTTTTATATAGGAAACTTTATATTCTTTATTCATAAAATAAAGAACGATTGATTAAATGAGAGAAAATATGGATAGGATAGAGAGGGAAGCAAAAGAGTTGCAAAATTTTTTAATACGTATATAATTAAAGTCAAAGATAGTCAAAGTCAATAAAGGTGGAGGATAAATGAGAAATATATCTGATATTATTGAACAATATCTAAAGCAAGTTATTGACTTAAGTAATAATGATGCAATTGAAATTAAAAGAAATGAAATTGCTGATAAGTTTGATTGTGTGCCATCTCAAATTAACTACGTTATTAATACTCGTTTTACTCTAGAAAGAGGATTCATAGTAGAAAGTAAACGAGGTGGCGGAGGTTATATTCGCATTATAAAGGTCAAATTGCATGATGATATAGACATTATTAACCAAATGTTACAAATGATTCAGTATAGCATTACTCAATCAAGCGCTGAGAGTATAATAAGGCGTTTAGCAGAAGAAGGTATTGTTACCAGTAGGGAAGCAAAGCTTATGTTTAGTGTGTTAGATCGATCTGTTTTACTAACAGATTTACCATTTCGAGATGAATTACGAGCACGTATGCTTCGAGCGATGCTTAGAACATTGAAGTATAAGTAAAGTGAAACTTCCCTTAGGAATGCTTTGTCTCTTAAGGATTAATTGAACGAATAAGATTGTAAATTAATAATTCTTTCCTATTGTAAAGGTGGGGAAATACGTTGATTTGTCAAAACTGTAGTTCACGATCAGCAACGCTGCATTTTACAAAAGCAATCAATGGAAAAAAGACGGAGATTCATCTTTGCGAGCAATGTGCCCAAGAAAATGGATATACGTCTTTCTTTCAATCAAATAAGTCTAATAAGCCTAGTTTGTCATTTCATAATTTATTAGCAGGGCTGCTACATGTTGAGCAACCTGCATCTGAGAAAGAAACAAATAATGTTTCGAATGTGCAGCCGTTGCAATGTCCGAAATGTAATATGACATATCCACAATTTGCAAAGGTCGGAAGGTTTGGTTGTTCGTCTTGTTATGAAACATTTAAAGAACAATTACAACCAATGCTAAAACGGCTTCATGGTGGGCATACAAAGCATCACGGAAAAATTCCTAACCGTATAGGAGGAAATATTCATCTAAAAAAAGAATTAGATGAGTTAAAACTAAAATTGCAGGAGTGCATACAACAAGAAGAGTTTGAGCAGGCTGCTGAAGTACGAGATAAAATTCGCAGCATAGAAAGTCAGCTTCGTGAGCATAGAGAGGGGGAATAATTCTATGTCACTCGATCGTATTATGAACGAAGCAATTAGTCCATGGATGAGGGAAGACGGTCCTGATTCCGATATTGTTTTAAGCAGTCGTGTTCGATTGGCTCGGAATTTACGAGACTATCAGTTCCCGACTATGTTAACAAATAAGGAAGCGGAGCAAATGATTCATGTATTTCAAGAAAAATTTGCTAATCAAGCAGTTGCACCTTTCGGGGTACTTGAACTTTTACAAATGAATAGGATTGAACCTTTGCAGCGCAGAGTATTAGTCGAAAAGCACCTTGTAAGTCCGGATTTAGTGGGAACAGAATATGGTGCTTGTTTATTATCTGAGAATGAACAAGTAAGTATTATGCTTAATGAGGAAGATCATATTCGGATTCAATGTTTATTTCCGGGATTACAATTATCAGAAGCGTTGCATAGTGCAAATCGAATTGATGATTGGATAGAAAATCAGGTTGAATATGCATTTGATGAACAAGTTGGTTATATAACGAGCTGTCCTTCAAATATAGGAACAGGTTTACGAGCCTCAGTGATGATACATTTGCCAGCTCTCGTTTTAACAGGACAAATGAACCGTATCGTTCAAGCAATTAATCAACTTGGTTTAGTTGTGAGAGGGATATATGGTGAAGGTAGCGAAGTGTTAGGGAATATATTTCAACTTTCTAATCAAATGACATTGGGAAAACCTGAAGAAGATATTGTAGAAGATTTAAAGAGTGTTGTTCAGCAACTCATTCAACAAGAACGAACAGCAAGAGAATCAATTATGAAAAATTCAAGTATTGAGCTTGAAGATAAGGTGTATCGTTCTTATGGTGTATTAGCGAATAGCCGTTTAATTGAATCTGCTGAGGCAGCAACGTGTTTATCGGATGTTCGACTTGGTATTGATCTTGGTTATATCGAAAATATATCTAGGAATATTTTAACGGAGTTAATGGTACTTACACAGCCTGGAATCTTGCAGCAATATGCTGGAGGCCCCTTACAACCTGATGAAAGAGATTATCGCAGAGCAGCACTTATTCGTGAAAGATTACGAATTGAACAAAATCGAGCGAAGTAGGAGTGTGATTCATATGATGTTTGGAAGATTTACAGAGCGAGCACAAAAGGTATTAGCGTTATCCCAAGAAGAAGCAATTCGTATTGGCCATAATAATATCGGCACGGAGCATATTTTACTCGGCCTTGTACGCGAAGGAGAAGGGATTGCTGCAAAAGCATTGGTCGCACTTGGATTAAGCCCAGAGAAAGTTCAAAAAGAAGTAGAAGCACTAATTGGGCGCGGCACGGAGATGTCCCAAACGGTTCACTACACACCGCGTGCAAAAAAAGTAATAGAGTTATCAATGGATGAAGCGCGTAAACTTGGTCATTCTTACGTGGGAACAGAGCATATTTTACTTGGGCTTATTCGTGAAGGAGAAGGCGTTGCGGCCCGTGTTTTAAATAATTTAGGTGTAAGTTTAAATAAAGCGCGTCAACAAGTACTGCAGCTTCTTGGTAGTAACGAGACGGCTTCGGGTCATCAAGGTGGTGGTTCGGCTAATGCAAATACACCGACGCTTGATAGTTTAGCTCGCGATTTAACAGCTGTAGCACGTGAAGGGCGTTTAGATCCAGTAATTGGTCGTAGCAAAGAGATTCAACGTGTAATTGAAGTATTAAGTAGAAGAACAAAAAATAATCCTGTGTTAATTGGAGAACCTGGTGTTGGTAAAACAGCAATTGCTGAAGGGCTAGCACAACAAATTGTAAACAACGAAGTTCCAGAGACTTTACGCGATAAGCGTGTTATGACATTAGATATGGGGACTGTAGTTGCTGGTACGAAATATCGCGGTGAATTTGAAGACCGTTTAAAGAAAGTCATGGATGAAATTCGTCAAGCTGCTAATATTATTTTATTCATTGATGAGCTTCATACATTAATTGGTGCGGGAGGTGCAGAAGGGGCGATTGACGCATCGAATATTTTAAAGCCATCATTAGCGCGCGGGGAACTACAATGTATTGGGGCGACAACGCTAGATGAGTATCGTAAATATATTGAAAAAGATGCGGCATTAGAGCGACGTTTTCAACCGATTCACGTTGATGAACCAAGCTTAGAAGAATCGATTCAAATTTTAAAAGGATTACGTGACCGTTATGAAGCACATCACCGTGTTTCTATCTCAGACGATGCAATTGACGCCGCTGTAAAATTATCTGATCGTTACATTACGGATCGTTTCTTACCTGATAAAGCGATTGACTTAATTGATGAAGCAGCTTCAAAAGTTCGTTTACGTTCTTATACAACACCACCAAATTTAAAAGAACTTGAATCGAAGCTAGAAGAAGTAAGAAAAGAAAAAGATGCGGCAGTACAAAGTCAAGAATTTGAGAAAGCAGCTTCTTTACGTGATATGGAACAGCGCCTACGTGAAAAATTAGAAGATACGAAGCGTCAATGGAAAGAGCAACAAGGTAAAGAGAATTCGGAAGTAACAGTAGAGGATATTGCAAATGTTGTTTCAACGTGGACGCGTATTCCGGTTTCTAAGCTAGCTCAAACAGAAACAGACAAACTATTGAACTTAGAAAATATTTTACATGATCGTTTAATTGGGCAAGATGAAGCGGTTGTTGCGGTTGCAAAAGCAGTGCGCCGCGCAAGAGCAGGTTTAAAAGATCCAAAACGTCCAATCGGTTCTTTTATTTTCTTAGGACCAACTGGTGTTGGTAAAACGGAACTTGCACGCGCATTAGCGGAATCTATGTTTGGTGACGAAGATGCAATGATTCGTATTGATATGTCGGAGTACATGGAGAAACATTCTACTTCTCGTTTAGTTGGTTCTCCTCCAGGATATGTTGGATATGAAGAAGGTGGCCAGTTAACAGAAAAGGTTCGTCGCAAACCATACTCCGTTGTCTTACTTGACGAGGTGGAAAAGGCACATCCAGATGTATTCAATATTTTACTGCAGGTGCTAGAAGATGGTCGTTTAACAGATTCAAAAGGTCGTACAGTTGATTTCCGTAATACAATTGTTATTATGACTTCTAACGTAGGTGCAGATGCATTAAAACGAAACAAACATCTTGGATTTAATGTACAAGATGAAAGTCGTGATTATGCAGATATGAAGGGTAAAGTAATGGATGAGTTGAAAAAAGCATTCCGCCCTGAGTTTTTAAACCGTATTGACGAAATTATTGTTTTCCATACATTAGAGAAGAAACATATTAAAGAAATTGTTACACTTATGGTAGAACTGTTGGTTAAACGTTTAAAAGAACAAGACATTGAGTTAGAGTTAACGGATGCAGCAATTGAAGCGATTGCGGATAAAGGATTTGACCCAGAGTATGGTGCTCGTCCACTACGCCGTGCAATTCAAAAACATGTAGAAGATCGATTATCAGAGGAACTTCTTAAAGGGGTTATTGAGAAAGGTCAAAAAGTTGTTTTTGATGCAGAAGGAGAATCATTTGTCATTCGTAGTGCAGAAAAGGTAAAATAAGTATAGATAAACAAAGGGGGGCTAAACAATAGCCCTCTTTCTTGTACAAAAAAGAAATATTTTTGTTTCATATGAAAGCGAAGTGAAGTGTAAAAAACGATGGCTAAAAAGAAAACGAAATTTACATGTCAAGAATGTGGTTATCAGTCACCAAAGTATATGGGAAAG
Source organism: Bacillus sp. GB_SG_008 (assembly GCF_052038115.1). Taxonomy (NCBI): domain Bacteria; kingdom Bacillati; phylum Bacillota; class Bacilli; order Caryophanales; family Bacillaceae; genus Bacillus; species Bacillus sp. GB_SG_008. Next base: position 53,454 of record NZ_JBPZSK010000012.1, on the reverse strand, counting down.
TGTCCGGGGTGCGGACAATGGAATACACTAGTGGAAGAGATGGAACCAGTTGTATCATCACGCCGCCTGAACTATGCAAGTGCAATCCAAACTGAATTAACGAAGCCTCGCCGCCTGAAAGAGGTGGAAACGAAAACAGAGGCGCGTATTGAAACGAATTTTCAGGAATTTAACCGGGTGCTTGGTGGTGGAATTGTAGATGGCTCTCTCGTGCTCATAGGGGGAGATCCTGGTATTGGGAAATCAACATTATTATTGCAAATATCATCACAACTAGCAGATCGTGCTTATGATGTTTTATACATATCAGGTGAGGAATCTGCAAAACAAATTAAACTTAGAGCAGATCGTCTTCATGTAAATGGAGATAATTTATTTGTTGTATCAGAAACAGATTTACAACGAATCGCAGCATATATAGATGAAATGAATCCATCATTTGTAGTAATTGATTCTATTCAAACCATTCATTTACCGGAAGTAACTTCAGCGCCAGGAAGCGTAGCGCAAGTACGTGAATGTACAGCAGAACTCATGAAGCTTGCAAAAACGAAAGGAATCCCTATTTTTATTGTAGGGCATGTAACGAAAGAAGGAGCTATAGCTGGTCCACGTATGTTAGAGCATATGGTGGATGCCGTTCTTTATTTTGAAGGAGATCGTCATCATACATATCGAATTTTACGAGCGGTAAAAAACCGTTTTGGTTCAACCAATGAGATGGGGATTTTTGAAATGAAGGAGCTTGGCCTTTCAGAGGTATTGAATCCTTCTGAAATTTTTCTAGAAGAAAGACCTGTGGGTGCTGCTGGCTCAACGGTTGTTGCTTCTATGGAAGGAACAAGGCCTGTTTTAGTAGAAATACAAGCATTAATTTCTCCTACAAGTTTCGGGAATCCAAGAAGAATGGCAACAGGAATTGACCATAACCGTGTTTCTCTTATTATGGCAGTACTAGAAAAAAGAGCAGGGTTATTGCTCCAAAACCAAGATGCTTATTTAAAAGTTGCTGGGGGAATTAAATTAGATGAACCAGCAGTTGATTTGGCAGTTGCTTTAAGTATCGCATCAAGTTTTCGCGATAAACCGACTTTTCCGGGTGATGCAGTCATTGGTGAAGTTGGTTTAACGGGAGAAGTTCGCCGTGTTTCTCGTATCGAACAGCGTGTACAAGAAGCAGCAAAATTAGGATTTCAGCGTGTTATTATCCCAAGTAAAAATTTGGGTGGATGGACGATTCCAGAAGGTATTGAGGTAGTTGGAGTATCGAATATAGGAGAGGCTCTTCGATTTGCACTAGGAGGATAAGATATGGAAGAAAACAAGCAACGTTCCAAAAGTATTATTAATATTTTGCAGCTTGTTGCACCGGGGACACCGCTAAGAGAAGGAATTGATAATGTGCTCCGTGCGCAAACAGGTGGCCTTATTGTACTCGGATACAACGAGCAAATTAAAAGTATTGTTGATGGAGGATTTCATATTAATTGTGCTTTTTCTCCTGCTAGTCTATACGAACTAGCAAAAATGGATGGTGCTCTTATTTTAAATGAAACGGGAAGTAAAATTTTAATCGCTAATGGACAGTTGGTTCCTGATTCATCTATTGACTCTATTGAAACAGGTATGCGCCACCGAACAGCAGAGCGAGTGGCGAAGCAAACGGGTAGTCTTGTTGTTGCTATTTCACAAAGACGAAATGTAATTACGTTATATCAAGGAAACTTACGTTACACATTAAAAGATATTGGGGTTATTTTAACAAAGGCAAACCAAGCGATTCAAACATTAGAAAAATATAAAGCTGTATGGAATGAGGGCATAACGAACCTTGGTATTTTAGAGTTTGAAGAAGTGGTTACAATGTCTGAAGTTGTGCATGTACTACATAGTGTTGAAATGATGCTACGGATTAAAAATGAAATCTACAGTTACATTCATGAATTAGGAACAGAAGGAAGACTTATTCGTTTACAATTGACAGAATTGCTTGCTGACGTGGAAGCAGAGGCTGCACTATTAATTAAAGACTACTATCATGAAAAAACACAAGAGCACTATCAAGTTTTAAAAAAATTACAAGAGCTTGCGAATGCACAACTTCTAGAAGATAGCGATTTAGTGAAATTACTTGGATATTCCGGACAAATGAAATTAGAAGAAAGCATTACACCAAGAGGTTATCGGATCGCGAGTAAAATTTCTAGAGTTCCGCCTCTTATTATTGAGAACTTAATTAATCGTTTTAAGAACTTACAAGGAATTTGCCGTGCAACAATTGCTGATTTGGATGATGTGGAAGGAATTGGAGAAGTACGGGCGAAAAAGATACGAGAGGGTTTAAAACGAATTCAAGAACACTTGTATATGAGCAGGCACAATTAAGAATATTACATTGATTTCACAATATAGCGACACTCAAAGATTTTTCATATATGATATGATATATTGGTAAATAAAACAAATTATAAAAAAAACACGTCCACTTTTGCACTCGACGTTTTGAGTGACGAAGTAATGGTTAATAATGAGTAGGAGGTGGTTGAATGTTAAAACGAATCGTGCAGCTTTTCTTTTTAGTTATTGGAGGAGCATTGGGAATTTTTCTTATTCCAAAAGTAATCGATATGTTGGATATAGGTGCAGTTCCTTGGCTTGAAGGTTCTTATATTCGTGCAATTATTGGTGCAATCATTTTATTTTTAACAACATTTTGGCTTGTAGATTATATTGTTCAGCTTATTAAACATATTGAGGAAGCGCTTGTAAAAGCACCTGTTACAGATGTGTTATTTGGAACATTAGGATTAATCTCAGGACTAATTGTTGCGTATTTGATCTTGATTCCGATTCGCGAATTTACCATTCAAGTCATTAGTACAGTATTGCAAATCTTTTTCACGCTATTACTTGGTTACTTAGGGTTCCAAGTAGGGTTTAAAAAGAGGAATGAATTGTTAGGGTTGTTTACATTGCCGCAACGCGGAGGGAAGAAAAAAAATACGAACAATGAAAATGAGGAAGTAGAAACGTTAACTTCTGGTTGGAAAATATTGGATACTAGTGTTATTATTGATGGGCGTATTGCGGATATTTGCCAAACAAAATTTTTGGAAGGCACAATTGTCATTCCGCAATTTGTGTTAGAAGAACTACAGCATATTGCTGATTCTTCGGATGCATTAAAGCGTAATCGCGGACGAAGAGGTTTGGATATTTTAAATCGTATTCAAAAAGAGTTATCTATTCCAGTAGAGATTTATGAAGGTGATTTTGAAGATATTCAAGAAGTCGATAGTAAGCTTGTGAAGTTAGCGAAGTTAACAGGTGGCACTGTTGTTACGAATGATTTTAACTTAAATAAAGTTTCCGAATTGCAAGGTGTGACAGTTTTAAACATTAATGATTTAGCAAATGCCATTAAGCCTGTTGTACTTCCGGGTGAAGAGTTAAGCGTATACGTTGTGAAGGATGGAAAAGAGCAGAATCAAGGTGTTGCTTATTTGGACGACGGTACAATGATCGTAGTCGAAGATGGTAGAGAGCATGTTGGTCACCAACTTGATGTACTTGTTACAAGTGTACTGCAAACATCTGCGGGCCGTATGATCTTTGCTAAGCGTAAGTTGTTAGAGAAAGCATTATAAGTAGAGGATTGCGATGATATATACATTAATTATTCCTGCAGCAGGACAAGGTAAGCGTATGGGAGCGGATAAAAATAAATTATTTTTACAAATAGATTCTGTTCCCATTATCATTCATACATTACGAGCTTTTGAAAAAGATGAACAATGTAAACAGATTATTTTAGCGATTAATGAGGGAGAGCGTTCTTACTTTGAAGAACTTCTCCAAACTTATCATATTCAAAAGGACATCCAACTTATCCAAGGTGGAAGTGAGCGCCAGGATAGTGTATACAATGCTCTTATGTATGTAAGAGATGTAGAGTATGTACTTGTCCACGACGGGGCGCGTCCATTTGTAACGAAAAAGATGATTGAAGATGTATTGCAAATGGCTAAAGAAAAAGGTGCATCCATTTGTGCGGTACCTGTGAAAGATACAATTAAAAAAGTGACGCATGATACTGTTGTTGAAACAGTAGAACGTTCTCATTTGCGAGCAGTTCAAACGCCGCAAGGATTTCATGTTCCCATTCTGTTAGAGGCACATGAGAGTGCAAAACAAGCGAGCTTTCTCGGAACTGACGATGCTAGTTTGGTGGAACGCCTTCCTAAAGAGGTAGGAGTTGTAGGAGGAAGCTATCACAATATAAAGGTGACAACACCTGAAGATTTAGTGATTGCTGAAAGCTTTCTACGAGTTTTGAAAATACAATAGCAATGTTATAATAGAAAAGCTCGGTAGCTACCGAGCTTTTCTATATATAGAGCAGAAACTTCAACAGGCGGAGCTTTTATATGTCCGTAAGAATGATATAAAGTTTACTAGTGTAGTTTGAGGAGGAATTGGAAATGTTTCGAATTGGACAAGGTTTTGATGTACATGCATTTGCAGAAGGAAGACCATTAATTATTGGTGGTATTACAATTCCATATGAAAAAGGATTACTTGGGCACTCCGATGCGGATGTCCTTTTACATACTATTGCTGATGCTTGTTTAGGTGCAATTGCTGCTGGTGACATCGGTAAGCACTTTCCAGATACAGATCCTGCATTTAAAGATGCGGATTCAGCTGTGCTTTTACAGAAAGTGTGGGAGTTTGTTACAGAGCAAGGGTATGTACTCGGAAACTTAGATTGTACAATTATTGCCCAAAAACCAAAAATGGCACCGCATATTGAAAGTATGCGCAAGAGAATCAGCGAGCTTTTACAAACAGACATGGAGAATGTCAATGTAAAGGCAACGACGACAGAAAAATTAGGATTTACAGGGCGAGAAGAAGGAATTGCTTCACAGGCTATTGTATTATTACAGAAAAAATAGTTGTTTTTGATTCGTAAGATGGATAATCGTAATTTTTTGGTGTACAATTAAGGAATCTGTTGACATTAAGAATGGAAGGTGTACCAACTATGGAAAAGCAAGTGAGAGTGCGCTATGCGCCAAGTCCAACAGGACACTTACATATCGGAAATGCACGTACGGCATTATTTAACTATTTATTCGCTCGTAGTCAAAACGGTAAATTTATTATCCGTATTGAAGATACAGACGTAAAGCGTAATATTGCTGGCGGCGAAGAAAGCCAATTAACGTATTTAAAATGGCTTGGCATGGACTGGGATGAAAGCATCGACGTTGGTGGTGAATATGGTCCGTACCGTCAAATGGAGCGTTTAGATATTTATAAAAAGTTATATGAAGATTTATTAGAGCGTGGCTTAGCGTATAAGTGCTATATGACAGAAGAAGAGTTAGAAGCAGAACGTGAAGGACAAATCGCTCGTGGTGAAACACCTCGTTATGCGGGTTGTCACCGTGATTTAACAGATGAGCAAGTAAAACAGTTCGAGGCAGAAGGACGCATTCCAAGTATTCGTTTCCGTGTACCTGAAAACCGTGAATATGTATTTAATGATATTGTAAAAGGAGACGTATCTTTCAACTCAAACGATTTCGGCGATTTCGTTATCGTGAAGAAAGATGGCATCCCAACTTACAACTTTGCAGTAGCGGCAGATGATCATTTCATGGAAATCTCACACGTTCTTCGTGGTGATGACCATATTTCTAATACACCAAAACAAATGATGATTTATGAAGCATTTGGTTGGGATGTACCACAATTTGGTCATATGACGTTAATTGTGAATGAAAGCCGTAAAAAGTTAAGTAAACGTGATGAATCTATTATTCAATTTATTGAACAATATGAAGCGCTGGGATATCTTCCAGAAGCAATCTTTAACTTTATCGCATTACTAGGTTGGTCACCAGTAGGAGAAGAAGAAATCTTCTCTAAGGATGAGTTTATTGAAATGTTTGATGCAGCTCGTTTATCGAAATCACCGGCATTATTCGATTCTCAAAAATTAAAATGGATGAACAACCAATATATGAAAAAGCAAGACTTAGATTGCGTTGTGGAATTAAGCTTACCGCACTTAGTAAAAGCTGGTCGTGTAGGTGAAAATCCAAGTGAGCAAGAACTAGCTTGGATTCGCGATGTGATTGCTTTATATCATGATCAAATGAGCTTCGGAGCTGAAATTGTTGAGCTATCTGATATGTTCTTTAAAGATCATGTGGATTATGAAGAAGAAGGACAAGAAGTATTAAAAGGCGAACAAGTACCAGAAGTTCTTCGTGCGTTTGCGGCAGAGCTAGAAGCATTAGAAGAAGTAGAACCTGCAGCAATTAAGGCAGCAATTAAAGCTGTTCAAAAGCAAACAGGTCAAAAAGGGAAAAATTTATTTATGCCAATTCGCGTTGCGACAACTGGCCAAACACACGGACCAGAACTTCCAAATGCAATTGCGCTTCTTGGAAAAGAAAAAGTTTTAAATCGTGTTCGTAAAGTAATTGGTTAACTTTTTACGGATTTAGAAATATAATAAGAATACTTCAAAATGAAATAAACGAAAGCGACGAGAAGGAGAAGTAGAAAATCATGCTTTTCACAGAGAAAACCACCATTTGGCTGGAAGTGGTTTAAAAGCAGATTTTTGAAGTGCCCCTTTGAGTCTTCTGCTGAACAACGAATGTATTTCGAGAAGCGTCATGGCGACGCAAAGTAAGCAGAAGCGGTATACACCGTTATCATGTTTGAGTTTGAGGCTTTTTTAGGCCTAAACAGAGTGGAACCGCGCTAGTAAGGCGTCTCTGTCTATAGACAGAGACGCCTTTTTTCTATACCTACAGGTATGGGGGAGAGTTTTTGGTATAAATAGTTGGAAAAACTTTGTAAGGAAGTAGAAATTAAAAACCTTATTGGTTCAACTCACTATTAGTGGTAAAGAGATCCACTGATGGAAGTTTCACTTTAAACAAAAAGGGGGAACAAAAATGTTTAAGAGGCTTCGGGAGGATATTGAAGTCGTCTTTGAACAGGATCCAGCAGCGAGAAGTTACATCGAAGTGATTTTAACTTACTCTGGATTGCACGCAATTTGGGCGCATCGTATTGCACATGCCTTTTATAAACGAAAGTTTTTCTTTTTTGCTCGTGTTATCTCACAAATGAGTCGTTTTTTTACGGGTATTGAAATTCATCCGGGGGCAACAATTGGTCGTAAGTTTTTTATTGATCATGGCATGGGAGTTGTAATTGGAGAAACGTGTGAAATTGGAGATAACGTGACAATTTATCAAGGTGTTACGTTAGGCGGTACGGGAAAAGAAAAAGGGAAACGTCATCCAACAATTAAAGACAATGTGTTGATTGCAACAGGTGCGAAAGTGCTTGGATCGATTACGGTTGGAGAAAATTCTAAAGTTGGTGCTGGTTCGGTTGTGTTAAAGGAAGTACCTGCACATTCTACAGTTGTAGGTATTCCTGGTCGCGTCGTGATTCAAAATGGGATAAAAGTAGGTCAAGAATTAAATCATTGTGATCTTCCGGATCCGATTTTTGATAAGTTGAAAGCAGTGGAAGAAGAGCTCGAACAATTGAAAAAACAAATGGTAGTGAAAACAGAAAGGAAGGATAAAAATGACTATTCACATTTATAATACGCTAACGCGTCAAAAAGAAGAGTTTATTCCATTAGAGGAAAATAAAGTGAAAATGTATGTATGCGGACCGACCGTATATAACTACATTCATATCGGTAACGCAAGACCGGCAATCGTATTTGATACAGTGCGCCGTTATATGGAACACCGTGGTTACGATGTGCAATATGTATCTAACTTCACGGATGTAGATGATAAGCTGATTAAAGCTGCTAATGAATTAGGAGAAGATGTTCCAACAATTGCAGATCGCTTTGTTGAAGCATACTTTGAAGATGTAACGGCACTAGGCTGCAAACATGCGACAGTTCATCCTCGTGTAACAGAAAATATGGATATCATTATTGAGTTTATTCAGGAACTTGTGAATAAAGGATATGCATATGAATCTGAAGGGGATGTGTATTACAGAACGAAGGAATTTGAAGGATACGGTAAATTATCTCATCAACCAATTGCAGATTTGCGTCATGGTGCCCGCATTGAGATTGGTGAAAAGAAACAAGATCCGCTAGACTTCGCATTATGGAAAGCTGCTAAAGAAGGAGAAATTTTCTGGGATAGTCCATGGGGAAAAGGTCGTCCAGGTTGGCATATTGAATGCTCTGCGATGGCACGTAAATATTTAGGTGATACAATTGATATTCATGCTGGCGGTCAAGATTTAACATTCCCGCATCATGAAAATGAAATTGCGCAATCAGAAGCATTGACTGGGAAACCATTTGCACGTTACTGGATGCATAATGGATATATTAATATTAATAATGAGAAAATGTCTAAATCACTAGGTAACTTTGTCCTAGTTCACGATATTATCAAGCAGTACGATCCACAATTAATTCGTTTCTTTATGTTATCTGTACACTATCGCCATCCAATTAACTTTAGTGAAGAATTATTACAGCATACAAATAACGGATTAGAGCGCATTAAAACAGCTTATGGTAATTTAAAACATCGTATGGAAAGTAGTACTGATTTAACGGATCATAACGAGAAATGGTTAGATGAGATGAAAAAATTCCAAGCTGCATTTGAAGCAGCGATGGATGATGACTTTAATACGGCAAATGCAGTAACAGAGTTATATAACTTAGCAAATCATGCAAATCAATATTTATTAGAAGAGCATACATCAAAAACAGTGATTGTGGCGTATATAAAACAGCTTGAAACGCTATTTGGAATTTTAGGATTAGAATTAACGAAAGAAGAATTGCTTGATGAAGAAATTGAAGCACTAATTCAAAAGCGTATTGAGGCTCGTAAAAATCGTGATTTTGCATTATCTGATCAAATTCGCGATGAATTAAAAGAGCGTAACATTATTTTAGAAGATACACCACAAGGTACAAGATGGAAAAGAGGCTAAACATGATTGATGCAAAGCAATTAAATAGCTTAGCGTTAGCATATATGGGTGATGCGGTATACGAACAATATATCCGCTATCACCTGCTTCAAAAAGGAACAGTTCGTCCACATCAATTACATCGTTTGGGGACAAGCTTTGTTTCTGCAAAAGCGCAAGCGAAAGTTGTTCATCATTTACTAGAGGCTGCATTTCTTACTGAAGAAGAGGAAGCTGTATTAAGAAGAGGGCGCAATGCAAAATCAGGTTCTGTTCCGAAAAATACAGATGTACAAACATATCGATATAGTACTGCTTTTGAGGCGCTGATTGGATATCATTATTTATTAAATGATCAGACACGAATAGAAGAGCTTGTATTTGAAGCAATTCGTGTGTTAGAGGATAAGGAAGGAGGCGCGTGAGCGTGAACAGTGAATATATTATTGGACGTAACCCTGTAATTGAAGCATTAAGAGCAGGTCGTGATATTAATAAGATTTGGATTGCAGAAGGTGCTGCGAAAGGACAAGTGCAAATTGTACTAGCATTAGCGAAAGAAAACAAAATTTTAGTGCAGAATTCACCGAAGAAAAAATTAGATCAACTTGTAGAGGGGAATCATCAAGGTGTAATCGCACAAGTGGCAGCATATGAATATGCGGACTTAGAGGATTTATTTGCGTTGGCAGCTAAGCGAAATGAAGATCCATTTTTCTTAATTCTTGATGAGATTGAAGATCCGCACAACTTAGGCTCTATTATGCGTACGGCAGATGCAGTAGGAGCCCATGGTATTATTATTCCAAAGCGCAGGGCGGTTGGTTTAACAGCGGCGGTTGCAAAGGCTTCGACAGGAGCAATTGAGTATGTTCCAGTAGCTCGTGTTACAAATTTATCGAGAACGATTGATGAATTAAAAGAGCGCGGGCTTTGGATCGCAGGCACAGATGCAAAAGGGAAAGATGACTACCGTAATTTAGATGGAAAGATGCCAATTGGTTTAGTGATTGGTAGTGAGGGGAAAGGTATGAGCCGTCTTATCGGTGAGAAATGTGACTTCTTGATTCATTTACCGATGGCTGGTAAAGTTACATCCTTAAATGCTTCAGTTGCTGCTAGCTTGTTAATGTATGAAGTGTATCGGAAACGTCACCCAATCGGTGAATAAAAATGAATGATATTTTAATCGTTGACGGTTACAATATTATCGGAGCTTGGGCAGACTTGAAAAAACTACGGGATGTAGACTTACAAGCTTCGCGAGACTCGCTTATTGATAAAATGGCAGATTATCAAGGGTATACAGGTACGAAAGTAATGATTGTTTTTGATGCGTATTCTGTTTATGGAATTGAAAAGAAGATGAAACAAGCGTCTGTAGATGTAATCTTTACAAGGAAAAACCAAACGGCGGATGAAAAAATTGAGCAACTCGCAATTGAGTTGCGCAATATTAATACACGTATTTATGTTGCGACGTCTGATTACACAGAGCAGTGGGCCATTTTTGGGCAGGGTGCTCTGCGTAAATCGGCGCGTGAGTTAGAGATAGAAGTTCAAGCGATGGAACGAAGAGTACGTCATGAAACGAAGAAAACGAAAGAAGAACAACCGGCAATGCGGACGATATTTAGTGAAGAAGTTACAGAAAAATTAGAAAAATTAAGGCGAGGAGGGCGTTGAAACATTGACGCTCTTCAAGTGTTTACTGTATAATATTGCTAAATAATTAGCGGTCGGAGGGATCAGATTGGAAACAGACTTCGTAAGCGGCAACAATGTTACATTTAGTGATTTAGAGGATGAAGAGATAGTTGAATTAGTACGACAAGGTAATGTTGATGCACTAGAGTATTTAATTCATAAGTACAAAAATTTTGTTCGTGCAAAATCAAGATCTTACTTTTTGGTTGGCGCTGATCGTGAAGATATTATTCAAGAAGGTATGATTGGATTATTTAAAGCGATTCGTGATTATAAAGAGGACAAGCTGTCTTCCTTTAAAGCTTTTGCGGAATTGTGTATTACACGTCAAATTATTACCGCGATTAAAACAGCGACAAGACAAAAACATATCCCTTTAAATTCATATGTTTCTTTAGATAAACCAATTTATGATGAAGAATCTGATCGAACTCTGCTAGATGTTATATCTGAAGCGAAGGTGACGGATCCTGAAGAAATGATTATTAGTCAGGAAGAGTATGTTGATATAGAATTAAAAATATCTGAATTATTAAGCGATTTAGAAAGAAAGGTGCTTTCTTTATATTTAGATGGAAGATCGTATCAAGAGATTTCAGAGCAATTGAATCGCCATGTAAAATCCATTGATAATGCTCTGCAACGAGTGAAAAGGAAGCTTGAGCGTTATATGGAAATGAGAGAAACGGCAACTGTTCACTCACCTTCACTCAAACGTTAAGATGTTTAAATAGTTGGTTTTTTAAAAATGTATTAGGTTAATAGAGAAATATAAAAGAGAGGTTTTTTTCCTCTCCTTCTCTTTTTACAGTAAGGCGGGGAGTGTCATTGACATTGCCTTTTATTGTATGATACATTTTTAAAGAAATAATGTTACAAGGCTGGTGTAACAGATGAGAAAAAAGGTTGTACTCGCATGTGAAAAGTGCAATAATCGAAACTATTCCACAATGAAAGATACAAGCTCAGTAGAGCGTCTTGAGATAAAGAAATTTTGCAAAACGTGTAATGCGCACATGATTCATAAGGAAACAAAATAAATAATTGTAATTATGCACTGGAGGTCCCGGAAATGCGTTTGACGAACTTTTTTGGCGACGTAGGTCGTGAAATGAAAAAAGTAAGCTGGCCGAAAAAAGATGAATTAATCCGTTCGACACTTACTGTAATTGCAACAGTTGCTTTCTGTGCAATTTTCTTTGCGGTAGTGGATATGGGGATTTCTTCTTTAATTCGTTTAATTCTTGAATAAGAAGCGCTAATACATGATATAATGTTAATGTTATTTATATGAACTGTGTAAAAGCCCGGTGAACGGGTTTTTTCATTTGCACGAAAAAATGTACGTCAGGGAGGGAAGGACGGTCGTCCTAAATTAATGGAAAAAAGTTGGTATGTTGTCCATACTTATTCTGGATATGAAAATAAAGTAAAAACAAACCTAGAGAAACGCGTAGAAACAATGGCTATGCAAGATAAAATTTTCCGTGTTATTGTTCCAGAGGAAACAGAAGTAGAAATGAAAAACGGAAAAGAAAAAGTAACAAAGAGGAAAGTATTTCCTGGCTACGTGTTGGTAGAAATCATCATGACAGATGATTCTTGGTATGTTGTTCGCAATACACCGGGTGTAACAGGATTTGTTGGATCTTCTGGATCGGGTTCGAAGCCATCTCCGTTATTAGAAGAAGAAGTAGTTACAATCTTAAAACACATGGGAATGGAAAATGAAGTAGTTGACTTTGACTTTGAACTTCATGAGACTGTACGTGTGAACGAAGGCCCATTTGCGAATTACACAGGTGCTATTAATGAAATTGACCTAGAAAAACAAAGAGTAACAGTACTTGTTGATATGTTTGGTCGCGAAACTTCAGTTGAGCTAGATTTCCACCAAATTGAAAAATTATAAAATGAAACTTGAAATGAATTGTAAAAAGTGATAATATCTTTTAAGTCAATACGTCTTCGGAAACGGAGACGTTTTTTGAGAAAGATTTTATCGCTAAAGATAAAATATGAAGTGGGAGGGCAAATCACTGCCCAATTGACCACATCACGGACTTAAGGAGGTGTGTCTCGTGGCTAAAAAGGTAATTAAAATGGTAAAACTTCAAATTCCTGCAGGTAAAGCTAACCCAGCTCCACCAGTTGGTCCAGCATTAGGACAAGCGGGTGTTAACATCATGGGCTTCTGTAAAGAGTTCAACGCTCGTACAGCAGATCAAGCTGGTCTAATCATTCCTGTTGAAATTACAGTATTTGAAGACCGTTCATTCACTTTCATTACTAAAACTCCTCCTGCTGCTGTTCTTCTTAAGAAAGTAGCTGGTATTGAGTCTGGTTCTGGTGAACCAAACCGTAATAAAGTGGCAACTGTTAAGCGTGATAAGGTTCGCGAAATCGCTGAAACTAAAATGCCTGACCTAAACGCTGCTAGCGTAGAAGCTGCAATGCGTATGGTTGAAGGTACTGCACGCAGTATGGGCATTGTTATCGAAGACTAATTCGATTTGCTTTTTTTGTAAAAGAGGTTGCGGGTCTGGAATTCCAATTCGCAACCTTTATTATCGTAAATGAGTGTCATTTTTTAAATAAAAGGATGGGCGCACATCCTCGATTACATCGAAAAGAAGGCGTAAACGTGGGAGGTTATTCCGCTAAAACCACATTGAGGAGGAAATAAAAATGGCTAAAAGAGGTAAAAAGTACGTAGAAGCTGCGAAGCTTGTTGATCGTACAACTGCTTACTCTGCAACAGAGGCAGTAGAATTAGTAAAGAAAACAAACACAGCTAAATTTGATGCAACTGTAGAAGCTGCATTTCGTTTAGGTGTTGATCCTAAGAAAGCTGACCAACAAATTCGTGGTGCAGTTGTTCTTCCACACGGTACTGGTAAAGTACAACGTGTATTAGTATTCGCTAAAGGCGAAAAACTAAAAGAAGCTGAAGCTGCTGGAGCTGACTTCGTAGGTGATACAGACTACATCAACAAAATCCAACAAGGTTGGTTTGACTTTGACGTAGTAGTAGCAACTCCTGATATGATGGGTGAAGTTGGTAAACTTGGTCGTGTATTAGGACCTAAAGGTTTAATGCCAAACCCTAAAACTGGAACAGTTACTTTCGACGTAACAAAAGCAGTTAACGAAATCAAAGCTGGTAAAGTAGAATACCGCGTTGATAAAGCTGGTAACATTCATGTGCCAATCGGTAAAGTATCTTTCGAAGATGCAAAATTAGTTGAAAACTTAGAGACAGTTGCTGATGCTCTTTTAAAAGCTAAGCCAGCTGCTGCAAAAGGTACTTACATGAAGAACGTAACAGTTGCTTCTACAATGGGACCTGGCGTACGCGTTGAAGTTTCTACTATTGCGTAAAAATTGGAAGTTGACTTCGTGAAGAAGTTTTAATATAATCATTTATGTTGTGAATTTAAATAGTGTACCGTAGACAGTAGGTGCCAATGTGGCTTAATTTCCTACCTAGGTGTGAATATACGAAACGGAATTTTTTTCTGTGACTATATGCCTCCATGTCTACAATTGGGCATGGAGGCTTTTTAGTGCACTTTCGGTACATCTTCTATATAATCTACAGGAGGTGTAATAACATGAGCAAAGCAATCGAATCTAAACAACAAGTTGTAACTGAAATCGCTGAAAAACTTCGCGATAGTAAATCTACAATCGTTGTTGACTACCGTGGTTTAACAGTATCTGAAGCAACTGAATTACGTAAAAACTTACGTGAAGCTGGCGTTGAGTTCAAAGTTTACAAAAACTCTTTAACTCGTCGTGCTGCAGAATCTGCTGAAATGGCTGAGTTAAACGAATTCTTAACAGGACCAAACGCAATCGCATTCAGTAACGAGGATGTAATTGCTCCTGCGAAAGTATTAAACGACTTCGCTAAAAATCATGAAGCTTTAGAAATTAAAGCAGGCGTAATCGAAGGTAAACTTGTATCACTTGATGAGGTTAAAGCTATCGCTACTCTTCCATCACGTGAAGGCTTACTTTCTATGCTTCTTAGCGTTCTTCAAGCTCCAATGCGCGGTCTTGCAATCGCTACTAAAGCAGTTGCAGATCAAAAAGAAGAGCAAGGCGCTTAATTTTTTAAAAGATAATTACGTGTTATCGATAAAACAATACAAACCTATTTAAGGGAGGATATTTACAATGACTAAAGAACAAATCATTGAAGCAGTTAAATCTATGACTGTATTAGAACTTAACGACTTAGTAAAAGCTATCGAGGAAGAATTCGGCGTAACTGCTGCTGCTCCTGTAGCTGTAGCTGGTGGCGCTGGTGAAGCTGCTGCTGAGCAAACTGAATTTGATGTTGTACTTGCTAACGCAGGCGCACAAAAAATCAAAGTTATCAAAGTTGTTCGTGAAATCACTGGTCTTGGCTTAAAAGAAGCTAAAGAAGTAGTTGATAACACTCCAAAAGCAGTTAAAGAAGGCGTTTCTAAAGAAGAAGCTGAAGAAATCAAAGCTAAACTTGAAGAAGTTGGCGCTGCTGTAGAAGTTAAGTAATTAACTTTTGAGGCTTTTGAAAAAAGCTCGCTCTCAAGCGAGCTTTTTTTTTAACCGTAAAGAAAAGAGGTGGCCATATGGCAGACCATTATTTTTCTAACGACCCCTCTAGTAAAAGTGATCGTAAACAATGGGAATATACATTGAGAGGATCGCGTTTTGTTTTCTTATCAGACCGTGGGGTGTTTTCGAAAAACGAAGTGGACTTCGGTTCTCGTCTTTTAATTGAAGCGTTTCAGATGCCAGATGCCCAAGGTGATGTATTAGATGTTGGGTGTGGATATGGCCCGATTGGTTTATCTCTAGCGAAGGAGTTCCAAGAGCGTGTGGTTCACATGGTGGATGTGAATGAAAGGGCACTTGGGCTTGCGAAAGAAAATGCCGCTAATAACCGAATTGAAAATATCCAGATTTATCAAAGTAGTGTATATGAAAGTGTAAAAGGTCAATACGCTGCTATTTTATCTAATCCGCCAATTCGTGCAGGGAAACAAGTCGTGCATGAAATTCTAGAAAAAGCAGTGGAGTATCTTGTGCCAGGCGGCGAGCTTTGGATTGTGATTCAGAAAAAACAAGGTGCACCATCTGCAATGAAAAAATTAGAAGATGTGTTCGATTTTGTGGAAGTCGCAGAAAAGAAAAAAGGGTATTATATCATAAAATCAAAAAAACGTTGACGGTTATTTTTGGTTGTGTTAACATTATAAAATGCCAATATATGATTTTCTGCGTTGAGAACGATGTATATTTTTGCTTTTCTTGGAAAAGATAGTAAAATCAGCAGATTATGAAACAGAATGATGGTTTTCTTTTAGAAGCCATTTTTCTTTTTTGAGTAGGTGGAAATACTCAACGTATCTATCTTTTTAGAGAAAAAAGGCTACGTAATTTGCGTTAGTCGTATTTAGTTGTGATTTTGCACATTTTTGTGCATTTATAATACTCTTGATTTGAGGGGTGAAGCAGTTGACAGGTCAACTAGTTCAATACGGACGACACCGCCAACGAAGAAGTTATGCCCGTATTAGTGAGGTTTTAGAATTACCAAATCTTATCGAAATTCAAACCTCTTCTTATCAGTGGTTTCTTGATGAGGGTTTGCGAGAAATGTTCCAAGACATTTCTCCGATTGAAGACTTTACGGGAAATCTATCGCTTGAGTTTATCGACTACAGTTTAGGCGAACCGAAATATTCTGTAGAAGAATGTAAAGAGCGTGATGTGACGTATGCAGCACCACTTCGTGTAAAAGTGCGTCTAATCAATAAAGAAACTGGTGAAGTGAAAGAACAAGATGTGTTCATGGGGGATTTCCCGCTCATGACAGAGACAGGAACATTCGTAATTAACGGTGCAGAGCGCGTTATTGTTTCTCAGTTAGTTCGTTCACCAAGCGTATACTACAGCGGCAAAGTGGACAAAAACGGAAAACGCGGATTTACTGCTACTGTAATTCCAAACCGCGGAGCTTGGTTGGAATATGAAACAGATGCTAAGGATGTTGTTTATGTGCGTATCGACCGTACGCGTAAACTACCTGTAACTGTTTTGTTACGCGCATTAGGGTTTGGCTCTGATCAAGAAATCACCGAGCTTATAGGTGATAACGAGTACTTAAGCAATACGCTAGAAAAAGATAACACGGATAGCACAGAGAAAGCATTGCTTGAAATTTATGAGCGTCTACGTCCAGGTGAACCGCCAACAGTAGAAAATGCGAAGAGCTTGCTTGTTTCTCGTTTCTTCGATCCAAAACGTTATGATCTAGCAAATGTAGGTCGTTACAAGATTAATAAGAAATTACACATTAAAAACAGATTGTTTAACCAACGTTTAGCTGAAACTTTAGTGGATCCTGAAACAGGTGAAATTTTAGCGGCAGAAGGAACAATCTTAGATCGTCGTACATTAGATCGCATTTTACCTTACTTAGAAAAGAACATTGGTTTTAAAACAGCGAAGCCGTTAGGCGGAGTGGTAGAAGGTAATGTTGAATTACAATCTATTAAAATTTATGCTCCGGATGCAGATGGAGAGCGTTCCATCAATATCATTGGTAACGCGAACATTGATCGCGAAGTAAAACATATTACACCAGGCGATATTATTGCATCTATTAGCTATTTCTTTAACCTTCTATACAAAGTAGGAGACACAGACGATATTGACCATTTAGGAAACCGTCGTCTACGTTCTGTAGGTGAATTGTTACAAAACCAATTCCGTATCGGTCTTTCTCGTATGGAGCGTGTTGTTCGTGAGAGAATGTCGATTCAAGATACAAATGCAATTACACCACAAGCGTTAATTAACATTCGCCCGGTTATTGCATCTATTAAAGAGTTCTTCGGAAGCTCGCAGTTATCTCAGTTTATGGATCAAACAAACCCATTAGCAGAGTTAACGCATAAACGAAGACTATCTGCATTAGGACCTGGTGGTTTAACGCGTGAGCGCGCTGGCTTTGAAGTGCGTGACGTTCACTACTCTCACTATGGTCGTATGTGTCCAATTGAAACGCCAGAGGGACCAAACATCGGTTTGATTAACTCTTTATCTTCATTTGCGAAAGTAAATGAATTTGGCTTCATTGAAACACCATACCGTCGTGTTGATCCAGAAACTGGACGTGTAACAACACGTGTAGATTATTTAACAGCTGATGAACAAGATAACTATGTTGTTGCCCAAGCAAACGCACGTTTATCTGAAGATGGAGATTTCCTTGATGAGGATGTTGTAGCGCGTTTCCGCGATGAGAACGTTGTAGTAAAACGCGAACGTATTGACTACATGGATATCTCTCCGAAACAGGTTGTGTCTGCTGCGACAGCTTGTATTCCGTTCTTAGAAAACGATGACTCGAACCGTGCGCTAATGGGTGCGAACATGCAACGTCAAGCAGTTCCACTTCTGAACCCAGAATCTCCAATTGTAGGTACTGGTATGGAGTACGTATCAGCGAAGGACTCAGGTGCTGCGGTAATCTGTAAACATCCTGGTATCGTTGAACGCGTAGAAGCTCGCGAAGTTTGGGTACGTCGTTACATCGAAGTAGACGGCCAAAAAGTAAAAGGTGATTTAGATCGCTATAAAATGTTAAAATTCATCCGTTCTAACCAAGGAACTTGTTACAACCAACGTCCAATCGTAAGTGTTGGCGATGAAGTTGTAAAAGGTGAGATTCTTGCAGACGGCCCTTCTATGGAAAAAGGTGAACTTGCACTTGGTCGTAACGTGCTTGTTGGCTTTATGACATGGGATGGCTATAACTACGAGGATGCGATCATTATGAGTGAGCGCCTTGTAAAAGATGATGTGTATACTTCTATTCATATTGAAGAATATGAATCTGAAGCTCGTGATACGAAGCTAGGACCAGAAGAAATTACACGGGACATTCCAAACGTAGGGGAAGATGCACTTCGCAACCTTGATGAGCGCGGTATTATCCGCATCGGTGCAGAAGTAAAAGACGGAGACCTTCTTGTTGGTAAAGTAACGCCAAAAGGTGTAACAGAATTAACAGCAGAAGAGCGTCTATTGCATGCAATCTTCGGTGAGAAAGCTCGTGAAGTACGTGATACATCACTACGCGTACCACACGGTGGCGGCGGTATTATCTTAGACGTAAAAGTATTCAACCGTGAAGATGGCGATGAATTACCACCAGGTGTGAATCAACTTGTACGTGTATATATCGTTCAAAAACGTAAAATTTCTGAAGGCGACAAGATGGCCGGTCGTCACGGTAACAAAGGTGTTATCTCCCGTATTTTACCGGAAGAAGATATGCCTTATTTACCAGATGGCACACCAATCGATATCATGTTAAACCCATTAGGGGTACCATCTCGTATGAATATCGGTCAGGTGTTAGAGCTTCATCTTGGTATGGCAGCAAGATATCTTGGTATCCACGTTGCAACACCGGTATTCGATGGCGCTCGCGAGGAAGATGTATGGGGAACAATCGAAGAAGCTGGTATGGCACGTGATGCAAAGACAATTCTATACGATGGACGTACTGGTGAACCATTCGACAACCGTGTATCTGTTGGTGTCATGTACATGATTAAACTTGCACACATGGTTGATGATAAACTTCATGCTCGTTCTACTGGACCATACTCACTTGTAACGCAACAACCTCTTGGAGGTAAAGCACAGTTCGGTGGACAACGTTTCGGTGAGATGGAGGTTTGGGCACTTGAAGCTTACGGTGCTGCTTATACTCTTCAAGAAATCTTAACAGTTAAGTCCGATGATGTTGTTGGTCGTGTGAAAACGTACGAATCGATTGTAAAAGGCGAAAATGTTCCAGAACCAGGTGTTCCTGAATCATTCAAAGTATTGATTAAGGAATTACAAAGCTTAGGTATGGATGTTAAGATGATGTCTAGCGACGATACTGAAATTGAAATGCGTGATACTGATGACGATGATCATCAATCTGCAGATAAATTAAATGTCGAAGTTGAGACAACGAAGGAATAATTGGGATAACCTGTAGACTAAAAGGGAGGTAGGCCCCTTGATAGATGTAAACAACTTTGAATATATGAAGATTGGACTTGCATCACCAGACAAAATTCGCTCTTGGTCATATGGGGAAGTTAAAAAACCCGAGACGATTAACTATCGTACATTGAAACCAGAGAAAGACGGTTTGTTCTGTGAGCGTATTTTCGGTCCAACAAAAGACTGGGAATGTCATTGTGGTAAATATAAACGTGTCCGTTATAAAGGTGTAGTTTGTGATCGATGCGGCGTTGAAGTAACGCGTGCGAAAGTTCGTCGTGAACGTATGGGTCATATCGAATTAGCTGCTCCTGTATCTCATATTTGGTATTTCAAAGGTATCCCAAGCCGCATGGGACTTGTCTTAGACATGTCCCCTCGCGCGCTTGAAGAAGTAATTTATTTCGCTTCTTATGTGGTAACAGAAAGCGGTGATACACCGCTTGATAAGAAGCAACTTCTTTCGGAGAAGGAATACCGTGCGTATCGCGACAGATACGGAAACTCTTTCCAAGCTTCTATGGGCGCAGAGGCGATTAAGAAGTTATTACAAGATATCGATTTAGATAAAGAAGTAGACTTCTTAAAAGAAGAGTTAAAAACAGCACAAGGACAACGTCGTACTCGTGCTATTAAACGTCTAGAAGTATTAGAAGCATTCCGTAACTCTGGAAACGAACCATCTTGGATGATTCTAGATGTTCTTCCAGTTATCCCACCAGAACTTCGCCCAATGGTACAGTTGGATGGTGGACGTTTTGCAACTTCTGACTTAAACGACTTATACCGTCGTGTAATTAACCGTAACAATCGTTTAAAACGTTTATTAGACTTAGGTGCACCAAGCATCATCGTCCAAAACGAAAAGCGTATGTTACAAGAAGCAGTAGATGCTTTAATCGATAATGGTCGTCGTGGCCGTCCAGTTACTGGACCTGGTAACCGTCCATTAAAATCTCTTTCTCATATGTTAAAAGGTAAGCAAGGACGTTTCCGTCAAAACTTATTAGGTAAACGTGTTGACTACTCTGGTCGTTCCGTTATCGTTGTAGGACCGAACTTAAAAATGTACCAATGCGGTCTGCCAAAAGAAATGGCGCTTGAATTGTTCAAACCTTTTGTAATGAAAGAGTTAGTAGGAAAAGGATTAGCACACAACATTAAGAGTGCTAAACGTAAAATCGAGCGAGTACAACCTGAAGTTTGGGATGTTTTAGAGTCTGTAATTAAAGAACACCCTGTACTTCTAAACCGTGCTCCAACGCTTCACCGTCTTGGTATTCAAGCATTTGAACCTACATTAGTAGAAGGTCGTGCAATTCGTCTTCATCCACTTGTATGTACTGCATACAACGCGGACTTTGACGGTGACCAAATGGCGGTTCACGTTCCGTTATCATCAGAAGCACAAGCAGAAGCTCGTCTTCTTATGTTAGCTGCACAAAATATCTTGAACCCGAAAGACGGAAAACCAGTTGTTACACCATCTCAGGATATGGTATTAGGTAACTACTACCTAACGCTTGAACGTGCAGATGCAATTGGTGAAGGTATGGTTTTCAAAGATACGAACGAAGCATTAATTGCATACCAAAACGGATATGTACACTTGCATACTCGTGTTGCTGTTGCAGCAAGCTCTGTAAACAACGAAACGTTTACAGAAGAGCAAAACAGCAAGCTGTTGTTAACAACAGTTGGTAAGTTAATATTCAATGAAATCTTACCGAAATCTTTCCCTTACATTAACGAACCAACAAAAACAAACTTGGAGAAAGAAACTCCAGTGGAATACTTTGTTGAAAAAGGCGCTAACGTAAGAGAAATTATTGCTAGTCGCGAAGAAGTGGCACCATTTAGCAAGAAAATTCTTGGTAATATCATTGCTGAAGTATTTAAACGTTTCAAAATTACTGAAACATCTCGCATGCTTGACCGCATGAAAAATCTAGGATTTAAATACTCTACAAAAGCTGGTATTACAGTTGGTGTGGCGGATATCCTTGTATTAGGTGAAAAAGAAGAAATCTTGCATGAAGCGCAAGCAAAAGTAGATACAGTAATTAAGCAATTCCGTCGCGGTTTAATTACAGAGGAAGAACGTTATGATCGTGTTATCTCTATTTGGAGTAATGCAAAAGATGTTATCCAAGGAAAACTGATGAAAACCTTAGATAAGCGCAACCCGATCTTCATGATGAGTGACTCTGGTGCCCGTGGTAACGCATCGAACTTTACTCAGCTTGCTGGTATGCGTGGTTTGATGGCTAACCCATCTGGTCGTATTATCGAACTTCCAATCAAATCAAGTTTCCGCGAAGGTTTAACGGTACTCGAGTACTTCATCTCTACACACGGTGCGCGTAAAGGTCTTGCCGATACAGCACTTAAGACTGCGGACTCTGGTTACTTAACTCGTCGTCTTGTTGACGTTGCACAAGATGTTATCGTTCGTGAAGACGATTGTGGAACAGACCGCGGCTTATTAATCGGTGCAATTAAAGAAGGAAACGAAATTATCGAGTCCTTATACGATCGTCTTGTAGGACGTTTCGCAAGAAAAACTTTGAAGCATCCAGAAACAGGCGAAGTGTTAGTTAGTGAAAATGAATTAATTACAGAAGATATTGCTCATATCATTGAAAAAGCAGGCGTTGAACAGTTGTACATCCGTTCTGCATTTACATGTAACACACGCCACGGCGTATGTAAGAAATGTTACGGTCGTAACTTAGCTACTGGCACAGATGTAGAAGTGGGCGAAGCGGTTGGTATTATCGCAGCTCAATCTATCGGTGAGCCAGGTACACAGTTAACGATGCGTACATTCCATACCGGTGGGGTTGCTGGAGACGATATCACACAAGGTTTACCACGTATTCAAGAGATTTTCGAAGCGCGTAATCCGAAAGGTCAAGCGGTTATCAGTGAAATCGACGGTGTTGTTGCAGCGGTTAACGATGTGAAAGATCGCCAAGAAGTTGTTGTACAAGGTGATGTAGAAGCTCGTACGTATGCAATTCCTTATGGCGCTCGTCTAAAAGTAGCTCCAGGACATCGCATTGAACACGGTAAAGAACTTACAGAAGGTTCTATCGATCCGAAAGAATTACTGAAAGTAACAGATATTACAGCAGTCCAAGAATACCTGCTTCGTGAAGTACAAAAAGTATACCGTATGCAAGGGGTAGAAATTGGTGATAAACACGTTGAAGTAATGGTTCGTCAAATGCTTCGCAAAGTTCGTGTAATCGATGCTGGTGAAACAGATGTATTACCAGGAACATTACTGGATATTCATCAGTTCACAGATGCAAATGCAAAAGTGTTGCTTAAAGGTAAACAACCAGCAACAGCACGTCCAATCCTTCTTGGTATTACAAAGGCTTCACTTGAAACAGATTCATTCTTATCTGCAGCATCATTCCAGGAAACAACTCGTGTGTTAACTGATGCGGCAATTAAAGGTAAGCGCGATGAACTTCTTGGTCTGAAAGAAAATGTTATTATCGGTAAACTTGTTCCGGCTGGTACAGGTATGAATCATTACCGCAGAGTAGATCTTGTAAAAACAGCAAAAGAAGAAATAAATGTAGAAAATGACGAGGTTTACGTAGAAAACTAAAATTTTCCGTCGTAAATTTTGTATAAAAACAGATAATCCTAGTTGACATTATGCAATGCGAAATGTTAATATAAGCAAGGTTGCTCCTAAATAAACGTTGAATGTAATTCAACACGGTATAGTTAGAACGTTGCAGTAGCTTTTGCGATGCAACATAACGTACTTTTTAAAAACTGGATCTCAACATGAAAATGAATGAGATACGGTAGGAGCTTCAGCAATAGGAATAACAAGTTAAAACTGTTTTTGTGAGGAGAGAGCATTTGCTCTCCCTTGCAAAAACTTTGTTTTCAACTAATAATGAACCACCTGGATATGTGGTCATACAAACATGCGAAGGGAGGATAAATTAATGCCTACTATTAACCAATTAGTGAGAAATGGACGTACTGATAAAGTATGGAAATCTAAATCACCTGCGTTAAACAAAGGTTTCAACTCTTTAAAGAAAAAAGCAACTGATATCTCTGCACCTCAAAAACGTGGTGTATGTACTCGTGTTGGTACAATGACTCCAAAGAAACCGAACTCAGCGTTACGTAAATACGCTCGTGTACGTTTAACAAATGGTATCGAGGTTACTGCTTACATCCCAGGTATCGGTCATAACCTACAAGAACACAGCGTAGTATTAATTCGCGGTGGTCGTGTAAAAGATTTACCAGGGGTACGTTACCACATCGTTCGTGGTGCGCTTGACACAGCTGGTGTTGACAAACGTATGCAAGGACGTTCTAAATATGGTACTAAGAGACCAAAAGCTGCTAAGAAATAATAAAACTGAACTGAAAGGAGGAACTCAATATGCCTCGTAAAGGACCTGTTGCGAAACGTGACGTGTTACCAGATCCAATGTACAATTCTAAACTTGTAACACGCCTAATCAACAAAATGATGGTTGACGGTAAAAAAGGTAAATCTCAAACAATTCTTTATAATGCGTTCGATATCGTTCGTGAACGTACTGGTAATGAACCAATGGAAGTATTCGAGCAAGCTCTTAAGAACATCATGCCTGTTCTTGAAGTACGCGCTCGTCGTGTTGGTGGTGCTAACTACCAAGTTCCAGTTGAGGTTCGTCCAGAACGCCGTACAACTTTAGGTCTTCGCTGGTTAGTAAACTACGCTCGTCTTCGTGGTGAAAAAACTATGGAAGAGCGTCTAGCTTACGAAATCTTAGATGCAGCTAACAACAGTGGTGCATCTGTTAAGAAACGTGAAGACACTCACAAAATGGCAGAAGCTAACAAAGCATTTGCTCATTACCGTTGGTAGGATTCAACGAAAAATAACTATAAGCATAAACCGCTTTATTTGTCGCTTATGGAAGTGTGGAGAGGGAGAATTCCTCTCCCTTTCAATGGGCGCTCGTTTTACATAATGAGGGTACTAGACATACTGACATATGTAACAAAATAAAGTGGCTTTTTTGCTACTTAAAATAAAAAAATCCAATCCATATTAGGAAGGAGAAAGACACCAAATGACAAGAGAGTTCTCCTTAGAAAACACTCGTAATATTGGTATCATGGCTCACATCGATGCTGGTAAAACAACAGCAACTGAGCGTATCTTGTACTATACAGGACGCATTCACAAAATCGGTGAAACTCACGAAGGTGCATCTCAGATGGACTGGATGGAGCAAGAGCAAGAGCGTGGTATCACAATTACTTCTGCAGCAACTACTGCTCAATGGAAAGGTCACCGTGTAAACATCATTGACACTCCAGGACACGTAGACTTCACTGTAGAAGTAGAACGTTCTTTACGCGTACTTGACGGTGCGGTAGCAGTACTTGACGCGCAATCTGGTGTAGAACCACAAACAGAAACTGTTTGGCGTCAGGCTACTACTTACGGTGTACCACGTATCGTGTTCGTTAACAAAATGGACAAGATCGGTGCAGACTTCTTATACTCTGTAGGAACAATTCATGACCGTTTACAAGCAAACGCACATCCAATTCAGTTACCAATCGGTGCTGAGGATCAGTTTACGGGAATTATCGACCTAGTAGAAGAGTGTGCATACATGTACACAAACGACTTAGGAACAGATATTCAACGTATTGAAATTCCTGCAGAACATAAAGAGCTAGCTGATGAATACCGTGGAAAACTTATCGAAGCGGTAGCAGAGCTTGATGAAGAAATGATGATGAAGTACCTAGAAGGTGAAGAAATCACTGTAGAAGAGCTTAAAGCTGGTATCCGTAAGGCTACAACTTCTGTAGAATTCTTCCCAGTAATCTGTGGTTCTGCATTCAAAAATAAAGGTGTTCAAATTCTGTTAGATGCAGTTATCGACTACCTACCATCTCCATTAGACGTACCTGCTATTAAAGGTACTCTTCCGGATACAGAGGAAGAAGTAGAACGTCATTCTAGCGATGAAGAGCCTTTCGCAGCATTAGCATTCAAAATCATGACTGACCCTTATGTTGGTAAGTTAACATTCTTCCGTGTGTACTCTGGTGTGTTAAACTCTGGATCATACGTGAAAAACTCAACTAAAGGTAAGCGTGAGCGTGTAGGTCGTATCCTACAAATGCACGCAAACAGCCGTGAAGAGATTTCAACAGTTTATGCTGGTGACATCGCTGCTGCTGTAGGTTTAAAAGATACTACAACTGGTGATACTCTTTGTGACGAGAAGAGCCTTGTTATCCTTGAGTCTATGGAATTCCCAGAGCCAGTTATCTCTGTAGCTATCGAACCAAAATCTAAAGCTGACCAAGATAAAATGGGTACAGCGTTATCTAAGCTTTCTGAAGAAGATCCAACATTCCGTGCTCACACTGACCAAGAAACTGGCCAAACAATCATCGCTGGTATGGGTGAACTTCACCTTGATATCATCGTTGACCGTATGCGCCGTGAATTCAAAGTGGAAGCAAACGTTGGTGCTCCTCAGGTAGCATACCGTGAGACTTTCCGCGCTTCTGCGAAAGTTGAAGGTAAGTTCGCTCGTCAATCTGGTGGTCGTGGACAATTCGGTCACGTTTGGATTGAGTTTGAACCTAACGAAGAAGGTAAAGGATTCGAATTCCAAAACAAGATCGTCGGTGGTGTAGTTCCACGTGAATACATCCCAGCTGTTGGAGCAGGTCTTGAAGATGCACTTAAAAATGGTGTACTTGCAGGATATCCTGTAGTAGACATTAAAGCTGCATTAGTTGACGGATCTTACCATGATGTTGACTCCTCTGAGATGGCGTTCAAAATCGCTGCATCTATGGCACTTAAAGCTGCGGTTTCTAAATGTAACCCAGTAATTCTTGAGCCAATGATGAAAGTTGAAGTTGTAATTCCTGAAGAGTACATGGGTGACATTATGGGTGACGTAACATCTCGCCGTGGACGTGTAGAAGGTATGGAAGCTCGCGGTAACGCGCAAGTTGTTCGCGCTATGGTTCCACTTTCTGAAATGTTCGGTTATGCAACGTCATTACGTTCTAACACGCAAGGACGCGGAACATTCTCAATGACATTTGATCATTATGAAGAAGTACCGAAGTCTATTTCAGAAGAAATTATTAAAAAAAATAAAGGTGAATAATTGATTTTTATCGATTGTTCAAGTATAACTACTTATGTAAGCTTAGAAAGCAGCGGGGCTTAGGCCCCTTACTTTCTAGTCTGAATATAAAATAATCTATATAACCAAGGAGGAATTTAGAATGGGAAAAGCTAAATTCGAACGTTCTAAACCACATGTTAACATTGGTACAATCGGCCACGTTGACCATGGTAAAACTACATTAACTGCTGCTATCACTACAGTTCTTGCAAAAGCTGGTGGTGCTGAAGCGAAAGGTTACGACCAAATCGATGCTGCTCCAGAAGAAAGAGAGCGCGGTATCACAATCTCAACTGCACACGTTGAGTACGAAACTGAAACTCGTCACTATGCACACGTTGACTGCCCAGGTCACGCTGACTATGTTAAAAACATGATCACTGGTGCTGCTCAAATGGACGGCGGTATCTTAGTAGTATCTGCTGCTGATGGCCCAATGCCTCAAACTCGTGAGCACATCCTTCTTTCTCGTCAAGTAGGTGTTCCTTACATCGTTGTATTCTTAAACAAATGCGACATGGTTGACGACGAAGAGTTATTAGAATTAGTAGAAATGGAAGTTCGCGATCTATTATCTGAATACGACTTCCCAGGCGATGATATCCCTGTAATTAAAGGTTCTGCTCTTAAAGCTCTTCAAGGAGATGCTGAGTGGGAAGCAAAAATCATCGAATTAATGAACGAAGTTGATGCTTACATCCCAACTCCAGAACGTGACACTGAAAAAGCATTCTTAATGCCTGTTGAGGACGTATTCTCTATCACAGGTCGTGGTACAGTTGCTACTGGTCGCGTAGAGCGCGGTGTAGTTAAAGTTGGTGACGTAGTAGAAATCATCGGTTTCACTGAAGAAAACAAATCTACAACTGTAACTGGTGTAGAAATGTTCCGTAAGCTTCTTGACCAAGCTCAAGCTGGAGACAACATCGGTGCTCTACTTCGTGGGGTTGCTCGTGAAGATATCCAACGTGGACAAGTTCTTGCTAAAACTGGCTCTGTAAAAGCTCACGCTAAATTCAAAGCTGAAGTTTTCGTTTTATCTAAAGAAGAAGGTGGACGTCACACTCCATTCTTCGCTAACTACCGCCCACAATTCTATTTCCGTACAACTGACGTAACTGGTATCATCCAATTACCAGAAGGTACTGAAATGGTAATGCCTGGCGATAACATTGAAATGACTATCGAGCTTATCGCTCCAATCGCGATCGAAGAAGGAACTAAGTTCTCTATTCGTGAAGGTGGACGTACAGTAGGTTACGGCGTAGTTGCAACTATCGTTGAGTAATCTTAACTGATATATGAGACCCAAGGGATTTTCCCTTGGGTTTTTTATTTATCCTGCTATTTGTGGGCAGTAAGCCTTCACCTCAAAATTGAGAGAGAAGTGAGGAAGACGGGCAGAGGAAGAAAATCTACTGATGGAAGTTTCAATTTATAATAGATAAAGATCTATTTTTAAGTTTTGACGAGTTTCTTCTATAGTATATAAATTGTAAAATTATTCATCCAGAAACTGTAAAAATAATTACAACAGATGAAAACTTGAAATTCTTTAAAGTGCCATGTATAATAGCAAAAGTAGAGAAAAGCAGATGCAAAGAAAAAGATGCTTGCATCTAGACGAATAACATTGTATAATAAACAATGTTGGTCTTTGACTGCGATGAAGTGGAAGGTTGCTGACACACCCGGCCGCTTTGCCATGGCGAGTGTGTGGAAATTTCCATGGAGAATGTCTATTTTTAAAATAGGCGAACGAAGGAGGGAAAATAATGGCAAAAGAAAAAATTCGTATTCGTTTAAAAGCTTACGATCACCGTATTCTTGATCAGTCAGCTGAGAAAATTGTAGAAACAGCTAAGCGTTCTGGGGCGACAGTTTCTGGTCCAATCCCATTACCAACTGAAAAAACTGTTTACACGATTCTTCGTGCGGTTCATAAATACAAAGATTCTCGTGAGCAATTCGAAATGCGCACGCACAAACGTCTAATCGACATCGTGAGCCCTACTCCACAAACAGTAGACTCTTTAATGCGTTTAGACTTACCATCTGGTGTAGATATCGAAATCAAACTATAATTTATATAAGTTAAAATGTAGGAGGTGTAACTCATGACCAAAGGAATCTTAGGAAAAAAGATCGGTATGACTCAAGTATTTGCTGAAAACGGCGAGCTAATTCCTGTAACTGTTATCGAAGCAACTCCAAACGTTGTTCTTCAAAAGAAAACTGTTGAAACTGATGGCTACAATGCAATTCAGTTAGGTTTTGATGACAAGCGCGAAAAATTAGCTAACAAACCTGAACAAGGTCACGTTGCTAAAGCAACTACTGCTCCTAAGCGCTTCATTCGCGAACTTCGCGATGCAGACGTGGAAGGACAAGAAGTTGGTCAAGAGGTAAAAGTAGAAGTTTTCGCTGCAGGTGAAACTGTAGACGTAACAGGTATTTCTAAAGGTAAAGGTTTCCAAGGTGCTATTAAACGCCACGGACAATCTCGCGGACCTATGTCTCACGGTTCTCGTTATCATCGTCGTCCTGGTTCAATGGGCCCTGTTGCTCCGAACCGTGTATTCAAAGGCAAAAAACTTGCTGGACGTATGGGTGGAGACCAAGTTACTATCCAAAACTTAGAAATCGTTCAAGTTGATGTTGAACGCAACTTACTGTTAGTAAAAGGCAACGTTCCTGGCGCTAAGAAATCTCTTGTAGTTGTTCGTAGTGCTGTTAAGGCTAGCAAATAATTCTCTATAAGAAAGGAGGAACCCCAATGCCAATAGTAAAGTTATTTAACCAAACTGGTTCTGAAGTTGGTGAAATCCAATTAGCTGAAACTGTTTTCGGTATCGAACCAAATGAAGCTGTACTTTTTGAAGCAGTAATGATGCAACGCGCATCTTTACGTCAAGGTACACATAAAGTAAAAACTCGCTCTGAAGTGCGCGGTGGAGGTCGTAAACCATGGCGTCAAAAAGGAACTGGACGTGCTCGTCAAGGTTCTATCCGCTCTCCTCAATGGCGTGGTGGTGGTACGGTATTCGGACCTACACCAAGAAGCTATGCATACAAACTACCTAAAAAAGTTCGTCGCTTAGCTATTAAATCTGCATTAGCTACTAAAGTAGTTGAGAACAACATCGTAGTTCTTGAAGACTTAGTGTTAAATGCACCAAAAACAAAAGACATGGTAGCAGTTCTTAAAGGATTAACTGTTGAGAAGAAAGCTCTTATCGTAACTGCTGATGTAAACGAAGCAGTTGAGTTATCTGCTCGCAATATTCCTGGAGTAACAGTAATCACTGCTGATGGCGTAAACGTTTTAGACGTGCTTCATCATGATAAGCTAATCATGACAAAAGCGGCAGTGGAAAAAGTAGAGGAGGTGCTTGCATAATGAAAGATCCTCGTGATATTATTAAGCGCCCAGTTGTCACTGAACGTTCTATGGAAATGATGGCTGAAAAAAAATACACGTTCGATGTGGACGTTAAAGCTAATAAAACGGAAGTTAAAGATGCTGTAGAAGCTATCTTTGGTGTTGAAGTTGATAAAGTAAATATCATGAACTACAAGCCAAAAGCAAAACGTGTTGGTCGTCACGCTGGTTTTACTAACCGTCGTCGTAAGGCAATCGTTAAGCTTACTGCTGACAGCAAAGAAATCGAGATCTTCCAAGGAGTTTAATTCTTACTAAAGAAGGAGGGAAAATCAGATGGCAATCAAAAAGTATAATCCAACTACTAACGGTCGTCGTAACATGACTACGAATGATTTCGCTGAAATCACGACTGATAGACCGGAAAAATCATTACTTGCGCCTTTAAGTAAAAAGGCTGGACGTAATAACCAAGGTAAAATCACTGTACGTCACCAAGGTGGCGGACACAAGCGTCAATACCGTATCATCGACTTTAAACGTAACAAAGATGGAATTCCTGGACGCGTTGCTACGATCGAATACGATCCGAACCGCTCTGCGAATATCGCATTAATTAACTACGTTGACGGTGAAAAACGTTACATCCTTGCTCCTAAAAACTTAGAAGTAGGTATGGAAATCATGTCTGGCCCAGAAGCGGACATTAAAATCGGTAACGCATTACCATTAATCAACATTCCAGTAGGTACAGTTGTTCATAACATCGAGCTTAAACCAGGTCGCGGTGGACAATTAGTTCGTTCTGCTGGTACATCTGCTCAAGTACTTGGTAAAGAAGGTAAATACGTACTTGTACGTTTAACTTCTGGTGAAGTACGCTTAGTTCTAGCTACTTGCCGCGCTACAGTAGGTCAAGTAGGTAATGAGCACCATGAACTTATTAAAATTGGTAAAGCGGGTCGTTCTCGCTGGTTAGGCAAGCGCCCAACTGTTCGTGGTTCTGTAATGAACCCAGTTGATCACCCACACGGTGGTGGTGAAGGTCGCTCACCAATCGGACGTAAGTCTCCAATGTCTCCATGGGGTAAACCAACTCTTGGATTCAAAACTCGTAAGAAAAATAAAGCGTCTGACAAATTCATCGTTCGTCGTCGTAAAAAATAATGGGGTTGTAGTACGGTTCATTTCTAGAGCCGTACGGCAATCACGAAGGGAGGCACCAAAATGGCTCGTAGCTTGAAAAAAGGACCATTTGTTGATGATCATTTAATGAACAAAATTGCAAAGTTAAATGAAACTGAGCAAAAACAAGTTGTAAAAACTTGGTCTCGTCGTTCAACGATCTTCCCACAGTTTATTGGTCATACAATCGCTGTATATGATGGTCGTAAACACGTTCCTGTATACGTAACTGAGGATATGGTTGGCCACAAGTTAGGTGAGTTCGCACCAACTCGTACGTACAAAGGTCATGATGCTGACGATAAGAAAACTAGAAGATAATGAGAGGAGGCACTTCAATGCAAGCTAAAGCAGTAGCGAGAACAGTTCGTATTGCTCCTCGTAAAGTTCGTTTAGTAGTAGACTTAATCCGAGGTAAGCAAGTGGGTGAAGCGATTGCTATCCTTAACCACACGCCAAAAACTGCTTCTCCAGTTGTAGAAAAAGTTTTGAAATCTGCAATTGCAAATGCAGAACATAACTATGAAATGGACATAAACAACTTAGTTGTTGAAAAAGTTTTCGTTGACGAAGGTCCAACGTTAAAACGTTTCCGTCCACGTGCAATGGGTCGTGCAAGCCAAATTAACAAACGCACAAGCCACATCACAGTTGTGGTATCAGAAAAGAAGGAGGGATAATCGATGGGTCAAAAGGTTAGTCCAGTTGGTCTTCGTGTCGGTATCATTCGTGATTGGGAATCTCGTTGGTACGCTGAAAAAGATTATGCTACATTCTTACATGAAGACATCAAAATTCGTGAGTACATCAATGTTCGCTTAAAAGATTCTGCTGTTTCTAAAGTAGAAATCGAGCGTGCAGCAAATCGTGTAAATGTTACAATTCACACTGCAAAACCTGGTATGGTAATTGGTAAAGGTGGTACAGAAGTTGAAGCACTTCGTAAAGCTCTTAACCAGTTAACAGGTAAACGTGTACACATCAACATTTTAGAAGTTAAGAGAGCTGATCTTGACGCTAAATTAGTAGGCGAAAACATTGCTCGTCAATTAGAAAACCGTGTATCTTTCCGTCGTGCACAGAAGCAAGCAATTCAACGTGCTATGCGTGCAGGAGCTAAAGGTATTAAAACACAGGTTTCTGGTCGTCTTGGCGGAGCTGATATCGCTCGTGCAGAATCTTACAGTGAAGGAACTGTTCCACTTCATACACTTCGCGCTGATATTGACTATGCAACAGCTGAAGCTGATACAACGTACGGTAAATTAGGTGTAAAAGTATGGATCTACCGTGGAGAAGTCCTTCCTACAAAAAAGAAAGCTTCTGAGGAAGGAGGAAAATAATATGTTAATGCCTAAACGCGTAAAATATCGTAGAGAACATCGTGGTAAAATGCGTGGTCGTGCAAAAGGTGGCGCTGAAGTACATTTTGGTGAGTTTGGTTTACAGTCTCAAGAGGCTTCTTGGATTACAAACCGTCAAATCGAAGCAGCTCGTCGTGCAATGACTCGTTATATGAAACGTGGCGGTAAAGTTTGGATTAAAATTTTCCCTTCTAAACCTTACACTGCTAAACCTCTAGAAGTACGTATGGGTTCCGGTAAAGGGGCTCCAGAAGGTTGGGTAGCAGTAGTAAAACCTGGAAAGGTTATGTTTGAAATTGCGGGTGTATCTGAAGAGGTAGCACGCGAAGCATTACGTCTTGCAGCTCACAAATTACCAGTGAAATGTAAATTCGTAAAACGTGAAGAAAATGGTGGTGAATCTAATGAAAACTAATGATATTCGTGAATTAACCACTGCCGAAATCGAAACAAAAGTTAAAGCTTTAAAGGAAGAGTTGTTTAATCTTCGCTTCCAGCTTGCTACAGGACAATTAGAGAATCCAACACGCATCCGTGAAGTGCGTAAAGCGATCGCTCGTATGAAAACTGTAGTTCGCGAAAGAGAGATCGGAATTAATCGATAAATTGAGGGGAGGTTTGCAAAGTGAGCGAACGTAACCAACGCAAAGTTTATACTGGTCGTGTTGTTTCTGACAAAATGGACAAAACGATTACAGTTTTAGTTGAAACTTACAAAACTCATTCCTTGTACGGAAAGCGCGTTAAGTATTCTAAGAAGTACAAAGCGCATGATGAGCAAAACCAAGCAAAAGTTGGCGATATCGTAAAAATCATGGAAACTCGCCCGCTTTCTGCTACTAAGCGTTTCCGTTTAGTTGAAATCGTTGAAGAAGCGGTTATTATCTAAATAGACGAATCGGAATTTTAAGTCCGAAGGGAGGTTTCATAACATGATCCAACAAGAATCTCGTTTGAAAGTAGCTGACAACTCTGGCGCACGTGAACTTTTAACAATTAAAGTATTAGGCGGCTCTGGTCGTAAATACGCAAACATCGGTGATATTATCGTTGCTACGGTAAAACAAGCAACACCAGGTGGCGTTGTTAAAAAAGGTGACGTTGTTAAAGCAGTAGTAGTACGTACGAAGAGCGGTGCTCGTCGTCCAGACGGTTCTTATATCAAATTTGATGAAAACGCAGCGGTTATCATTAAAGATGATAAGAGCCCACGTGGTACTCGTATCTTCGGACCAGTAGCTCGTGAATTACGTGATAACAACTTCATGAAGATCGTTTCTTTAGCTCCAGAAGTTCTATAATTTAAGGTCTTGCCTTGCTAAGGAGGTGCAGAAGTAAGATGCATGTAAAAAAAGGTGATAAAGTACAGGTAATCAGTGGTAAAGACAAAGGAAAACAAGGTGTTATCCTTGCAGCTTTCCCAAAAGAAAACCGTGTTATCGTTGAGGGTGTTAACATCGTTAAGAAGCACTCTAAGCCATCTCAGTTAAATCCACAAGGTGGAATTATCACGAAAGAAGCACCTATCCACGTATCTAATGTTATGCCATTAGATCCTAAAACAGGTGTGCCTACTCGCGTAGGTTACAAAGTGGAAGATGGTAACAAAGTTCGTTTTGCAAAAAAATCTGGTGAATTATTAGATAAATAAGTTCTATATGAAAGGAGGTCCCTTCATTGAATCGCCTTAAAGAGAAATTCCAAAAAGAAATTACTCCTGCTCTTATGAGCAAGTTTAACTATAAATCTGTAATGGAAGTACCGAAAATCGAAAAGATCGTAATCAACACTGGTGTTGGTGACGCGGTATCCAATTCTAAAGCATTAGACAGTGCTGTAGAAGAATTAACACAAATCGCAGGTCAAAAGCCTGTTGTAACTCGCGCTAAAAAATCTATCGCAGGTTTCCGTCTTCGTGAGGGTATGCCTATCGGTGCAAAGGTTACTTTACGCGGTGAGCAAATGTATGAGTTCTTCGACAAATTAGTATCAGTTTCTTTACCACGTGTACGTGATTTCCGTGGTGTTTCTAAGAAATCTTTCGATGGTCGTGGTAACTACACATTAGGTGTTAAAGAGCAATTAATTTTCCCTGAGATTGATTATGATAAAGTAAGCAAAGTTCGTGGTATGGACATCGTAATCGTTACTACAGCGAAAACTGATGAAGAAGCTCGTGAACTTTTAACACAATTCGGTATGCCATTCCAAAAATAATGGAAGCCAACGCTAAGTAGAGGAGGCGAAAACGTGGCTAAAAAATCTATGATTGCGAAACAAAAGCGTACTCCTAAGTTTAAAGTGCAAGATTATACACGTTGCGAGCGCTGCGGTCGTCCGCATTCTGTATACCGCAAATTTAAACTTTGCCGTATTTGTTTCCGTGAACTTGCATATAAAGGACAAATTCCTGGCGTTAAAAAAGCTAGTTGGTAATACCCACAAATGGGAAGGAGGTAAAACACATGGTGATGACAGATCCAATTGCAGATATGCTTACTCGCATCCGTAATGCGAACATGGTACGTCATGAGAAATTAGAAGTTCCTGCTTCTAAAATCAAAAAAGAAATCGCTGAAATCCTAAAACGTGAAGGTTTCATTCGTGATGTGGAATACATCGAGGATAACAAACAAGGTATCCTTCGCATTTTCCTAAAATACGGTGTAAACAATGAGCGTGTAATCACTGGATTAAAGCGTATCAGTAAGCCTGGCTTACGCGTTTATGCAAAAGCTGATGAAGTACCACGTGTACTTAACGGATTAGGTATTGCACTTGTTTCTACATCTAAGGGAGTAATGACGGACAAAGACGCTCGTCAATTACAAACTGGTGGAGAAGTAGTAGCATACGTTTGGTAATTAATATTTAAACGAACGGAGGTGTGACCACATGTCTCGTATTGGTAAAAAGATTCTTGAAATCCCTGCAGGTGTTACAGTTACAGTAGCAGAAAATAATACTGTAACTGTAAAAGGACCTAAAGGTGAATTAACTCGTACTTTCAATGCTGATATGTCTATCAAGATTGAAGAAAATATCTTAACAGTAGAACGCCCTTCTGAACAGAAGGAACACCGTGCATTACACGGAACAACTCGTGCTCTTCTTGGAAACATGGTTGAAGGTGTAACAACAGGTTTCGCTCGCGGACTTGAATTAATCGGTGTTGGTTACCGTGCACAAAAACAAGGTGACAAACTTGTATTAAACGTAGGTTACTCTCACCCAGTTGAGATGACTCCAGAAGCTGGTCTTGAAGTTGAAGTTCCTGCTCCAACAAAGATCGTAATCAAAGGTATCGACAAGCAACGTGTTGGCGAATTCGCTGCTAACGTTCGCGCTGTACGTGCTCCAGAGCCATACAAAGGCAAAGGTATTCGTTACGAAGGCGAAGTTGTACGTCGTAAAGAAGGTAAAACTGCTAAGTAAACCCGTTAGGTGAAAGAAAGGAGTGACAAGAATGATCACTAAACCTGATAAAAATGCGGTTCGTAGGAAAAGACATGCACGTGTACGTGCAAAGCTTGCTGGTACTGCTGAGCGTCCACGTTTAAACGTGTTCCGTTCTAATCAACACATTTACGCTCAAGTAATTGATGATGTAAACGGTGTAACATTAGCAAGCGCGTCTACTCTTGATAAAGAACTTACTCTTAACGGTACAGGCAACACTGAAGCTGCTACTAAAGTTGGCGAATTAGTTGCTAAACGTGCTGTAGAGAAAGGCGTTAAAGAAATAGTATTTGATCGCGGCGGTTACTTATACCATGGTCGTGTTAAAGCTTTAGCTGAAGCTGCTCGTGAGGCTGGCTTACAATTTTAATGGTCAAAGGAGGGAAAATAGATGCGTCGCATTGACCCAAGTAAATTTGAACTTGAAGAACGTGTAGTTACGATAAACCGTGTTGCGAAAGTTGTTAAGGGTGGTCGTCGTTTCCGCTTCGCTGCACTAGTTGTAGTTGGCGATAAAAACGGTCATGTTGGATTCGGTACTGGTAAAGCGCAAGAGGTACCAGATGCAATCCGCAAGGCTATCGAAGATGCTAAGAAAAACTTAATCGAAGTACCATTAGTTGGTACAACAATTCCACACGTAATTATCGGTCAATTTGGAGCGGGTGAAGTATTCTTAAAACCTGCTGCAGAAGGTACTGGAGTTATCGCTGGTGGTCCAGTTCGTGCGGTTCTTGAATTAGCTGGTGTACAAGATATTCTTTCTAAATCTCTTGGTTCTAACACACCAATTAACATGATCCGTGCTACTGTAAATGGATTAAAAGATCTTAAGCGTGCTGAAGATGTTGCAAAATTACGCGGTAAATCTGTAGAAGAGCTACTAGGTTAAGAAGGAGGGAAAACATAATGGCGAAAAAGTTAGAAATTACCCTCACTCGTAGTGTAATTGGTCGTCCACAAGATCAACGTGCGACTGTAGAAGCTTTAGGTCTTAAAAAGTTGAATTCAACTGTAGTTAAGGAAGAAACTCCTGCTATTCGCGGTATGATCAACAAAGTTTCTCACCTTGTAACTGTAAAAGAAGCTTAATGATAACTCATCAATATAAGGAGGTGCCTGGGAATGAAACTTCATGAATTACAACCTGCAGAAGGTTCTCGTAAAGTTCGTAACCGTGTAGGTCGTGGTATCGGTTCTGGTAACGGTAAAACTGCTGGAAAAGGTCATAAAGGACAAAACGCACGTTCTGGTGGCGGTGTTCGTCTTGGTTTTGAAGGCGGTCAAACTCCATTATTCCGTCGTTTACCAAAACGCGGCTTTACAAACATTAACCGTAAAGAGTTTGCTATCGTTAACTTAACAACGTTAAATCGTTTTGAAGACGGTACAGAAGTAACACCTGAATTATTGCTTGAGACTGGCGTTATCAGCAAATTAAATGACGGTGTTAAAATTCTTGCAAACGGTGCGGTAGAGAAAAAGCTTACTGTTAAAGCTCACAAGTTCTCTTCAACTGCAAAAGAAGCGATTGAAGCGGCTGGCGGAACAGTTGAGGTGATCTAATGTTTCGCACAATCTCCAACTTTATGCGCGTTGCTGAGATAAGAAATAAAATATTGTTCACTTTAGCGATGTTAATCGTGTTTCGGATTGGCACGTTCATCCCAGTGCCTCATACAAATGCAGATGTACTGAGAGCGCAAGACCAGTTGAATGTATTGGGTATTCTGAATACATTTGGCGGCGGAGCCTTGAAAAAATTCTCCATCTTTGCGATGGGAATCATGCCGTACATTACAGCATCCATCATCGTGCAATTATTGCAGATGGATGTTGTTCCTAAATTTACGGAATGGTCAAAACAAGGGGAAATGGGTCGTCGTAAGTTAAATCAGTTTACCCGCTACTTTACAATTGTTCTTGCTTTTATTCAAGCACTCGGTATGTCAATCGGTTTTAACGGTATGGCAGGTGGACAGTTAATTACGGATCCTAGCTGGTCAACATACTTATATATTGCTACGGTACTGACTGCCGGAACTGCATTTCTAATGTGGTTAGGTGAGCAGATTACGGCAAAGGGAGTAGGAAATGGTATTTCTATTATTATCTTTGCAGGTATTACCGCAGCTATCCCAAATACTATAAGTCAAGTGTATGCACAGCAGTTCCAAAATGCCGGAGATGACTTGTTCATTAGTATCGTAAAAGTTGGTTTAATTTTGTTAGCTGTGTTAGCGGTTATTGTTGGTGTTATTTACATTCAACAAGCTGTTAGAAAGATCCCGATTCAATATGCGAAGCGCGTAACTGGAAATGGTGGTTATACTGGAGCACAAAACACTCATTTACCACTTAAGGTAAATAGTGCTGGTGTTATTCCAGTAATTTTTGCTGTTTCATTCTTGATTACGCCTCCGACTATTGCACAGTTTTTCCCGAAATATGAAATATCGCAGTGGATTATTAAGAACTTTAACTATACTCATCCAGTGGGTATGACAATATATGTTGCACTAATTATTGCCTTTGCATATTTCTATGCATTTGTTCAAGTGAATCCTGAACAGATGGCTGAAAACTTAAATAAACAAGGTGGATATGTTCCTGGTATTCGTCCGGGTAAGAATACAGAACAATATTTAACAAAAATCTTGTATCGTTTGACCTTTGTAGGTGCAATTTTCTTAGCGGCAATTGCAATTCTACCTGTTTTATTTATTCAATTTGCAAACCTGCCACAATCTGCGCAGATTGGTGGAACAAGTTTACTAATTGTTGTCGGTGTTGCTTTAGAGACAATGAAACAGCTCGAAAGTCAATTAGTGAGACGCCATTACAAAGGGTTTATCAAACAGTGAGTAAGTGGGAAGAGGCATCTTCCCTACATGCTCATTCATGAGGGGGAATACAGATGAACTTAATTTTAATGGGGCTTCCAGGTGCTGGTAAAGGTACACAAGCCGAAAAGATTGTTGCCAAGTATGACATCCCTCACATTTCAACAGGAGATATGTTTCGTGCTGCTATGAAAGATGAAACTGAACTTGGTTTACAAGCGAAGTCCTTTATTGATAAAGGAGCACTTGTACCAGATGAAGTTACAATCGGAATCGTGCGTGAGCGTTTAAGTCAAGAAGACTGCGTAAAAGGCTTCTTATTAGATGGTTTTCCGCGAACAGTTGCACAAGCTTCAGCTCTTGAAGAAATCATGAAAGATCTTGGCAAAAAGATTAATTATGTTTTAAACATTAATGTGGATTCAGGATTGTTGTTAAAACGTTTAACAGGTCGTCGCATTTGTAAAGAGTGCGGTGCGACTTACCACTTAGAATTCAATCCGCCAGCAAAAGAGGGCGTATGTGATAAATGTGGTGGCGAGTTATATCAGCGTTCTGATGACAATGAAGAAACTGTAGCAAATCGTTTAGAAGTGAATATTAAGCAAACAAAGCCGTTGCTTGATTTCTACGAAGAGCTTGGTTACTTAAAAAGCATTAATGGTGAGCAAGATATCGATAAAGTATTTGCTGATGTCGATCTTCTCATCGGAGGCTTAGCGTAATGATTATTTGCAAAACTCCTCGCGAAATCGAGATTATGCGAGAAGCTGGCAAGATTGTTGCTTTAACTCATCAAGAGTTAAAAAAGCATATTGCCCCAGGAATTACAACGAAAGAGCTCGATCAAATAGCGGAAAAAACGATTCTAAAATATGGCGGTTCGCCATCTTTTAAAGGATACAACGGATTTCCGGGAAGCATTTGTGCTTCGGTAAACGAAGAGCTTGTACACGGGATTCCAGGAAAGCGCAAGCTCCAAGAAGGCGATATTATTAGTATCGATATTGGTGCGAAATATAATGGATACCATGGAGATTCTGCATGGACGTATCCAGTAGGAAACATTTCCGAATCTGTTCAAAAGC
Source organism: Bacillus sp. GB_SG_008 (assembly GCF_052038115.1). Classification (NCBI taxonomy): domain Bacteria; kingdom Bacillati; phylum Bacillota; class Bacilli; order Caryophanales; family Bacillaceae; genus Bacillus; species Bacillus sp. GB_SG_008. Next base: position 13,152 of record NZ_JBPZSK010000012.1, on the reverse strand, counting down.
TACTTGATGTCACAGAAAAATCGTTGTATCTTGGTTTAGAACAAGCAAAACCGGGCGAACGATTATCTAATGTTTCACATGCGATTCAAACGTATGTCGAAGATAATGGATTCTCGATCGTTAGGGAGTATGTCGGTCACGGAATCGGGCAAGACTTACATGAAGACCCACAAATCCCGCACTATGGTCCACCAAACCAAGGGCCTAGATTAAAACCGGGAATGGTCATTTGTGTTGAGCCGATGGTGAACCAAGGAAGACGATATGTAAAAACACTATCTGATGACTGGACAGTGGTAACGGTAGATGGTAAATGGTGTGCGCATTTTGAGCACACGATTGCTCTTACAGAAGCAGGATACGAAATCCTTACCACTTTATAGGTAGCTGGCTCTCCGGAATTTCAGAACAGTGTAGAATGTTACTGATTTGAAGAAGGGAGAACATTGAATGGCTAAAGATGATGTAATTGAAGTCGAAGGTACCGTTATTGAAACGTTGCCAAATGCTATGTTCAAAGTAGAATTAGAGAATGGGCATGTTGTGTTGGCTCACGTTTCTGGTAAAATCCGTATGAACTTCATTCGTATTTTACCAGGAGATAAAGTTACGGTAGAATTATCACCGTACGATTTAAATCGTGGTCGTATCACGTACCGCTTTAAATAATATAGCACTCCGTAATCTTTAAGGAGGTTCGAGACATGAAAGTAAGACCGTCAGTTAAGCCGATCTGCGAAAAATGTAAAGTTATTCGTAGACGTGGAAAAGTAATGGTTATTTGTGAAAACCCTAAACATAAACAAAAACAAGGTTAATCAGAAGGAGGTGCATTCGGAATGGCACGTATCGCAGGTGTAGATATTCCTCGTGACAAACGCGTTGTTATTTCTTTAACTTACGTATTCGGCATTGGTCGCACAACTGCTGAAAAAATTCTTGCTGAAGCTGGTGTTTCTGAAGAAACACGAGTTCGCGATTTAACTGAAGACGAATTAGGACGTATCCGTGATATCGTCGATCGTATCAAAGTTGAAGGAGACCTTCGTCGTGAAGTTTCTCTTAACATTAAACGTCTAATGGAGATCGGTTCTTACCGTGGTCTTCGTCACCGTCGTGGTTTACCAGTTCGTGGTCAAAACTCTAAAAACAATGCTCGTACACGTAAAGGTCCACGTCGTACAGTAGCAAATAAAAAGAAATAATAAGTAAAGGAGGTTGAACTAACAATGGCACGTAAAACAAACACTCGTAAAAAACGTGTGAAAAAGAATATTGAAGCTGGTATCGCTCATATTCGTTCTACTTTCAACAACACAATCGTAACTCTTACAGATACTCATGGTAACGCGCTTTCTTGGTCTAGTGCTGGTGCACTTGGTTTCCGTGGGTCTCGTAAATCTACTCCATTCGCTGCACAAATGGCTGCTGAAACTGCTGCTAAAGTTGCAATGGAGCATGGTTTAAAAACTTTAGAGGTTACTGTAAAAGGCCCTGGTGCTGGTCGTGAGGCTGCAATTCGTGCGCTTCAAGCTGCAGGTCTAGAAGTAACAGCAATTAGAGATGTTACTCCAGTACCTCATAATGGATGTCGTCCGCCAAAACGTCGTCGTGTATAATTTTTCTGTATAGATTTTTCCCTATTGTCTATAATGGATATGATGCATTATCGAGAAATTTCGTACAGAAACATCGCTTGTTGTGCACAATCGGGAACTGCCTAAGGGGGACTTTCGGTTAGACAGAGGTTTTTTCCTTTGTTTAGCCGAGGTTTCGACGTTTTGAAGGAGGGTTTAGTTAATGATTGAAATTGAAAAACCGAAAATCGAAACGGTTGAGCTTAACGAAGATGCTAAGTATGGTAAATTCGTTATTGAACCGCTTGAGCGTGGATATGGTACTACTTTGGGTAACTCCTTACGTCGTATCCTTTTATCCTCACTCCCTGGTGCCGCTGTTACTGCCATCCAAATCGATGGCGTATTACACGAATTTTCGACAGTTGAGGGTGTAGTAGAAGATGTTACAACGATCATCTTAAACTTGAAAAAGTTAGCTCTCAAAATCTACTCTGAAGAAGAGAAGACACTCGAAATCGATGTACAGGGCGAAGGTATTGTCACAGCTGCTGATATTACTCACGATAGTGATGTTGAAATCTTAAATCCAGATTTATACATTGCAACGTTAGCAAAGGATGCGCATTTCCGCGTGCGTTTAACTGCAAAGCGTGGCCGTGGGTATACGCCAGCTGATGCAAATAAGAGCGAGGATCAACCAATAGGTGTAATTCCTATTGATTCTATTTATACTCCAGTATCACGTGTGACTTACCAAGTGGAAAAGACACGTGTTGGACAAGTGGCAAATTATGATAAGCTTACGCTTGATGTATGGACGGATGGAAGCATCGGGCCAAAAGAAGCTATCTCTTTAGGTGCCAAAATCTTAACAGAGCATTTAAACATCTTTGTTGGTTTAACTGACGAAGCGCAAAATGCTGAGATTATGGTCGAGAAGGAAGAAGATCAAAAAGAAAAAGTTCTAGAAATGACAATTGAAGAACTTGATCTTTCTGTTCGTTCTTATAATTGCTTAAAACGTGCAGGTATTAACACTGTACAAGAGCTTGCGAACAAAACAGAAGAAGATATGATGAAAGTTCGTAACTTAGGACGTAAATCCTTAGAAGAAGTTAAGCATAAGCTAGAAGAACTAGGTTTAGGCTTACGTAAAGACGACTGAGGATTTAAACTCATCAACAAAGGAGGGAACTACGAATGGCATACAGAAAATTAGGCCGTACAAGTGCGCAGCGTAAAGCTATGTTACGTGACTTAGCTACTGATTTAATTATCAACGAGCGCATCCAAACGACAGAAACTCGTGCAAAAGAACTTCGTTCTGTAGTGGAAAAAATGATCACTTTAGGTAAACGCGGAGATCTTCATGCTCGTCGTCAAGCAGCTTCTTACATTCGTAATGAAGTTGCTAATGCTGAGACTGGTCAAGATGCATTACAAAAATTATTCGCTGATGTAGCTCCACGCTATGCTGAGCGTCAAGGCGGATACACTCGTATTGCAAAAATTGGTCCACGTCGCGGTGACGCTGCACCAATGGTAATTATCGAGTTAGTATAATGACAAGCAAAAGGGCAGGACAGTACTTTTTAAGTAACTGGTCATGGCCCTTTTTTTTAAGTATAGAAGAAAACGCTTATCCCGCTATTTGCGGGTAGTAAGACTCCCACCTCAAGACTCAGAGAGAAGCGGGGAAGCTAGGCGGGAGATAACTGCCCGTAAAAGCCCGATTAGTTCAACTAACCATCAGTGGGGGATGAAAAACCCCTCACTGATGGTTAGTTGAACTTTATTCGGCTGAATAATGGAAGAGGGTGCCCACGAGTGAAAAAAGAGAAGCTTCGTGCTGAGAACATATCATTTCAATATCCTCAAGCTGCTTCTTACGCCCTGCATGACGTTTCATTCTCTTTATATGAAGGAGAATGGGTATCTGTTATTGGGCAAAATGGGTCAGGAAAATCCACGCTTGCAAAGTTATTAAATGGCTTGTTTTTACCATCAGCAGGAACAATTACTGTAAATGAAACTCTTGTTTTATCTGAAGAAACTGTATGGGATATTCGAAAACAGATTGGAATGGTTTTTCAAAACCCAGATAATCAATTTGTCGGAACAACTGTACAGGATGATGTTGTCTTTGGACTTGAGAATGCCGGAATACCCAGGGAGCTAATGGTAGAACGTATGAAGCACGCTTTAGAGCTCGTTCGAATGGAAGATTTTCAAAATGAAGAACCTCACTACTTATCGGGTGGACAAAAGCAGCGCGTTGCAATTGCAGGTGTATTAGCACTTCAGCCGTCTATTTTAGTATTAGATGAGGCAACATCTATGCTTGACCCACAAGGCCGTAAAGAAGTGGTAGAAACAGTAAGAGATCTTGTTCGTACGAAAGGAATTACAGTTCTTTCGATTACTCACGATTTAGAAGAAGCGGCGCAGTCAGATCGTATTATTATTTTAAATCGCGGAGAACTATTAGAAGAAGGAACACCTGAGCACATTTTTCAATCACCGAAAATGCTGCAAGAAATCGGTTTAGATGTGCCATTTTCAGTGAAAATGGCAGAATTATTGAAAAGCAATAAAATTCCTTTACAATCAATGCATCTTACAATGGAAAGTTTGGTGAGCGAACTTTGGAGATTACATTCCAAAAAGTAGAGCATCGTTATCAATATAAAACCCCATTTGAAAAACGTGCCCTTTACGATATAGATATTTCGCTTCCTAGTGGTGGCTATTATGCCATTATCGGTCATACAGGGTCGGGTAAGTCAACGATGATTCAACATTTAAATGGCTTATTGCAACCAACGAGTGGTACTGTTCAAATTGGGGAATATAGAATTTCATCTCAAAAAAAAGCGAAGAAATTAAAACCTCTTCGAAAAAAAGTAGGGGTTGTTTTTCAATTTCCAGAACATCAATTATTTGAAGAAACGGTAGAAAAAGATATTTGCTTTGGGCCTTCAAATTTTGGTGTATCTGAAGAAGCAGCGAAACAAAAAGCAAAAGATGCCATTCGATTGGTTGGTCTATCAGAAGAACTATTAGAACGATCTCCGTTTGAATTAAGCGGAGGACAAATGAGACGTGTTGCTATTGCTGGTGTATTAGCAATGGAGCCGGAGGTATTAGTATTAGATGAGCCAACGGCAGGACTTGATCCGAAGGGCCAGAATGAGCTTATGGAGATGTTTTATCATCTTCACAAGCAAAACAATCTTACGGTGATTCTTGTGACACATAATATGGAGGATGCTGCAAAATATGCAGACAACATTGTTGTCATGCATAAAGGAACGGTCTTTTTGCAAGGAACATCAGAAGAAGTCTTTACGTATGCAGATGAGCTTGAACAAATTGGTGTGTCTCTTCCGATGCCGCTGAAGTATAAGCGAGAAATTGAAGAGAAATTAGGCATTTCTATCCCGAAAGCCACCTTGTCTTTAGAAGATTTAGCAGATGAAGTCATACAACTGTTTAGAAAAGGTGGGGATTCATCATGCAGCAGTTAATTATTGGAAGATATGTTCCAGGAGAATCTGCCATTCATAGACTGGATCCTCGAACAAAACTGTTAATGGTCTTTTTATATGTATTTGTTGTATTTTTAGCAAATAATGCAATTTCATATGGCTTGCTATTTTTGTATGCACTCATTGCTTTGTTCTTTGCAAAAGTGCCGATTCGCTATGTTCTTTCTGGATTAAAACCTGTTTTATGGATTTTCTTATTCACTTTCTTTCTGCATATTTTTACAACAAAAGAAGGTGCTGTACTCGTTCAATTTGGATGGTTTTCTATATATGAGAAAGGGTTGGAGCAGGGAATTTATATTTCCATTCGTTTTTTGGTCATTATTTTAATGACCACTCTATTAACGTTAACAACAACGCCAATTGAAATTACAGATGGTATGGAAACGCTGTTGCATCCTTTAAAACGTATAAAAGTTCCTGTTCATGAAATTGCACTTATGATGTCTATTTCACTGCGCTTTATTCCAACTTTGATGGATGAAACGAGTAAAATTATGAAAGCACAAGCTTCTCGTGGTATAGACTTTGCAGGTGGTCCAATGAAAGATAGGTTGAAAGCGATTATCTCGTTACTTGTACCACTATTTATTAGTGCGTTTAAACGTGCAGAAGACTTAGCGATTGCTATGGAAGCACGAGGTTATCAAAGCAACGGATACCGTACGAAATTCCGGCAGCTAGAATGGAAATGGATCGATACATTAACACTCTTAAGCCTATTTGGTTTAGCGTGTATTTTAATTTTAGTTCGATCGTAATGGAGAGTATGAATATGGAAAGAATAAAATGCACAGTTTCGTATGATGGAATTAACTTTTGCGGATATCAAATTCAACCGAATCAACGTACTGTTCAACAAGAAATAGAGAAAGCTTTGCAAAAGGTGCATAAAGGGGAAGCTGTTCGTGTACAAGCGTCAGGAAGAACAGATTCCACTGTCCATGCCAAAGGCCAAGTCATTCATTTTGATACACCACTATCATTAACAGGAGAGCAATGGATGGCAGCTTTAAATACAATGCTGCCAGATGATATTGCTGTGGAGCAGGCTGAGCAAAAAACTTTAGATTTTCACGCACGATATGGTGTTGTAAAAAAGGAATATCGCTATCGTGTATTATTATCTAAAAAAGCTGATGTATTCCGTAGAAATTACGTATATCAGTATCCATATGCATTAGAAGTAGAATCCATCCGAAAAGCAATTCCTTATTTTATTGGAACGCATGATTTTACTTCATTTTGTTCGGCAAAAACTGATAAAAAGGATAAAGTGCGAACAATTTATGAAATAGATTTAATAGAACAAGGTGATGAGCTAGTCTTTCGTTTTGTTGGAAATGGTTTTTTATATAACATGGTTCGAATTATTGTTGGTACGCTGCTTAGCGTCGGTAAAGGAAAGATTGCTCCTGAAAGCATTCCAGATATTTTTAAAAAACAAGACCGCCGTTTTGCTGGGAAGATGGTACCGGGGCAAGGCCTTTATTTATGGCAGGTAAACTATAACAACTAATCCTGGTGTAACATTTGCTTGACATTAGAAACTCAAAAGGATATCATAACATATGGTATTGTTTCTAAGACCACGATTAGCCCCGGAAGGAAATCGTGTTTAAGATAAACAATAGAATTTTTTCTATGAAAAGATATTGAGTAGGAGGGAAACAAATGCGTACGACTTTTATGGCAAAAGCTAACGAAGTTGAGCGTAAATGGTATGTGGTTGATGCTGAAGATAAAACTTTAGGTCGCCTTGCTACTGAAGTAGCATCCATTTTACGCGGTAAAAACAAACCAACATTTACACCACATATTGATACTGGTGATCATGTAATTATTATTAACGCTGAGAAAGTTCACTTAACAGGTAATAAATTAAACGATAAAATTTACTACCGTCACACAAATCACCCAGGTGGACTTAAACAAAGAACAGCTCTAGAAATGCGTACAAACTACCCTGTACAAATGTTAGAGCTTGCTATTAAAGGCATGCTTCCAAAAGGACGTTTAGGACGTCAAATGTCTAAAAAGTTAAATGTGTATGCTGGATCTGAGCATCCACACCAAGCACAAAAACCAGAAGTTTACGAACTTCGCGGATAATTAATTAAAGGAGGGCTTACTTTGGCACAGGTACAATACAATGGTACTGGACGTCGTAAGAGTTCAGTAGCACGCGTACGCCTAGTTCCAGGCGAAGGACGCGTTATCATTAACGGTCGTGATTTTGAAAACTATATCCCATTTGCTGCATTACGTGAAGTAGTGAAACAACCTCTAGTTGCAACAGAAACTTTAGGTAACTACGATGTACTTGTAAACGTACATGGCGGTGGATACACTGGTCAAGCTGGTGCTATCCGTCACGGTATTTCTCGCGCTTTATTAAAAGCTGATCCAGAATACCGTTTAACATTAAAACGTGCAGGTCTATTAACTCGTGACGCACGTATGAAAGAGCGTAAAAAATACGGTCTTAAAGGTGCTCGTCGTGCACCTCAGTTCTCAAAACGTTAATTTTTGCGAACTTCAAACCTCAGCCTTTTGGCTGGGGTTTTTTTATTATGTTCGTAAACATCTTTTATTAGCATCCTCTTCTTTGGAATATTTTAGTGTTGCCTTCTTGTGTATGCTTCCTACTGAGAAGTTTAGACTAATACGTACATAGGGAGGTTTTAAGTACTATGAATGTTATTGTAAGCCTGAAAGAAAAACAAAGAGAAAAGCAGCTGAAGTATGAACGTAAAATACTGCGAGAATTATCCTTACAAACACTCAGAGAAAATATTCGTGATTGCTTTTTTATGGATACATTCCATCGTCATTATGAAGATTATTGTATAGAGGTAGGTATTGAGTCCTATTTATTAGGAGCTAGGTATAGTAAGTTTGGTTATTATGGAGAATCACTTTTAGATGTGAAAAGCAGGTCGTCTCATGAAGAAGTTCAATTAACAGAAATGCTGTTTCATTTTTTGACAAGTGTTCTTTTGCATACTTTAGAAGAAAATGAAGATGAGCAGTTATATCAATTGTGCCAGCGCTTTATTAATGCTTGGTGGCAACAAGGATATGAAAAGGGTGAGAGAAGATATCGCATGAAGCTGCATTAAGAAAATCATAAACTTTCCTCTTGTCCCATATAAGTAAGTAGAGGGACTAGCTAGAGGGGGAAAGGTATGAAAAGAATTCGGATTATTTCTTTTATGTTAGCAGCGGTTGTACTCTTTTTCTTAGTAAGGCAGGATTTTCAAATTACAAAATCGTGGAGAGCGTGGAACTTGCCTTTGTCTGGAAAAATTATTGTATTAGACGCTGGTCATGGTGGCCCGGATGGAGGGGCAGTTGGCGGGGGAGATATTGTTGAAAAAGATATTACACTGGAAATTACAAAAAAAGTGCGAGATTATTTACAAGAACAAGGAGCGCTCGTTATTTTGACACGCAATGGAGACTATGATTTAGCAGACAAAAGCACCAAGGGATATAGTCGCCGCAAAGCAGAGGACTTAAAAAAACGTGTTGATATCATTAATAAGTCTGATGTTGACTTTTTTGTTAGTGTGCATTTGAATGCCCTCCCAAGTGGTGATTCGAAAGGAGCACAAACATTTTATTATCGTTCTTTAGTAGAAAATGAGCGAGCAGCAAAATTTATTCAAGCTGAATTACGAACAAGTCTCGAGAATACGAAGCGTTCGGCAAAAACAATTTCTCGTGTTTATTTATTGAAGCATGCGAAAACACCGGGTGTATTAGTTGAAGCTGGCTTTTTATCCAATGTAAACGAAAGATATTTATTAAACTCAGAGAAATATCAGCAAAAAGTTTCTGCTGCTATATATCGTGGGATATTGCGATATTTTACTGAGAAAGGAAACCCTCCCGATTAAGGGAGGGTCTTCTTTGTAACGGAGTTTTCCGAAAATATGCTATACTTACAATGAAAACGCATTTATTTTGTTCTAATGAGTTATTACACGCTTGTAAGAACTTAATTTAATTTACTTTATCTTATTTTTATAACAGGGGGCGGGACAGGTTATGGTAACGAAAGAACAAGTAGTGGGAGCACTTGAAGGGATTGTAGATCCGTTTCTAAATAAAACATTAAAAGAAACAAATGCTATTAAAGAAGTCACCGTGAAACCGGAAAAAGAACATGTGAGTATTAAAATTGCGATTGTGAAAACAGGAACAGCCGAACAAATGCAGCTGCAAGGAGCAATTGTGAAATTAGTGAAAGAATTAGGAGCAGCAACAGTTGGTTTACGCTTTACGGAATTTACCGAAGAGGAACAATTGCAATTTGCTCCGCAAGAAGAGCAGAGTGAATCTTTATTATCGCCGCATTCAAAAACAACTTTCCTAGCAATAGCAAGTGGAAAAGGCGGAGTTGGAAAATCGACTGTTTCTGTAAACTTAGCGATTTCTCTTGCTAGATTAGGAAAAAAGGTTGGAATCGTTGATGCTGATATATACGGATTTAGTGTGCCGGATATGATGGGGATTGAAAAACGGCCTGTTGTACGTGGTGATAAAATCATTCCGGTAGAGCGTTTTGGTGTAAAAGTTATTTCGATGGGATTTTTCGTAGAAGACAATGCACCTGTTATTTGGAGAGGCCCAATGCTTGGGAAAATGTTAAATCATTTCTTCACAGAAGTAGAGTGGGGTGATTTAGATTACTTAGTGTTAGATTTGCCTCCTGGTACAGGTGATGTAGCATTAGATGTACATTCTATGCTTCCGTCTTGTAAGGAAATCATTGTGACAACACCTCATCCAACAGCAGCTTTTGTAGCTGCTAGAGCTGGTGCAATGGCACTTCGCACAGAGCATGAGATTATTGGTGTTGTGGAAAATATGTCTTATTTTGAAAGTAAAGTGACTGGTGAAAAAGAATATGTCTTTGGTAAAGGTGGAGGAGAAAAGTTAGCGGCAGACCTACAGACAGTAGTACTTGGGCAAATTCCGCTCCAGCAGCCAGATTGGAATGCAGAAGAATTTGCTCCATCCGTATACGATGAGGAGCATAGCACTGGAGTAATCTATAAACAAATTGCTAAGCAAGTAATTGAGAGAGCGGCAATTGAACAAAAATAACCCTCAGTACGAGGGCTATTTTTGTTCTTTTTTTCCTTCTTCTGATCCGCCTTCTTTTTTCTGCTCACCGCCACTTTTCTGAGCCTTTTCAACACCTTTACTAATAATATCTATCATTTTTGCTTGGAATAGTGGACTTTCGGCAGTTTCAGTTAAGACTTGCTGTAAATATTGACGATACTCTTTACTTTTCATTGTTTGCATCATGATTTTTCCAACTTCCGGATTTTTCATGATCTCTATAACACCTGCTTGATACTCAGGATCTTTTAATAATGTTTTCATTAAACTTGTTTGTTCTTTCTCCATGCTTTTTGCAAACTTAGCAGCAAACTCAGGATCTTTGAATAATTTTTCCCAAAATTGTTGCCCTTTCTCTGATAGCATAGTATCTTCAATCGTTTTTTTCACTACAGATTCATCTAAAATAAGAGCTTGTTTCATTTTTTCATCGGTTAGTACATCTTGGATTGCTTTTTTGCCTTCATCCGTTTTTAAGATATCAATAATCATTTTTTTCGTTTGATCATAGTCTAATTGGGATTTCGCTTCTTTTTCTTGTGCACATGCAACTATTCCGATAAAAAGGATAAAAGAGACCAAAATGAGCAGAATCCGTTTCATCAGCCGGGGCTCCTTTCGCATATTTCTCTTTTTTAATATAAATATCTTGAAGGAATTTATACATATTGATAGCTAGCTTTTTAAAAATGACATTGTTACAATTTAAGTAAAAATATATAGATAATGGGGGATATGTCTGTGAATAGCCGAAAATGGGTACGACTCTTTTTGACGACATTGTTTCTTGGGGGAAGCAGTACAATCTTTATCGGTTTTATTTTAGGGTGGGACAAGTATAATAAATTTTTTCAAAATTTCGACGGAAAGGAAATTTTAATGATTTCTTTTTGGTTGCTTGGGATAGGTTTTATTTTTAGTGTCATTAGTCAGATGGGTTTCTTTGCGTATTTAACAATTCACCGGTTTGGACTAGGGATGTTTCGCTCTCCATCTCTTTGGAATGCAATACAAATTTTCTTAATTGCATTTGTATTATTTGATTTTGTATATTTGCGCTCTGTATTGATTGCAAATGGGAATGAATCACTTGGGATGAATATTTTAGTTGCTGGGACTCTCTTTGTATTTGGAGCAATTGTTGCTTACATAAAAAGTAAAGAGACGAATAAGAAAGCTTTTGTCCCGGCCCTATTCTTTATGATTGTTGTGACTGTTATTGAATGGGTTCCAGCGCTGCGGGTCAATGATACAAATTGGTTATACTTAATGGTTGTGCCGTTGTTGCTATGCAATGCGTATCAAGTTCTAATGTTACATCGTTTAATAGGACAAAAAAGCTGATTCCTATATTGGAATCAGCTTTTATTTTGTTTAATGGACAGTAAGGCTTACGCCTTAGTAAGGTGTAAGTTCAATCTATGTCTTTGCTTTTAGCATTTGTATTAGAGATGAGCTGAGAGACAGGGATGTTTTTAAATCCATCCGTTTTCAATTTTTGAAGCAGCATTGGTAATGCTTGATTTGTTTGTAGTGCCGAATCAGAAGCGTGAAGTAGAATGATATCTCCTTCGCGTAGATTTTCTGAAACGGTGGTAACAATTTTATTGACTCCAGGGTTTTTCCAGTCATTTGAATTATTACTCCAATGTACAACCGTATATCCTAGAGATTCAGCAATTTTTAATACCGTTTTATTAAAGTTACCATTAGGGGGACGTAGAAGTTGAACTTGCTTCACTTGAAGTTTTGTAAATACGTCCTGTGCCTTTAAGAGGTCCCTTCGGATTTCGCCTGCTTCTAAAGAAGTATAGTCTTTGTAATTGTATCCCATACTTCCGATTTCGTGACCATCTTTTATAATACGCTCCACAATATCAGGATGGCGTTCTGCCCATGCTGCCGAAAGAAAGAATGTGGCGTTTGTAATCTTTTTTTCTTTTAATGTATCTAGTATAGGTAATGCTTTCTCATCCCCCCAACTAATATCGAACGTTAAAGAAACCTGTTTTTTTGTCGTGTCTCCTTTATAAATTGCTTTTGGACCAGTAGTTGTTGAAAAAACCGATTGATAAGAATATGTTTTTAAAAAGAGCAGCCATGCCGTAAAAAGGGAAAGCACAATAATAAGACTAATTTGTTTAAACCTATGTTTACTTGTTATAAAGAAGAAAAACATCGTTTCTCCGCCCCTTTGTCCAATCCTTTTCAGTTACTTATATGCAGAAAAAGAAGAAAAGAGAACTAAACGATTAACATCGTAAGAAAAGGATATACTGAACGGTAACGCTTTATATAATTTATCCTGCCTTGATATTTAGAGAAATGGATGAGATAAGTGTATGAAGTGAAGAGGATACTTGATTCCAAGTATAAAAAATAACTTTAGTTAATTTTACATATATTAGGAAAGTGGTATGTAGATAAGAAACAGCTGAGGTGACAGAATGATTGGGTTATTGATTACGGAGCAGGAACAGAAAGAATTAGAATATGTATTAAAAAGAGAGTTAGATGAATTGTTATTTGACTTTGCGGATAAGAGGATCCATCGTATTGTAAAAAAGACGATGGAAGAGCGATATAAATTGTTATTTACTGTATTTACAAGAATTGCTCCACCTGAAGATTGTACAAGGTATATGAGAAAAAGAATTTTTTATTAAAAAGTATTGACGATATAGTTTTATATATGATAAATTAATATTCGTCGCTGATGAACGAATTCATCAAGCGAAAAAAGAAATAAAAAACATTGTTGACATCAGATGGTTGAGATGTTAACATAAGGAAGTCGCAAATGAGCGGCTAACAAGTTCTTTGAAAACTGAACGAAACAAACAACGTGAAACGTCAATTTTTATTTATGATGCTAGACAAACACTTTA
>NZ_JBPZSK010000011.1:0-119582 GCF_052038115.1 Bacillus sp. GB_SG_008 | reverse complement strand
TTATTAACGGGAAGTGGCTCAGCTTGGTAGAGCACCTGGTTTGGGACCAGGGGGTCGCAGGTTCGAATCCTGTCTTCCCGATAGTTTTAAAAAATGGGGCCTTAGCTCAGCTGGGAGAGCGCCTGCCTTGCACGCAGGAGGTCAGCGGTTCGATCCCGCTAGGCTCCACTTATACTTTATTTATGGCGGTGTAGCTCAGCTGGCTAGAGCGTACGGTTCATACCCGTGAGGTCGGGGGTTCGATCCCCTCCGCCGCTATATTTTTTAACGGCCCGTTGGTCAAGTGGTTAAGACACCGCCCTTTCACGGCGGTAACACGGGTTCGAATCCCGTACGGGTCACTTCAAAAAGAGTCAGCATGGTGCTGACTCTTTTTTATTTGAAAAAAATAATATTATATATTATGCCTTCTACATCTTTGATTAATAATCTCCTTATAAATATATAAATATGTTTATCCTACTACTCCCAGATTTACCTTAAGGCTCAAAGGAGTCAAAGAAGGTAGCTGGATGATATAAATACCCATAGCTCATTTTGACAGTAAGTTTATTTTTAATATGTTATGAAATATTTCATTTTTTATTGTAAATAATGAAGGATTTTGTATTATTTTATATAATTAGGAAAGAATATAGTGCATTATATTTCATCAATTGACTATTTTAGCTAAACTGATGAATAAAATTAATATTTTCTCTCGTCAATCCTAATGATCTTAGATGGATCGTCATATTTAAGAATACCCCATTTAGTTTGTTCTATGGCTAGTGACTAAAAGTCTAATTGTGACCTTAGCCGGTGCTGTTTAGAAAATTCTCCGAGGTTGGCAAAGAGCAATTTCCTTTGTTTTTATAGAAATGAGCGTATCTTATTGTATTTATCTTTCTAGGAAGCGCGAATTTAAATGAGGAGAATTGGAAAGGCTAAAGTGTGTAAAGGAGGGTATTTATGACAACCGTTCGGGAATTGATGAGCACGAATATTGTACATTGTACGCCGCTAGATAATGTATATGAAGCAGCTGTGAAAATGAAAGAAGAAGATATAGGAATGATTCCTGTTGTAGAGAATGACCAAGTTATTGGTCTTGTAACAGATCGTGATTTAGTTGTGAGAGGGATTGCAGAAAAGCATCCAGGTTCTAATCAAATTACAAATGTTATGACAACACAAATTGTTTCAGTGTCTCCTGATGACTCTGTTGAAAAAGCGACAGAGTTAATGGCACGTTACCAAATCAGAAGATTGCCGGTAATTGAACATGGACAAATTGTGGGAATGTTATCACTTGGTGATTTAGCAACAACTAAATATGCAGATGATCAGGCGGGTGTTGCCTTAAGTGAAATATCAGAGGATACAAAGTAAAGAATAGAATATTTTATGCTAGTCTTTATCTCGCTATTCGCGGGCAGTAATACTCCCATCTCAAAATTTAGCAGAAAGCAAATTATATAAGGGGTAAACTGCTAGCATGTCCCCGATTGGTTTCACTAATAATCCGTGGGGGATAAAGCCCTCACGGATTAAAGTTATACTTTATCCCGCTATTTGCGGGCAGTAAGACCCCTACCTCAAGATTTAGAAAAAGCGAAGAAGATAGGTAGGAGATGAAGAAAACCTCCACTGATGGAAGTTTCGCTTTATGTAAATTACTTTTGAAATTATTGTTAACAACTAGTATCATATGAAAAAAATGGTATACTAATAAATACAAAGTCTTATATATTATTTTGAATATAATAATATTATTATTAATATAATAATGGGTTTATTAACATGAAAGTATTTGATCATACATATAGAAAACGGGGGGGAATTATATGACGATTATGCAAACTGAACCTAATTGGAATTTGGTTACGGATGCGTATGAAAAGCCGGAAAATTTTGCGGATTTACTCTCTTTGCTTATACCAAAGCGTCCAAAAGGAGAAGGAAAAGAACGAACTATTCTGGCTTGGAAAGAAAAAGAATTTTATAAGAAAGAAAATTTAATTCCTTTTATTTTATATGGAATGAAAAAAATACATAATTTACCAAAGTTTCATAAAGATGAAATGCCAACTTTAGTTCGAATTGTTCGTTTATGTCAAGAAGTGGGATGGTATCAACAAGCTTATCGTTTTATGGTTGATGAAGGATTAGAGGAGTTCGTACAAACATCTCTAGATTATGAATCATGGGATGTGTTTACACAAGTAGTTGCTTGGAATTATTTAATTATAAAACAAAAAGTTGCTGAGTTAGACAGCAATGATTACTTTATTTGGGAAAGAATTAAATTTAATGTAGAGTGTATTGAAAAGTATAAGGCACTTTTGTCGCATAAAGAAATGTTGGAATTTATGTTTCTATATCTTTGTAAACAAGCAAAGACATTATCAAGAGAGAAATTAGATGAAAACCTAATGGGTTTAGCAGTATATTGTAATACATATATTTATGATTTATACACACTAGATTTATTGAAAAAATATAGAAAATGCACTGATTTCTTAACATATTATGAACCAAGCCGAGCTGTTGTAGCATGCCAACATGCGGTGATTGCACAAATATCAGATCATCTTAATCCATTAAAGACAACTCATGTTGATGATTATTTATTTGTTATAAAAGAAATAATGGAATATATGTCATTTGAATTTATGAAAAAATATGAGCATTTTATTGGAAAATTATTATCATATGTTCCATTTTTCGAGATGATTCAAGTTCCACAACATGCATATTATTGTGAAGAACTCATGTATATATGTAAAGGAATAGGGTATAAAGAGGAACTACTACGTGATTATATATTTATACAATTACCAAATTGTTTTCCTTCCTTTATTAAGCAATTTTTAAAGAATAAGCGCTATGCTTCAATACATGATATTTTATTTTACTGGTGTAGCGATGAACAGCGTATGAACTTAGAAAATAAATATAACTTAAGTTTTATTTATGAAAAATATGCGTGCGGATAAAGTGAGTTTTCCACTAATTTGATGCTTTTCCAACTAATGGTTACATAAAGTTCATTTCTTTGAGAAAGCATACTTTGTCTAGTAAATAAAAAGAAATAGCGTAGAATACAAATAAGGATTCCACTTTATGTGGAATCCTTATTTAATAGTAAATAAAAAAAGAAATTATTATGAGAGAAATCATGCCATATAAAAGGAATTGGCCATTTTTATTTTCTTTAATACCAAAAAATTCATTCATTCTTTCATATAAGTCTAAAAACGATTTTGTTAGACTAGCTTTGGATAAGCGTTGCACCATTTTCCCTCTTTCTATGTTTCTTGATATTGATGTTTACGATGTTCTGGGACATATATATATTGAGATACTATAAGAAGAATAGTCATAAAGAATACAGGGAAAATTGCGGCGGCATTTAGGCCATTATAAATAATGTTTGTTAGTAAAGAACTTATAATGAACAGTGCAGTATATATGTGTGAAATATGGCGTTTTAAACGAATTTTGAATACTTCCATCAGCACTTCACAAGCAACGAACGTAATAGCGATGCTTAAAAATACAATGTTTGTGTTGTAAATTAATAAGCAACAAATGAGACCGAAAAATGCTAAATACTCAATAATTAATGGGATATTGCGTGTCATCTTACATCACCTAACTAGGAAAGGAAGCGGATTTACTGCATTTGTTTTTTCAAAATTCCATTCCCCGTTATGTAATTCAAAATGTAAGTGTTGACCAGTGGAATGTCCTGTATTTCCCATATAACCGAGCAATTGGCCCGTTGCTACGTTATCGCCCACTTTAACTGCACGATTTTTCATGTGAGCATATACAGTTGTATATAAATTCCCATTTATATGATGGGCAACAAATACAACATTTCCATAGCTTGTAGAATAGTACGACTTAACAACAGTGCCAGGTGCAGAAGCTTGAATTGGAATATCCCCTGTTGCCGCAAAGTCTATGCCATAGTGCATCTGTCCCCAACGTACATCAAATGTTGAGCTCACGTTCCCTTGAACTGGATATTTAAATACAGCTGGAATAGATGGTTTAGCTTGTTGCTGCTGTTGCTGTTGTTGTCCTTGCAATATATATTGTTGTCCAACATAGCCATATCCTGATCCGTAGCGAATTTTATACCATGTGCCAACCTTTCCAACGACTTGTACTTGTGTTCCATTCTTTAAAGAACCAATAACAGCCGTATTTGTTCCTGCACCGCTGCGTACTTTTAATGCTGGAGTAGCAACATAATAAGAGCTTCCGCCTTGTACCGTAACTCCTTTTACTAACGGCTGAGTTCCGTTAGATAAAAACTCTTTCTTTACATAGCCATTTGTTCCGTTATGTATAATTTTATACCATCCATTTTCTTCTTCTTGGACAGTAACAAATTTCCCATTTGGTAATACATCAATAATTTCAGATTGCGTATTTGGTTCAGAGCGAACGTTTAATGCGTCTGAATTAACGATATATTGCTGCTTACTATTGCTTGGTTTTGTTAAAGAAATTGCTTCTTTTTTTACATAGCCAGTTTTATTTTGAGTTTGAATTTTATACCATTCTTCTGTTGTTTCAAGAATTGTAACGGGAGTGTCACGTACAATGTTTTCAATAACGGAATCTGTTGTTTTAGGACTATTATATACTTGTAATGTATTCGTTTTTACATAACCAATTTTCGTTTTTGGTTTTTGCTGCGCTTCTACAGTTTGTACAGTGGAATCTGTCATAGACGGGAGTAAAGAAGCAACTGCTACAGTAGCTGCTGTCATTGCTGCGGCTTTCATATTCATATAATTATAGGCCTCCTTATGTAATAAATTGTTATATTCAAAATTATAATATAACAATATTAAACTTGATTTGTGCGCATAGAAATGTAGTATTAAAAATAAATGAACATTTTCCTATACTATAAAGTCCCATAATAAAAGGATAGCAGATTTATCACTATTATGGAAATAGATAGAAGAAGTTTGCGTTTTTTGAACTTACAAAATACATAGAATGATATTTTATCTCGCTCAAAGCGTTGATATTTTAGGGAGAGGCTTTAAGATGAAAAACTCCCGTAAGACATAGAGTGACTTAACTAACCATTTTTTGGTTAAAATTACCGTCAATGGAAATTTGACTTTATAACTCAAAAGAGTTGCCGATGAGATATGGCGATGGTATACTGACTATGTTAAATGAATATAATGCTAGGGGGGCTAGTGTTGCTAGCTGAGAGTAAGACATATAGTCTTTGACCCTTGAACCTGATCTAGATGATGCTAGCGTAGGGAAGCAATTTGGACGATATACATAACGTCCCCGTTTCTTTGCGTATAGAAACGGGGATTTTTTATTGAAAATTTTATAGAACACCACTAGGGGTGCTTGTAAGCTGAGAGAGGTAGAAACCTTAACCCTTATAACCTGATCTAGGTGATACTAGCGTAGGGAAGTGGAAACAACAAATGAAGTTTTCTTTTGTTTGCTGTAACCACTTCTTATATAGAGGTGGTTTTTTATTTGGATACATATATATAGGAAGGGGAAATTTAGATGACATTTTGTGAAAGGTTATTTGAAAAGGTGCAGCCTGTTTGGGAAAAGAGTCATAATCATCCATTTGTAACAGGGATGGGAGATGGAACGTTAGAGAAAGATAGATTTCAATATTATATTGTTCAAGATTATTTGTATTTGTTAGATTACGCAAAATTATATGCAATTGGTGTTGTAAAAGCAACAAATCCAAAAGTAATGGCGAAGTTTGCTGAACAAATCGATGGGATTTTAAATGGAGAAATGACGATTCATAAACAATATGCAAAGCGTTTAGGAATTTCTGTTGAAGAAATGGAATTAGCAAAGCCGTCTGCAATGAATCTAGCATATACAAACTATATGATGTCTGTATCACAAAACGGTACACTTGCTGAGTTAATTGCAGCGTTGCTTCCGTGTATGTGGAGTTATTGGGAGATTGGAAAGCGTTTGAATGATATTCCAGGAGCACGCAACCATGAATTTTTTGGTGAGTGGATTCAAGGGTATAGCTCTGAAGAATACGGAAATCTTTGTGTATGGTTAATTGATTTATTTAATGAAATTGCAATTGGAAAAGCAGAAGAAGAACTAAATCGTTTAGAAGAAATCTTCTTATATTCCAGTCGTTTTGAATATTTATTCTGGGATATGGCATATCGTAAGGAGATGTGGGGTTTTGAGGAGCAAGAACATACTACAGTTTCATAACGTTTCCTTTCATTATGATGAGAAGCAGATTATAACGAATCTTGATACTACAGTACAAGAAGGGGAATTCGTTAGTATTATTGGACCAAGTGGCTGCGGGAAAAGCACATTGTTTCGGCTCATTACGGGACTCGAAAAAGCAAGTGAGGGCACTATTGATGTGATAGGAGCAACCGATCACCCTGTCGGTTATATGCCACAAAAAGATATGTTACTCCCGTGGCGAACAATTATTGAAAACGCAGCTTTGCCTCTTGAATGCCAAGGTGTGAAGAAAAAAGAAGCACAAATGAAAGCACAAGAATTGTTGGAGCAGTTTGGACTGCAAGGGTATGAAAATAAACAACCAAAAGATTTATCAGGCGGAATGCGGCAACGCGTCTCTTTTATTCGTACGTTGTTAACTGGCGGAGATCTTTTACTATTAGATGAACCATTTAGTGCACTTGATGCATTGACGAAAGCATCTCTGCAAGAATGGCTGTTTGAACAATGGAAACATTGGCGAAAAACAATTTTATTTATTACACATGATGTTGATGAAGCGCTTTATCTTTCCAATCGTATTTTTATCGTAACAGAGCAGCCCATTACATCATTGACGGAACGGATCGTACCTCTTGGACAAGAACGATCTCGAAAGGATTTACATCGTCCAGAAATGCTGGCATTAAAAGATGAACTCATTGGGCTGTTACAAAGGCAGGTACTTGTATGAAAAGAATTGTAGATTATGTTCCAGCTTTTATTGTTACTGCTATTTTTCTTATTGTTTGGGAAGTAGGAGCACGGATTCTCGATGAAATGTACATTTTACCATCCCCAAGTGCCATTGTTCAAAAAATGTGGGAGTTACGGGATATATTGCTTACGGTACATTTACCAGCAACGCTTTCTGTTACAGTTATCGGTATTGTCATTTCCATTGTATTAGGTGTTGGTTTAGCAATGGTGATGAGTATGAGCTCATTTGCTGAGAAAGCATTTTATCCACTACTAGTTGCTTCACAAACGATTCCAATTACAGCTTTGGCACCATTATTTGTTTTATGGTTTGGCTATTCTATTTGGAGTAAAGTTGTTGTCACAGTACTCATTACGTTCTTTCCAATTGCAGTGAATACGTATGATGGCCTTCGCAGTACGAAAAAGGAATGGGAAGAGCTTTTGATTACATATGGTGCAACAAAAAAGGATGTTTTCTTAAAATTGAAATTACCATCCGCACTTCCATACTTTTTCTCTGCTTTGAAGGTGGCCCTGCCGTTCAGTGTTATCGGGGCAGCAATTGGAGAATGGCTTGGAGCGCAAGCGGGACTAGGGTATTTTAGTAAACGAATGATGACACAAATGGATGGTGCGGGTGTGTTTGCACCAATTGTTTTATTGTCATTACTTGCTATTTTCTTTGTATTACTTGTTTCTATATTAGAGAAGAAGTTTATTAGTTGGAGGAAGCATGCATGAAATTATTAAAACGCATTTTTGTGTTTACATTATTAATTGCGATGATTGCTGGGTGTTCTAGCAATTCGGCATCAGAAAAGGAAAAAAGTGAAAAAAAGAAAAAAGGTGAAAAAGAAGTAACTGTAATGCTCGATTGGTATCCAAATGCAGTGCATAGCTTTATTTATGCAGCAATTGAAAAAGGATATTTTAAAGAAGAAGGTATCAAGGTAAATATTAAATTCCCTTCAAATCCAACTGATCCATTAACGTTAGCAGCGGCAGGAAAGGTAACGGTCGGATTATATTATCAGCCTGATGTTGTTATTGCTAGAGCGAATGAAAATATTCCAGTGAAGTCTATCGGAGCAGTTGTTCGCTCACCTTTAAACCATGTCGTATCGTTAAAATCAGCTGGCATTTCTTCTCCAAAAGATTTGGAAGGAAAAACAGTTGGATATTCAGGAACACCGTTAAGTGAAGAGTATTTAAAAACGATGGTTAAAGAAGATGGTGGAAATCCAAATAACGTAAAAGTAGTTGATGTTGGCTTTGATTTAGTACCGGCTCTTACTACGAAAAAAGTAGATGCTGTAACAGGCGCATATATTAACCATGAAGTACCAGTACTGCGCCACGAAGGTTTTGACCCAGCATATTTTAACCCAGCAGATTACGGTGTACCGAATTATCATGAACTTGTATTTGTAACAGGCGATAAAACATTGAAGAAAGATAAAGAAACATTGCAAGCTTTTTTACGCGGGGCGAAAAAAGGTTACGAATTTATGAAGCAAAATCCAGATGAAGCATTAAACATTTTATTAGACCATCAAGAAAAAGAAAATTTCCCTCTTATTCCAGAAGTTGAAAAAGAAAGTATGAACATTTTATTAGATAAAATGGAAACGAAAGATGAACCATTTTTATCAGATACAGCAGATTCATGGGAAAAACAAAATAAGTGGTTGAAAGAAAAAGGGATGGCAAAAGAAATTGTTCCTGCAAATGAGTTGTTTGAGAACATTTTAAAGTAGGCGAATTTATATGAAAGATGAGCTTCACGTCATATCAAATGGTCGTATGCCGTTTGAAGAGTTAGCAAATATAGCAACTGAGATTGAAAGTGAAATAGATTATTTGCACATTCGTGAGCGGGAGAAAAGTACGAAAGAGTTATATGAAGGTGTGGAAAAGCTCTTAAATAAGGGCTTTCCCTCTTCTAAGCTTGTAATCAATGATCGGATTGATATTGCAATTTTATTAAATATTAGACGTGTACAGCTTGGCTATCGCAGCGCTGATATGAGATCTGTCAAAGAAAAATTTTCTTATTTACATGTTGGTTATTCTGTTCATTCACTTGAAGAAGCGATTGTTGCTTTTAAAAGCGGTGCGGATTCTCTTATGTACGGGCATTTGTTTCAAACAAACTCCAAAAAAGGAGTTCCGCCAAGAGGATTAGAAGAAATTACAGAAATGGCAAAACATTTAACAATCCCAATTACTGCTATTGGAGGGATTACTCCTAATAATACAGCAGAAGTACTTGATACCGGGGCTACTGGTATTGCAATTATGTCCGGAATTTTAAGTGCAGTAAAACCGAATAAGCAAGCGAAATTATATAAGGAAACGATACGAAAGTGGGCGAGGAATCATGAAAAAAATATATGATGTTGCCATCGTTGGCGGCGGTGTAATCGGAAGTTCAGTTGCACATTTTCTTGCTGAAAGAGGCTATAAAGTTGCCATCATTGAAAAACAAAAGATTGCTTCTGAAGCTTCTAAAGCAGCGGCCGGATTACTAGGTGTACAGGCGGAATGGGATGAATATGATCCGCTGTTTGAATTAGGTAGGCAAAGCCGCGCGATGTTTCCAAAGCTTGCAAGTGTATTGCGTGATAAAACCGGAATTGATATAGGATATGAAGAAAAAGGAATTTACCGTATTGCTCAAAGTGAAGAAGAGAGCGTACGGCTTCTCCATATCATGAAATGGCAGCAACAAACAGGAGAAGAATCACATTTTATCTCAGGTGAAGAACTGCGTGAAAAGGAACCATGTTTATCCTCTTCTATTATTGGAGCCGTATATCATCCAAAAGATGGCCATGTGATTGCACCTGAGTTGACAAAAGCATTTGCTCACTCTGCTGCGATATCTGGAACGGATATATATGAAGAAACTGAAGTGTTTGATATTCAAATTAAGGATAATCAAGTAACAGGATTATTTACAACAGAAGGAACAATCTCATGTGAAAAAGTAGTAATTGCCGGAGGTTCATGGAGTACAAAACTACTAGAATATTTTCATAGTGAGTGGGGCACATACCCTGTTAAAGGTGAAGTTGTTGCGGTGCGCAGTCGTAAGCCACTGCTACAAACCCCTATTTTTCAGGAGCGATTTTATATTGCACCAAAACGCGGTGGACGCTATGTCATTGGGGCGACAATGAAACCTCATACATATAACAAAGCTGTGCGTCCAGAAAGTATTACTTCTATATTAGAGCGTGCTTATAGTATCCTTCCAGCATTAAAAGAAGCAGAATGGGAAAGTGCATGGGCAGGATTACGTCCGCAATCGAATCATAGTATGCCGTATATTGGTATGCATGAAGAAATTAACGGGTTATATGCTTGTACTGGCCATTATCGAAATGGAATTTTATTAAGTCCAATTTCAGGCCAATATATGGCTGATCTTATAGAAGGAAAGCAAGATAATCGTTTATTAGATTCATTGCTTTCACAATCTATTTAGTAAGGAGATGAAAGCTTGAACTTAAAAATTAATGGTAGACAAGTAGAGGTACCAAGTGAGGTTAAGACGGTAGCTGATTTGCTTGCTCATTTAGGATTAGAGACAAAAATTGTTGTTGTAGAACGCAATCAAGACATTTTACAAAAAGATGATCATCAAGATACATCTGTTTTTGATGGAGATCAAATTGAAATTGTAACATTCGTAGGAGGCGGTTGATTATGTTAAATATTGGGCCATTTACTTTTAATTCTAGATTGTTATTAGGAACAGGGAAATTTTCCGATTTTGATGTACAAAAGAAAGCAATTGAAGTATCAGAAGCAGAAATTTTAACGTTTGCGGTGCGTCGTATGGATATTTTTGATGCAGAGCAACCAAACTTACTAGAAAAAATTGACGTAACAAAGTATACACTTCTTCCAAATACAGCAGGAGCAAAAACAGCAGAAGAAGCAGTGCGCATTGCGAAACTAGCAAAAGCATCAGGATTATGTGACATGATTAAAGTAGAAGTGATCGGTGATGATAAAACGTTATTGCCAGATCCAGTTGAAACGTTAAAAGCATCCGAAATGCTATTAAAAGAAGGGTTTATTGTTCTGCCGTATACGTCTGATGATGTTGTGTTAGCACGTAAATTACAAGAATTAGGTGTCCATGCAGTTATGCCAGGAGCATCACCAATTGGTTCTGGTCTTGGTATTGTAAATCCATTGAATTTAAGCTTTATTATTGAGCAAGCAACTGTTCCAGTTATTGTTGATGCTGGTATCGGTAGTCCAGCTGACGCAGCGTTTGCGATGGAATTAGGTGCAGATGGTGTTTTACTGAATACGGCTGTTTCTGGAGCGAAAGATCCTGTGAAAATGGCAGAGGCAATGAAGCTGAGTATTCATGCAGGTCGGTTAGGTTTTGAAGCGGGACGTATTGCACGTAAGCGCTGTGCAACTGCAAGTAGCCCGTTAGAAGGAATGAGCATTCTTGAATAGTCGATATTCCCGTCAAGTATTGTTTTCTCCAATTGGAGAAGAGGGACAGCAAAAAATAAGAGAAAAGCATGTATTAATTATCGGTGCAGGAGCACTTGGAAGTGCGAATGCAGAGATGCTTGTTCGTGCTGGAATTGGCAAAGTAACGATTGTTGATCGCGATTACATTGATTGGAGTAATTTGCAGCGTCAACAGTTATATTGTGAAGAAGATGTACGAAATAATTTACCCAAAGCGGTGGCAGCAAAGCGCCGCTTACAAGCTATTAATAGCGGTGTAGTTGTAGAAGCCTACGTACAAGACGTAACAGCAGAAGAACTAGAAGAGTTTGTTACAGGGGTAGATCTTATTATCGATGCAACAGATAATTTTGAGACCCGTTTTATTGTAAATGATATATCACAAAAACATTCGGTGCCATGGATTTATGGAGCCTGCGTCGGTAGTTACGGTCTTTCTTATACAATTTTACCAGGAAAGACACCGTGTTTATCTTGTTTATTACAATCTATCCCGCTTGGCGGAGCGACATGTGATACTGCAGGGATTGTTTCACCTGCTGTATCCATCGTTGTATCACATCAAATTGCAGAGGCATTAAAGATTTTAGTAGAGGATTATGAAGCCCTTCGCGATGGACTCGTTTCATTTGATGTATGGAAAAATGAATATTCATGTATGAATGTACAGAAATTGAGAAAAAAACAATGTCTATCATGCGGAGAGGAAGCAGTTTATCCGTATTTAAGTAAGGAAAATACTTCTAAGACAGCTGTTTTATGCGGCAGAAATACAGTGCAAATTCGTCCGCCATATAAAGAACAGTTCGATCTTTCTATGTATAAAAATCTGTTACAAGATCGTGTAATGGATTTAACCGTTAATCCGTATTTATTATCGTTTTCTGTTGATGATAAACGGCTAGTAGCATTTCAGGATGGCCGTGTGCTCGTACATGGTACAAAAGATATTGCGGAAGCAAAAACAATTTATCATCGTTACTTTGGTTAAAAAGGGTGAGTAAAATGAAAGTGAATAAAGCATTAACGATTGCTGGTTCTGATAGCGGCGGCGGTGCAGGTATTCAAGCTGATTTAAAAACGTTTCAAGAGCTCGGTGTGTACGGAATGACAGCAATTACAGCGATTACTGCACAAAATACACTTGGTGTACAAGGAGTATATCCTGTTCCAGTGGAAGGTATTCAAGAACAGTTAAATTCTATCGGCGCTGATTTAACACCAGATGCAGTGAAACTTGGCATGTTATTTAGTAGTGAAATTATTAAAATCGTAGCTGAAAAAATCAAATCATTTTCATGGAATAATATTGTATTAGATCCTGTTATGATTGCAAAAGGCGGAGCATCTTTATTACAACAAGAAGCTGTTGCGGCATTAAAAGAACATTTGTTGCCGCTTGCAACAGTAATTACTCCAAATGTTCCTGAAGCAGAAGTATTAACAGGAATGAAGATTCATACGATTGAAGATAGTAAAGAAGCTGCGAAAGTACTGCATAATTTAGGCGCGAAGTTTGTTGTCATGAAAGGCGGACATGCGGCGTATCAAGGAAATGAAGTAATAGATTTATTGTTTGATGGCAAGGCATTTGTTGAGTACAGAAGCGAACGTATTGATTCCAAGCAAACACACGGAAGCGGATGTACATTTGCCGCAGCTGTAACGGCAGGATTAGCAAAAGGTTATGAGATTGAAGAAGCAGTTCGTGAAGCAAAGTGTTTTATTAGTATAGCAATTGAAGACGAACTGAACATTGGAAGCGGTCACGGACCAACGAATCATTTTGCTTATGGACGTAGAAGTATAAATGTATAAATATGTATTTTTTTGAAAAAGCCAGTTGAAAAAACTGGCTTTTTTCTTGTTTACTTTTTCCGAAATTAGGAGTACTATATCAGCCAGAATCTATTTTTCTAGAACGCTAAATCCAGAGTCTGGAGCGGAGGAACCAATTGTGTATTGTGCATTGTCACTAGGGGTGAATCTTTCTTAGAGAAAGTAGGGCTACTCTCAAAGCCCGAATCCGACAGCTAACTCCGTAAGCGTATTGAGAGAGGATGATGCAAATGAATACATTAATTCATCGGTCCGACTAGTATAAAAGAATTTTAATAATATAATTTAAAATTCTTTTATGCGGGGGAGGATGAAATACATGGATGAGGACAAAGAGTACACACTCATTTGTGTAGGAGAAGCGGAAAAAATTAAGAGTTTACAAAATTTAGCGCTTTTACAAAGTAAAATAATCATTTTCACAGAGAATGAGCATATGGTTAATGAAGTGAAAGCATGTGGATTTCAGCAAGCATATTGTTGTCCAAATGAATCAAAGATGATTGTAAAAATATGCAGAGGAATAAAAAAAGTAATTTTACTAGGAGATGAATTATCCACAATTAGTTTTTTTGCGGAGCGTATTCGCTTTTCTTTTCATGCACCTATTACGGTTGTCACGCGAAATAAACAATATCCAAAGCGCCTCTATGAAACGATAGGAGTTAAATTAGTGGTGTTTACAACTTGTGATAACATTTCGTTTTTGATTTTAGAGTAGGAGCGGAGGAAACGAATATGAAAATATTCCTTTGTCGTGATTTAGCAACGCGCTGGGCTCTATCGTTAGAACGAGTACATGAGTTAGTTGAGTATGATCCACTCTTTCCGAAGCCATCTGTAATTATTCCACCAGAAGATATTTGTTTATATTTAGAGCAAGACATTATCGAATATGAGAAACAACATACGGAATTAGTGCAAGTATATGTTAGAGGTCGTAATTTACGTTCTTTTTTTCATGATTTAGATTAAGTGTTTAGAAGGTTATCTCATGTATTGAGATAACCTTTTTGTTTTAAATTTGCAAAAGAACGTCTATTTTACGAAAAAAGAAGAAAACAAAAGAAAAAAGATGATAAAAGAGTATTTCCCATTAATGTAAGCGTTTAACAGGTGTTATATTTTCATATTTTAGCTATTTCACCTCTTTACAAGTGAAATTTAGAGGAGTATATTTACTTTCATAAATTGTTCATAAAATTTCCAAAAAACAACCTGATATCGCTGAGTCCAGAAATGGAGCGGGGGAACCAATTTTGTGCATTGTCACTTGGGGTGAATCTTTCATGACGAAAGTAGGGCTACTCTTTAGGCCCGAATCCGACAGCTAACCTCGTAAGCGTTTGGAGAGGAGGTTTACTTTTGTGTTGTTCATTTTTGAACACTGAGTAGATCCTCAGTGTTCTTTTTTATGCTCTTGATGGTAAAATTTTACATTTAGTGAGGGATAAAGAATGTTAGATATCGCTATGATAGGGATTTTAATCGTGTTAGTTGGATCAATGGTTGGTCTTGCAAGATGGTCGGATAATGTTGTGAAGGAAGGGAAAAAGGAATGATTATTGCAGTATCTATTATTGTTGCCGCACTTACTGTGTACTTAGTTTATGCGTTATTAAATCCAGAAAAGTTTTAATTAGGGGGAAGTATTTATTATGGTTTGGATTGCAGTTTTGATCACAATGATATTATTTGTTCTTGTTGCAAAACCAATGGGGATTTATTTAGAGAAGGCGTTCCAAGGCAATCGTAAATTGGATAAAGTATTTGGCCCTGTTGAAAAAATCATTTTCAAAATTTCAGGTATTAAGCCTTATAACCAGAGTTGGAAGCAATATGCACTATCATTAGTTGCTCTCAATGCTTTCATGATTGTTGTTGTATATTTCATATTTCGATTACAGGGAGTGCTGCCATTAAATCCAACTCATGTTAAAGGGATGGAGCCTACCCTTGCTTTTAATACAGCTATTAGTTTTATGACAGATACAAATTTACAGCATTATAGCGGTGAAAATGGTTTATCGTACTTATCACAATTAATTGCAATTACGTTTTTAATGTTTACAGCACCAGCAACAACATTAGCGCTTGTAATGGCTTTTATAAGAGGATTAGCAGGTAAGGAACTTGGGAACTTCTTCGTAGATTTTATACGTGCTTTAACAAGGGTTTTTCTTCCGATTGCGTTTGTGACAGCGTTGGTCTTCGTTGCTCTCGGTGTACCACAAACGTTGGACGGAGCAGTTACAGCTCATACAATTGAAGGGGCAAAACAAACCATATCACGCGGTCCAGTTGCTTCTTTCGTTTCTATTAAGGAATTAGGGAACAATGGCGGAGGATTTTTCGGGGCAAATTCGACGCATCCATTTGAAAATCCGAGTCAAATAAGTAACATTTTACAAATGATGCTGATGATGCTGTTGCCAACAGCTTTACCATTTACGTATGGAAGAATGGTTGGGAATAAAAAACAAGGACGTGTTCTTTTCGCTTCTTTATTCATCGTATTTTTAATGGGATTTGCAACAATCGTGACGGCAGAATTACATGGAAATCCAGCGTTAAACCAAATAGGTATGCAGCATGATCAAGGCAGTATGGAAGGGAAAGAAGTTCGATTTGGAACAGTCTTTTCTTCACTGTATGCTACTGTAACAACTGCGGCGGAAACAGGTGCCGTTGATACAATGCACGATACGTTAACACCAATTGGTGGAGTAGTACCACTTGTAAATATGATGTTAAATACAGTGTTTGGCGGAGTTGGCGCAGGTTTTGTCAATATCATTATGTACGCAATGATCGCTGTCTTTATATCGGGATTAATGGTGGGACGCACACCAGAATTTTTAGGGAAAAAGATTGAAGGTAAGGAAATGAAATTGATTGCGGTAACAATACTATTTCAGCCTTTACTTATTTTAGGATTTTCAGCGTTGGCTTTTTCCACTCATTTAGGAACGGATGCGATTTCAAATTCTGGGTTCCATGGTTTGACACAAGTTGTATATGAATTTACTTCCTCGGCTGCGAATAATGGTTCAGGTTTTGAAGGTTTAGCAGACAACACAGCGTTTTGGAATATTACAACTGGTGTAGTGATGTTCTTGGGACGCTATTTCAGCTTAATTACAATGCTGGCTGTAGCAGCTTCGTTAAAAGAGAAAACGGTAGTACCAGAAACAATCGGAACATTCCGTACAGATAATAGTTTATTTGGTGGCATTTTCGTTGGAACAATTGTGATTGTCGGTGCATTGACGTTTTTCCCAATGTTAGTGTTAGGACCAATCGCAGAATTTCTTACATTGAAGTAATGGAGGGTAAATGATGGAACCTGTAGTGGTAAAAGATAAACAAACTAATCAATCAATTGCATCTTCAAAAACGGGGGCAGAAAATGAAGTAAGCCAAGAAAAAATAATGGATCGTGACATTATTACACATGCTATAAAAGAAGCGTTTGCAAAATTGAGCCCGCGAGTTATGGTGAAAAATCCTATTATGTTTGTGGTGGAAATTGGATTTTTTCTAACATTGATCTTATCATTTCTACCTAATGTATCTAGTAATATCCCAGGATGGTTCAATATAACGGTTTCTCTTATTCTATTATTCACTGTCTTGTTTGCTAACTTTGCAGAAGCATTGGCAGAAGGGCGTGGAAAAGCGCAAGCTGATTCATTAAAACAATCTAAAAAAGATGTATTTGCAAATGTAATAAAAGAAAATGGAGATGTTGTTCAAGTCTCAGCAACTGAACTGAGAAAAGGCGATATTGTTATTGTAAAGCAAGGGGAAATGATTCCAAGTGATGGGGAAGTTATTCGCGGCTTAGCGTCTGTTGACGAATCAGCTATTACAGGGGAATCCGCACCAGTTATGAAAGAGGCTGGAGGTGATTTTTGCTCCGTTACAGGCGGTACGATCGTTGTTAGCGATGAAATTACAATTCAAATTACGAGTAATCCTGGTGAATCTTTCTTAGATAAAATGATTTCTTTAGTAGAAGGAGCATCTCGTCAAAAAACACCAAATGAAATTGCTCTAAACACTGTATTAACGAGTTTAACACTTATTTTCTTAATCGTTGTTGTTACGTTACCAATCTTTACGAATTATCTTGGGTTTCAAATTGATATGTCCATACTTGTTGCACTTCTTGTTTGTTTAATTCCAACAACAATTGGTGGTTTGTTATCTGCAATTGGGATTGCAGGTATGGACCGTGTAACGAAGTTTAACGTTTTAGCAATGAGTGGTAAAGCAGTTGAAGCAGCTGGTGATATTAACACAATTATTTTAGATAAAACAGGTACAATTACATTCGGTAATCGTATGGCACATACGCTTTTACCAGTAGGAAATGAAACAATTGAACAAGTTGCAAAATGGGCAGCGCTTAGCTCTGTGTTAGATGAGACGCCAGAAGGACGTTCTGTTATTGAATACGTACAATCAAAAGCATTCTCTTATAACGGTACACTTGCAGAGCAAGGTGAGTTTGTTCCATTTAGAGCTGAGACACGAATGAGCGGTGTTGACCTAGTAGATGGTACAAAGGTAAGAAAAGGTGCAGTTGGTGCTGTACTTGAATGGGTACAATCGCAAGGCGGTACAGTTCCGAAAGACTTAAATCAAAAAGCCGATTTAATTGCAAAAGAAGGTGGTACACCACTTGCAGTTGCAGCTGATAATCGTATTTACGGATTAATTTATTTAAAAGATACTGTAAAACCAGGTATGCGTGAACGATTTGAACAGCTTCGTCAAATGGGAATTAAAACAGTGATGTGTACAGGTGATAATCCGCTCACTGCCGCAACAATTGCGAAAGAAGCAGGTGTGGATGAATTTGTAGCAGAATGTAAACCAGAAGATAAAATTGCGGTTATTAAAGCAGAGCAAGAAAAAGGAAAGCTTGTTGCGATGACAGGTGATGGTACAAATGATGCACCGGCTTTAGCGCAAGCGGATGTTGGACTTGCGATGAATAGCGGTACCGCAGCAGCAAAAGAAGCAGCAAATATGATTGACTTAGATTCAAACCCAACGAAAATTATTGAAGTTGTAGGAATCGGTAAGCAGCTATTAATGACACGCGGTGCATTAACAACATTTAGTATCGCCAATGATATTGCCAAATACTTTGCCATTATTCCAGCGATGTTTACTTTGGCAATTCCACAAATGGAAGCTTTGAATGTTATGAAATTACATTCACCGTTATCAGCGATTTTATCAGCGCTTATTTTTAACGCGATTATTATCCCGCTGCTTATTCCGCTAGCAATGAAGGGGATTGCTTATAAACCGATGAGCTCTAATGCATTGTTAGGACGTAATTTACTTATTTATGGACTTGGGGGAATGATTGTTCCATTCATTGGTATTAAGCTGATTGACATGATTGTAGGACTGCTCATTTAAGGAAAAGGGGAAATGAAAATGCTTGAAAAACAAAAGATACTTTCACCTGTCATTCGTATAACTTTTACATTTCTTATTGTGTGCGGGCTTGTATATCCATTGCTAGTTACCGGAATTGCACAAGCGGTTATGAAAGATAATGCAGACGGAAGTCTTATATATAATGAAAAAAATGAGGTAATTGGTTCAGAATTAATTGGTCAAAATTTTACAGATCCACGTTATTTCCACGGACGTGTGTCTAGTATAGAATATAAAGCAGAAGCATCTGGATCTAATAACTATGCACCATCTAATCCAGATTTATTAAAACGTGTAGAAGAGAGTGTAGAAACTTGGAAGAAGGAAAATCCAACAGTTCCTGTTTCGGAGGTTCCGATGGATTTAGTAACGAATTCAGGTTCAGGATTAGATCCTGATATTAGTCCACAAGCGGCTTACGCACAAGTAGATCGTATCTCTAAGATAACGAATATTCCGAAAGAAAAAATTAATAAACTTATTGAATCTCAAACAGAAGGGCCGGCACTCGGATTATTTGGTGAAGATCGTGTCAATGTATTAAAACTAAATCTAGAATTACAAAAAATGATGAAATAAAGTGAAACTTCCATCATTGGGGGTTTTTCATCCCCAAATGATGGTTAGTTGAATCAATCGGGCTCTTACTGCCCGCGAATAGCGGGATAATAACAATGCTACCTCAATCACTTAGATTGAGGTAGCGTTGTTTGGTCGGATAGGGGGATTTGTAATGTATGCAGATGATTATAAGCCAACGTTCCAAAGGCGTACACCAGAAGAGTATTTAGAATATATTCGTCAACTGAACCGCGGGAAATTAAAACTTTATGTCGGAGCGGCTCCTGGAGTCGGAAAAAGTTATAAAATGCTTTTTGATGCTAGAGAGATGCGAAAGGAAGGCATTGATATTGTCATTGGTTTGATTGAAACACATGGGCGAAAAGAAACAGACGATGCGATCGCTGATTTAGAAGCTGTTCCTTTAAAAGAAATTGATTATAAAGGAAAAGTGTTTCACGAGCTTAATGTAGAAGCAATTATAAAAAGGGCACCGGAAGTTGTTATTGTTGATGAATTGGCTCATACAAATATTCCAGGTTCTAAACATAAAAAACGCTATAAGGATGTGGAAGAATTATTGGATGCTGGTATTGATGTTTTATCTGCATTTAATATTCAACATTTGGAGAGTGTTCACGATATTGTAGAACAAATTACAGGGGTTAAAGTAAGAGAGCGTATTCCCGATTTCATTTTGCAAAAGGCAAATGAAATTCAGCTTGTTGATGTAACACCAGAAGTACTGAGAAAACGATTGATGGATGGAAAGATATATAAAGAAGAAAAAATTCAACGCAGCTTAAATCATTTTTTTACGCTTAATAATTTAGGTGCACTTCGTGAATTATCACTTCGAGAAGTTGCAGATGATATGGATGAGAAAATCAGCCAATTTACTGAAGAACCAATTGGAGTGAAAGAAAAAATTCTCGTTTGTGTTCAGTACAGTTCCACGGCAGAAAAATTGATTCGCCGAGGATGGCGCATGGCAAACCGCTTAAATGCTGAGTTGTATGTTTTAAATGTAGAAAGAGAAAATATTGAATCTCTATCAGAAGCAAAGAAGCAAATTATCGAAGAATGGAAAGCTTTAACTAGTCAATTTGATGCAACTTTTTTATTAGAGGAATCAAAAGGGAGTAAGCCAGCTGATACGATTATTCAAGTTGCAAAACAATTACAGGTAACGCAAATTTTGCTTGGACAATCGGCAAGAACAAGATGGGAAGAGATTCGAAAAGGTTCAATTGTAAATGAAATTATGAGACAGACGAAGAATATTGATATTCATATTGTAGCAGATCAACGGATATAGGGCATACTCGAATCGTATTCATGTATATGAATACGATTTTTTTCATTTTATAAGTCGTCTGAATATGGTTTCTTAAAAATTTTATATATAATAGAAAGAGATATTTAACAATGTGAATAATTAAGAAGCATATATAGAACGAGGAGAGAGAACGATGCTTGAAAATACAGGTTTAGTATTAGAAGGCGGCGGTATGCGCGGCGTATATACAGCGGGTGTATTGGAGTACTTTATGGAAAGCGATTTATATTTTCCATATGTGATAGGCGTATCGGCAGGTGCATGTAATGCAGCGTCGTATCTTTCAAGACAAAAAGAAAGAAATAAAACAGTAAACATTGAATATGTGACACATCCAAGATATTTATCGTATAAAAACCTTTGGAAAAAGCGACAGCTCTTTGATATGGATTTTATTTTTCGTGAAATCCCAACGCAGCATGTTCCATTTGATTTTGAAACATATTTCAATAATGAGCAATCTTTCCTTGTAGGAGCGACAGATTGTGAAACTGGACAGCCTGTTTATTTTGAAAAAGGCCGTACACAAGAAGAAGCATTAACATTGTTACAGGCATCAAGTTCATTGCCATTTGTGGCACCTGTTGTAGAATTCGGTGGGAAAAAGTTATTGGATGGTGGAATTTCAGATCCAATTCCTGTTCGAAAGGCACAGGTAGATGGTTATCAAAAATCAGTTGTTATTTTGACAAGAAATAAAGGCTATACGAAGAAAAAATCAAAATTTGGATGGGTTGCAGCGAAAGCTTATAAAAAATATCCTAATTTAGTAAACACAATGCTAGCTCGTTATGAAGTATATAATGAGACACTTCATTATATTGAAAAAGAAGAAGCAGCTGGGAACATATTCGTTATTCGTCCGACAGATCAATTAGAAGTGGATCGTATGGAGAAGAATCCAGAAAAATTACAACGCTTGTACGAGCAAGGATTTAAAGATGCTGAGAAAACGTATGAAGATTTATTGCAATTTCTTAGTAAATAAAAAAGGTGACTC
This sequence comes from Bacillus sp. GB_SG_008, assembly GCF_052038115.1. Classification (NCBI taxonomy): domain Bacteria; kingdom Bacillati; phylum Bacillota; class Bacilli; order Caryophanales; family Bacillaceae; genus Bacillus; species Bacillus sp. GB_SG_008. Next base: position 97,911 of record NZ_JBPZSK010000011.1, on the reverse strand, counting down.
AAGGTACTTTAAACAGACTATAATTTAAAGAGGATACTATGTCTAATATAGGACATATATCCTCTTTTTTCATATATAATATACTCCATAACAAGACGTTATTATATGATTAAGGAAAGCATATTTATTTTGGTTAGGGGACGTAGCCCACATCGGGAGGGGGAGTGACAGGATTGCTGTCATAGACCGCAAAATAACTTTTTGAAATATCAAATTTAAAGCCTAAAAGAAGGCTTTTTTATTACTGATTTTTTCCTTACACTAAATAAAATAAGGAGAAAAATGATGAAACAAAACTCTAGCCCTCATTAAATAAAGTAAAACCAACTGCACACAAGGGTCCTTTAGTAATAAGCTTCACTAATTGTTGTGCAGTATATTTCGGTGAATATTTCATGTCATTTTGAAGCCACCAAATTGCTATCCCAACAACACAGGAAGTGATGAAATGCAATACCATATCCTTTGGAATATCTAAGTCATGGTCTTCAATTTTAAGCTCAATGAAATTTTGTTCAAGGTTATCCATAATAGTCTGCTGCATTTGTAGGTTAAAATCATGAATGCCATTAGGCCCAAGCATGGTTTTATAAAAGTCTGCATGTTTTACTATACACTCAAATATGGATTGTAAAATTTCCTCGAATTTCGAAAGATCTATTTGATGTCCCTGCACATGGGCATATAGGACCATCTTACTTGTCAACTCTCCTAGTGCTTCCTCACTAAGCTTTGTTAACAAATCTTGTTTATCCCTGTAATGCGAGTAAAATGTTGCCCGATTAATGAGTGCCTCATCTGTGATGTCTTGAATGGTAATAGCATCGTATCCCTTTTCCGCTATCAGTTTGATAAAAGCATCATATATAAATTTCTTTGTCCGAATAATCCGCAGATCCGTTTTTTTCAACATCTTATATCTCCTTGTTCGTTATTGTCATTATAAACAACAGATTTCATCCTTTTGTTCCTTATCGTACATTTATGTCTTAAATGTAAATTGAATTATGTAGCAAAAACGATATAATTTTAATATAAACAACATGATTTCATTATAAACTACACATTGTTCGTTATCTATCATTTTGTTAGACGAATGCTAGGAGGAATAATTTAGGATGAAAATAATCGATGTTATATATAACAATTGTCACTTTACATAATTACCGTCCAGACGGTATAGTAAATTTAAAATGAGTGAATCACTCATTTCTGACTGAGAATGGAGGTCATTTTGATGAGCAATTCAAGACGTAAAGAAATATTAGCTGCTGCTTCTTTTATTATTGAGAATTATGGTATGGAAAAATTGACATTAGAGGCTGTCGCGAAACAGGCTGGTATCAGTAAAGGAGGATTACTCTATCATTTTCCTAATAAGGACGCAATTATAAAAGGTATGATTGATGAATATTCGTCAGCATTTTTAATGGATGTTCGGGATAAAGTAAGCAATTCTTCGGAATCCATAGGAAAATGGCATCGTGCTTACTTGGAATCAGCAATAAACGATACTGGTTTATCAAACGGGCTTGTTTCTGCATATGTCGCAACTTTGTTTACTAACCCACTTCTTCTTTCCAAGTTCCAAAGTGATTCTCAAGAATTATATGAAGAAATGGAAAAGGATGAGATCGAGCCAATAAAGGCTGCAATTATTAGATTAGCCATCGATGGATTATGCTATTCGGAAATTTTTAAGATAGGGAAGATTGATGAAGGCTTAAAACAAAAAGTAATTCAACAATTAATAAGTTGGACTAAAGAATATGAGTGAAAAAATTAAAGTTGAATATTAAATAATTTCCTTTATATCTCAAACTTCGAAGGAGGATAAAAATGAGAGAAGAACAGACAGGCGGGATTCCACAACCCAAAACATATGGACCACTCGGCAACTACCCTTTATTCGACATGAGTCAACCTACTATTTCTTTTTGTGAGATAGCGAAAGAATATGGGCCAATATTTCGGTTGACTGCTCCAGGTTTTAAAACAATATGTATCTCTGAACACAAACTGGTAACTGAAGTCTGTGATATCAATCGTTTTGATAAACATGTTGCAAATGATATGGTGCATGTACGCGAATTTACGGGGGACGGTCTGTTTACGAGTAAAACATCGGAGCCAAACTGGCGAAAAGCCCATAATATATTGCTGCCAACATTCAGCCAACAAGCCATGAAGGGATATCATACCATGATGTTAGACATCGCTTCGCAGCTGATTCAGAAATGGGCTCGGTTGAATCACGATAGTGATCATATCGATGTACCGGGAGACATGACCCGCCTTACTTTGGATACGATCGGTCTTTGTGGTTTTAACTACCGATTTAATAGTTTTTATAAAGAAAAACATGATCCATTTATCGACAGCATGGTACGTGCACTTGACGAAGCTATGCATAAAGTTGCCCGCTCGAAGGGCATGGATACTCTGATGATTAGAAAAAACAGACAATTCCAAGATGATATACAAAGCATGTTTTCGTTGGTAGATAAAATTATTAAAGAGCGGAAGGCTAATGGAAATAATGGAGAGATAGATCTGCTGGCCCGTATGTTAAACAGTAAAGACCCTGAGACCGGGGAAGTGTTGGATGATGAGAATATCCGATACCAAATTATTACCTTCTTAATTGCTGGGCATGAAACAACAAGTGGTTTATTATCCTTTACGACTTATTTTTTACTGAAACATCCGGAAGTTCTGAAGAAAGCATACGAAGAAGTGGATCAGGTCCTTGGTGATTCCACTCCATCTTATAAACAAGTGCTAAACCTCAAATACATTCGCATGATTCTTAACGAGGCCATACGGTTATGGCCGACCGCTCCATCTTTTGATGTGTATCCAAAGGAGGATACTATAATCGGCGGACAGTATCATGTGAAAAAAGGTGAAGGTTTGACCGTGCTTCTTCCCGCGCTTCATCGGGATAAAGAAGTGTGGGGAGAAGATGCAGAAGAATTCCGTCCGGAACGTTTCGCAGACCCTTCCAAAGTACCAAATCATGCATATAAACCATTTGGGAATGGTCAACGTGCTTGTATTGGTATGCAGTTCGCACTTTATGAAGCCACTCTGGTACTTGGGATGATTCTTCAAAAGTTTGAATTAATTGATTATGAAAACTATCAGTTGAAGATTAAGCAAACATTGACCATAAAACCGGAAAATTTCAGAATTAGAATTAAATTAAGAGAAGGGAAGCAAGTCTCATCTTTACTGGATTCTTCGTTGGCAGATGAGAAGAAAAATGAAGAAAAGAAGAAACTGACTTCGCAATATTCAAAACAACAAGTACTTGAAGGGGCCGAAAACGTACCTCTGCTTGTATTATATGGTTCAAACTTAGGCAGAGCGGAAGAGTTTGCTAGGAAGCTCGCAGACCATGCACGGTTACTGGGTTTTCAGAGCAATGTGGGAATATTGAACGATTATATCGGAAAGTTACCTAAAGAAGGTGCAGTGCTTATTGTAACTTCTTCATACAATGGTCAACCTCCTGAGAATGCCGCTCAGTTCGTAAAATGGCTGGAACAAGCAGATACGGAGGAATGTACAGGGATCAGGTATGCAGTTTTTGGCTGTGGAGATCGAAATTGGGCGAATACTTACCAGAGTGTTCCGAAATTCATTGATAAAGAGCTGGAACAGAAAGGTGCTATGAGGCTTACCACAAGAGGAGAGGCAGACGCCGGAGGAGATTTTGAGAATGATTTCGCTCAATGGCAAAAGAACATGTGGAAGGATGTCTCGAATGCTTTTGGCCTAAATATGAAAGAGGGAACAGAAATAGTGTCTCATCAATCATCGCTTTCCGTTCAGTTGATTTCAGGTCCTCCTGCTAATCCGATCGCTCAAAATAACAAAGCTGTCTATGCAACGGTGATTGCTGGCCAGGAGCTTCAGTCAGCTGAAAGTGAACGGAGCACTCGACATATTGAGATAGCCTTGCCGGAAGGAGTTACTTATCAGGAAGGAGACCATCTTGGAGTGCTGCCAAGTAACAGCCGGAAAAATGTCAACCGAATTTTAAAACGATTTGGATTAAACGGGAAGGATCAAGTCGTACTGAGTGCAAGTGGACGTAGTACAGTTCATCTTCCTTTGGACCGTCCTGTTAGTTTATTTGACCTTCTTAGCTATAGTGTTGAGATTCAGGAATCGGCAACTCGAGCACAAATACGGGAATTGGCAAGATTTACAGTTTGTCCTCCTCATAAATACGAATTGGAAGCATTATTGGAAGATGGAGTTTATCAGGACCAAATCTTAAAGAAACACATTTCAATGTTGGATCTTCTTGAAAAGTATGAAGCGTGCGAAATCCCATTTGATCGCTTTTTAGAACTTCTCCCTGCGCTCAAACCGCGTTACTATTCTATTTCAAGCTCTCCACTTGTTGCGCAGGATCGTCTAAGTATCACGGTTGGTGTAGTGAGTGGATCTGCATGGAGTGGACAAGGAGAATATAAAGGTGTCGCTTCTAACTATTTAGCTCAGTGTCACAATGAAGAGGAGATTACTTGTTTTGTTCGAACTCCAGAATCAAGATTTCAGTTACCTGAAGATCTAGAAATACCAATTATCATGGTTGGACCAGGCACTGGAGTTGCACCATTCCGTGGATTTTTACAAACGCGTCGTGTTCAAAAGCAAAAAGGTGTTAACTTAGGAGAAGCGCATCTGTATTTCGGTTGTCGTCATCCTGAAAAAGATTACCTCTATCGTACAGAACTAGAAAAAGATGAAATAGATGGCTTACTATCTTTACACACAGCTTTTTCTCGCTGGGAAGGACATCCAAAAACATATGTACAGCATTTAATGAAACAAGATGGAGCGAATTTAATTTCGTTATTAGATAACGGTGCCTACCTTTATATCTGTGGTGATGGAAGTCGAATGGCTCCGGATGTAGAAAATACTCTTTGTCACGCATATCAAGAAATTCATGGAGTCAGTGAACAAGAGGCAAGAAATTGGTTGGATCATTTACAACGTGAAGGACGATACGGAAAAGATGTTTGGGCTGGAAACTGAATTTTTCTTAATTAGCTAAGTAATATTTAACTAATAAACTTCTTTCGACTAGGTGTTACTTGAAACAAGATAAACTGATTTATAAAAATCCCGTATTCTTTATTGAATACGGGATTTTAATTTTCTGTGTGATTTTTAATGTGGTAAGAATACCAACTGATAAGCGAACAAAATACCAAATACGTATACAAGCGGATGAACTGCACGGAATTGCCCTTTTGCCACTTTCATAAGCGGGTATGAAATGAAGCCGAGCGCAATACCTGTTGCAATGCTTGATGTAAGCGGCATGGTTAAAATGACTAAAAATGCTGGGAAAGCTTCATCAAATGTATCCCAATCAATATGACGAACTGCGCCCATCATTAAACTACCAACAATAATTAGTGATGGAGATGTAATAGCGGCAACACCGGATACTGCGCTGACAAGCGGGCCGAAGAATGCAGCTACTGCAAATAATATCGCAACAGTTAGTGTCGTTAAACCTGTACGACCACCAGCCGCAACACCAGCAGAAGATTCAATATAAGCAGTTGTTGGTGTTGTACCGAACATTGAGCCAATCGTTGCTGAGATAGAATCTGAAAGAAGGGCACGACCGGAGTTTGGAAGTTTACCATCTTTCATAAACCCGCCTTGCTGTGCAACCCCAAGTAATGTACCTGTTGTATCGAATAATGTTACAAGGAGGAGCGAGAAGACAACGCCGTATAATCCGTAGTTAATAACATCAGAAAATGCTGTAATTGGATTGGAAACAATCACGCCTTCAGGTAAACCAGGCAGAGATGTAATTCCGTTTGAGAACGTTAATTGTCCAGTAAAGTAAGCGATAACTCCTGTTAATAACATACCGATAAATAATGCACCATTCACGTTTAAAGACATAAGTACTAACGTAATACCAAGTCCAGCTAATGCAAGTAAAACGGGAGGAGAGTGAAGATCCCCAAGCCCAACTAAATTTGTGGGATGTTTCGTAACAATGCCTGTCAGGCGTAAGCCGATAAATGCGATAAATAAACCGATACCAGCTGTAATGGCATGTCTTAAGTTTTCAGGAATAGCTTCCAGTAATTTTGTACGGAAAGAAGTTAATGATAGCAAAATTAAAATCATACCTGCCACGAAGACAGCAGAGAAAGCAATTGCAAATGTCATACCTTCATGAGTTTTTACAACAGAGTAAGCAAAGTAAGCATTTAATCCCATCCCTGGTGCAATTGCAATTGGTAAATTTGCAAAGAGCGCCATACATAATGTTCCAACGACAGCGGCAATGATTGTTGCTGTAAATGCTTGTTCAAATGGAACGCCTGCATCACCAAGGATGACTGGGTTTACGACAATAATATATGCCATTGTTAAGAAGGTAATAATACCAGCCATAATTTCAGTTTTAATAGAAGTTTGATGTTTTGAAAGGTTAAACATAAAAACATCCTTTCTTTTTACGAATAATTGTCACAACAGTTATATATAATATTCGTTAATTTGTTTTTTGGCAAGAGTTTTACATAAAAACTTTATATTTCTCTGTATTTTATGACGGAATTTCGAATATTAAATGCCTTTTCTGCTTATATATTTCGTTTATATAAGAATAAGTATATTTTTTGATTTCGCATATCATAAGAAAGATATATGATAAGGAGGTTTTTTCTGTATGACGCAACAAGAACAACCAAAGAAAACATTGCCACCACAACATCAAGAGAAACAACCGGGAATTGAGAAAATCATGAATCCACGCCCAAAATGTATAGATGAGAAGTATAAAGGAAGCGGGAAGCTGCAAGGGAAACATGCACTTATTACAGGAGGGGATAGCGGAATTGGGAGAGCAGTAGCTATTGCTTTTGCAAAAGAGGGCGCGAATATAGCAATTGCTTATTTAGATGAACATGAAGATGCAGAAGAAACGAAGCGTTGGGTAGAAGGGCAAGGTGCACAATGTTTTTTATTTCCGGGAGATGTAAGTGATGAACAGCATTGTCAGCAAGTTGTAGCGGAGGCTGCAAAGCAATTGGGAGGTTTAAATATTGTTGTAAATAATGTTGCTCAGCAATATCCGCAGCAAGGTTTAGAGCAAATTACAGCAGAGCAACTTGAAAAGACGTTTCGGGTTAATATCTTCTCGTATTTTTATATTACAAAAGCTGCGCTAGCTCATTTAAAACAAGGCGATACAATTGTGAATACTGCTTCCATTACGGCGTATGAAGGAAATGAGCAGTTAATCGATTATTCAGCAACAAAAGGAGCGATTGTTGCCTTTACACGTTCATTAGCAAAATCGCTAGCTCCAAAAGGCATTCGTGTTAACGGAGTTGCACCAGGTCCAATTTGGACACCGCTAATTCCATCAAGTTTTGATAAGAAAAAAGTATCGGAATTTGGCAGTAATGTACCAATGAAACGACCGGGACAACCATCTGAGCTAGCACCGGCATATGTGTATTTAGCTTCTGATGACTCTACTTATGTTTCTGGACAAATGCTTCATGTAAATGGCGGCGTTATTGTGAATGGTTAGGTGGTATTGGACTAGCTAGTGAACCGACTATTTGCATGTCGGATGTGTCGAAGGGTCTTTATCCCGCATTAACGGGCAGTAAAGAATGGAGAAGAGCTGGGAAGAAAATTGCCCGTAAAAGCCCGATTGGTTCAACTAACCATCAGTGAGAAAAGCGTCACTGATGGAAGTTTCACTTTATATTCTGTCGAAGCGCCGATATATCGCGAATAACGCTGATATTTTTGCGGATACGTAAAAAAGAGACTGACTTTTAAAGGCACATACGTGCCTTAAGGTCAGCTCTCATTAATAAGAATTGGATTTATAGTAAAAGCTAAATGAACCATAGTATTTCATGGTGAGATTTTGAGGAGAATGTGGAGGTGACATTGATGAAAAAAGCATGTTCACTTGCATTGTTATTTCTTTTCTTTTTTTTATATGTACCAATTATTTCTGCTGAGGAGACAGATCATTTATTACTTATAAATCTAACGACAAATCAATTATCTTTTTTCGAAGATGGAAATTATGTTCGAACTTTTCCTGTAACAACAGGAAGGACAAATACTCCTACGCCAGAAGGAACATTTTGCATTATTAATAAATATAAAAATAAAGCATATCACAGAAAAAATATTCCGGGCGGTTCACCTAATAATCCACTCGGCACCAGGTGGATGGGCTTAAATAAAAATGAATATGGGATTCATGGAACAAATCGTGAATGGTCGATTGGCAGTCGTCAGTCAAATGGATGTATTCGCATGCATGATCGAGATATTCAATGGTTGTATGATCGAGTTCCATTACAAACGAAGGTAATTATTGCTCATTTTCATACATCTCCTGAATATGCGGCGCATCAATTTGGATACCGGGTTGTTAGCTGGAACGGACGTGTGTTAGAGGAAGAACAGATTGGGAAGATTACAACGGTAGATCAGACGAAAATATATTGGCAAGAACCGAACGGACAATTTACAGAAATGAAAACAGTACTACCGAATGAAGTATATCCTGTGTATTCACAAGGAAAAAAAGGGTTTTATTATATAGGAAATAATTTATATATTATGGATGAAAAAGAAACAATGGTAAGGTATGAACAAATTCCTAACTCCGTACTGAGTAATATATACAAACGAAAATATGAAGTGAAGTAAAGGATACCGATGGGATAGGGTATCCTTTTTTTATCCCGCTATTCGCGGGTAGTAAGACCCCGATTGGCTCAACTAACCATCAGTGGGGGATGAAAAAAAACCACTGATGGAAGTTTCACTTTATCGCATCAAAATCCCTCTCTGAATATAATATTGTAAAGCTGAGGAGGGCATATGCTATGCAAAATGGAGACAGTACATTTGCATTTAAACTTTTTTTAATTACACTTTGTTTATTTGTTATATATTTGTTTGTTTCATTTATTTTTTCTATGTATATCCCGTATGTAGACTTATTATTATTAGTGGGATTTGTATGGGCATTTGTAGAAGCGAGAGAGAGTGAAGATAGTATATATCGCTGGATTACATTATGTGGTACGGTTTTTATTGTTATTGTATATATTACAATGATGCATGCTGTCTGGAAAAAGGGGTTATTTTAAGATAAAAGCGTACGATTAATCGTACGCTTTTATCTGACTACTACCAGGGAGACATTTGCTCATAAGAGCCCGATTGGTTCAACTAACCATCAGTGGGAAAAAACCACTGATGGAAGTTTCACTTTATATCTTCAAGTGTTGGGAGTGAAGATATTGCTCCGTAATTTGTGCAAGTAAGTGCACCAACTTTGTTTGCAAATGATATATATTGTTGTAATGTTGTAAAATCCATATGAACGCGTTCTTCTTTTGCAAACTGATACAGCATTGCACCGACGAAAGCATCACCGGCACCAGTTGTATCGATTTGCTGTACGGTAATGGATGGAATAATAGTTTGATTCTCATTTGTTGTAAGAAGTGTACCTCGTTCTCCAAGTGTAATGGCAATAGTTTTTGCTCCGTATGATAATAATGCTTCAGCAGCTTTATACATATTTGTTTCACCAGTAAGGAGGCTTGCTTCTTCAGCACTTACTTTTATGAAATGAGCGTTAACGATGAAAGTGATACAGTCTTTACGAAATTTCTGCAAGTCTGTAATTAATGAAGCTCGGTAATTTGGATCAAAGGAAATAAATAATTGTTTTGCTTTTGCATATTGCAAAAGCTTTATGTACGTGTCTTTCAATTGGCCTGGCAGCAATGCTGTAGCTGAACCGAAGTGAATGATATCGTTTCGTTTTATTTTTGATAAATCAATTTGTTCAAACTTATATTCACTATCTGCTCCGCGCATAAATGTAAAATCACGCTCGCCATGTGAGTCAAGAGAAACGAAGGCAAGAGTAGTTTGTTTTTCTTTTATAAGCATAGATGTATCAACGTCTGCATCTTGTAAAGTTTTTTCTAGAAATTCTCCAAATGGATCATTTCCGACTTGTCCCATAAAAGCAGCTTTTCCGCCTAATTTTGTAATTGCTGCAGCAACATTTGCAGGAGCTCCGCCCGCTTTCTTTTCGAATCTTATTCCATTCATTAACGATACGTTTGGATCACGACAAACAAAATCAATTAATAATTCCCCAATACAGAAAACTTGTTTCATCTCATTCGCTCCTAACTGATTTTATTCATATATAGTATGAAAGGAAAAAGAGAAAAAAGAAAGCCCATCTCATACAGTGCGAGATGGGCAGTTGTTTAATATCTTGGTTGAAAGGTATGGCAACATGTTTCTACACTTGTTGTTGCCGAGCTTTCTATCGTTTGTCCAGATAATATTGTATCTGTAAATGACTCGTCCTCTGATTGAATAGATTCTTGAGAGTCAGGTTGAACGAGGATGGCATTTGCTTGACAAAAGTTACCTTGTCCCCAAAATGAGCAGTTGGAGACAGAACATCGTACCTCTGGCATAGGATCCCCTCCTTATACAAGTAGTGTGAGATTTTTGTACTCACTTCATGTATAAAGGAAGTTTCCTTTTCTTGTTACTTATTGTTTGCTGTAAACCACTCTTCGAATTTGTCTTTCGGTTGTTCTCCCTCAATGCGGCTTACTTCTTTTCCTTCTTTAAAGCGAATGATCGTTGGCGTACCTGTAATTTTAAATTCGTCCCATCCAGTTGGATACTTTTCTAAGTCAATGACTTTCATATCAATGTTCATATCTTTTGCCATTGGAACGATAATTGGTGATACTTTTTGGCAGTGTACACAGTTTGTCTGATAGAAGTAAATCGTTTGATCTTTCTTTTCTTTTACATTTTTTTGGAGATCTTCTAAAGAAATTTTATTTGTGTAGTAATCTGTTTTGTTTTCTTGTTTTTGTTCAACTTTTGTTACTGCAAAAATAGCGATTAATAAAACGACGACAATGCCGCCAAAAAGAAACATTTTCTTCATTATTTCATCTCCTTATTTGTTTTTAGTAAAAGAAAACTGCAGATGGCAATAATTATAAAAGCAGTTAGTGCTAGAAATGGGATTGTGATAAAGCCAAACCAATTAATATACTCTCCTGTACAAGGAACTCGCCCACACACTGCTCCAGCTTCTGAAAAAGCAGGTATCTTTTGAAGGGCATAATGATATAGCGATATACAGGCACCAATGCTTGCGATTGGTAAGGAATATGTGGCAATGCGATAATCTTTGCGTGCAATTGCAATGCCAAGTAGTAACACAAATGGATACATAAAAATACGTTGGTACCAACATAATGTACATGGTTCAAATTTCATAATTTCGGAAAAATATAAACTTCCGAGTGTAGCGATAAACGAAGTTCCCCAAGCCGTAAATAACAAAGTTTCTTGTTTTTTCTCGCGATCCATTCTCCATACCTCTCTTATAATAGTTACATACAAAATTATAGTACGAGGAGGAGTGGAAAAGAAAGAGAAAATATTAAACATAATAAAAGTTTTTTGCGCTGAAAACTTGGGAATAAAAAAAACAAGGTGATGTACACCTTGTTTTTACTTGATTGTAACGAGCAAAATTAATGATTAACAGCCTTCGTTGAATCGATAAAAAATTTTTGAATTGCTTCTTTATTTTTTTGTGGATGAAGTTGTAATACTGCCCCGGCATGCTCGTATGTTTTTGGCTCATATCCATTTGCCACTGGAATTCGCATCGTTTCCATCTTTTCAATAGGATGGAATAAAACGTTGCTACCGAGTGAAAATAATGTTTGAGTATCCATACTAGTATGAATATAAGGGAGAAGGTCTTGTATTACTGTGGGTAATTGGAATATACCGTCTACGGATTGAATTTTTTCGGTAAAGGTTTTTTGCAGAGCTTGTAGTACTTCTTGTTGGCGTTGTACACGTCCAAAGTCACTTTCAGCATCATGACGGAAACGTGCATATTTTAGTAATTCTTTTCCATGTAATTGTTGGGATCCGGGTTGTAAATGTAATCCCATATCATCGATAATTGTTTGCGTTACATTTACAGTAATTCCTTCTGGAGCGACGGTATCTACAATTTTTTCGAATGCCGCAAAGTCGATTGTAACGTAATGAGATACATCAATTCCGAAGTTATGTTGAATGGTTTTTCGTAATAATTCAGGACCGCCATAATAGTAGGCGGCATTAATTTTATTATATTTTTTATCATAGGTAGGAATTTCTACGTAGCTATCACGCATAATAGAAGCGAGTTTTGCAGTTTTTTCTTTTTTATTGTATTGTGCAATCATGATTGTATCAGCCCTAGCTTGTTTTTCTCCGCGAGAATCATTTCCGATAAGTAGTACGTTAAATATTCCTTGAGCGTCTTTAGCTCCTTGAAATGGTTGGAAGTGTTCAGCATTATTTTGTTTGGATGATTTTTGGCAACTAATCATAAATAATGTAATAAGTAAAAATAAGTAAATGTGTTTTTTCACATAATCACGTCCGTCTACTTAATATTCATAATAAGTATTATGAACAGAGCTTTGGAAAAATATACAAAAACGCTATCCCAGTGTATAGGGATAGCGTTTTATGGTAGTAAAAGCCTAATTGGTTTAATGGTTGTCATTAGAAAGTTACTTACTAATGGAAGTTTCACTTTATTTACATATGAACTTGCTCCGCTTGTTCTGTATATGTTTTTTGCGTTGCATGATCAATATATTGAAACAAAAGTTGGAGTTTTTGATCAACTTCTGATAAATCTTTACCGTATTGATAAGCATGTAGAAAGTGTTCAATTCGTTTCGAAAACAACTCATCTTCTGTTTGTACCATAAGTACAAGCAGCTTTTCCCAATTACAGCAATATGTGTAATAGAGAGCTTTATCGTAGTCGGTGTATGTTTGCATTGTGTGCCTCCTTAATGAGGAGTTATATATAGTGTGCGACGGAAAAGAAGAAATACACTTGAAAGAATTTGTTAACAGAATGTTATGGGAAAGAAAAGGAAATATGTTTATAATTAATAGAAAGAAAATTAAGAAAACGAAGAGGTGGGGAGGGTGAGTCAATGAGTCCAAGGTTACTAAAATCGGTTGATGAACGAGCAATTCAAGTATGGAGATTAACGGCATTTTCAATCAATATTATTGTTTGGATTGCTTATGGCGGAGTGATATATTGGCTTGATGCATTTCGAGGTATGACAAACTTGCAACTCTTATTTCTTTGTTTTTTTTGTGGACATGCTATCTTTACAATTGGTATATATCCAAAGCTTAGATGGAAGAGATGGCGTTATATGATACGTGGACAAGAGATTGACTTACAGCGAGGTGTATTTATTACAGAGAAAACATTAATTCCAATGATTCGTGTGCAACATGTAGATGTAAGGCAAGGCCCATTTTTACGTTATTATCAATTAGCATCAGTGGATATTACGACAGCAGCGACAATTCATACAATTCCGGCGATTGCATATGAAGATGCAGAATATTTACGGGAGCAACTTTCTACTTTAACACAGGTGGCGGTTGCCGATGTATAGAAGAAATAGAATCCATTCGTTGTCAATCCTATTGTCAGTTGTGAAACATGCATCGACATTATTTCCTCTTTACCTTATTTTCTTATTTAAGTTTCGCGATAGCTTACCGTTTTCAATTCTGATGAATACGATTATTTTTAGCCTTGTACCTTTGTTTATTCTCACCTTTATTGCTTGGATGCGTTGGTATCGATTTACATATACAATTACTGAAGAACAAGTGATCCTTGAGCAAGGATGGTTAAACAAAAAACGAAAGTACATTCCGAAAGAACGAATTCAGGCAATTCATGAATCACAAAATATAATTCATCGTTTGTTTGGATTAACGGAACTGCAAATTGATACGGCGGGAAGTAGGGAAGGGGCAGAAATAGTATTACAAATAATTACAAAAGAAGAAGCGAGTCATATTCAAGGGCAGCTTTCTGAAAGGAGGAGAATGATACAAGAGGATATTGCCGTGCTACCGATATTCACATTATCGAATAAAAAGACGTTTCTATATGCGGCTACATCAGGCAGTATTGGATTTGTATTTTCGGTGTTACTTGGTATTTATACAGAGATAGATGAGTACGTTTCGATTCATTTTAAGCTAGAAAATTTTCAATCACAAACACCTTCTTTTTACGGAGAAGTTGCAATTGCTGTTCTTACAGCGGGATGGTTACTCGGTACGTTGCTTGTATATCAGAAGTATCATGGATTTACAGTTGTGAAACAAAAGGATGAACTTGTTATTACGAGGGGATTATTTGAGAAGAAAAAACTTATTGTTCCGCTTGATCGTATTCAAGCAATTAAAGTAGAGGAAAATATAATTCGGCAATGGCTTGGTTATGCTACAATTCGTTTTGTGAGTGCGAGTTCGAGTTCAAAAGAAGAAGAATACGCAGGTTTTCGCCTTGTCTGTTTTCCGCTCGTAAAGCGAAGCCATATTCCATATTTATTGCAGCGTTATTTTCCTGATTATCGAGCTCCGTCTTCGTTTCAACATTTACCAAAACGATCATTTGAGCGCTATATGATAAGAGTTATTGTGCCTGTTCTTTTATTCATAGCGATTACATTATCTCAAACTTCAATGGTAAAATATGTAGCACCTATTTTTCTCATCGTTGGCGCAGTTCTAGGTTATCGGAGATACTATGATGCGCGTTGGTGTATTACGGGAGAGCAGCTTACTGTCATATATCGCCGAATTGGACGAATAACGGTGTATACAAAAAAAAGTCATATACAGGCGTTAACGGTTTCTAAAACAGTACTTCAAGAATCAGCATCGTTATGTAATGTGAAAATATGTGTGAAATCGGGTGCGAGAAACATAACATTTCGTATAAAGGATGCAGACGATACAGTTGGAACTTCGCTTCGGAGGTGGTACTCTTACGAAAAAGAGAGTGATTTCGCATAAAGTGAAACTTCCATCTTCATCCCCCACTGATGGTTAGTTGAACTAATCGGGCTTCTACGGGCAGTTATCCCCCGCCTATCTTCCTCGTTTCTCTCTGCATCTTGAGGTGGGGGTCTTACTGCCCGTTAATGCGGGATAAAAAAACGAGGGATTATCTCCCTCGCTTTTTTATTTCGTTCAAATTTAATACATTATAAAGTAAATCATAAAAGCCTGATTGGCGGATAGCGCCTTTATGATTTTGGCATTGGAGTAGGTGTTGGTTTCGCATATCCTTCTTTATACTTATTATCGATGTAGTTTCGAATTTCAAGTGGTGATTTCCCTTTGTCTTGTAACCTTGCCGCGTCTAATGCAATCTGTAGACAATTTACACAAGTTGTTGCATGAGAATCCCAAACAACTTGACCATTTTTTTTGATTTCACGAATGAAACAGTCTTTATTGCTTTTATGCCCGACGCTTTCACCGCATCCGCAGTAGCATGGAATCCATTGAAGTAATTCAGCGTGTTTTGCTGCCACAGCGTAAACTTGTTTTATTTGCGCATCATGTTCAGATAAGAAAGAAGGGAGCGTATCGATTCCTTTTGTTGTTTCGGCGATATCCCTTTGTTCTTGGTGATGTTCATGTGGTGAAGTGGAGGAACTTGTTTCTTTTGCTGGTTGTTTATGTTCATGTGATGAAGTGGAAGAACTTGTTTCTTTTGCTGACTGTTTATCTTCAGTATTCGTGCAGCCTATCATTGTGAAGGCAAGTATTCCTGTCATGCTGCATAATAAAAGCGGCTTTTTCATCAACATATCTCCTTTATTTTAATTTTACTAAAATTGTAACAGACTCCCCAGTTGTTTCCTATGAAGAAGTTTTATTTTTCAAACGATAACAAAAATAGTGCCAAATAAAAAGGACAGGTATATAAACATATATTAAATACAATCCAATTTTAGACGTATAAGTATTTAATGTGTTGATGGATTCACGGTTCATAAAAAATAAGGAGCTAATATAAATGATTCCAATAAATATTGGAAAAGCAACCTTAAATGGTAACTGAAAAGAACGGTGTGCAGCTTGGCAAGAAGCCCATGTTGTTAAGCAAAGATTCGGTAAAATGATGAGAAACCAAAGGAAGATAATCACGTATTCAAATCGCTGAATAAAAGGGATTTTAATGATTTTGAACATCGTTAATGTCCCCCATACTGTATGCTGCAGCAGACCTTCACTGAAATAAACAAATGATTGCAAGGCTACAAGCACATATAGAAAAGTTGTAAAAAAAATGCTAAAATGTGCCCACCGCTTTACGCCTTTTCCCTTTTCAATAAATGGATAAAACATGAGTAATGTTTCAAATCCTAGAAATTCTAACGAAACCTGCTTTGCTGAAAGCATAATATCGGAAAAAGAGTGAGTGAAAACAGGTAAAATATTGCGGAAATGAGCGTATTTAAGTGGGAAAACGAAAAAAGCAAGTATTACAAGAGGCAGGATAACGCCCAAAAAGCATATCCCTGTTATAGAGCGAAATCCTCCACTTAAAATGTAGTACACGACGAATAAAATAATAAGCCCGACTTGCCATAATTTTATAGTAGGAAATACCCATACTTGAACGACTTCAATATATGTTCGGAAGATAGTAAGACAAGATAGTCCGTAATATAGCATAAAAAATATTGTAAAGACTTTACCTAGCCATTTTCCGAAGCATGTAGTATGAATGTTAATTAAATCATTATCTTTTTCAAGCATTTTAAGCATACAAAATAAAACGAAATGTGTAATGACTCCCATGATGATAATAGAAATCCAAGCATCATAGCCAGCATGTTTAATAATAAAGCGCTGAAAGCCTAAAATTCCTACTCCTATTTGAAGAGAGTGAATTAAAAAGAACGTAAAATAAGGAGAAACTGTAAATTCTTTGCTATGTAGATTCATTTTTTTCTCCTCCTCATTCTCCGATTCCAGATTGTACAATGTTGACTTTTGCTTTTACAGAAACATCTATAGATGGATACATGTTTGAAAGTTGTTTCATATTCCACTTTCTAGAGTGACTTCTAATTTGATCACGAACTCCAAGTGGATCTATATTTTTATTTTGAAATTGACTGATGAGTGCCGTTAAATGCTTCTCAATATTTTCTTGTAATTGTGCTTCAATATAAGAAATATTTTTAGGATTTTCTAAATTAATCCAGCTAGGGGAATCTTTAATTAAACCATTTAGTTTCACTTTAATTTCTACTTTAGGTGAAGAATTGTTATCTGTAATATGATAGGTGCTATTTCCCGATAAGCTGTGAATGACAGCAACACCTTTGTTTTTTCCTCTGTGTATATTCACCTCGTATCGTCCATTTTTAATTGGATTCATAATTAATTTGATTAAAAATGAGTCTTCATTATTCGCATACATCATAATTTTATCTTTTTTTAAAAATGCAAGGCCTTGAAGAGAAGCAGAATCTTCACCATCTATTCGGATATAGGGAAGAAAAGGGTCACATCCAAATGAGAAATAATTATATAGAAAAACGTGTAAATTTGTTGTCGGTATACTTTCGTTTGCAACATTTTGATCAATTAGTTCTGCTAAATATAGAGATCCGCTTTTTACTGTATGTTTTAGTAATTGTTCTGCTGTGCCATCTACCATTGCAATTTGTACATCTCGTCCAATATTCGGATCGCGTTGCAAATTTCCAATTATATTTGAAATTCCCTGTTTACTTAAACTTGATCCAAATACAATCATTCGTGTTTGACCTACTACTATCTTGTGAGGAGATTTGGCAGCTAAATTAGCTGCTACTACTTCTCCTGAGCGTCCGACTGATGATAATGTTTTTGGGGTTTTATTTTTCCCAAGATTGTAAACAGGGTATATAATAGTTCCTTTAATTTTTTTATCTGCAGTGAGATCAAATCCAACAGTATGAACAAGTCGCATTTCATCTACAATTTGTGATTGTGCACAACTAGAAAGAAAAAATAGTAAGCATATAAGGAATGGAAAGAAAAAGTATCTCATGTTTTGTCACCATTCTGTTTTGTTTTCGCTTTCTTCGGACTAAAGCGCCAGTTTGAAATTGGTCGGAGGTAAGAAGGGCGCTTTGCTGACATACTGAACGGATAGCGGACAAATGCTTCCGATGAACCGATACCTCTAAATGGATAAATTGGTAATAAGTAAGGTGAACCAAGTGATTTTAAACGAATTAAGTGCGCCAAAATAAGAGTAAAGCCAATTATTAAACCGAGACCACCCATCATACCAGCTAATATAATAAGTGGAAATCGTAGGATACGAATCGTGTTAGACATTTTAATTGTTGGTGTTGTAAAAGCAGCGAGTGCTGATAGAGAAACGGCAATGAGTAAAATTGTACTTGTCAAAGCAGCCTGCACTGTTGCTTGCCCGATGACAATACCACCGACAATACCAAGCGTTTGTCCAACCTTTGTCGGTAAGCGTGCTCCCGCTTCTCGTAATAATTCAATCGTAATTTCTAAAAAAAGAACTTCTAATATAGGCGGAAAAGGGACATTTGCTCTAGAGAAAATAATAGGGCCTACTAGATCTGTTGGAATCATTTGGTAATGATATGTTAAAACAGCTGTATAAATCGCTGAAGAAAAAATAGAGAATAGAGCTCCGAAAAATCGAATAAAACGAAAAAATGATCCAATAATCCACGGTAAATAATAATCTTCTGGTGAAACAAAGAAGTCAAATAAATTTGTTGGGCCAGCCAAAATATAAGGAGAACCATTTGTTACAATGATTACTTGCCCAGCTATTAATGCGTACATAGCGCGATCTAAGCGCTCTGTGGATAACAGAAGCGGAAAGAGTGAATTACTATTATCACTAATGAGTTGTTCAACCAATGTTGCGTCAAATGGAACATCAAAATCAATATCTTGTAACCGTTGCATTACAGTGTTGACATGTTGTTTATTTGTAATCCCGTCGAGGTAACCAACAGCAAGCTGTGTTTTTGATATAGACCCAACTGTAACTTCTTTAAAGATAAGATTTTCTGTTACAACTCCTTTTCTCAATAAATGAAGATTGACATCGAGACTTTCAACAAATCCAACTTTCGGTCCAATAACACTATATTCATTTTCAGTATCATTATATATACGGCTGCCTGGAACTGTACTTTCGGCACGAATTAGAGCATAATTATCCTTTTGTGAGGAATTTTGAAGCTGTATTAATATAAATCCACCTAATAATTTTTCACGAATCTCCTCTATAGAAGGAGATAAGATAATTTCTTCAATTGGGATAATGTTAGGTAAATCTTCTATTTTTTCAATGTTTGCTAGCCGTCTTTTTATAGGAGAAAGAATATAATGTTTTAGTACAACTTCTTCTGATACGGATTTGATATAAAATATACATAAATTACCATCATCTGTTATGTTGAAATGCAGAAAATCCATAGATTGTTTCATCTTTTCGAGAAATTCTGGTATGGAACAATTATTTTTTTCGTTCACTTGTTGTTTCGCTTCTTTTTGTCCGAACTGTAAACGAAACATATGGTTCACCTCTTTTCGGTGTTTGAAGTGCTTTTGTTATTTTGGGGGAAAAATGAAAAATTATACGAGAAGATATATGAAAAGTAGGTTGGAATATTCGAGGTGTTTCTATATTAATAGTAGAGGGAATTGTATTGCTGGAAGTCTTGCTTTGGGGGGGGGGCGAAGATATGCACCTGGCATGTGAGAACAATGACTATTAAATCGTTGTTTTATGTAAATAAGGAAGAAGCAAATTTGCTTCTTCCTTATTTATGTTTATTTTGCTTATTCCGCTTTCAAGGATGCTTTTAATTTTTTCATTTCTGTTTTAATATCTTCTTTTTTTACATTTAATTTTTCAGCAATTTGTTTTACATTCATACCGTCTTTTTTCATTTTTAATACATCATTTAATGGTGTGCCGCTTTTTTGTGAAATAATGTTCAGTACAGCAAGGTGGAATAAAGATACTTCATAGTCGCGCATTGTTTGTTTCACTTGATCTGGAGTAGATTTTTGCATCTCTGCTACTTTTTGTAACAGTTTTTCTTCCATTTCTTTACTCATATGATGTTTATGAAATTTATGAAGTTTCTTTGGATCAACGCCAAAGTGCTGCGCAGTTTCTTTCCATGTATGCTTTTGCTTATAGTACTCTAAGACAGCATTAATATCTTTGCCACTTAACTTTGCAATGCGTGCCGCTTTCCAAATCTCATGTTTTTTATATCCTTTTTCAGTTAATGATTTGTATTGTTCTTCAGAAATGAGCTTGTGGTGTTTCGCTACTTGTTTCGTTTCTTGTTTTGTTTCTGGTTGCGAGCTATCGGTAGAAGCGTATGCCGTTAGTGATGTTGCTCCGCATAATAATGATAACGCTAACATTCCTGTTACTAGCTTTTTCTTCATGTTTCATCACTCCTATAAGTAGTAAACTGCTTACGTTATATAGCTTATCCAAAAAGTATGACAAAACTATGAACAAATTATGTTTTTATATGTAAGAAAGAAAAGAGAAATAGAAAGTTGTTTCCATATGATAAGAGTTTTAAAATGGAGAAAAAGAGTTCAATGAATGGAGAAGATGCTGCGATGCATGTATTAATTGTAGAGGATAATGAGAGCGTGTGTTCAATGCTTGAAATGTTTTTTATGAAAGAAGAATTTCAAGCAACATTTGTCGCAGATGGTTTAGAAGCATATTCATTGTTTCAAAAGAAAGATTGGGATTTGCTTATTGTAGATTGGATGATTCCGGGCATGGATGGTATAAAACTGTGTCAAAAAATAAGAGAAAGCAGTGATGTTCCTATCATCATGTTAACGGCAAAAGATAGCGAAGCCGATCAAGTACTAGGATTAGAAATTGGGGCAGACGATTATGTTACGAAGCCGTTTAGCCCGCTTACGTTAATCGCAAGGATGAAGGCGGTTGTACGCCGTTTATCAAAAAAACAGATGAAAAATGAAATAAATCATTTTCATATTAATGAAGAAACAAGAGAAGTATTTTTAGACGGTGAGAAAGTGGGAAATTTAACGCCAAAAGAATTTGAATTGCTCGTTTTTTTCACGAAGCACCCGCGCCAAGTATTTCGTCGTGAACAGCTCTTAGAACGCATTTGGGGATATCAATTTTACGGAGACGAACGAACGGTGGATGTACATATTAAGCGGCTTCGTAAAAAAATTAGCACTGACTCGCATATGTGGATTCATACGGTTTGGGGCGTTGGTTATAAATTTGATGAAGTGGTAGCTGGCTGTGAAAAGGGTTAAGTATTTTTATAAGCTATTATTTAGTTACATTTTTATTTTACTTGTTGCATTTATTCTATTAAGTGCCATGTTTTTAAGTTTAGCTGAAAATCTTGCTTACGAGACAAAGGTAGACGAGCTTACTTCTTACGGAACTAAAATTATTGATGAGCTTGAGAAAAAGGAAATGAATGTTCATGTTGTGAAATTGAAACATTTTTCTAGTCTATTACATGCACGTGACACGAAGTTTTTCATCTTTAATGAAAAGGGAGAAATTACGCAATCACCAGTTCATGTAAAGAAAAATCCATTGTTAAGCGAGGCAGAATGGAAGAAAATTCAACATGGCGAAACATTGCAAATAAAACGAGACGTGAAAAGGTTTGAACAACCTGTATCAATTGTTGCGATTCCGTATATGAGAAATGGTGAACTGCAAGGCGGGGTAATGTTAACAGCTCCCATTCACAGCACACTTCAAATTGTGACAGAATTAAATCGATATTTGTTAATCGCAGCAGGTGTTACATTTCTAATTGTACTAGTGGTCAGTATCTTTTTCTCGCGCTCTTTAGTAAAACGGGTGCAGCGTCTTCGCCAGGCGACCGCAATGATTTCAAAAGGTCAGTATGATGTGCATATTCCTATTGGACAATACGATGAAATCGGTTTGCTTGGAAATGATTTTAATAATATGGCGCAGCAGCTTCATAAAGCACAGAAGGAAATCAATCGTTTAGAAAAGCGAAAGCGTCAATTTATTGCTGATGTTTCACATGAATTAAAAACACCACTTACGACAATCAATGGTTTAGTAGAAGGAATGAAAAATGACCTCATTCCGGAGGAGAAAAAGCAGCGCTGCTTTGAGATGATGGAACAAGAAACGAAGCGACTCATTCGCCTTGTCAATGAAACATTAGACTACGAAAAGATCCTTTCTAATGAAATCATACTTCAAAAAGAAGAGATTGAAGTAAAAGAAGTTTTTGAAGTAATCAGTGAACAATTAGAACTGCAAGCAGAGGAAAAAGAAAATACAATTGGAATTGATGTCCCCGCTAGCTTATTTGTTTATGCTGACTATGACCGGCTGCTGCAAATTTTGCTGAACATCACAAAAAATAGCCTGCAATTTACCGAAAATGGAACAATTATGTTGCGAGGAAAAGAAGAAGGGCAAATGACAATTATTGAAATTGAAGATACTGGTATTGGAATGGGACGAGAAGAGGTATCGGCAATGTGGTCGCGTTTTTATAAAGCTGATACATCTAGAACAAATAGTTATGGTGAATTTGGATTAGGCTTATCGATTGTAAAAGAACTTGTGAAAATGCATAATGGAACGATTGAAGTAAAGAGTGAACAAGGTAAAGGAACAACGTTTATCATACGTTTTCCTAGGTCATGAAAATCGTCTTACATAAAGTAAGGCGATTTTTTGTTTTACTGCAATGGTCACATTGTGTTTTTTGATATTAAATATTGATTTATATGAGGAAACTAGATTATAATTGAAATTGATAATCTTTATCATTTATTAACGTATACATATAGATATAAGATGATGAAGGAGAGGAACAGATGACAACTTATACGTCTATTGCAAATGTAATAAAAGAAAGAAGATCTATTCGTACCTTTACAAATAAAGTAGTAGAAAAAGCATTATTAATTGAACTATTAAATAATGCAACATGGGCACCGAATCATCAGCACCGCGAGCCGTGGAAATGTAAATTATTTTTTGGGGATGGTCGTAAAAAGTTTGTAGACGCTGTTTTAAACTCTTTTTCGCTAGAAGAAAGAGAAAAACGCGGAAAAATGTTAACGGAACGTTTTATGAGTACACCAGCTCAAATTGTTGTCTATATGGATGAAGACCCACGCCAAGCGCAGCGTGATGAAGATTACGCTGCTGTATGTGCATTTATGCAAAACTTCCAGCTCCTAGCTTGGGAACAGCAATTGGGTGTTGTTTGGAAAACAGGCGGACTTATTTACAATCCTGCTTTCATGAAAGCAATTGGTTTAACGAAAGGACAACGAATTGTTGGCATTTTACATGTTGGGTATTTTGATAAGGCGCCAGAAGGCAAAGAGCGTACACCAATTACGGAGAAGTTAGAGATTATTGAAGGATAAAGAAAGAAGGATGCTTATTAACATATAAGCATCCTTTTTTTATTATGCAAGTTCTGCTGGAAGGGTGAACGTTCCATCTTTATGTTGATTTAATATATGAATGTTTGTGATTGCACTCGTATGTATAACACCGTAAACATGTGGATAACGTTCACCATTTGCAGCTAATTCGTATTTCATTTCTGCTTGTACACGCTCTAGATCAATTGTTAAAAATACAATAGAAGGTTCTGTTGCAAAATGTTTGTGAGCAACTTGTAATGATTGATTGAGAAATGAGCAGTGAATGAACCCCTCTTTCTGTAAAGAAGTTTCGATAATTACTCCTTTTTCTTTCGCAATTTCCCATGCTTGCAGTGTCATCACTTTTATGATTGTATTCATAAGATTATCCCCTTTGTAATGAATGTTCTCTAAAGGAAATTTTACATGTTTTGCAAGATAATCGCATTTAAAAGACAAAATAAATTGAGGTAATTTCTTTAATTTTCATGAAAGCTTGTTTTCCTTCATACACTTTTATAAGGGAATGTGTAAGGAGGGGACAGAGATGAGAAGTAGTGAGGACAAAGCATTACAATATGCAATTGCAGAAATTACGGAAATTGCGACAGGATTTGGGTTAGATTTTTATCCGATGCGCTATGAAATTTGTCCAGCTGATATTATTTATACATTTGGTGCATATGGCATGCCAACGCGCTTTTCACATTGGAGCTTTGGAAAGCAATTTTATAAGATGAAACTTCACTATGATTTAGGACTTAGTAAAATATATGAGCTCGTTATTAACTCCGATCCATGTTATGCTTTTTTGCTCGATACAAATTCATTGATTCAAAATAAGCTTATTGTCGCTCATGTATTGGCGCATTGTGATTTCTTTAAAAACAATATTCGATTTTCTAACACTAAACGCGATATGGTTGAAAGTATGGCAGCAACTGCAGATCGAGTTAAAAATTATGAGCATAAATACGGAAAAAAAGAAGTAGAAACTTTTTTAGATGCAGTGCTAGCCATTCAAGAGCACATTGATCCTTCTCTTATGAGACCGAAGCTTGCGTGGAGTGCGGATGATCAAGAAGAGGAAGAAGTAAAGAAGGCTGTCACGCCGTACGATGATTTATGGAATTTAGAGAATCGAAATAAGAAACGAGAATTATCTAATGTGCGGAAGAAAAGAAAAATTCCGCCGCAACCAGAAAAAGATTTACTTCTGTTTATTGAGCAATATAGCCGCGAATTAGAAGAGTGGCAGCGTGATATTTTAACGATGATGCGTGAGGAAATGCTGTATTTTTGGCCGCAGCTTGAAACGAAAATCATGAACGAAGGCTGGGCTTCGTATTGGCATCAACGTATCCTTCGCGAAATGGACTTAAGCTCGGATGAAGCAATTGAATTCGCAAAGTTAAACGCAGGTGTTGTCCAGCCATCGAAGACGAGTATTAACCCGTACTATCTTGGCATTAAAATGTTTGAAGATATTGAAGAACGCTACAATAATCCGACAGAAGAAATGAAGCGCCGAGGCGTAAAACCAGACTCAGGAAGAGAAAAAATCTTTGAAGTACGCGAAATTGAATGGGACGTTTCGTTCCTTAGAAATTACTTAAACAAAGAACTTGTTATGCGGGAAGATATGTACTTATTCCAGCGCCAAGGGAAAGATTATAAAGTCATTGATAAAGATTGGGAAAATGTTCGGGATCAGTTAGTGAATATGAGAACAAACGGCGGTTTCCCATATTTAATGGTCGAAGACGGAGATCACTTAAAGAATGGAGAATTGTACATTAAGCATTACTATGAAGGAATTGAACTAGATTTAAAATATTTAGAGAAAGTATTGCCGTATGTTTACCAATTATGGGGAAGAACGGTGCATATGGAGTCGATAGTAGAGAATAAGAATGTTGTGTTTTCTTATGATGGGAAGATGGTGCATCGGAAGTATGTGTGAGAGCCGCTGGGGAACCAGCGGCTTTTTATTTTTGGCAGTGTAGGAGAAAAATATTTATATTTAGATACCATATTTACTTTTAAATTCAAAAATCTCATCAACAGCTTGGTGATACCCGCCCGATTTTTGAAAGGATTCACTAATGTTGCCAACAGCCTTTAGGAAAGACGGATTGTGTAATACTTGGTCCGCAGTTTCACGGAGTTGGTCAGCGCTCAGACTGTGCATACTTAAATTGATACCTGCTCCGATATTAGCAACTCTTTGAGCAACAAAAGGCTGATCCGCGCTTTGTGGAATTACAATTAGCGGAACCTCGTAATAGAGACCTTCATGAGTACTGTTCATTCCACCATGTGTGATAAATAATTTAGAGTGTTTTAGTACTTCGGTTTGTGGAACATAATTTTTTACAATGAAGTTTTTAGGAATATCCCCTAAATCAGATATTTGAACTTGTTTCCCAATAGACATGACAACGGTATGATCAGTGTTCCCAAATGCCTTAAAACAAAGCTTATAGAAATCAATTGCTTGATTAAAGACAGTACCCAGTGAAATATAAATTGAGCTTTTTCCCTTGATTGTAGTAAGGTCGAAGTTTTCTTGCGTTAATCGTGAAGAGATGGATGGACCTACAAATTTGTATGTTTCGTCAAATGTTTCTCCAAAAGGTTGAAATTCTCTAGTTGTATAAACGATTGCAAGTGGTGCAGGGTTACAAAAAACTTCATAAGGAGAAGTGATTTCAACACCATATTTTTCTTTGATTTTTGTTGTTAGGTTTTGAAAATCATTATTTATCCTTTTAGCAATTTCTGTTGGGATATTTTGCGAAAGATGTTCTAACATTTTTTCAAATGATATTTCAGTCTGAGCAAAAGATGTACACGAATTAATTGCGGGGAGCTTTAGAATTTGCGAAAGTAAACGTCCACAACCAAACATAGAATCGTGAATGATGTAATCAAAATGTTCTCCCTGGATCTGTTCAAGAACGCTAGGTATAATGATATCCGCCGTATGTAAAAGACCGTTGATTCTTTCGGATAAATAGTTTCTTCCACCTGAGATAAAGGCTTCTAAAAATTTTTGGCCATCAAATGTTCGTACAGTAGCTCCCGTCTTCTCGATACGCTCCCGAAAAGCTTCTATTGTGAAGTACACTACCTCTTCCCCGCGTGCAATAAGCTCTTGTACAACACCAATTGTTGGATTGATATGTCCTTCTGATCCACCATTAATAAATAAAACACGTGCCATTATAATCACTCCTTAGGTAAAATGTTCTCTAAATTGTGTAATAGTACGGATCACTGTCCCACATTATTGCTCAACTCAATTACAAGTATCAGAATATAATAGTTTTGTGTCCTCTATGTGACCTAACGTATGTTAAAAAATAAATCTTTCATAAGTAATCACTTCATTTTTTTACTTTAAACGTTGTTTCTTTCTCTTCTACATGATCCACGAAGTGCAAATCGATTATTCTTTTAACAACTGCCAATCTAAGCCCATAGCTTTCGGTTGTTCTTGTTATTTGAAAACTAATAAAGTAATGGTTTTTTCAGTCGCCAATAGTCTTAAATTTGGATGTGATTCTTAAATAAGAAGGCATCTTTTTCATGAAAACTGTTATTAATATAAACAACAAAAAAGTTTTAAAAAGAGACTTGAACCTAACACGATGTCAGGTTGTATAGTAATTTTGCCGGTGAAATTACTTCGTACGAAATGAGGGGTTGATTCTGAATAAAAAACTTGGAAAGTTGGAGAATTAGCTAAACAAACTGGACTTACGGTACGGATGCTCCATCATTACGACAAAATGGGATTGTTTTCTCCTTCGGTTTCTTCTGATAAGGGACATAGGATTTACACTGAAACAGATATTGCCAAGTTACAACAAATCATGTCACTTAAGCAGCTAGGTTTTGCTTTGGGTCAGATTAAAGAAATGATAGAAAATCCAAATTTAAATCCAGTCGAAGTTATAAAAGCACAGCTAGATAGTGTAAAAGAGTACATTCGAATACAAAAACAATTATGCAGTCGGTTGGAAAAAATATACGAATTGCTTAACAGTCAACAAGAAGTGAGCGCAGAACAATTTATAAATTTAATTGAGGTGACAAATATGAGTAAAGAAAAATATTTTACCCAAGAGCAACAAGATAAAATGTTCAAACAAATGGGACTAGAGGAAAGAAGACAATGTGTAAGTGAATGGGCTGAAATAACTGCAAAAATACGAATGGAATATGAGAAAGGAACACCATCCGAAAACCTAGACGTAACACAATTAGCAAAACAATGGAACGAACTCCTCAATAAGTTGACTTTTAGGGATCCTGAAATCTCCAAAGCAGCTGAACGTTATTATAAAGAAAATCCTGAAGTAGGAAAGAAATTAGGAATAGATAAGATTGATAAACAGCTTTCTGACTACATCAAGGATGCTATATCACACAGTTAAATTCATCTTTATTATCACAGAAAAAGTCGTAAGCATTTGTATAGCTACGGCTTTTTCTTTTTGCCTAGTCAAACGGGATTATTGAATAATCTCTTAGACTTGAAAAACTTTATTTGGGGGCATTTACTATTGTATTTATCAATATTTAAGCAACTTTAAAGAGCAATACTACAACTCGTAAGTAGTATTACTCTTGGTTTTTCACATCGGAAGTGTGTGTAAAGGTCGCTAGGGAAGCCAAACACTATAGAAAATAAATAACGTGAGCCCGGTATAATACCGGACTCACGTTATTTAGAGATGCGCTTTTTTAATTAAACACTCTTACTTACAAAATCCATTTCCTTTTGCAATTTCATAAATGAACGATACATTCCAACTCTCCAAGATGCGATCATCGCAAAAGCAAGTAAGAAGAACATACCGCTTAATTGTCCTAAATCAATTGATTGACTTAAATATTCTTTCATACCGATGCGGACAGCAAGTAAACCGACTAAAATAAATATAAATGCTTTAGAAGGTATTAAAAAGATGTCTTTTCCGCGTATTTCAAATTTTGATGTTTTAATAAGAAAAATAGAGAAAAATAAACCAACGATAACTGCTTCCCAAATTTCTGATGTTGTTAATCGGAATTCTGGTAAGATGTACATGCATGCTCCCGTACTCATAAAAATCGGTGGGAGTATAATTTTCTTTAATGATACAGGTTTCTTTGCTGATTTTAAGCGAATAATCATCATTCCAATAGCCATGCAAAGAGCAACAATACTCATTACAACAGGGAAGTTTATATTTAAGTTCATAGTTTACCTCCTTTTATCCTTTGTATGATTTTTTTAATAAAATCATAAACCAAACTAGAGCGATGCCAATGATAGTATGAGACGTTCCTGCTATATGGCTTAATCCTTTAAAATCAGTTCCATTTATTTGAAGAAGTCCGCGGGCCGCCAGTGAACCAACTGTTGCAATCAATCCTATATTATAAACGATGAACCACGCGTTAAAACCTTTTACTTCATGAAATGCAAATGATTTTGATAATGCAAAGGCAATTAAAAAGAACAAAAATCCAAGAACTAACATATGTGTGTGCAAAAGGTTCAGCAGAGTAGTGCCTTGAATTCCCTGCGCTTTTGCATATTCTCTTGCAAATACACCGGAAAATAAACCGATAATTAAATAGACAAAAGATGCATTATATAACTTTTTCATAATAACCTCCTAAGGTAGTATTAGCAATGTTTATTTCTGGGAATAGAGCCATATTTAAAAGTTATCCCGCATTAACGGGCAGTAAGTCTCTCACCTCAAGATCCAGAGAGGCTTACTGCTCGTTAATGCCCGATTGGTGAGAGCTTTCCGTCAGTGGGGGACCACTGACGGAAGTTTCACTTTATCTTGTCATTCCGTATATGAGGCCAGAAATATATGGGATTAACCAAATGAACCATACGATAACGCTTAGTGTGTGGAATGTTGTCATCATTTTTCTATCTTTTTTTATTAACACAACTGTTGCCCAAACAGCATGAAATAGCATAAGTAAAATTGCTGATAGGCCTGTTATTCCGTGAAAGCTGAGGAGAGATCCTGCTGAAGCCATTTTCTCCATTAATGAAGTTCCGAGCGTATCACACACTAATCCAAGCCAAAAAATAACGACATGCCAAGGTTTTAATGTTTTTTGAAATTTTTCACTCCATACTCCGATTGTATAAAAAATAAGTGCAGCTGTAATAAATGTAATAGCAGATGCTAACACGTTCATCATTCCTTTCTAACAGTCATTTGCTTTATATAAAGCATGTTACATGAGAATTATGAATAGAATATGAACGCAATATTACATATGAAATTTGTCTAATTATTATATTAAAATTACGTTATGTTGTAAATGAAAATGAAAGTATGCTTTAAATGAAAGAAAACTTTCTTATTCCCAAGTCAGATAGGGAATAAGAAAGTTTTTTTAAGATTACTTTTATTGGACTTTTGCTCTTAAATTTCGTTTTCGCGTAGTAATTTTCCATCTCGAAGTGTTAAAATTCGATCACATACATCAAGCATTTTTTCATCGTGTGTAATCATAATTGCTGCTTTTTTGTTTTTCTTAACTTCATGCTTCATTAATTCAACTACTTCTCTAGCACGTTTTGAATCAAGACTAGCAGTAGGTTCATCGGCTAAAATTAAGTCTGGATTATTCATAAAAGCACGAGCGATGGCTACACGTTGTTTTTCACCGCCTGAAAGTTGATTTGGATAATGATTCATTCGATGTGATAATCCAAATGTTTTCAGTAATTCAGTTGCAAGCTTGTCCGCTTCTTTTTTATTTTCTCCCTTTAACTTAGCGATATATAAAAGTTGTTCTTTAACCGATAAGAAAGGTACGAGATTCGCGAATTGGAATATAAAACCAATTTTTTCTAGACGAATACTTGTCATCTCTTTTTCTGATAAATTTGTTACGTTTTGCTCAGAAATATAAATGTTTCCTTTTGAAGGAGAGAGAAGTGCACCAGCAATGGAAAGCAATGTACTTTTCCCTGAACCTGATGGACCAACAATACCGATGAATTCGCCCTCTTTTACATCTAATGTAATTGGATGTAAGGCAGTTACTTCTGTATCTCCTTCGCCATATACTTTACTTACTTGTTCAAGCTTTAATAATGACGCTGGGTTATCCCATTTCACTTCTGTTACCATTACATTCCACCTCCGATTGCTTCTAGTGCATCTACTTTCAATACTTGATATAGAGAAATTAGTGTACCGAATATACTAATTACGATAAAGATACCTGAATATTGTAAGATTGTTGTTGTTGTTAATAAGAATGGCATGCCAGCTGGTAAAACAGTCTCTATTGCCAAGATTAAGCCAATGCCGATTACAAGAGCGACACCAGATAAGAAGATAGATTGTACAACTAAATTACCTGCTAAATATGAGTTTTTTGTTCCGATTGCTTTTAATACGCCTAATTGGTGTGTTTTTTGTAAAGTAATAACATAGAAGAAAACACCGATTAATAATGCTGAAATTACAAGTAAAAACGCAATAATCATTGTTAATGTTCCTTGTTCTTCTTTATAACCTGGAATACCTTGTAGTACTTCTTTTTTATCAACGATTTTTACATTATCTGTATTATCGATTTTTTTATCAGTATTTAGAGCGATTATACTGTAATCTTTTTCATTTGGCATTGCAATGCTGCTCCATACATTTTCATTCATATGAACAACAGGTGTATGGCTAAACATTTGATTTTCTGTAAATCCAACAACTTTGAAAGTTTTCTTAGAAATAGGATCTACTAGCTCATCTCCAAGCTTTATACCTTTTTCTTTGATGGATTCATCAGCAACGATTTCATTGTCTGCTAAAGCACTGTTTTTCCCTTCAATCACTTTTGGGGCAATGAATGCATCTTGTTTACTTGCAAAAATAGCAGCATCAACTTTTTTTGAACTTCCTTCTTTTTCAAATGTCGTCATTTTAAGATGCATTGGAACCGCATCTTTTTCATCAACTTGTGCTAATACTTTATCTACGTCGTCTTGCTTAATTTGAGAGCGTAATAATTTACCCTCGGCATCACTTGATACTACAAACTTGTCTGCTTTCATTTCGATAATGGAAGAGGCATTATCATGAGATAAACCATTTGCTAAACCTGATATGATAAGTACAAGAAATGATAAAAGTATCATAATTGTACCGATTAATCCGTATCGTAATTTTGATTGTTTTAATTCTTTAAGTGCTAAAAACATTACGTTCATTCCTCCTTGTTTCGTTCTATGCTCTTATCATAAAGAGGAAATATGAACGGAATATGAACAAAATATTACAAAAGCAGAGTCTACCGTTTATCCCGCTATTCGCGGGCAGTAAAACCTCCACCTCAAGATTAAGAGAAAACGAAGAAGATAGGTGGGGAATAACTGCCTGTAAAAGCCCGATTGGTTCAACTAACTATCAGTGGGGGATGAAAAAAACTCCCACTGATGGGAGTTTTCATATAGATTCTTCTTTTGGTTTCGGAAGGTAAATGGAAAAGGTCGTTCCTTTTCCAAGTTCACTATCAACAGTTATTGCTCCGCCATGAAGGTCAACGACTTTTTTTACAATAGAAAGACCTAATCCGCTTCCATTTACATTTCTGTTTCGCGCAGTATCGACTTTATGAAAACGATCAAATATTTTTTTTATTTCATTCTCCGGTATACCAATACCCATATCAGTAATCGAAATACGCCACTCTGTTTCCAGTTCTTCTGCTTCAAATGAAATTGTTCCGCCGCTTTCTGTAAATTTGATGCTGTTGGTAAACAAGTTGGTCCATACTTGATGAAGCAAGTTTTCATCTCCGTAAATTTGTATGCTAGGAACATCCATTTCAACTGCAAGTTCTTTTGTTCGCCATTCCCACTCAAGCATAAAAATAATATCTTTTATTTGTTTCCCTAAATCAAAAGGTTGCTTACATAAAGTAAGATCTTCTTTATCAAGCGATGCTAACATTAATAATTGTTTACATAAACTGGACATGCGTCGACTTTCGGATTCAATGATTTCTAAGTAATGTGTCTGCTCAGATTTCGTTAAATCATTTGTTTGTAATGTTTTGGAAAATCCTTGAATAGATGATAATGGTGACTGAAATTCATGCGAAACATTCGAAACAAATTCTTGTCGCATCTGCTCTGAATTTCGTAATCTTTTGGCCATTCTCCGAAAGCTAGTTGCAAGTGTGCCAATTTCATCGCGCCGATTTTCTGGCAGTGCTAAATCATAGTTCCCACTTGCAATTTCTTTTGTCGCGCCTGTAAATCTTTGAATAGGGCGAACGACAAAGCGGGTAGCTATCGCGATACAAATCAGGCTGATTATAATAGTTAATCCTAATAAAACAGCATAGAAAATACGTAATTCTCCAAATTGCTGTTGAATATCTGGGCGAATAAATAGCGCATACACTTTACCGTTATTTTCAACAGGAATTCCTATACTATTCGAAAGTGTATTGTCAAAAAAGCCGGTAGCAAATAAATGATTTGGATATGTTAAAATCCCATTGTATATATTTCCGTTTAATACATGTTCAATCGTCTCTTCGCTAACATTCATTTTCTTGAAATCATCACCGTATCGCTTACCTTGTTTTTTATCGTCTACTAAGTAAATTTCAAAGCCAAGGCTAGAAATAGATTGTAAATAATCATCTTTATT
Organism: Bacillus sp. GB_SG_008; assembly: GCF_052038115.1. Taxonomy (NCBI): domain Bacteria; kingdom Bacillati; phylum Bacillota; class Bacilli; order Caryophanales; family Bacillaceae; genus Bacillus; species Bacillus sp. GB_SG_008. The sequence continues at coordinate 64,741 of NZ_JBPZSK010000011.1, read as the reverse complement.
AAGTTCTGTATTTTTTTCATATAAATGCTTTACTTCTTCTGCATACTTTAAAATTTTCTCACTGTTATATGGTTTTAAATACACATGATAATATACATTTGTAAGTAAAAATGCTACAACACTACTAATTAACATAATAAAAATCGATATAATGACAAATCTTGAATATAATGATCGCATAGTATTTCACCTCTAATTCATTTTTCTATCCCGCATTAACGGGCAGTAAGACTTCCACCTTGAAATTTTGAAAAAATAAAGAAGAGAAGTGGGGAGGAAGAAAAAACTGACGGAGTTCTACGTTTGTAGAATAAGAAATGTTTATGAACAGAAGATGAACACGTTATTACAATTGCGAATAAAACGAAAAGTGTGCTGTCAGCAAATTTGATAGCACACTTTTCACTTTATTTAAACGATGAACCATTAGTTTATTTCAAATCTGTTGGAATTGAAGAAATTTGCTTGGAACGGTTTGGCTTGAAAAAAATTAGAATCGAAGGGAGCAGCATACCACGAACAAGGAATGTATCAATTAAAATCCCCATTGTCATCGTCAAACCGAACAGAAAGAGTTCCTGAAGTGGTTGCGTAATGAGTACGCCGAATGTAGCTGCGAGTATAATACCTGCTGATGAAATGACGCCCCCTGTTAAAGCAACCCCGCGTGCCACAGCTTCTTTCCATTCATGTTTTTGTGCCTCTTCTTTGATTCGGGATACGAGCATAATATTATAGTCCACCCCTAATGCAATGAGAAATACAAAGGTGTAGACCGGTAGACGATAGCTAATCGAGTCGTAACCTAAAATATAATGAAAGATCATCCAACCTAGTCCTAGCGTTGCTGAATAAGAAAGTAACATTGTTATCATCATTGTGAACGCGATAATGATAGATCGTGATTGATATGTCAGCATAATGAGAATGAAAAGGGAAATGAGCGAGAACGTCACGATCGTATCTTTTTGATTTAAAGCTTGCACATCTAATTGCTGTGCTGTTTGCCCGCTATAATGCAAGGAATACTGCTCTGAATCGAAGCCACTTTTCGTTAACAAGTCCTTACTATTGTCTCGGAGCGTACTTATTGTATTTAAAGCTGCTTTATCGTATGGGTTGTCTTGCAAGGTCAATTGCAGTCTGATGGCATGCTTTTCTTCTGATAAGAAATTTTTTGGCAAATTCGAATTTGGTGCGGATAATCCTGAAGTGATTTCAGGTGTAACGGTATTTACCCCATCTAGTTCTTTGATTGAGTTTGATAATGAAGCTAATTTTTCAACAAATGGTTGGTCTAATGCAATTTCTTTATCTGATTTCAAAATGACAGTCACAGGTGCTAATTGTCCTGGTGGAAAGTTTTCCTCTAAGATTTCAAAACCTTGCCGCGATGAAATGTCATTTGGAAATGACTTCATTAAATTAAATGAATATTTCATAGATCCAACGTTCAGTGAAGCAAGAATGAGCATAATTAACAGTATACTTGCTGTGATGGAAGGCTTTTTCTTTACAAAAGTGCCTACATTTGTCCAGAAGCCGCTTAACTTTTCTTCTTTTTCGGCTACTTTTGGAATGAAAGGCCAAAATGCTTTTCGACCTACTAGTGCAAATAGAGCGGGAATGAGTGTGATGCCTCCAAGAAGAATGAACACCATAGCAACTGAAAATACTGGGGCAAAGTTATGATATGCATTAAAAACAGCAAAGAACAATGTAAGCATCGCAACCAGCACCGTTCCGCCGCTGAATAAAATAGGTTCCATTACTTGCGTTAATGCAGCTTGCATCGCATCGTACTTCGAACTCGTCTTTTTTAGCTCTTCTTTATAACGAGCTAAGATGAATAAACAATAATCTGTCAAAACAGCAAAGAGCAGAATCATCATAATGGAAAGAGCTTGTTTTTCAACGACGAACCATCCATTTTGGCCTGCTAATCCTAAAATGCGATCGACTACTTGATATACAATACTCGCAATGATTAATGGAATGACGGCGAGTAGGGGAGAGCGATAAATGATGATTAATATAATGAGAATCAATCCTATTGTTGCAAACATCAATACGAAGTCAGCGTTTTTGAACAGCGTAATCGTATCCGCTGCAATTCCAGCTGGACCTGTAATCTCGAACTGTAAATCTCCTATATCTGTTTGTTTCACATGGTTTCGAATTTGCTCTAGTGTGTCATAAATTTGATCCGATTCTAAATCTTTCATTAGCGCAATATTTAAAAGAATAGTCGTGTTATCTTTGGAAAACATTTTATCTTGTGTGGCTTTGGGGAGTTGGTGGAATGGTAAAGCACTTGCTACATTTTTCGGTTTATCATCTGAAGAAAGCCACTTACTAATTTCTGAGATTTTTGCACGCTCGGCCTCAGTGATTGCATCTTTTCCATGAAAAACAAGTAGGGCGACTGCTCCATCTTTGGATGGGAATTGTTCATCAAATATTTTTTGAGCTACAGCGGATGGAGTATCTTCATGTATGCTTCCTTCACCACTGCTTGTTGCGTATTTTTTGGCTGCTGGTGCGATGAAACTTAAAACGCCAATAACAAGAATCCAGCCGATTAAAACTATTTTGGCACCCTTTGGACTACTTATGAAACGAGCAAGTTTGTGTAAAGGACGATTAATCACATGTATAACCTCCCTTTTTTATTTTCAAGAAAATTTTAGGGTATAAATATGAACGGAATATGAACAGAATATTACAAAAATTATGTCGATAATTAGTTTTTAACTTTGTTTCTATTTTGTGAACAAATGGAAATATCGAGCTGGAAATATTGCATTAATGTTTTTTTATGTTTATTATATACCTATACGGGTATATGTAATTAAAAAGTAGAAATGATTGAACCATATATGAAGGAGGAAAAGAAGGATGAGTAAAAAAATTCTTGTAGTTGGCGGAGTTGCTGGCGGAGCATCAGTTGCAGCACGTCTGCGTCGTTTAAGTGAAGATGATGAGATTATTATGTTTGAGCGCGGAGAGTATATTTCATTTGCAAACTGCGGACTGCCCTATTATATTGGCGGAGTCATTCAAGAAAGACAAAAGTTGTTAGTGCAAACAGTTGAAAAAATGTCAAAGCGTTTTAATTTAGATATTCGCATTTTAAGCGAAGTAATAAAAATTAATAAAGAAGAAAAAACAATTGTTGTGAAAAATGTAGTTACAAATGAAACTTACGAAGAATCTTATGATGTTTTAATTCTTTCACCGGGTTCTAAGCCGATGGTTCCGCCAATTCCAGGCATTGAAACAGCGAAAGCATTATTTACATTACGAAATGTACCTGATACAGATCGTATGAAAGGATATATTGATGAAAATAAACCGCGTCATGCGACTGTAATTGGCGGAGGCTTTATCGGCGTTGAAATGGCTGAAAACTTGAGAGAAAGAGGCATTGATGTAACACTTGTTGAAATGAACAATCAAGTAATGCCGCCGATTGATTATGAAATGGCAGCATACGTTCACGAACATATGACAAAGCATGGCGTTCAGCTCATTTTAGAAGATGGGGTAGAGGCATTCGAAGAAGATGGAACAGTTATTCGTCTGAAAAGTGGTACAAAAATTCATACGGATATGATTATTCTTTCTATCGGCGTTCAACCTGAAAGCAGCTTGGCAAAAGATGCAGGACTGGAACTAGGAGTTCGAGGGACAATTAAAGTAAATGAAACATTGCAAACTTCTGATCCGTCTATCTATGCGATTGGAGATGCGATTGAGGTAAAAGATTTTGTGACGGAAACGGAAACAATGATTCCACTTGCTTGGCCGGCAAATCGTCAAGGGCGTCTATTAGCGGATATTGTTCATGGCTGTGCAGAGTCTATATATAAAGGAACGATGGGTACATCCATTGCAAAAGTGTTTGAAATGACAGTAGCTTCAACAGGAGTGAATGAAAAAGTATTACAACGTTTAGAGATACCCTATGAGGTAGTTCACGTACAAGCAAACTCTCATGCGGGGTATTATCCAAATGCGTATCCGATCTTACTAAAGCTCATCTTTAACAAGGAAACTGGAGAAATTTACGGAGCGCAAGCTGTAGGCCAGGGTGGCGTAGATAAACGTATCGATGTCATCGCAACAGCAATGAAAGCAAAATTGAAGGTTATGGATTTACCTGATTTAGAATTAGCATACGCTCCGCCGTATTCTTCTGCTAAAGATCCTGTAAACATGGTAGGGTATGCAGCAAGCAATATGATTGAAGGGCTTGTTCATATAGTGCAATGGCATGAAATTGATGACATCGTTGAAAAAGGCGGATATTTAATTGATGTTCGTGAACCGCATGAATTAAAACAAGGAATCATAAAAGGATCTGTGAATATCCCATTGGATGAATTGCGTGATCGACTGCATGAAATTCCAACAAATCAAGAAATTTATATTACATGTCAACTTGGCATGAGAGGTTACGTAGCAGCACGTATTTTAATGGAAAATGGGTATGCAGCAAAGAATGTAGACGGTGGTTTTAAATTGTATGCGACAGTTTTGCCAAACCGCGTTGCGCATGAATAACTTAAGCTTGTTTATTATAAGTGATAACTGCCCGTAAAGGCCCGATTGGTTCAACTAACTATCAGTGGGGATGAAGAACGCCCCACTGATAGAAGTTTCACCTTATCACAAAAAAATAAAAAAGAGGGGTTTACAAAATACCCTCTAGGGTATAATATACGTGTATAAGGTTAAATAAACACTTTACTTTAACATAAAACAAATAAAAGCATGGAGGTGCTCATACATTGGAATATGGTCAAGACATGAAGAATCGTTTGAAGCGAATTGAAGGACAAATTCGTGGTGTACTTCGCATGATGGAAGAAGGAAAAGATTGTAAAGAAGTGATTACACAATTGACTGCATCACGTTCTGCGATGGATCGTACCATTGGATTAATTGTCGGAACGAACTTAGAAAAATGTCTTCGCGAGCAGTTTGAAAAAGGTGATACGTCTAATGAAGATGTAATCAAAGAGGCTGTACAACTACTTGTAAAAAGTAGATAATCTGTCAATTTATTGACAGATTTTAAAAATAATTTTAATATACCCGTACAGGTATGTGTATAATGATAGTTTCAGGAGGAATGAAACATGAGTATAAAAGTTAATACTACTTTGGATTGTAGAGGTTTAGCATGCCCGATGCCAATTGTTCGGACGAAGAAAGCAATGGATACATTAGAAGCAGGGCAAGTCATTGAAGTGGAAGCGACAGATAAAGGATCAGTAGCTGATATTCAAGCTTGGGCGAAAAATGTAGGACATCAATATCTCGGTACGAAAAATGAGAACGGTGTTTTGAAGCATTATTTACGAAAAGCACGTCAAGAGGAAATGAAGGAAGCCATTCAATATCCTCAAACAATGACCAATGAAGAACTACAAAATAAATTAGCATCTCAAGAAGAATGCATTGTGTTAGATGTACGGGAACCAGCTGAATTCGCTTTTGGTCATGTGCCATCTGCTGTCTCAATTACGTTAGGTGATTTAGAAGAAAGATGGAGTGAGCTTGATCAAACAAAACCGATTTATGTCATTTGCCGCACAGGCAGCCGCAGTGATCTAGCATGTCAGTTATTAGAAAAACAAGGTTTCTTGAATGTGAAAAATGTAGTCCCTGGTATGTCGCAGTGGCAAGGTACTTTGGAGCAGGAATAAAGAGTTTTTATTTTTTTAAATGAAAATATACCATAGGGGGTAAGGTAATGGGTATTGTAGGATTACAAGCGAAAGATGTTGCTGAGAAGGTGTTGTTTGAAGGACTGTTTATTTTAGATGTTCGTAATGAAGCAGATTATGTGGATTGGAAAATCGAAGGAAAACAAGTAGCGTCTATTAATAAGCCATACTTTGATTTATTAGAAGGTGTAGACGGTATTATGGCTGAATTGCCAAAAAATCAAGATATTCTTGTTGTATGTGCGAAAGAAGGATCTTCTATGTTTGTTGCTGAACAACTCGTAGAAGCTGGGATAGAGAATGTCTATTATTTAGTTGGTGGTATGAAAGCTTGGAGTGAGTATGTTAAACCAATTAAAGTAGGTAATTTAAAAGATGGCGGTAGCATTTATCAATTTAACCGCGTCGGAAAAGGTTGTTTATCGTATATGGTTGTTTCGAATGGTGAAGCGGCAGTGATTGATTCTGTACGTACAATCGAAGCTTATGAAAGTTTTGCGAAAGAACAAGGTGTTGTGATTACGAATGTTTTAGATACACATTTACATGCCGATCATATTTCTGGCGGTCGTAAGTTAGCTGAGAAGGTAAACGCTACGTATTGGTTACCACCAAAAGATGCAGAAGAGGTCGTATTTTCTTATGAGCCGCTTGTAGAAGGAACTGTCATTACAGTTGGAACAACAAAAATTGACATTCAAGCAATTTATTCACCAGGTCATACAATTGGAAGTACGTCATTTATCGTAGATAATTCTTATCTTCTATCAGGTGATATTTTATTTGTAGATTCCATCGGTCGCCCAGATCTTGCGGGTAAGGCAGAAGACTGGGTAAGTGATTTACGTACTACTTTATATAAACGTTACAAAGAACTATCTCAAGAGTTAATTGTTTTACCAGCTCATTATTCTAAAGTGAGTGAACTGGATGAACAAGGCGTAGTTAGCGCAAAATTGAAAGATTTATTTGTACAGAATGCAGGATTAAATATTGAGGATGAGGCAGAGTTTCGTAAAACAGTTACAGAAAACTTACCACCACAGCCGAATGCATATCAAGAAATTCGTCAAACGAATATGGGGAAAATCAATCCAAATGAAGAAGAACAGCGTGAAATGGAAATAGGGCCAAATCGCTGTGCAGTACATGAATAACATGAGATTCTAGTTATCTTCTATTAGGAAACAAATTTAAAATAAAACATACTACTGGAGGTATATAAAATGAATGTAAAACAAGTATTAGATGCAAAAGGATTAGCGTGCCCAATGCCAATCGTAAGAACAAAAAAAGCGATGGATGCCCTGCAATCTGGAGAGGTGCTAGAGGTTCATTTAACAGATAAAGGTTCTATAAAAGATATTCCAGCATGGGCACAAACAGGTGGACATGAAGTATTACAACATGTTGAAGAAGACGGTGTTCTAAAATTCTGGATTAAGAAAGCGTAAAAATAAGAGCCTTATTGCGGAATTCAATGTGTATATTGAGAAATGTATGGAGCTAAATGAATTTAAAAATAGGGGGATAATGATAAACATGTTTTATATAGGTATTGCGTTAATGATTGTTTTTGCCCGTATACTTTTTAGACGTTACTTTCCTATCTTAGGTGTTCCATGCATTTCACATCCTAGAACTGTAAAATATGGTAATGAAGTTATTTTAGATTCACGTGATTATAATGAAAGCAGTCAGGAAAGCATTCCCGAGTCTATTCAAATACCATACGCATATTTAGCGAGATATTATCATGAGATTCCAGATAGCCCGATTCATCTTATTGTCAATAATACGTTAGATCGAAATTTGAGTATACGTTTTTTGAGAAAGAAAGGCTTTCATATACAAAGCTATAGCTTAACAAAATGTCCGTGTAAATAATAAGAGATTGCATGACGAGTATGGATTTGCGATTTAAAGTGAACGGAGGGGATGTTGTATGAGTACGAATGTAGCATTGAACATCGTTTTTATTGCGCTTATTTCTTGGTTTGTTATCTCTCGTTTTTTACCTGTTAAGGGAGTAAAAAATATAAGCGGAAAAGCACTAAAAGATGAGATCAAGAAAAAGAATAAGCAATTGATTGATGTTCGTACACTAGGGGAATTTAGAGGCAATCATATTCAAGGTTTTCGGAATATGCCATTAAATGAATTAGTACAAAAAGCAAATAGCTTAGATAAAAACAAAGAAGTAATTGTAATTTGTCAAAGTGGAATGAGAAGTAAACAAGCAACAAAAATTTTAAAGAAGCTAGGGTTTAAACATATTATAAATGTCTCAGGTGGTATGAACGCTTGGAGTTAAGGAGGATGTATGAAGAATGAAAGAAATTACTGCGAAAGAATTAGAACATAAACTTATGAGTAATGAAACGGTAAACATGATTGATGTGCGTGAGGTAGAAGAAGTTGCTGAAGGGAAAATTCCGGGAGTACTTCATATTCCACTTGGCTTATTAGAGTTTCGCATGCATGAGTTAGATAAAAATAAAGAGTATGTGATTGTATGTCATTCTGGTGGTAGAAGTTCACGAGCAGTTCAATTTTTAGAAAGTCAGGGTTTCCAAGCTATCAATATGAATGGTGGAATGTTAGCTTGGGAAGGGAAAACAGAGTAGTTATGAAATAGATGAACAGAAGACAGAAAGTCCTTTCAGTTGTGAAAGGACTTTGTACGGATTTTTTAATTACCTATACGGGTATATGTAATGACGGGAGGATTCAATATGGAACAAAAGAAAAAAACAACAATTGTGTTATTTAGCGGAGATTACGATAAAGCGATGGCAGCGTATATTATCGCAAATGGTGCAGCAGCGTATGATCAAGAAGTAACCATTTTCCATACATTTTGGGGGTTGAATGCGCTGCGTAAAGATGAGCCGGTAAAAGCAAAGAAAAATTTCTTAGAGAAAATGTTTGGAAAGATGATGCCCCGCGGTGCAGATAAGATGGGGTTATCGAAAATGAATTTTGCAGGTATGGGACCGAAAATGATTAAGCATGTCATGAAAAAACATAATGCAATGCCACTGCCAGATTTAATTGATATGGCGAAAGAACAAGGAATAAAGCTAGTCGCTTGTCAAATGACAGTGGATTTATTAGGACTAAAAGAAGAAGAAATTATGGAAGATGTCGAATTTGCAGGAGTTGCAGCATATTTAGCGGATGCGTCTGAAGGAAATGTGAACTTGTTTATTTAAATTTACCCCCTTTTAAATCTCTAATGGGTAGTTGTACGTATCGAAATAAAGAAATTGATGAGGGTATTCTATGAATAGGATACCTTCTTTTCAAAAGGGGGAAGAATGAACATGAGCCTTGGCCTTATCGTTGTGCTCTTTATCATTGGTTTTATTGGTTCATTTATTTCAGGAATGGTCGGCATTGGTGGTGCCATTATTAACTATCCCATGATTTTGTATATTCCAGCGTTATTAGGATTTGCTGGGTATACAGCACATGAAGTAAGTGGAATTACAGCTGTACAAGTGTTTTTTGCGACTTTTGCAGGTGTATGGGCGTATCGTAAAAGTGGTTATATAAATAAAACATTAGTGCTATATATGGGAACGAGTATTTTAATAGGAAGTTTTATAGGGAGTCTTGGTTCAAAGGTATTAGATGAGAACCAAGTAAATGTTGTGTATGCGATTTTAGCTACAATTGCAGCCATTATGATGTTTGTGCCGAAAAAGAATCGTGATGATCTCCCTTTAGATGAACTTACGTATAATAAGTGGTTAGCTAGTGTTTTAGCTTTTATTGTAGGTTCTGCTTCAGGGATTGTTGGAGCAGGAGGAGCTTTTCTTTTAGTACCTATTATGCTTGTCATCCTCAAATTGCCTACACGTATGACAATCGCGACTTCATTAGCGATTACTTTTATTTCTTCTATAGGTATTATGGTTGGAAAAATTTCTACAGGACAAGTAGTTGTATTTCCATCTATAATCATTGCCATTGCAAGTTTACTTGCATCGCCTATCGGAGCGAGTGTCGGTAAAAAAATGAACCAAAAAATATTGCAGTGGATATTAGCGATATTAATTGTTGCAACATCGGTTAAAATTTGGATGGATATGTTGTTGTAGTATGCTAACTTCACTTTTTCATATAAAATAAGTCCTATTTTCATAGGACTTATTTTTACATTAATTATTATTTGTTGATTGGCTTGTTGGATTCTTTGATGTAGGTTGTTCTTTATCCTCTTGGTCTTGATTCTGATTTTTATCTTCATCTTGGGCTACAGGTTTTGTATCAGCAGGAAGTCCAAGGTGGTTGCGTAGTTGGTTTGTTATCTCTGTTATATTTTTTTGATCAGGCATGTAATAATAGGTAAGACCCTTCTCATAAGAAGGCTTACATATTTTATCCTTTCCCATATAACAGTCTTCGCCAGCTAGTTGTACTTTTTCAATTGAAGACCCTATACCATATTTGTAGAATGATAACATATCATCAAAGGAGAAATTTGTTTTAAAGTCTCCATTAATATCATCAATGATTTTTCCTACTTTTGTTATGGAACCAGCACTCGCTAGTTTTTTTACAGTAGCTTCAATGACAAGTTGTTGGCGTTGACCACGCATAGCATCGCTATCGATTTTGCGTGTTCTTGCTAAAGCAAGAGCTTGTTCTCCATTTAGATGCTGGTACCCTTTCTCGAGATGAATTGCACCGGCTGTATCGTTACTATCTTGTTCTGTAAACGTAACGGGTACATCCACGTCGATTCCCCCTAAATCATCGACAACTTTAATGAACGATTTAAAGTTAAATTTAACAAAATAATCGACAGGAACATTAAATAGTTTTTCTACTGCATCAATAGTAGCTTGAGGGCCACCATCCTTTCCATTTTTTACAGCACCAAATGCATATGCATGTGCAATTTTATCTTTTTTCTTCTCTATTGGAATGGACGTGTATGTATCACGTGGAATACTTACTAGTTTTACTGTTCTACTATCCTTATTAAAAGTTGCGAGTAGCAGCGCATCTGTATGAAATGAGCCCGCGTACTCTTTTTCACGTCCTTGGTTTTCATCAATCCCCATAATTAAAACAGATACGTTATTAGAAATGGGTTTGACAGCTTGTTCACGTAATTTGGATTTATCACCACGCGCTAAATCATGAGCGGCATTTCGAACAGCTGAAGATGCTTTACTCACTAAGAACCAAGTGTAACCTCCCCCGATAATTAAAAATAATACAATAACAAACCCTACAATTTTAAATTTTTTATTGCTTTTTTTAGGCTTATGTTCACGTAAATTTGGTTGTTGATCCATTTTATATACTCCTTCATCGCTAATTGAAGCTAGTGCAACGCTTACATCAACTAATTATAATTCTTTGTTATAAAAAAGAATATTAAAATTTATTTACATATTAGAAATTTTCTATCTATTTTGGTGGTAATTTAGTGTAATAGATTTTTTTCTTTGATGATTTGTAGAGAGGAAAAACGAAAAATATATGCAAAGAATACACAAATCTAGAAAAAAGGCTGCCATATATAGCAACCTTTTTTATTCATATCGTAAGCATTCAATTGGATCCAGCTTCGCAGCTTTGTTTGCTGGAAGTAAGCCGAATGCAATACCGATTAACATAGACAGTCCAACCGAGATTAAGCCTAATTTTACTGAGACAACGAGTGGCCATGCGGCAAATATTGATACGATCCATGCAAAGAAGATACCGAGTATAAATCCGATCAAACCGCCTAATGCTGTTAAAATACAAGATTCAATGAGAAATTGCATTAATACTTTTCCGCGCGTTGCACCGAGTGCTTTACGAATACCGATTTCACGTGTACGCTCTGTGACGGACACAAGCATGATATTCATAACACCGATACCACCAACTAATAGTGAAATGGCTGCAATACCACCGAATACACTTTTTAGGATACCTGTGAAGTTATCAATTTCTTTTAAGTCGTCTTGTAGATTTGGTACTTTGAATTTCCCTGTGTGCTCTGGTCTCTTAGCATCATTTAATGATTTTACAACTGCATCTTGTACGGCTTGCTTATCTTGACCAGGAGCAATTTTTACTGTTATACCATCATAGTTGTTTTTACCAAATAGAACAGGCCAGTTTTCTGCGGAGATGATACCTTCTTTAAATTCCGCACCACTCATCATTGCTTTGATAGAATATACACCGACTACTTTGTAAGGTGTACCTTTCATATCTATATATAAGTTTGGCTCCCATGAAGAGAACAATTTATTGAACGCATCTTTATTTAATACAATTGTATGTTCTGGTTTATCTAGATCGGCAGCTGTTAAAAATCGGCCGTGTTCAAGTTGAAATCTAGAGGTATCCTCAAAATAATCTCCTTTAGCACCAATTACATCAATATCCAATTCCTTTTTTCCTGCATATACTTTTTCTTTTCCTCTAACATCTGGATACACTTCTTGAACACCAGGAATTTTTGAAACATTGTCATACATACTTGCTGAAATTTTTCCATCCATATCTGCAAAATCTTCCGTTGTATAGTTTACTTGAAACTGATCTTTCTTTTCTTTCCCAATCTGTTCACGGAACTTAGCATTTGTTCCATCACCGATAGAGATAATTGTAATAATCGCGCTAACCCCAATAATAATTCCAAGCATTGTTAAAATGGAACGCATTTTATGAGCGAAGATGGAGGAAAGGGCCATACGTATATTTTCATTTGTATTCAAACTCAACCTCTCCAATCTTGGACGATATTTCCGTCACGAATTACAATTTGGCGTGCTGCCGCTTCTCCAATTTCCCGGTCATGGGTAATTATAATAATGGTAGAGCCTTGTTTGTTTAATTCGTAAAAGAGATCCATAATTTGTTTACTCGTTTTTGTATCAAGTGCACCAGTCGGTTCATCAGCTAAAATGAATTTTGGATTATTCACGATTGCACGAGCGACAGCGACACGTTGTTTTTGTCCGCCTGACAATTCATTTGGTAAGTGAGTTGCACGGTCTGCTAGCCCTACTTTTGTTAATGCAGCTAACGCACGTTCACGTCGTTCTTTTTTATCTATTCCAGCATAGATAAGCGGTAGTTCGACATTTTGCATTGCATTTAGACGAGGGAGTAGCATAAAATTTTGGAATACAAATCCAATTTCTTTATTGCGAATGTGTGCAAGTTCTGTTTCGGACATGTTCGAGATATTTTGCCCAGCTAATGTGTATGTGCCCGATGTCGGTCTGTCTAAACAACCGATGATATTCATTAATGTTGATTTCCCAGAACCAGATGGTCCCATTATGGAAGTAAATTCACCTTGATTTAGTGTTACATCAATTCCATGTAGAACTTGAACGGCTTCTTCTCCGTTTTGAAAAGACTTCGTGATGCCTTTTAGTTCGATCATTCAACGACAACCTCCATACCATCTTTTAAATCTTTTTCTGGTTTTGAGATAATTTGCTCACCTGTTTTTACGCCAGAAATTTTTGCTTCGCTGTCTGTTTCAAACTCAATGGTAATGGCTTGTTCTTTTGCTTTTCCATCTTTTACAACGAATACGACGTTTTTATCACCTTTTTTCACGATACTGCTTTTGGGAACAACGATACCGTTTGCTTCACCTGATTTTGCTGTTACATAAACATGGAAGCCAGGTTGTAAATCATCATTATTATCTAATGTAATAACGAAAGGATAATTAGAAATTGTTTTGTTTTCATCCATATTTTTTAATGGTGTTGTTCCAACTTCTGTTACTTTTCCCGTCCATGTTTTTCCTGGTACTGTTTTAGATGTAACAGAAACCTCTTGGCCAACTTTCATTTGAGAGAGTTCATATTCAGATAATTGTCCTTTTACTTTTAATGGACCAGCAGTGCGAATTGTCATACCGTTCATACTTGCTTTTTCGTCTGTACCTTTGCTAATGTCTTCAATCACACCGTCTACAGGACTTGTTACTGCTAGTGCATCTGCTTTTTCTTTATTATTTTGAATCATTTGATTCGCTTTTTCGATTTCAAACTTTTTCATTTCTAGCTGCGATTCTTGCCCTTGAATTTCTTGTTCAGCAGCTTTTAACATTTCGGTAGTAGCACCAGATTGTTTTGCTGTTTGTAGTTTTTGTTTTGAGGCATCAAGTTGTTTTTGAAGGAGTGCAACTTCTTTCTCGGCTAGTTTCTTTTGCATATCTGCTTCATTTTTTTCTAGTTTGATAGATGAGTCATTATATTTAAATAATAATTGTCCTTTTTTTACTTGATCACCTTTTTCAACTGCCAGCTCATAGTTGCCTTTTGTTGGATCAAATGCAATTGTTTCTATACCATTCGGAATGACTTCACCACCAAATTTTTGTGCATTTTCAATTTTCTTTTCCGTTACTTTATAACCGCTGTATGCCATAGCTGGGGTCGATCCACCCGCCAATGCAAAGTAAGAACCAGCACCAATTCCGATTGTTGCTAAACCGATAATTAATAATTTCTTTTTCTTTTTCATTTCATTTTCACCTTTTCGTGTCGTTTTTGTCTCTGTAATTGCCAGTATAAGGGGGGGATTAAATCTGACAAATCGTTTTATCTTACAGCAAAATTACATTTTTGTAAGGTTTAGATTAAATAATGTAAGGTTAAGTGTGGAACATAATAGGTGGTTTTTCATAGAGAAAAAGAATGAAAATAAAATACATTAGTTTAGTGATTCTATTATCTGTAATTTACAGAAAATATTTACAATCATAAAAACTGTATATAAAATGGAAGAAAACGGATGGGAGCAGGGGTATGGTAAAGAAGGTTTTCATACATAGTTCGGAAGTGCTTGTGCAATTCTTCTTATCAATTATCGGGATTATTTGTTTAGGAGCGTTGCCTGGTTTGTTTCAAGGTTTAAAAATAGATTTTCATAAATATATAGAGACGGTAAAAATGGTTTGTAATAATTTGTTACATATGTCGTCGATGACGTATTTACCAATTAGTAAAGATCCGCAACCAAGACCGCTATTTCCTCAATTATTTGTTCATTATAAAGAAACGATGGTTATCTTTTTAGCTTCTTTTTTTATTTCACTTTTGATTGCTTTTTTAATTGTTTATGTTATTTTACGCAGCAGTACGAGTGTTCAAGAAAAAATCAAATCATTTTTACTCTTTCTTGAATCTATTCCAGATATTCTTCTCATCATTGGTTCGCAAATTTTTGTCATTTGGATTTTTAAACAAACAGGTATTTTAGCTGTAAGTATTTCGGGGATTGGAGAGCAATCTATTCGAGGATTACCAATCACTTGTTTAAGTGTGCCGACAACAATTATGTTTGTAAAATTATTATTACTGCGTTTTGAAACAGAACTTGAAAAAGATTATGTACTGTTTGCAAAGGCAAAAGGATTAGATAAGCTCCACATTTTAAATCATCACGTATTACGCAATGTATTATTAAGCACGCTCTTTTTTGCAAAAACGAACATTTGGTTTATGCTATCAAATTTGTACATTATTGAATGGCTGTTTAATACGTATGGCATGTTTGTATTTGTAAGGGAAGCCACAGGTGTTAATTTTGCAGCAGGTATTCCTGTTTTTACGATGAGCTTGTTGCTTCTTTATATACCTATTTTTATTATTTTTAAGTTGTTTCATTATTTCGTGCCTAATGCAATGAAAGAGAGGCTATAAGATGTGGCAATATATGAAGCGTGATAAACGGTTTTGGGTGAGTGTATCATTTATTGTTATACTTGTTCTATTAAGCGTTGGAAACACCCTTTTTAATGATGGGAATATTCGAAAAGTGTCCATTCAGTTCGATAAAGACGGAACACCTGAAGTACCCCCATTTCCGCNTTCATTTCAGTTTTGGCTTGGAACAGATGACAAAGGATTTGATTTATTAAATTTAGTCATTGAAGGTGCAAAGTGGACAATTGGTGTATCTGTATTTATTGCGTTATTACGCATAGCATTTGGCATTTGTTTCGGTGTTTTTCTTGGAACATACATAAAGCGGGGATTTACAAAATTAGAAGCTTTTTTTGATAGTTTTACAATCATTCCAATGGTTATGATTGCGGATCTTTTACTACGTTATGCAATTCCATTTCACAATGGCGAAGCAACTTCTACCTTTTTTGAACGAGCTTCGTTTGAAATTATTTTATTAACGGCGCTGGCGGTTCCGACAATTTCTTTATACATTGCTAATGAAATTCGTAAGTTATTAACAGAAGAATTTATTGATGCTGCTAGAATTTTAGGAGGCAGTAAACGACACATTATCATGAAACATGTTTTTCCGCACTTGTATTCAACTTTTGTGATTGTATTTATGCAGCAATTCGTGCAAACGCTTATTATTTTGCTGCATCTCGGTTTATTGGGTTTATTCTTTGGAGGAACCGTTATTTTTTATGAGGGAGTGGATTCATATACTCATGAATGGTCAGGGTTAATTGGGGTCTATTTTCGGTCTTTAACAGTTCATCCGTGGATTCCACTTGTACCTATTACATTTTTTGGATTAACCATTTTTTCAGGAAATATAATTGTAAAATGTATACAGGATGCAGTAGCGAAGGCAAAGCTAGGGGAGGGGGAGAGTACAAAACAGGAGAAGAGAGAAGAGAAACAACCTATAGCAACAGAAGAATTGTTTGCGTTTAAACATACGATGTAAATGCAGTACTGTGTTGTTAATGAGGAAGGCCATTTGTAGAAAGTGAAAATAAGCAGCTGGATGAATCCAGCTGCTTTTGCATGTTTTCTCGCTATTCGTGAGTTTATCCCGCTACTTTAGGGCAGTAAGACTCCTACCTCTGGATTCGATACCACAGGAGCCATTTGAAATTTGAACAAATTGCTGATAACTAATATGATTGAAATAAAACGAAACGTATGTTCTGTTTTCGGATGCATGAATCTCCTTCTAAATTTCTTTTTCTCAGTTTCTATGAGCTCAATTAAAATTCTAGTTTGAACATGAAATAGAATTTTGCTCCTTGACGGGGAACATCCACTCCATTAAGCAGCTTGTTTCATGGTGAAACGAGAAGAAGCTTTGAAATAAATCAAGGTAATCAATAAATAAATACAAAATGTGATAATTGTTACCATTATAGAAGTAGTAGCAACTACACTTACTAATATGGAAATTAAAATCAAAAGAGATACTAATGTTGTATAAGGAAAATAGCGAGCCGAATAGGTATTTTGCTTCCATTGTTGCACACGAATTTTCAAATACGCTAGCGTAATAATAATCCAAATGCATAATACTGTATACGCAAGAGACCCCATTAAATAGTTAAACGTTTTGCTTCCGGCAAATAAAGAGATAAGCACCCCTACATATAAAGAAGATGTACAAGCTAGGATTGCATAAATAGGGACTTTTTTTGGAGACAACTTTGTAAATATTTTTGGAAGTTGTCCATCTTGTGCTTGTGTATATACGATTCGTGAAGATGCATATAATCCAGCATTCATGGAAGAGATAATGGCTAATAGGATAATTGCATTCATAACGTGATCCGCGTATGGAATTCCTATAGCTTTAAATACCATTACAAACGGACTCTCTGGAACCCCATTTACTTGATTCCATGGAATCAAACTGACTATGATAAAAAAAGGTAAAATGTAAAAAGAAATAATTCGAATTAGTGTTCCTCTTACAGCCTTTGGTATAGCTTTTTCTGGATTTTTCGTTTCTGCTAAAGTGACACCTATC
Source organism: Bacillus sp. GB_SG_008 (assembly GCF_052038115.1). Lineage (NCBI taxonomy): Bacteria > Bacillati > Bacillota > Bacilli > Caryophanales > Bacillaceae > Bacillus > Bacillus sp. GB_SG_008. Next base: position 47,267 of record NZ_JBPZSK010000011.1, on the reverse strand, counting down.
ATTTCGGCACCACCATATGAATATATTACGACTAGCATAGCTGAAATTAATCCATGCATACCGTTTGGGAAAAATCCACCGTGTGATGATAGATTAGAAAATCCTATTGCAGTATGAGTTTGAAATGGAACGAATAGGACGATAAAACCAAATATGATAAATAATACAATTACAGTAATTTTTAATAAGGCAAGCCAATATTCTGTTTCTGCGAACAGTTTCACTGAAAATAAATTTACTATAGTAACAGCGATAGAAACGATTAAAGATAAAACCCAAATTTGTATATTTGGAAACCAATATTGAAGGAATGTAGCTGCTACTAATGATTCGGCAGCTATATTTAGCACCCACATTTTCCAATAAATCCAATCTAAAAAATATCCTGCATATTTACCTAGAACGGGTTGAATTAAATCTCGAAATGTTCTAGCTTGTCGGTTTTCTAATGCCATGTGAGCCATGCCCTTCATGACAAACATTAAGATTATTCCTCCAAATAAATAAGCAATAATTACCGATGGTCCTGCCATATCGATAGCTGTACTACTTCCTTTAAACAGTCCGGCTCCTATAGTCCCGCCTAGGGCCATCATCATAATATGGCGTGCTGTTATCGTGCGTGTTAAACTTTCTTGTTTATTTGTCATATGATTTTCCCTTCCTCTCTATGTTGTAAATATATAAAAAGGCCCATCATCTCTTTGAAGAGACGATGGGCCTAAAACCTACCGCGGTACCACTCTTATTGACTTCCTCACATACAGGGAAATCCAGCTTTTTGCACACTATTCATGCTAAATTTTATAACGTAAATCAACCGTAAAAGCCTAACATATCTTACTTTGTTCAGCTTTTCCACTCCTAGGCGAGTTCGAAGTTTCATGTGACTGTGTTCCACCATCCCACAGCTCTCTGGACATCATGAGAATTCTTCTACTACTCCTAATCATTGTGTTTATTCTATCTGTCTTATAAGATGTTTTGTTAATATTATGGATTAATATATAGAAAGAAAATTCAGTTGTCAAGAATTTTATAAATTTTCATAACTAATATTCATGAGGTGAATTATGAAATAAATTATCTTACCAGCTGTATTCGAAGTGCGAGAACTATTGTTATTTTAAAATAATGTAGATTCTTGTCATTCTGTTTTAGTTGACAATGCATTACAAGCTATATATAATCAAAATCAAATCTAAATAGTAAAAATCGATGAGTAAGAGGAGTACCTATAATTGAAGCGTTGCAGAGAGCTGGGATTGGTGTGAACCAGTACGACAGATCATAGGGAATGGACTTACGAGAGGTACGTTGAAACATTTGGAGTATGCGACCCGGGTTCCGCCGTTACAAGGATGAGGATATCGAATGTGACATTCCGTATCCAATAAAAGTGGATTCTTTTATTCTAGTAGGATAGAAGATCAATAGAGGTGGCACCACGGTATCGTAATATATCGCCCTCTACATACCAATTAGGTATGTAGAGGGCTTTTTTATTTGCTCGAAATTGCTCAAATTCTCATCGTTTTTACTTTGAAAGGAAGGATAAAAGATGGAATTATTACAGGCGAAAGAAGGTTTCTTTGGAGAATATGGAGGAAGTTTTGTACCAGAATCATTACAGCAAGCATTAAAGCATTTAGAAGAGGCATTTGATATGTACAAAGATGACCCAGAGTTTATGAAGGAATTTCAATATTATTTAAAAGAGTATGTAGGTCGTCCGAATCCGTTATATTATGCGAAGCGTTTAAGTGAGCAATTAGGCGGCGCCAAAATTTATTTGAAACGTGAAGATTTAAATCATACAGGTGCACATAAAATTAATAACGTACTTGGACAAATATTATTGGCAAAGCGTATGGGAGCGAAGAGAGTTATTGCTGAAACAGGAGCTGGGCAACATGGAGTTGCAACAGCAACAGCATGCGCGATGTTTGGAATAGATTGTACGGTTTATATGGGTGGCTTAGATACAGAGCGCCAAGCATTAAATGTATTTCGCATGGAATTACTGGGCGCTAAAGTAGTTGCTGTACAAGAAGGGGGACGTACGTTAAAAGAAGCTGTAGATGCTGCTTTAGTAGATTATGCAACTCATTATGAAAATACATTTTATTTATTAGGTTCTGCATTAGGTCCGCATCCGTATCCAACAATTGTCCGCCATTTTCAATCTGTAATTGGATACGAGGCGAAACAACAGCATCTTGAAAAAGAAAATCGTCTTCCGGATTATATCGTTGCTTGTGTAGGCGGAGGTAGTAATGCTATCGGTTTATTTGCACCGTTTTATAATGATACAGAAGTGAAAATGGTTGGTGTTGAACCAGGGGGAAAAGGAATTGAAACAGGATTGCATGCTGCGCCGTTAACAGCAGGAGAACCAGGAATTATTCACGGTTTTAAATGTTATATGATGAAAGATGAGAATGGTGACATTGCTGAGGCGCATTCAATTGCAGCTGGTTTAGACTACCAAGGAGTTGGTCCTGAACATAGTTATTATAAAGACACAGGCCGCGCACAATATGTATCCATTACAGATGATGAGGCATTAGCAGCATTTCATACGTTATCAAAAGTAGAGGGCATCATTCCTGCACTTGAAAGTTCACATGCAGTAGCGTATGCGATGAAGCTTGCGCCTACTTTATCTAAGGAGCAAACGATTATTGTAAACTTATCTGGCCGTGGCGATAAAGACGTTCAACAAGTATTTGAATTAGGGAATAAAAATGAAAAATAAAAAGAAAGTATCTCGTTCTGGTACAACGAAATACTTTCGTAAAATAACAAAGCATATATAGTATAAAAGATTTTAAGGTAAAGTGAAACTTCCATCAGTGGGCCGCAAATAGTGGGATAAAAAAATAAGCATCCGTGAGGGAGGAAGTCCCTCAAAGGATGCTTATTCATTTGTTGAAACTTGCGTTGTTGTTTGTGGTACAAAATAGCCGATAATACCACCGATAATCGCTGGAACAATCCAGCCAACTCCTAATTCATAAAATGGAATTGTATTTGCAATAGATGTAATAGCAGCTGGCATCATCCCGATGTTATCAAGTGCCTGAATACAACTTATAATAAAAGCTGCAATCATTGCTCCAATATATACACTAGGTTTTCTCTTCGTATATTTGTCAATAAACGATACGAAAATTAAGATAATGGTAATTGGATAAAGAATAAGTAATACTGGCAATGTAATTTTAATTAATAAGCTTAATCCTAAGTTAGAAACAACAAAGCTAAATACACAAACCCATAATACAAGTTTTTTGTATGATACATTTGTTAAAACGTTTGAAAAATAGTTGGCAAATGCACTAACAACACCAATTGCTGTTGTTAAGCAAGCGAAAATAATTGCTAAGCTTAATAATATGTTACCGCTTGTCCCAAATAAATGGTACATAACAGCTGCTAATAATTGCCCACCGTTTTCGAATTGGCCGAGCTGTGCGTTTGATGCTCCTATATAACCTAATAAGAAATAAACGATCGTTAAGAACAAAGCTGCAATACTTCCGCATATAATCGTATATTTAGTAATTGCTTTTTTATCATTTACCCCGTTTTGACGAATCGCATTCACTACAATGGTAGATAATACAAGGGCCCCAATCGCATCTAATGTTAAAAATCCTTCTAAGAAACCTTTGAAAAATGGCATCTCTTTGTAGTCACCAATAGGAGCAGCAAAAGAACCTGCTGGTGAAAGAATCGCTTTTGTTGCCATTACGGCAATAATAATAAGTAAAATAGGTGTTAAAATTTTTCCAATGTGATCCACTAACTTGGAAGGATTTAATGATAAGAAGTATACAATCGTAAAGAAAATCCCCGTAAAGAGCAACATTGAATACCAGTGAGTTTGAAAAAGCGGTGCAATTCCGATTTCGTATGAAACAGAGCCTGTACGCGGGATAACGAAAAGCGGACCGATAGAAAGGTAAATAATGATGGAAAAAATCGTTGCAAACTTTGGATGAACACGGCTTGCGAGTTTTCCAAAGCTACCGCCTGCTAATGCAACAGCGACAATTGCTAATAGTGATAAACCAACGTCGGTAATCACAAATCCTGAAATAGACACCCACATATTCTTTCCAGACGAAAGACCGAGCAGGGGTGGAAAAATCATATTACCAGCACCAAAGAAAATCGCAAATAGCAATAAGCTAATGGAGAGAATTTGGGATGGTTTTAAAGTTGTACGCATTCTATAAAAATCCTCCTAGATGATTTTTGTCGAAAATTCAAATAATTTGTCGAATTGATGTTTTTATTTTAATGGTCTGATGACTAGAAAGCAACAGTTAATTTTTAAAAAATTAATAATTGACTCACTAAGTTGAATAATCATTCTGAGTAAAGAAGGGGATTTAAGGCCTTATTTGTTGAAAGGTTATTCTCTCCGAAAATTAGCAGACATGATGGAGGATTGTAGAAATGGATGAAATATATTCTCTATATTCTGAAAGGGGAAAAGAAATATTTGAGGTCGTAAACGTGGATGTTCTTTCGATTTTCGTGGAATTAGTCACGAACAAGTTTTTGTTTTAATCGCAAGAAATCGCAAACAATTTATTCAGTGTTCTTGGTAGAGTTTATAATGAAACTAAGTGACCTAATAATTGAGGTCACTTAGTTTTTTAATATATTTTAAAAATAAATTTGTCGATCTCGTTCTTCTTTTAAAATTTCGACTGCTTCTCGAAAGCGTAGGGAGTGAACAATCTCACGTTCTCGTAGAAAACGTAATCCATCATTTATATCAGGATCGTCAGACATATTAATAAGCCATTGATAGGTTGCTCTAGCTTTTTCTTCCGCAGCTATATCCTCATATAAATCTGCAATCGGATCGCCTTTTGCTTGTATGTATGTTGCTGTAAAAGGAGCGCCTGCAGCATTGTGATAGAAAATGGCACTATCATGGTCAGCATAGTGAGCATCAAGTCCGGCCTCTTTCATTTGCTCAGGTGTCGCATCTTTTGTTAATTTATATACCATTGTCGCAATCATTTCGAGGTGTGCAAATTCTTCTGTTCCAATGTCTGTTAATAAACCGACAACTTTGTCTGGAATGGTATAGCGTTGATTTAAGTAGCGTAATGCGGCAGCCAATTCGCCATCGGCACCGCCGTATTGTTCAATTAAAAATTTCGCAAGTTTTGGATTACAAGTACTTACCTTCACAGGGTATTGTAATTTTTTTTCATATATCCACATATGTTTGCTCCTTTACATTTGCCAAGGCCAAGGCCCTTTATTCCATTCCCAAGGTGCTTTTGAATAACTATTTCCATATTGTTGAAGAGGACCATATTTTTCTTCAATTTGTTGTTTTTGCAATCTACGTTTATAGGAAAAATCATTAAATTGATTAATTGATGCAACATCATCAGGATGGGTATCTAAATAAAGAGTAAGTTCTACTAATACGAAATCAAGCTCCTGCAGTTCTTCCATCCATTTATAAAATTCATCTGGCATTTGTTGAGCCACGATTTTTTTCACCGTCCTTTTTTATATGGATTTTCATAATAATCATATAAAGCAGGCCACAAGGTTCCTTTTTTTAAGGCTTCACTTGGTGAGAATTGCGGTAAATTTGGTGGTTGGAATCCCATATATAAATGCGGGGGAGTAAAGTAGAACTTTTTTCCGATAGGTGGACACGGATCTTGTGGACCGTGATACGGTACATACGATTTTACGGATTTATCCAATTCGTGCACCTCCTTTGTGAAACACTGATATTATGTATTGTATTCGAACATAATTACTATTTATGACTCATATACAACAACTAATAGGTGCGAAAGGGGGCTGGATTGTGGACAAGGTTGTACATTCTGTTTTATTAGAGGTAAGAGATTTGAAGAAAACATTATATTTTTATGAGGGGATATTAGGTTTTAAGCCGAGTAGACAGCGTCCTCAATTAGACTTGCCAGGGGTATGGTATGATGTTGGATCTGTGCGAATTTGTTGTATTGTAAATAAAAGAAAACAAGCGGTAAATGAGGAAGGGATGTTTCCAAAAATAGAAGTGAATATGCAATTGCATGAGGTGGAGAATCTACTTAAAAAATTAGATTACTATCATGTAACGTATACAGAAATAGAAGATTACGTAGAGGGGAAAAAAGTGCTATCTGTTTATGACCCGGATCAACATATGATTCAGCTGGAAGCACAATTGAAGAGTGAAAATTTAGTTTAACATCTTCTAGGGCTTTTTCCCATCTCGGGTACACATACGAAAAAGCTTGATGAATATACATAATAGAGAATGTTTGCTGCGAGGGGGAGAATGTGGTGGATCGAGCTTATGAAGAAAGTGCCTTATTTGAGCATAAATTTTGGTTAAGAGTTTTAGGAGATCACGCGCACTTTTTGGTAGATGCTTTAGCCCCAAAGGAAAAGGAAGAAATTCAAAAGGCAATGTATTTTGAGCAAAAATTTGGTGAGTTGTTAACGAAACTTCAGACTGCCAACCTGATTTCATTTGCAAAAGAGGCGAATGACGCTGCAAATGAAATTAGGAAATTTAAACTGCATATTCTGCGTAAGCAATTGGAAGGGAAAGTCGTCATTCATCTTACCCCTACATTTCTTAATCATATGGTGAATGAAGTGGAAGAATACATAACAGTACTTAAAAACTTGATGGAAGGTAAAGTGCCTCCTCTTTTTCACGAATTACATTATCATCTCGTATGGTTAATAGACGCAGCTGGTCATGCAGGGGCCATTTCTAGCGAACTAGATCTTGTTGAGAAGCGTTTAAAAGAAAAGAGCCAAGCGTACGAAAAGCATTTTGAGCAATTTTATATAAAAGCGGTTGAAATGACTGGTTACTTACGGTCAGAATTAACATCTTTTCCAGCTTTAAAGAAATTTACAAAAGATGTCTCGTTAGAGCTTACTTTATTTTCACGTTTTCTTCATGAATTAGAAGAACTAGAGTTATCGGAACAAGTGTTAAGTTCGTTTTCGGCGAGAATGGCAGATCATATGGCAAGGGAAGAGTGTTATTACTTGTTAAAACTTGCACAATCTTCAGGGATAGAGATTCCTAATTGTACTCCTTTTTAGAAGTATGAAAAGCTGATTTATTTCGCTACTTCTGGATAGTGAAATTTCCATCAGTGTAAAATGAAGTCCTCCACTGATGGAAGTTTCATCTTATTTTGCTTTTTGTTTGTTAGTTTTACTTTTTTGCTTAGATAGTTGTTTTGTTTGTTCAATACTAGCATTTAATGTTGCCATGATATCTACAATATTTTTAGATTGGAAAATGGTTTCGGTTTTTTCGTGATGTTCTACTTTTTCTTCAATGAGGTCAAGGAGGGCTTCTCTATATTCATCTGTATATTCTTCTGGTGTAAAGGGAGTTGTAAGGTGATGAATGAGATTCATTGCAGCAACGAGCTCTTGTTTTTGCAATGGTGTTTCTTCATGTTTCGGTAGATTTGGAACACTTTCCATTTTTCGTATTTCATCCGAATAATGGATTGTTTGTAGCATTAAACCGTGATGAAAATTACGGATGATTGCTAAATGTTGTTTTTGACGAAGGGAAATATGTACAAGCCCTAATTTATTTGTTCGTTCAAGAGCTTCTTTTAATAATAAATATGCCTTTTCTGAACCTGGAGTAGGGCCAATAAAATAAGAACGATCGAAGAAAATAGAATCTACTTCATCTTGTTGAACAAATGAAAGAATGCGGATTGCTCGTAATTCATGTGCTTTTTTCAAATCATTTAATTCTTGTTCTTCTAAAATAATATATTTATGAGGTTCGTATTCGTAAGCTTTCACAATTTCTGTTTCTTCTACTTCTTCATCTGAACAATCGGGAGCGATTTTTTTATATTTAATAGGTGTAAGACAATCTTTATGAAGGTGTAATAACTTAATATCTTTTTCTTCTACTGCACTATACAATTTAATCCCGATTTTTAACAACCCAAGTGAGAGAGAGCCTTTCCAAATTGTATGCACAAGAATATCCTCCTTTATATAGAATTATTGTTATGTAAGGAAAATGAATATATATATTATGCTAGCCATGAGGACCTCTTATACATAAAGGCTTTCATCAAAGTTTTAGGTTAATCAACTAATACAGTGATAGAAAGTATTGACATTTTCTATTAAACCTTTTAAGATGACCATATAAAATTACGTATATAAAGGGGAGTAACTTCAATAATAAAGTCGTCATTACAGGGAGAAACCCTCGGCTTTATTAGCAACAATATGTTGTTAGTGAGACCTTTACCAGACGTGGTAAGGGCCCCTTATTGTCTTTTTTAGGATCTTTACCATTTTGGTAAAGGTCCTTTTTGTATGCCGTAATAGGAGACCGAGAGAGGAGAAGGAATATGAGAAAGTTGTGGAAAAGAATACGTCTAATCTTCCAAGTTCGTAAATTTATTCCGTTTTTATGTGAATTCTTTACATCAAAGGATGTGGAATTTAAGAAAAAGGTACTTTCTATCTTATTCTTATGTGGATATGTTATGTTTCCATTCGATATCATTCCAGACTTTTTATTGTTTTTTGGTGTACTAGATGATGTAGCGGTGATTCTGTTTATTTTACAGCGCATTGTCAAGATGGCGCCTTTTCATTTGCAGGATAAATATGGATTAGTAGAGTAGGAGAAAGATAGATGGAACAGCTTATTTTAGATTTTATTAATTACTTAAAGCAATTCTCATATTTTGGAGTTATTTTTGCTTTAACGTTTGAATTTGTTCCTGCTGAGATTGTATTACCACTCGTTGGATATTGGGTATATGAAGGTGATATGAATTTTTGGATTGCGGTTTTAGCGGGAACGATTGGAGGAACAACAGGACCATTAACATTGTATGCCATCGGATATTATGGAGGCCGTCCGCTATTACTCAAATATGGGAAGTATTTTTTCATTAAAGAAGAACAAATTCAAAAAGCAGATGATTTCTTTGCAAAATATGGCCCTGTGGTAGCATTTACTGGACGATTTATTCCAGGTGTACGCACGCTTATTTCGGTTCCATGCGGGATGGCGAAAATGAATATTGTGCAGTTTACAATCTACACATTTGTTGCGATGGTACCGGTAACCACTCTTTATATTTATGTTGGAATGAAGCTTGGCCCGCATTGGCATAAGGCTGGTGCTATGGTAGATCAGTATATGTTGCCTATATTAGGAGTTGTTTTTGTTTTTATTATTGGAATAGTTATTTCCAAAATGGTTAGGAAAAAAAGTAGAACAGAATACTGATAGGAAAAGGGACTGGAGATATAACTGTGTGCATGACCGGTCTTTAAAGAAGAGGAGAGTATGTTAAAATAGAATAGATAATGTATGTAAGGAGCAGATTATATGTCAAAAAAAACCATAAAAAGAATTCTTGAATATACATGGATTATTGTTGTGCTCCTAGTCGGATATAAATATTTGCAAGAGAAAAGTCTGTGGGTTCTTTTTTTAATCACTTTTTTATTAGCGGGACTAGGAACATTATTTATTAACTTTTTCTTTGATAGTATTGAAACTTGGAAAAAGAGGAAGGAAAAACAAAAATAAAGTACGCCTTCTAACCGGTGATTGGTTACGTAAATTGAACAGTCTTGGAACATATAAGAAAGCTCGCTAGAAACAGCGAGCTTTCTTTTTTAAGCTTCTTTTTTTTCATCATGTGTTTTGGAAATAAGGAGATTACTATTTCGTTTCGAATAGAAAAAGTATACGCATAAACCGATTGTTAACCATATACCAAAGCCAATCCATGTTTCTTTTGAAAGGTTAAACATTAAGTATAGGCAACAGCAAATTGCAACAATTGGTAAAATAGGAACGAATGGAACTCGGAATGCTCTCGGTAAGTTTGGATGTGTTTTTCGTAAAATAAGTACCGCAATGCAAACGAACGTGAATGCTGTTAATGTGCCGATGCTTACAAGATTTGCAAGTAGATGTAAGTCTAATAAACCAGCAAGTGCAGCAGCGGCGATACCCATAATCCATGTGTTTACTAAAGGGATTTTGAATTTTTCATTTACGCGAGATAAAGCTTTTGGTAATAATCCATCGCGGCTCATTGCATAAGAGACACGTACTTGTCCGTACATAACGACGAGAATAACAGTTGTCATTCCGGTCATTGCTCCTACTGCTAGTAAACTAGCAATCGTGTCTTCACCGACAAACCTCAAGGCATAAGCAACTGGATCTGATACGTCTAATTGTGTGTAAGGAACCATACCTGTTAATACAACGGAAACAATTATATACAATGCGGTACAAATAAGAAGAGAACCAATAATCCCAATTGGTAAGTCGCGCTGCGGTTTCTTTGTTTCTTCGGCAGCAGTTGCAATAGCATCAAAGCCCAAGAAGGCAAAGAATACAGTGGCAGCTCCTGTAATAATCCCGTCATAACCAAATGGCAGAAATGGTGTCCAGTTTTCTGGTTTTACATATTTTGCGCCAGCAACAATAAAAGCGATGATGACAGCCAATTTAATTAATACCATGATGTTATTCATGCGGGCACTTTCACGCACCCCTCTACTTAATAATGCTGTAATAAAAAGTATAATGAGGACAGCTGGTAAATCAATGATGCCTCCTTTTCCTAGACCGGGGGCAGAGGCGATTATAGCCGGGAGTTTTATCCCAAATCCGAGCAGTAGGGATTGTAAATAACCAGACCAACCGACGGCAACGGCAGCAACTGCGAGCAAATATTCAAGCATTAAACACCAGCCGATGATGAAAGCAACAATTTCCCCAACCGTCATATAAGCATACGTATAAACACTTCCTGAAATTGGGATAGAAGATGAAAACTCAGCATAGCAAAAAGCGACGCATGCACACGTAAAGGCAGCGAGTAGAAAGGATAGCATAATGCCAGGACCAGCGTGCTTTGCAGCAACAATACCGGTTAAAACGAAAATACCTGTTCCGATAACAGCTCCAATTCCTAAAAAAGTTAAATCAAGGGCACTTAATGTTCGATTGAGTTGACGTGGTGCTTCGGTCGTAAGGGGTTTCTTTCGTAAAAGTGTTTTCAAATTTGAATCTCCTCTCCATAAAGTGAAACTTCCTCCCTTTAGAATGGGATAATAGATACAACCGCTAAGTTTGAACGTAGCCCCTTAGAGCACTAAGTAGAGAGTAGAAATATATGTATAAATAAAATGGAGAATGGTGCAGTTGTACGTTATTTTTAGGATAAATATGTAATTTCATTAGTAAATTTATCATAATTCAGAATATTTCGTCAATGGAAAGTGTAACAAATAAAACGACATATTTAAGTAAACACTATTGTAAGAAATTAATGCGTTTTTATGTAGGAGTAGATATTATGTTATTTTATTTTGAGCTTGTTATCATTTTACTTTGTACAAAAATTGCTGGTGATATTAGTGTTCGACTTGGACAGCCAGCTGTATTAGGAAAATTAATTATCGGAATTGTTATTGGCCCAGCTATGTTTGGGATTATTAATAGTTCCGAGCTTATTGATGAATTAAGTGCAATTGGTGTATTGCTTCTTATGTTTATGGCAGGACTTGAAACGGATTTAGAGGAATTAAACCGCAATCTTACATCGTCCTTTGCTGTAGCAATAGGTGGAATTATCTTTCCGTTTATTGGAGGATATGTTGCAGGTCTTTTATTCGGAATGTCGCAGGCACATGCAATTTTTTTAGGACTACTTCTTTGCGCTACGTCTGTTAGTATTTCCGTTCAAACATTGCGAGATCTTGGGAAAATGAATACGAGGGAAAGTACAACGATTTTAGGAGCAGCTGTATTTGATGACGTTATTGTTGTTATATTATTGGCATTTGTGATGAGTTTTCTCGGTTCACAAGATGTGAGTATAACGCTTGTAATCGCTAAGAAAGTCATCTTTTTTGTTACGATTTTTCTAATTGGTTGGAAAGGTGTCCCTTTCATTATGAAAATATTGTCACCGCTTCGTGTTTCAGAGTCGTTAATTAGTGCAGCGCTCATTATTTGTTTTTCATTTGCTTATTACAGTGAAGTCATGGGGATTGCCGGAATTATTGGGGCATTCGCTGCTGGAATCGCAATTTCACAAACTTCGTATAAGCATGAAGTAGAACGTAAAATTGAGCCAATTGCGTATGCGATTTTCGTTCCCGTCTTTTTCGTTAGTATCGGAATGGAGATTACCTTTGAAGGATTAGGAAACCAAATATGGTTCATTATCATTATGACCATTATTGCTATATTAACAAAATTAGTCGGTTCAGGACTTGGAGCAAGATTAACAGGATTTGATTTACGGTCTTCTATCAGTATTGGAGCGGGAATGGTATCAAGGGGAGAAGTGGCGCTTATTATTGCTTCTAACGGATTGGCTTCGAATTTGTTAGCGAAAGAAAATTTTACTTCGATTGTGATTGTTGTTATTTTGACGACGATTATTACGCCGCCTATGTTGAAGAAGTATTTTGTTTGAGAGTGTAATAGGGGTAATGACAGCACCCTGTCATTACCCCTATTAAGAATCACCAACTTCTTAACGTACAGGAAATCGTTGATTTTAAAAAACTATTTTCTTGCCCGTGTCACATACGGATAAATTGGATCTCTTAATTCGAAGTCATACGTTTCTCCATCCACAATTCCGACTACCTTCTCGCTATCATAAAGATCTAGCATAAATCCAGCCATTTCTTTTGCAGTATGAAATTTTGGAACGGCTCCTTTATAAGTAAACTCATCTGCATCCAAAGAGCGTTTAGCAAATTCAGTTTCAGTTGCAGCAGGAGCCAAGACTTTCGCTTGCATGGCTGCTCCTTTTTCTTTCAATTCTTGTGCTAGCCCTTCTGTAAAGGCACTTACATAGAACTTTGTTGCACAATAGGTCACAGCATCGGCAACAATCACGTACCCTCCTCCAGAAGAAATATTGATGAGTTGCGTTCCTTCAATATCTGCATAGTCACGTACATAAAGAGAGGACAGAATAGTTAAGGCTTCAATATTCAAGTGAAGCATCTTCTCAATTTTATTTAAATTTTGTTCCCCAACGGAAGCAAAGTTCCCAAACCCAGCATTGTTGATCCAAGTCTCAATCTGATAATCCTGAAGACTTTCGTAGAATTCATAAACATTTGCAGTAACAGATAGATCAACAGTTCGAATGACAACATCTAGATTTGCGTTAATGTCAGCCACTTTTGATTTTAATTTTTCCAATTCCTCCGTTCTACGTGCTGCTAGGATTAAGTTTTTTCCGCGAGCCGCAAAAGCAAGAGCCGTTTCATATCCGATTCCTGAACTGGCACCCGTAATAACTGTATATTTCATATAAACTCCTCCTGAATTTTATTCAATTCATTTTATTGTGAAAGAACTATGAGCTGATTATACTGATTAGAGTGAACTCTAAGTCAAGAGAAAAGTAATGTGGAGGTTTCTTATGCACACTATTGGTGAAGTGGCTAAAATGTTAGGGATAAGCACACATACATTGCGGTATTATGAAAAGGAAAAAATTGTAATTCCTGTTCGTGATACCAGTGGAGACAGACGATATAACGATTCACATATTAAATGGCTGCAATTTGTTATCAAGTTAAAAGAAACACAAATGCCCATCGCGAAAATAAAGAAGTATGCTTCATTAGTTTTAGAAGGAGACCATACCACAACGGAGCGATTAAACCTTTTAGAAGAACATAAACACTCTATTAAGGAACAAATCAGAACGTTAAAAGCTGCGGATGAGATGCTTGAGTATAAAATTGCCGCTTACAAAGATTTCATCAGTAAACAAGATTAGATGCGAGTTCTAATAAGAAGAAATAAATTATTTGTATTACGTTCTATATAATTAGAAATCCCGTCACTTCATTCTTTAAAGGGAAGCGGCGGGATTGATTTATCAAACTCGATATTTAGTTACTCCGTGCTAGAGGAGTGCTTGTATGTTGCGGAGTTGTATATTCTTGTTTAGAAATCGCATGAGATTTAAAGTGTGAGAATAAATAACACCCTGCAATAACAATCATACTTCCTACCACTTGAATCCACGTCATTTGTTCACCTAATAATAGAAACGCTAAAATAGCAGTGAAAATAGGATTGAAATTTAAAAAAATACCGGAAGTAGTCGCACCTAATTTTTGGACACCGATGTTCCAAAAAACCATACATAACACAGTTGAGATAACGCCTGTATACATAATGGATCCTAAGAATGAAGCGTTCATATTTGAAATGGTAAAATGAGAGATGTTAAAGGGAACTAGTATGACGATACCAAAGATACCGGAATATAAGGTGGACATCATCGGTGTTGTCTTTTTCGTTGCCCATCTACTGCAAACTGAATAGATTCCCCATACACATACCGCGGCCATCATCCATAAATCACCTATATTAAAATGTAAGGAAAACAAGGTATCTATTTTTCCTTTTGAAAGAACAAGCGTAACGCCAAAAAATGAGACAATCATAGATGCAATTTGAAATATATTAATTTTTTCTTTTAAAAATAGAGCTGAACAGACAGCAATAGAAATCGTATTTAATGTAGAAATAAGACCAACATTTGTTGCTGATGTATGCTCTAATGCCCAAAACTGAAAAATGTTAAAGAAAACAACGCCAGTAACCCCCATAAGAAATAAAGGGAGAAGTGCATCTTTCGGCGGGAAGATTTTCTTTTCTTTCCACCATACAATTGGGAAAAGACAAATGACTGCAATAATCCATCGAAGAGTAGTCAGTGTCATAGGAGAAGCGTGCCCGACAAGAGATTTTCCCACTACAAAATTTCCGCCCCACAATAAGCTTGTTATGAGTAATAAAATAACATAAGGCATAATATGAGTTAGCTCCTTTACAAGAAAGTAGGGCTTGCGCATTGCCCGTTTGATGAAAGACAGCCACTGTGCACGGTGGTTGAATCTATATACTTTAAACTATGTAAATTGTAGCATTTTTCTTGTTTGTCATATATGTTGTTTTGTATAATTAATAAAATTCGAAATAATATAAAGTTATTGTGATAGTTTGCAGAATTTTATTCATTTTAGGTGCGGTTGTAATGTATTTTGGTGAAGAATCGTTTGTGATGAAAAGGGAGATTAGAAATGGAACATGTAGTTCGTAAGGGTTTAGATGATCTGGATATACAAATTTTAGATGTGCTGCAACAAGAAGGACAGCTGAGTAACGCTGAGGTTGCACGCCGCGTTAATCTTTCACCGCCAGCTACACATGCACGGGTGAAACGATTAGAAAGTGAAGGGTTTATTAATCAGCAAGTAGCAATTTTAAATCAGGAGAAATTGGGATTTGGTTTATTATGCTTTATTTTTGTCAGTACAAATATTCATCAAGCGGAGAAGCTGGAAGTGTTAGAGAAGGCTATGCACGAAATGCCAGAAGTATTGGAATGTCATTGTTTAACGGGGGAGTATGATTATATTTTAAAAGTTGTGCACCGAGATCGAAACGAGCTGGAACGTTTTATTCGTAAGTTGAATATGCTCGGTATCACGAGAATTCAAACAAGTTTAGCACTGCGAGAGATTAAGTATTCTACTGTATTGCCTCTGCAGAGCAAAGATGGCGGAGCTGTTTAGCTCCGCCTATTGTGTATGTGGACGAATCCATAGTTTGGCAAAGTCTGTCCATCCGAAAGAATCAATGGTGACGTTTTGCAAAGAGGAAGGGAAACTTCTTCTTTTTAAGACGTGATAGTAAAAGACAAGAAGGTATTGGTCACTAAGGAATTGTTCTATTTCATATATTAAGTTGTATCGTTTTTCTTTACTTCGTTCTGCCACAAATAGATCAAGCAGTTTATCAATTTGCTTTTGATAATGTGAATGTCTAAATCGATGAACAAAGCAGCTTTTATTTTTAAATATATGTAAAAAGGCCATTTCAAGATTGGCGTCGAGAACTTCTCCTGTCAAAATGATATCGGCTTGTTTTGTAATATCTTCGTTAAAGTAATCGGTAATTGGAAATGGGTGCAGCTGTAAACGTATGCCAAGTGGTTCGCAACGTTTTTGTAACCAAATTGCATCTTGCTCGCTATCTTTAAATGCAAAGAAGTAAATGTGTACGCTTTCTCCGTTGTACGTACTTTGTTGTAAGTATTCTTTCGCTTTATGCAAAGAGGTTTCTTTATACATTGTTCGGCTCTTATCAGGAAAGAAGCTATAAGCTGGCATCGTACGTTTCCCGCCGAGGTCTTGAATTAATGATGTAGGGTCCATTATTTCTGCCCATGCTTTTCGAAAAAATATATCATGCTGCGGCCCGTTTTTCTGGAAGTTGAATGCCGAGTATATACATCCAATTTCTTCTGTCTCCACTTCTTTTTCCTCTTCGCATTTCATATTTGGTAATACGTAATTCATGCTTATTTTTGCCTGTTCTGGCACAAACCAAAATTCAATACGATCGATTAGTGCCCGCTCTTTAAAATAATCGGAAAATGCCTCTAAAACAATATTATCTTCAGTAAAGCTTCTGATTTTGAAAGGCCCTGTACCGATATAATGATGATTTTGTACAACTACGTCGTGCGGTAAAATAGACAATTGTACTGAACTTACGTAATGCAGAAAAAAACGATTTGGTTTTCGTAAATGAAAGATAACCTGCAGGGGAGAGGGGCTTACCATTTTTTCGATTTCCTCAGTCAACCAGTCAAAAGGAGATTGAATGCTTTGCAGCCTTTCAAAGGAGAAGATAACATCTTTTCCTGATAATGTTTTTCCGTGATGAAAGCGAATGCCTTTTCGTAAATAGAATGTCCACGTAAGTTGATCATCGCTTACTTCCCAAGTATGTGCCAAGTGCGGCTCGATTTCGTCTGTTTTTTCGTTATATCTCACTAATGTATCAACGATTTGGCTAATAAGATGACTTTCTGTAGTCACAGCAGCAAATGCTGGATCAATCGGCAGTAATTTTCGTTTATATGGAATTTTTAACACATCATACAGATCGTCTGAAGTTGTATATCCAAAATAAGTATTTAATCGTTCTTCTATTTTTTCTTTAAGTAAGAAAGGCAGTGGTTCTTTCAGTAAAAGAAATACTTCTGTTAACTTCTCATTTCTTAAAAGTTCTTCAACATGCGGTAAAATCGCTTCTACAAATGTATGAAGAAAGTGAATTTCCGTTTTATTTCCACGGCCTCTTCCTGGTATCCATTCAATCAGTTTTTCTTCACTCATTTTTTTTAGTAAAATCTTCACATTTTTTGTACTGCAAAATAGAACGGCAGCCAATTCTTGGAGACTATTTTGAATATGTTGTTCATTTGGAAAGGAAAGTCTTAGTCGAATATAGTGGTCCATAATTTTCATGTTATACATCTCCTTTTTCTAAAAGGGGAAACTCTTCAGAATATTTTAACCTTTTTCTTCCACTTTTTCAAAGTAAAATGAAGAAACAGAAGGAGGAGGAAACAGATGGGATTTTGGTCTATGCATCGCAACATTAAAATTAGAATTATTACATCCTTTTTAACTCGTACGGTAGGAACGATGATTTTTCCATTTATGGCGATTTATTTTTCCGTAAAATTAGGAGCAGTATTAGCGGGGTTCTTATTGTTATTAAATGTAATTGCATCACTTATCGTTGGCTTATATGGAGGTTATATTGCCGATACATTAGGGCGGAAAAAGGTTATGATTATTGGACAGGTAATTCAAGTAGTCTCTATTGCTTGCATGGGGGTTGTGAACTCAGAGTATATAGATTCAGCTTGGCTCACATTTGTCTTTTTACTTATAAACAGCATCGGTTCTGGCGTGATGAATCCAGCAACAGAGGCAATGTTAATTGATGTAAGTACACCGGAAAATCGAAAAATGATGTACAGCATTAATTACTGGGCAATCAATTTATCTATCGCCATTGGTGCAATTTTCGGAGGACTTCTTTTTGAACACTACCGATTCCAACTATTTATGCTACTGACAGGTATTGCATTATTAACACTGTATTTAATTACAGTTTATATGGAAGAAGTATATGTAGTTCAAAAGAAAGTAGAAAAGAAAAATGTTTTGCAGGATATGGTAAACAATTACCGAGTTGTCGTAAAAGACCGAGCATTTATCGTATTGTGCTTGGCAAGCATATGCGCATTATCATTAGAGTTTCAAATTAATAACTATATCGGAGTTCGTCTGCAGAAAGAATTTGAGACATTGACATTTTCACTATGGAACGGAAATCACTTTGATTTAACAGGTATTCGAATGCTGAGCTGGATTTCTACTGAGAATACAGTATTAGTTGTTTTATTTTCAGCTCTTGTTGTGAAAATCATGAATCGCTTTCAGGACCAGAAAGTACTTTATACAGGCTTATTTATATATACGATTGGATTTACGCTATTTGGAGCAAGTAATAGTTTATGGATTCTATTACTAGCAGGTTTGTTCCAAACAATTGGAGAGATGATGTATGTGCCAGTCAGCCAATCTATTCGGGCAGATATGGCGAGGGATGATGCAAGAAGTTCATATATGGCCATTAATGGTATGGTGTTTCAAATTGCGAAGATGGTAGGAACACTTGGCATTATGATTGGTTCAATCGTTGCCTCTTGGGGAATGAGTATATTGTTCTGTTTGATAGGGATAAGCAGCATTCTCTTATTTAAGAAAGCAGTCGATATGTATCATCGTCAAGAGAAGAAGGTAGAGAAGATAGGGTAAGTCTAGTGAGAAAGCTGCTTGTTTTGGAGACAAGTAGCTTTCTTAAAAAGAGTTAAATAGTTAGGATAGGAGGTAATTGTAATGAAGATTAGCCCAAAAGAATTTTATAGTCGTAATACACGTTATATGATTAGGTCTGCAATGGAAGAAGATGCAAAAAAATTATCTGAAGTACGATTACAAATAGATGGCGAAACAGAAAATTTAGATAGAGAAAAAGGTGAAGCATACATAGATGAAGCTGGTTTTAAAAAGATCATTAAAGAGGATACAGACAGTGTTAGTAATCTATTTTTAGTAGCCGAAGTGAATGGAAGAATTGTAGGTTTTTCAAGGTGTGAAGGGAACAAATTGAAAAGAACATCTCATAAAGTAGAATTTGGTGTCTGCATATTACAAGAATATTGGGGATATGGCATTGGAAAGAACCTTTTAAAAGAATCTGTCAATTGGGCAGACTTACATGGAATTAAGAAAATCACTTTGTATGTTCTTGAAACGAACGAGAAAGCTAAAAGCCTTTATGAAAGATACGGTTTTGAAGTAGAGGGTATCTTGAAAAATGACAAAATGCTATCGGATGGGAATTACTATAATACGATTTTGATGGGGAGGTTTAATGGATAAACTATATCGTGATAAGTGTAGCACACAAAAATAGAAGCGCTAATTCTAAAGTGATACATGCAGATGTTGAAGGCAGATAAAAAGGAGTGGGAGAATGTTTCCTATACTAGAAACAGAAAGACTAATCTTGAGAGAGCTAATAGAAGATGATGCACAAGGGATATTGAATTGCTTTTCGAATGAGGATGTATTACGTTACTATGGGCAAAATCCATTAACAGATCTAGAACAGGTGAAAAATATAATTAGGAATTTTTTTAATAACTACAAAGAAAAACGAGGAATAAAATGGGGAATTGAAATAAAAGAAACAGAAGGGATTATTGGAACGATTGGATTTCATGACTGGTCTTCCGAACATAAGAGAGCTGAAATCGCTTATGCACTTTTACCTGAACATTGGGGAAAAAGGTATGCCACTGAAGCTGCTTTAAAAGTTATATCATATGGATTTCATGAGCTTGAATTAACTCGTATTGGAGCGGTTGTTTTTACAGAAAATAAAGCATCTAATGTATTACTAACAAAACTAGGCTTTCAGAATGAAGGCGTTCTTAGAAATTATATGTATCAAAATAATGTGCCGTATGATACGAATGTTTACTCCTTGCTTCCGACTACTGCTACTAAATAAGTTTAACCAAATATATCGGCGCTTCGACAGAAAATAAAGTGAAACTTCCATCAGTGACGCTTTTCTCACTGATGGTTAGTTGAACCAATCAGGCTTTTACGGGCAGTTTTCTTCTCGATCTTCTCCATCCTTTACTGCCCGTTAATGAGGGATAAAGATCCTTCGGCAATGTTCGAAATAAAAAGAATCCATTTTGACCAAAATGGATTCTTTTTATTTTTTGGTCATGCAAAAAATTCATATGCACCAATTACAATGAGTAAAAGGCCGGATAAAACATTTGAGTATTTGCCAATGAATGTTTGTGACAGCTTATATCCAGAATGCGAACCAATCATGATGGAAATGAATGAAAAGAATCCAACAGATACTGCAGTCCAAATTGGGGAAAGTCCACTCATTCCACCACCAAAACCCATCGTAATGCAATTGAGAGATAAAATAATTCCTAAGTAAAAAGATTCTTTCCAAGAAATTGTATTATTCTCATCTTTGTCTGCTTGCTCTGGATTTTGAAGCACAGGAGAAGGACGTGATAGATATTCTGATAAGATAGTCCATGCACCTAGACTAATAAGAAGAATGCTACCGCTTATATTTGCGGCATCTTTAGATATATATTGCGAAATGAATGAACCGGCTACAACGGAAAGATATACCGCAAACATAGAAATAATAGCAATAAAGAGATTAGCCATTGCTGTAATGTGCACTTTTTTCATTCCAAGAGATAAACCAATCCCTAAATTATCTAAGTTTGCTCCGATTCCGATAAGTAAAATGGATAACCAATGCATAGGAAAACCTCCAAAGAATAAAGTGGAAATTTTATCCCGCATTAACGGGCAGTAAGACCCCCGCCTCAAGATTCAGGGAGAAGCGAGGAAGATAGGTGAGGGATAACTGCTGGCATGCGCCCGATTGGTGAGAGCTTTCCATCAGTGGGAGATGAAAAAACTGTCCACTGATGGTAGTTTCACTTTATCAGTTAGTGAGCCTCCAACTCCCACTGAACTTTTCTCTTCCCATTCCCTTGGGGGATCAATTTGTTCTTATCTATATGAAGGTTTTATGGAATTGGTGCCTAGAAAAATAGAAAAAGACTACTATGCGCAGTCTTGCGATAGTAGCCATATAGCTGATTTAAATAAGAATGGGGAATTTCGTAAATCATTTGACTTATGAAGTAGAAATATATGTTTTTGCTTTTTTTAGAACAATCAAATGAATAAACAGTATACTTCCAACTAGTAGTAATAACGTAAATAAGAGATAACCAGTACTAAGTAGAACCATAATTGAAAAGAACGTTAGCTGCACGATCGTTACTAGAAATACAAGCGTAATAAAAGCGCGTTTTCGTTCTTTAAGTGAAACTGGATATAATGCTACAATACTATTTCCCGAAAAATAATTCCAAAGGGCGCGAAGTTGTAAAGCGGTTATGTATAGGATACATAACGCAATGATTCCTTTTCCGATGAACGTAGGACTGTAGTATAAAACAATGCATCCTACTACAGTCAATCGTATGTAGATGCCAAGGTAACCGTTCGCGCGCAAAAAGGATAAACTATACAAATATAAAAAAGGAGATCGCTTTTGATACAGTAGTCTTTCAATCCAAACAGTCAGCCATTTTCTTTGTTTTACTTGCTGTTTTATTTGCGGCACATCTGTAAAGAAATGAATAAACTGATAAAAGCGCATATCCATTTTTTCTTCTTGCTCTATTAAATATTCCCAATGAATGTGCCGTTTTCGTTTATTAATCGTATATAAAAATAAGAGCGTTATGAAAAGTAGTATACTTCCTACAATCATAATGGAAGTGAATTGAAACATTGTATATGTAATGGCTGCATTACAGAATATCCTGATAAGCAACCAGTGTGAAATAGATTCGGTTCCTCTATATGTCCAATGCAAATACATATTCCACCACTTTATAAAAGCAAGAATGACAAAGGCTCCGCATAAAAAAGCAGGAGTTGTATGTAACGATTGCTGCGCGAGAGGTGTAATGATGAGTACTACGCATAATAATGGAAAGAGCTGAATGATATAACTGTACAAAAGAGAGCGTTTAAAATAATATGCGAGTTTTTCTTCTATTGGCAATAGATATAGGATATCTGGTTTTTGTAAAAATGTACGAATTGGAGAACGAGTGAGTGCAATTGTAAGTAAAACCGTCACAATGGTTAATGCAACAGACTCAGATGGAAATGAACGAAGAAATTTTGCATAATAATAGCCGCCTACACAAAGAAGTAGAAGGAAGCTATAGATAAGCCCGCTTGCAATACGCGCAAAGTACATCGTGATTTTTTGTAGATGTTGCTGAAAACGGTCATTCCAAAGTGTTTCGATTGTCACTGAGATCACTCCTTTGTTTTATCCCGCTTTAACGGGCAGTAAAATCCCCACCTCAAGATGCAGAGAAAAGCGAAGAAGATAGGTGGGAGATAACTGCTCGTAAAAGCCCGATTGGTTCAACTAACCATCAGTGGGGGAGGAAGAACCCCCACTGATGGAACTTTCACTTTATTATAAGCAGGGTAGTGTTTCTCTTGCTACCCGTTAACAAGATAAAAAAGCAAGTTACCTTTAGCTAGGCAACTTGCTCGTTTTGTTTTTCTTTTTTCTCGTCACGTTTCATTAATGGATAGAAAGCAAATCCAACTAAAAATAATCCAATGCCAAGCAGGAATGTTTTCATATCAGAAGAGCCAGTTTTAATAACCCATAGTGCATAAATAAGAGCAATCGCAGCAATGATTCCATCCACCATACGAGAACCCTTTTGATTTTCGTATGTTTCACCTGTGATAACAAGCTTGAGCTGGAAGATTGGAGAAACGAGATATGGGATTAAATAGGCAAGTGTTGAAACGGTAATAACAAATGTATACGCCTGGGCAATTGACCCGGATAGTGTTGAGAATAGGAACACTTGCGACATAATATTTGTTAAACGAAGCGAATGAATCGGGCTTCCTTTTTTATTGGTTTTTGTGAAGAAGGATGGAAAGAATCCTTCTTTTGCTGCTTGATACGGTACTTCTGAGCTTAATAAAACCCAACCAAGAATGGATCCAAATAGAGAAGTAAGTGCAAGCAACGCCATTAATTTTCCGCCGTTATGACCCATTACTGCAGTTAATGCATCCGCTAATGGTCGTTCAGATGCTTGTAGTTTATCTATATGAAGAACACCCATTGTTAAGATGGTAATTCCTAAATAGATACCAACTGTTAGTAGTAAGCCGGTAACAGTTGCACGTTTTACTGTTTTTGGTGAAACAGCACGGTTTGATAATAATACAGCCGACTCGACACCAATGAAGGCCCAAAGTGTTGTTAAGGCTGCTAAGTTTATTTGCGATAGCAGTCCGTGTGAAATGCCTTCTTTATCAACGATTGGCGTATACCATTGTCCAAGTTTAGAAGCTTCGAAGGCAAATAATGTAACAATGATGAAGAGAAGGAATCCTGTTACTTTCGCTGCTGTTGCTAAAAAGTTTAATTTACCGGCACCATTTACGCCATTTGCCAAAATCATATGGGTACCCCATAATAAAATGGTGCAAATGGAGAACGTAATCAATTTTCCAACTTCAATGTTGAAAGTTCCAACTGAAAACAATACGTGAGTATCTTTCATAATTGGGAAAAAGAGTGATAAATAGCCAGCAAATGATGTAATGATGGCTACGTTGCTTGCCCAGTTTGCAACCCAGTAGCCCCATACGATGCTAAAACCCGCCATTTTTTTTGTTTTTTGTGAAGAAAAGAGCGCGTAAGCATGACTTTGCGGACCTGTTGTTAAATCAGGACGACGAATTGCTAAATTACCGAAAACAAGAGCTAGCATTAATACGCCAAATCCTGTTGTTAACCAAGCTAATGTAACACCAAGAGGGCTGGCCGTTTGTGCTAATGTACTTGGAATCATAAAAATACCTGCCCCAACCATATTCCCAACTACAAATGCAGTAAGTACCCAAAAGCCCCATTTTTTTTGCTGCATAGAAACTACCTCCAAAATTAGTATAACCAAGTCAAGCGAGGAGATATGTATGTGTTTGAAGTTCCAAACAAAACAAAAAAACGCGTATATATTCACGCGCTTTTCAATCTTATTAAGAAACCCGCGGACATACCTCTCGATAGCTCTCCACAAGCAAAAAGCCTGTGACAGTCCTGCACTTATTTAATGCAGGCCCAGCAAGAAAGCGCTGTGGATGCTTCTTGCTTCGGCAACTATTCCTTTCCGATTTGATCAGCGATGCCACACATCTCCTAAATCATACTATTAATAATTGCAACCTCTACCTCACCGAGATACGAATGAGGATTTATGTATAAAGTTAACATAACCAAGGGTAACAAATGGCTTTTTATTCGTCAATGCAAATAAACATAATCAGATTATTGTGAGAATAGGGTATGTTTAAGATAGTGAAACAACTTAAGGCTTCGCATCATATAATATGTATATGAAATGAGGTATAAAGCAAAGATGCTATCAGTAAGTTTTTTTTCGTCCCTTACTGACGGCTAGTTGAACTACGGGTAGCTTTATCCCGCTATTCGCGGGCAGTAAGCCCCCCACCTCAAGATTGAGAGAGAAGGAAAGAAGATAGGTGGGGATAACTGCCCGTAAAAGCCCGATTGGTTCAACTAACCATCAGTGGGGGATGAAGAAAACCCCCACTGATGGAAGTTTCACTTTATTTCCTTAAAAATTTGGTGGAAGTTTTACTGTCCATAAATAGCGAGATAAAGAGGGATAGTGAATGGAGAGCTGGTTTAAGAGAAACTGCTTTATATGTGGGAAGGAAATTCATAGGCACCAGGAGCCAAGTGCAGTAGAGAAGTTAAAAAAGCAAAATGAAGAGCTCGCAGCTTCTTTAGAACGATGTATGAGACTCCTCTATGATACACAAAAGAATTTAAGTAAGAATTTAAGTAAAAAAACAGAAAAGAGTGCATTGCCGCCTCTTTTTTCATTAGGAGATAAGATAGAAGTATTTGATGGGGAGACACGTACAGAGGGGATCTTTATTGAGTGTACAAACGAATGGTTATATTGGGTTAACGTTGATTATAATCTAACCATTAGTCATATAAAAAGTGTAAAAAATATTATAAAAAAAGAGTCTATTCAAAAAGGGGTTTAAATAACTCTTTTTGAAATAGACTTTGCTTTTTTTGTCCTAGGAGTTAGAACACTTTATGAGCAATTAGGAAACTTTACGAATGTTAATTGTATCTAAGCTTGTCACGTTTATATTAGCATTGCTATCCACCCAGACTACGAAGTTGCCTTCGAAGCGAATGAAAACACCTTGACCGTCAATTTCACGTCCAGCTGAAAAAACGCGGATTTTGTCGCCTTCTACTAAGCCGTTTAATGTTGCCATGTGACCACCACCTCCCTATCAGAAGTTAATATATATATATGAAAATGATAGAGAGTGTGTGCGAGAGAAGTGTAGTATTAGCAACTATTTTTATAAAATATAGAGGTGAGTAGAAATTATTTTTTACTCACCTTTATAGAGTTACATTACATTCAATACTGTTATTTTCTCACGTGTCATAGATTCAAGATTCTTACGAATACCTTATGCGTCCGCTAATCTGAACAGAGCCATTTGTTATGGTTAATGTTTTGTATTTAACCATTAGTCATATAAAAAGTGTAAAACGTATTATAAAAAAGAGCCTATTCAAAAAGGTTTTATATGACCTCTTTTGATATAGACTCATCTTCTTTTAGTGAAAAGGATTTAGAATATTTTCTTTATAGGTAATTAGGAAATTTTACTAATGCTAATTGTATCTAAACTTGTAACATTTATATTAGCATGGTTGTCCACCCAGACTAGGAAGTTTCCTTCGAAGCGAAGGAAAACACCTTGACCATCGATTTCACGTCCTGCTGAGAAAACGCGGATTTTGTCACCTTCTACTAAGCCGTTTAATGTTGCCATGTGACCACCACCTCCCTATCAGAAGTTAATATATATATATGAAAGTGATAGAGAGTTTGTGATGAGAAAATGTAGTGTTAGTAACTATTTTTACAAAATATAAAGGTAAGTAGAAACTGTTTTTTACTTACCTTTATAGATTTACATTAAATTTAATCTTGTTATTTTTTCATGCGTCATAGATTCAAGACCTTTACGAATACCTTGTGCACCCACACTAGAGCTTAATAGTAAATGCTAATTGTCATGCTAAGTCCTCCTAAAAATAGTGACTTGTAAGAGTGAGGTATATGGTGATTGTATGAGGTTTGAAAAAATCCAAACGAAATATTTTTAAAAGCGATTTCGGGGACGTTCTTTTGCTTAATAATCTTTTTCCATAAAAATAAAAAAACAATTGACAGAAAAGTCTTTAAAATTATACAATTAAAAATGGAAAATAAAAGAAAAAGGAGGTGTGCGTGATGATTGTAATCGTATATATGACTGGCTCAGTTGTTTTACACAATGAAAACAATAAATATCATCACGCAACCTCTACGGACAAATAACGCTTCTTTTTAGTTGAAAAGGAAAGCGTACGTTGCGTGTGTCGTGACGTACGCTTTTATGCGTTTTTCGCATATCGTCAAAGCGACGGTATGCCTTTTTTTGTCTCTTTTTTTAGATTGTTCCTATACATTTGTATAGTTTCAATAATAAATGAAATGGAGAAAGGAAGGAATGACGATGGAAAAGTATGAGGTGCGAATGGTAAAAACGGAGACGCTGGATAGCGGATAATGAGTCAATGTTTAAACAGCAACAGGAAGGGAGAGGTTAGATTGTTTTCTGTATTACAAAAATTAACATGGTTTTTTAAAACGCATTGGAAAAGGTATAGCATTGCCATTTGTTGTTTACTTATTGTCAATGTGGTTGAGATTATTCCGCCAAAACTAATTGGATTGGCGATTGATGATATAAAAGCTGGGGATTTAACAAACGCGGGGATTATGAATTATGTGTGGATGTTACTGGGAGCAACAACTGTTGGTTATGTACTTTCTTATGTATGGCAATATCATTTATTCGGCGGCGCATTTGTGCTTGAAAAAACGATGCGTTCCAAATTTATGGGGCATTTGCTGAAGATGACGCCAACTTTCTATCAAAGAAATCGTACAGGTGATTTAATGGCAAGGGCAACGAATGATTTAAAAGCAATTGCCATGACAGCTGGATTTGGTATTTTAACGCTCGTTGATTCGAGTTTATATATGCTCACAATTGTGCTTATGATGGGTTTTTCGATTAGTTGGAAGTTAACATTCGCTGCTTTATTGCCGCTTCCGATTATGGCGTATGCAGTGAGTGCTTATGGAAAGAGATTACACGAGCGCTTTACAGTTGCACAAGATGCATTTGGAGATATGAACGATAAAGTGCTGGAGTCGATTGCAGGTGTACGTGTCATTCGCGCTTATGTACAGGAAAGAGAAGATGAGAAGCGATTTAATACGTTAACAACAGATGTGTATGCAAAGAATATGAAAGTCGCAAAAATTGATTCACTTTTTCAACCGACAGTGAAAATGCTTGTTGGGATAAGTTATTTAATTGGCCTTGTGTACGGAGCGTTTTTAGTATTTAAAAATGAGGTAACGATTGGGGAACTTGTATCGTTTAACGTGTACCTTGGTATGATGATTTGGCCGATGTTTGCGATTGGTGAGCTGATAAACGTTATGCAGCGCGGGAATGCTTCACTTGATCGTGTAAATGAAACGTTAACATATAAGCAAGACGTAAAAAATGTAAAGAAACCATCACGTGTACATCAGCCAGACTGCATTGATTTTGAAGATGTATCCTTTTCGTATCCAACATCCTCTAAATTAAATTTGAAAAACGTTTCGTTCTCGTTAAATAGAGGGGAAACACTTGGGATTGTTGGGAAAACGGGAAGTGGCAAAACAACGCTCGTTCGGCAGCTTCTTCGCCAGTATCCACTAGGAACAGGTGAAATTACAGTATCCGGTGTATCGCTGCAAAATATACACATTGATAATGTATTAAGTTGGATTGGATATGTTCCGCAAGAACACATTCTTTTTTCGAAAACAGCACGGGAAAATATTTTATTTGGAAACCCGAAAGCAAGTGAAGCAGAGTTGCAAAAGGCCATTGAAATCGCTGCTTTCAAGAAAGATTTGGAATTTTTGCCAGATGGATTAGAAACACTTGTTGGAGAAAAAGGTGTATCACTATCTGGCGGGCAAAAACAACGTATTTCGATTGCACGAGCAGTGATCCAAAATCCAGGAATTTTAATTTTAGACGATTCGTTATCAGCTGTTGATGCAAGAACGGAAGCGGCGATTATTGAAAATATCCGGAAAGAACGCAGTGGGAAAACGACGATTATTACGACGCATCGTCTGTCTGCTACGGAGCATGCTGACTGGATTCTCGTGTTGGATGATGGTGAAATCATTGAAGAAGGAACGCATAACATGCTGATTCAAAAGGGCGGTTGGTATACAGAGCAATTTGAAAGGCAACAAGGGGAAGAAGTAGAAGGTGAGGTGAAAATATGAGCGTTGGAAAACGATTATTTCAATATGCAATGAAAGTAAAAGCAACGATTGGGATAGCTTTAGCGATGTTATTTATTTTTGTTATTGCTGAATTAGCTGGTCCGTTTGTTGCGAAAACGATGATTGATGAACATATCGTAGGGATTGAAAAGCCTTGGCACGAAACGATAAAAGGAGACGATACTGTTTTTTATAACGGTGCTTGGTATAAGCGAGGCGATCGGTTTAAAGCAGGAGAACAGAAAGGAAAAGAGGTTCGCATTGTTCAAATTGGCCGCGACTACTATTTTATTCCTAATAAAGTTTCCCTTGAAGGAACGCGTTCTGTCAAGGGGAATATGATTACAATTCAGAAAGGGAAAGCGGTGCAAGTATATAAGGGGACTAAGCTTACAGGGGAGGAAATTTTCTCGTTTTATCAACCAGAAATAAAACGGCTATTCTTACTTGGCAGCGGATATTTAGCTCTTTTACTTGTTGTATCCCTCTTTGCATACGGAAAACAATTTTATTTACAAAAAGCAGCGAATAAAATTATTCAAATTATGCGAGAAGATGTGTTTTCTCACATTCAAACATTGCCGATTCGTTACTTTGATCATTTGCCGGCCGGGAAAATCGTTTCTCGTGTGACAAATGATACGGAGGCGATTCGAGAGCTATATGTAACAGTACTATCGACATTCTTTTCTAGTTTTATTTACATCATTGGTATTTTTATTGCCTTGTTCTTATTAGATGTAAAGCTTGCGCTCATGTGTTTAATCCTTATTCCAATTTTATGTGTGTGGGCTATTTTTTACCGTAAGTATGCATCTGTGTACAATCATAAAATGCGCTCACGGTTATCGGATATTAATGGAACGGTCAATGAATCCATTCAAGGAATGCCTGTTATTCAAGCGTTTCGTCAAGAACGTGCAGTAAAACAGGAATTTGAACAGCTAAATGAAGAGTATTATATGTATCAAAATAAAATTTTAAGTTTAAATGCAGCGACTTCTCATAACTTAGTAGGGGTGCTCCGCAATATTGCGTTTACAGGTGTGATTTGGCATTTTGGCGGCGCATCATTAAGTGCAGCAGGGATGATTTCATTAGGTGTGCTATACGCGTTTGTTGATTATTTAACACGATTATTTTCACCAATTACAAACATGGTGAATCAGTTAGCAAATTTAGAGCAAGCGCGCGTGGCGGCAGAGCGTGTGTTTGAATTGTTAGATGAAAAGGGAGAAGCAGTGCAGGAAGAGCATGTTCCGCGTTTACGAGGAAATGTTCGTTTTAATAACGTTTCGTTTTCCTATAACGGGAAAGATGAAGTTCTGCGAAACATTTCCTTTGAAGCGAAGCAAGGAGAAACGATTGCGTTAGTTGGTCATACCGGATCAGGAAAAAGCTCGATTATGAATGTACTCTTTCAGTTTTACGAATTTCAAAAAGGGAACATCACGATTGATGGATATGATATAAAGGCCATCTCAAAACAAGCACTTCGTGAGCATATGGGAATTGTACTGCAAGATCCATTCCTATTTACAGGAACTGTTGCTTCAAATGTGAGTTTAGAGCAAGAACGAATTTCGAAGGAACAGATTGTGAAGGCGCTGCGTGATGTTGGAGCGGAACGCTTTGCAAACAACATTCAAGAAGAAGTAACTGAAAAAGGAAGTACGCTTTCAACAGGTGAGCGGCAACTTATTTCCTTCGCACGCGCACTTGCATTTGATCCAGCGATTTTAATTTTGGATGAAGCAACATCCAGCATTGATACAGAAACAGAAGCGATGATTCAACAGGCGCTTGAAGTCGTGAAAAAAGGGCGCACTACATTTATTATTGCCCACCGCTTATCAACGATTAAAAGTGCAGATCAAATTATCGTACTGGACCGCGGAACGATTCTTGAGAAAGGTTCACATGAAGAGTTGATGGCAAAGAAAGGGCGTTATTATGAAATGTATAAAACACAGATTGCGGGTAGTCAAAGTGCGTAACGTTCACGGAATGTTCGGAAAATTTTAAGATAATGTTTACAAGTGGGACGTATTCTTCCTTTGTCTATATGATATTTTTTTGATAAAGGGGGAATACAAATGGAGGAATTATCGGTTACCTTTAACATTGCTTTCTTTTTGTTATTATGTGGACTGATTGGATATTGTGTATTAGATTCTTGAAGAACTTGCCGCCCTGGCAAGTTCTTTTTCATGGTAGAGGTATGCTTCACGAATTTCTCATTTTCATAATATAACATTTGTAAAAACACACCAAAAAATTGTATTATGTATTAGCTGCTTTGCTTGAGAATCCTCTTTAAATAAAATTTTATTCCTACATTTATCCATGTATTTGTTTGATTTTGAACGAATAGGATACACTAAGTGAGAACATTTTGATTGAAAAATATTGCAAGATTGAATACAATAATCAATATTGTTCTTAAATTCCTATCAGAATACTTGGAGGACTGTTATTATGAAAAAATTACTTTCATTTTTCGTACTTGCATTATTGGTTGTGGGAGTTGTAGCGGGTTGCGGAAAACAAACAAAAGATACAGCTCAAGAACCTAGCAAAGATGCGTTAGATCAAATTAAAAAGAGCGGAGAGCTTGTTATTGGAACAGAAGGTACATATCCGCCGTTCACATTCCATGATGAAAGTGGAAAGTTAACAGGGTTTGATGTTGAGATTGCAGAAGAAGTAGCAAAGCGTCTTGGCGTGAAACCAGTATTTAAAGA
This sequence comes from Bacillus sp. GB_SG_008, assembly GCF_052038115.1. Lineage (NCBI taxonomy): Bacteria > Bacillati > Bacillota > Bacilli > Caryophanales > Bacillaceae > Bacillus > Bacillus sp. GB_SG_008. The sequence goes on along the minus strand of NZ_JBPZSK010000011.1, from coordinate 15,901 downwards.
AACACAATGGGACAGCTTATTTGCTGGACTTGATGCAAAACGTTTTGACATGATTGCGAACGAAGTTGGGATTCGTGCAGATCGCGAAAAGAAATATGATTTCTCTAAACCATACGTATCTTCTTCAGCAGTACTTGTAATTCCGAAAGATAAAGACAAACCAGCGAAATTCGAAGATATAAAAGGCTTAAAAGCAGCACAATCTTTAACAAGTAACTTTACTGACATTGCGAAGAAAAATGGTGCAGAAATCGTTGGTGTAGAAGGCTTTAACCAAGCAGTTGAATTATTAAATTCTGGCCGCGTTGATTTAACAATTAATGATCGTTTATCTGTATTAAACTACTTAAAAACAAAACCAGATGCGAAAGTAAAAATTGTTGATACAGAAAAAGAAGCATCACAAAGTGGACTGATGTTCCGTAAAGGCAGCGATAAACTTGTTGCTGAAGTAAATAAAGCTTTAGATGACATGAAAAAAGACGGCACTTACGACAAAATATCGAAGAAATGGTTTGGTGAAAATGTATCTAAGTAATGTTTTATTTGATGTAGATCGATTATCCGTTTGGACTGATATAACAAAAGCATCCTTCATGCCTATGCTGAAGGATGCTATTTTCACTACAATACCACTTGCATTGATTACATTTATAATTGGTTTAGTGTTAGCGACGTTAACAGCATTATGCCGTATTTCTGGAAATCGCGTATTAGAATGGATTGCACGCATCTATGTATCTATTATTCGCGGTACACCGCTTCTTGTTCAGTTATTTATTATTTTTTATGGACTTCCGACAATAGGAATTACAATTAATTCCTATCCAGCAGCGATCATTGGTTTTTCGTTAAGTGTCGGAGCGTACGCTTCAGAAATTATTCGCGCTTCTATTTTATCGATTCCGAAAGGACAATGGGAAGCTGCGTATACAATTGGTATGTCGTACCCGCAAGCGCTGCGCCGCGTTATTTTACCGCAGGCAACACGTGTTTCGATTCCGCCTCTTTCCAATACATTTATTAGTTTGATTAAAGATACATCGCTGGCGTCAATGATTTTAGTAACAGAAATGTTTCGGAAAGCGCAGGAAATTGCAGCGACAAACTATGAATTCTTGGTTGTGTATACAGAAGCGGGACTGATTTATTGGATAATTTGTTTCTTATTATCTATTGTGCAGCAAATTCTTGAAAAACGAACAGAGCGTTACACTTTAAAATAATCCTTGCTAAAAGGAGTTTTGGTTTACATGATTTCAATTCAACATTTACAAAAAAGTTTCGGTGATAACACCGTTTTGCAGCATATTGATATGGCAGTAGAAAAAGGTGAAGTTGTTGTTATTATTGGACCTTCTGGTTCTGGTAAGACAACATTGCTTCGTTGTCTAAACGTACTAGAAACCCCTAATGGCGGTGTAGTTCGTATCGGTGACGAAACACTTGATTTCTCAAAAAATGTGACAAAGCGTGATATTGTGAAGCTGCGCATTCAAACAGGTATGGTGTTTCAGCATCACAATTTATTCCCGCATTTTACAGCACGTGAAAATGTAATGGAAGGCCTTGTAACCGTTAAGAAAGTTTCAAAAGAGAAGGCAAAAGAAAAAGCGGAGTATTTTCTGAGAAAAGTTGGACTCGGTGATAAGATGGATTTATATCCATTTCAGCTTTCAGGTGGACAACAGCAGCGCGTAGGTATTGCACGCGCGCTTGCGATGGAGCCGCAAGTGATTTTATTTGATGAACCGACATCAGCGCTTGATCCTGAACTTGTGCAAGAAGTGCTAAAAGTGATGAGAGAACTTGCACAGGAAGGCATGACGATGGTAATTGTCACGCATGAGATGCGTTTTGCTCATCAAATTGCGAATCGTGTTATCTTTATGGATGGCGGTGTGATTGTTGAACAAGGCACACCAGAAGAAGTGCTAGTACATCCGAAAGAAGAACGAACAAAGAAATTTTTACAAATGCTACAGTAGAAGATAGAAAGGTCTCAAGCGATGCTTGAGACCTTTTTGCCATATATATTTATTTTTGATATCCGCCAAGGCTTTGTTCAGCCATTGCTACTAAACGCTTTGTAATTTCTCCACCTACTGAACCATTTGCACGAGCTGTTGAATCAGCACCTAATGTTACTCCAAATTCAGTTGCAATCTCATATTTCATTTGGTCGATTGCAGCAGTTGCACCAGGTACTACTAATTGATTGTAAGAACTTTGGTTTGCCATAGGATATGTCCTCCTTAGAGTGAGTTTTGGTTGGATTAGCTGGAGTTGAACCAGAATCGCCCCGTTTGGCACTAATCCATCGTGTGGAGTGATTGTAATCATAGTATGGATGATACGTAGAAAGATATGCGAAATGTTAGTTTGTAAAATTTGTAAAAATTAATAATGCCAAAAATTACAAATCCCCTATTTGCATAGAAAGAATACGCTTTTACATACTATGAATACACCAATACAAGGAGGTGATATAACATGGCTAGAAACAATAGTCTTGCAGTTCCAGGTGCACAAATGGCTTTAGATCAAATGAAGTATGAAATCGCAACTGAGTTTGGCGTACAACTTGGACCAGATTCAACATCACGCGCAAACGGATCTGTTGGCGGTGAAATTACAAAACGTCTTGTATCTTATGCAGAGCAACATTTAGGTGGTTTCCAAAAATAAATCAAAATGGCTATAGGGGACGGGAATACCGTCCCTTTTTTGGAGGAATCAAAATGGCGATATGTCCGCTTTGTAATGCATTAGAATATAAAGCTTATACCTGTCCTACTTGTACGAGTATACTCCAAGATTATGGAAAAACAGTCGATTATATTGGTCCATATAGTGCCTATATGGACCAAGAACTGCTAGAGGAAGTGGATGGATTGTCCGCACATGATTCGCAGCAATATTGCCTTCATCTTTTATATTGTCCTACATGTGAAAAGCAAACAGAAGTAACTGTACAGCTTATATGAAAATCCGTCTCAGCAAGAAGTTGAGACGGATTTTTTGTAATACAGAAAGTTTCTATAACCTATTTCTCCTGCTACTGCTGGTATGTGCCCAATTGGGCGGGCTTCCCATCCTCAGCTTACAGTTCCTGTTTCTCTTTGAAAGGGAGTAATGATTGATAATAACGAAGAGGTGCTGTGTATACTTTTTCAGCAATATCGGTATTATGTTGAATAAAGGCTGTATAAGTAGGTTTTGCATCTATGTGGCATAACCAAACGGCACCATTTGCATCCATTACAATAGAGAGCTCTAATTCAAAAAGGTGAGAAAAGGTATTTTCTAAAGCTCGAGGCGTTTCTTTCGTAATAACGTGTAGACTATCCTGTAATAATGTAAGGTCAATTTTTGATAGATGATGTTGCAAATTTTTAAATGCAGTAAATCTTGTTTGCTCTGTAAGAGGAAATAAGAAAGAATAAGGTGTGTTGTCTATTTGAATAACTTTTTCTTGTTCTATCCATGTACCTTCTCTATTCTTTTGTAAAATAGAGCGAATATGAACAGGAGATGTTGAGTGAGGTGATATAGGCTGTATTGTATAATCACGTGTTTGAAGCAATGATTGTAACCAAGGTAAAAACGTATCTTTTGTTTGGAATGTTTTTGTTGGAAAGCGATTTCGTTCTAATGTAGTAACATGAAACGTGCGATTTTGATAAAAAATGTGGTACATATTTTGTTTTGAAAGTGAATGCAAGGGCTTTATAATCACATCTTTTTTTGTTTGTAATAGCTGTAATGTTGTTGTTTTACTTGCTTGTTTTATTACAGGCACATATGGTACTAGTTGTTTGTTTTTTGTAAGAATTTCATACATATTTGCTTCATTTGGAAGCTCATCATTTAAAAATAATGAATCCGGGCGACTGTGAAGCCATTTTATGATAGGAAGTGCCCTTTTAACATTTTTTTCATCTTTGTATGAGCATCGGTTGTATATGTGGGATGGAATGACGAATTGCTGCTCTACCCAATCCTGTTTATCGGTATCAAAGAGAAGTCCGTTGACAAGCTCCGTTTGCGGATCAATGCTAAAGGGAGTAAACTGTACAACGACAGTACGAGACGATTGTGCTCGCTTTGCAATTTCTGTGTAGTATTCTCGCTCGTGATGGAAACGCGATGTTAATATTCCGAGAACCATAAAAAACTCCTCCTTTTATATAGCACTAAACATGTGTTTAATTGAGTAATATTCAAAGAAATGCGTCTTATACCAATTGCTTTAAATCTAATGAGCAGTATTTTTGATAGGGGGCTAGTGTCTCGTTTGCTGGAGCATTATAGAGCAGTTATAATGAAGGGGATGTATATGTGAGAAACGAATCAAACGTGGCTTGTATCGTACGAAAGAGAACAAACTACTGAACGCTGATGTGAATGGTGCCTATAACATCTTAAAAAAAGCAGTTCCAAAGGCGTTTGCCGATGGAATAGAGGGGTTGTGCCATCAGGCAGCTGTGTCAACTCCACTCGTGTTAAGCATCTCTTGAAGGTGATACACGAGAAACCCCCACTTCAAGATCCGAAGGAGATAAGTGGCGGGAGTTTTCATAATGTCATAAAGTGAATTTACTTCACATATCATACATAGTCTGATATCGTAAGAAGGGTATGTAAAGATCGAAAACATATAAACAGTGTGATATTGTATCACATTGCAAGGAGGATATATATAATGACAAAAAACATGCATGATGTTGCTTATGAATTACAAAAAACAATTACAGAAAATCCAGACTTTCAAGCATTAAAAGTAAGTTATGCAGAAGTGCAAGCAGATGCAGAGGCGAAACAATTATTTGATCGTTTCCGTATGATGCAAATGGAACTTCAACAAAAAATGATGCAAGGTGAGCAATTAACAGAAGAAGACAATCAAAAGGCGCAAGCAGTTGTAGCATTAGTACAACAAAATGCAAAAATCACAAACTTAATGCAGGCAGAGCAACGTCTGAATATCTTAATCGGCGATTTAAATAAAATCATCATGAAGCCGCTTGAAGACTTATATAACGCATTCATGTAATCATATGAAAGAGGCACTTCCTGATGAACTAGGAAGTGCCCTTTTTATCCCGCTATTTTGGAGCAGTAAGACCTCCGCCTCAAGGTTCAGAGAGAAGCGAAGAAGATAGGTGGGGGATGAAAAAACCTCCACTGATGGAAGTTTCCCGTTATTTCATTTAGAAACAAAGGGATGACCTTGAAAGTAAAACCGCCACGGATAGTGTACTGCTTCTTCTGCGTAATCAATATTAATGCGGGGACCCGCAGCAATGTCGTATGTATGAGAAAGGGGATTGTCTGGAGTAACTCGTTCAACATATAACTCATCACTCGTAAGCATCAATCCTTTTTGCTCTAATGTAATTCCCATTGCTTTACATAGCTTGCCAGGTCCATTTGTTAAGTTTTTAAACTGCGATTTTGTAATATCTGTTTTCCCGTATCTTGCTTGCTTCATATCTTCAATACCTTCTACTGGTTCTAATGCCCGAATTAACACTCCTTGTGGTATACCTTCCGGTGCCGTAATAATATTAAAGCAATGATACATACCATAAATGAGATATATATAAGCATGGGTAGGAGCCCCGTACATAATTTCTGTTCGTTCTGTGCGGCGACCGCCATAGCTATGTGCTGCTTTATCATCAGGTCCTTTATATGCTTCTACTTCTACAATGATTCCGCTTCGCTTTACTCCATTAACAACGTGAACGAGCTTATGCCCAAGCAATCGCTTCGCAACGTCTAATGTATCGCCTTCATACCAAGAAAGTGGCCATTTCATTTAGCAAATTCCTTTCGTAAGACTTTAAATGAGTAAAGCAGCATCCTTTCGTATGGATGCTGCTTAAAATGAATTGTTTGATAAATCAATCATGTAATTCTTGCAGTATACCATGAATGAGAGAAATAAGGTTTTGCTTTGTTTGTTCATCTGTGACTGTAGCATCATTATTAAATTTAGTTCCAACAGATGGAATGAGAACCGATCCATTTTGAACAATAGTAACATCCAACATACCTAGTGTAAGTAGTAAAGATTCATGTGCCTTGTCTCCGCCGGTAATTGATGGAGAAGCTGTTATAACAGCCACTGGTTTTTTGTAAAGTTCAGCTGATGAGACAAGCCATTCTAATGAATTTTTTAAGACTCCAGGTATACCTTTTGCGTACTCTGGTGTGCAGATAATGAGCGCATGCGCTTCAGCTAGTGTCTTTCGAAAATCTTCAACAACAGTCGGTGCCTGAATGCGATCAATATCTGGATTAAAATGAGGAAGGTCTTGTATTCCGTTATAAATATTATAATCAATATTTTCGGGAATAAACGCTGCTAAAGTTTTTAATATATTGGTGTTGGAGGAACCTTCTCGAATGCTTCCGGAAATAGCTATTATCCTTTTGCAGTTACCCATATAATCACCTCTACAAACAGAATATACTCTTAACTAGAAAGAAATCAAAAATCTTGAATGATTTTATTGCAAACATATTATACAAATTCGCACTCGTTCTAATTAACAGTATCGTCTCATAAGTTAATAATAGAAAAGTGCAGCTAAGAAGAGGAGGTACTTCATCATGATTTATCGTTTACTAGCTCTTAATATAGATGGAACACTCTTACTTCCAAATGGGAAATTACAAAAAGGAACGCGTGAAGCGATTGAATTTGTGAAGAGAAAAGGTGTATATGTTACGCTATTTACGAATCGAAATTTTCAATCCGCTCATAAAATAGCAAAATCATTAAAATTAAATTCTATATTAGTGACGCATGGCGGTGCATTTATTTCATCTTCATTAGATAAACCGTTAATTCAAAAACGATTATCTGAAGAAGTGACATTTAATATTGTACAGGTGCTTGAACATTTTGAATGTAACATTCGCATTTCTCATGAAAGATTTTCGATTGGAAATCGGCAGCAGCATACGCCAAATTTAATTGCACGAACAGTCTTATCAACTTCTGATCCGTTATTTTACCCGGTTCAATTTGTAGATTCACTCGGTGATGCACTTCGCGATCAACCGGTAGCTGCGCCGAAAATTGATGTTACATTTGCGACTCAAAGTGAAAAGCAGCGTGCGCTCACAACCTTACAAAAAGCATTTGAAAATGTCCATTTTGTAGAATGCGGGAAAGAACAAATCGAAATATTACCGCCTCATGTATCGAAATTACGCGGGTTGCAATTATTGGGAGAGCATCTTGACATTGAATTAAAAGAAATGGTAGCAATTGGAGATAGCCTGGAAGATTTAGATGTTATCGAAAGCGTTGGATTAGGGGTAGCGATGGGCAATGCTCCGATTGCTTTAAAGAAAGCAGCCGATTGGATTACACGCTCAAATAATGAAAACGGTGTGCAATATATGATTAAAGAACATTTTCGAAAGCAGTTTCCAATTAAGTTCTTGAACAATCATACACAAATGAAGAGATGGTAAATAAAAACCTCAGGCGAATACCTGAGGTTTTTCTAATATATTATGAAGCATTTTCTAAATCGTTAAACCAAAGTGCGTTTTGGCCTGAAGAAGATAAATTTTTAATGGATTATTGTGATGATTATATTGATAGAGCTCATCAATATTTTTGTCAAAAGAGGAGGAGTTAAAATGAAGAGAGATGATAACAAGATTGGTCACTTTACATCTAAAGAAGGGAAGGAAGACTTTCAAATTGCTTACGATGAATCAATGGCACTTCTTCCAAAGCCTAACGAAACGAAAGATATAAAAACGAAATATGGCACAGTTCGTGCTTATTACTTTACTAAAGAGGAAAACAAACATAAAGATCCAATACTCTTACTCCCTGGCCGTGGTGCATCTACTCCAATGTGGGTACCGAATTTGGAAGGGCTAAGGGAGGAAAGACCAGTTTACACGATAGATTTACTTGGTGAACCTGGTATGAGTGTGCAAACGAAGGTGATTGAAAACCAAAAGCAACAAGCAGAATGGTTAAATGAAGCGATTGAAGGATTAGGTTTAGAAAAAGTGCATATCGTGGGTGTCTCAGTTGGTGGTTGGACAACAATGAATTTGGCCAGATATAATCCAGAGCATATTGCTTCGGCTAGTTTATTGGACCCAGTCTTTGTATTTGCACAAATGTCCATAAAGATGATTCTTGCATCTATTCCAGCTTCCGTACCTGTTGTACCTAAGTTTATAAGAGAAAAGATGTTAAGCTATGTTTCTGGAGGAGCAAAAGCAAATGACGATGAGCCTATTGCTAAATTAATCGAGTCGGGTATGCGTAATTATAAACTTAAAACCCCAGCACCTGATCTATTTACTAAAGAGGATTTAAAGAATATCAATGTTCCAGTTCTTGCATTAATGGCTGAAAAAAGTACAATGCACGATTCAGCAAAAGCAGTTGAAACTGGGAAAAAATATGTTAAAGATATCGATATCGTTAACTGGAAAAATGCATCTCACGCAATCAATGGTGAGTTCTCTAACGAAGTTAATGCTAAAATCCTTGATTTTGTAGAACAACATTCTAATGACAACTAAGTTGAAAGTGGAAATATGTTGTAATAACAGCTTACATTATCACTTCTTTTTAATAATCGGAGTAAAAAATATACAGATATCCACTGTACGATTAGATTCTTTATTCAACAAACGGGCGCAATTCTGCAACAAGAATTGCGCCCGTTTGTTAAGGGCCCTTTTGTGGAATAATACTTAATGAGAGAATTAGGGAAATTTTGTTAAAGTAAATAGAGAAGATTGTGAAGAACTGTACTTAAGCTAACGGGACAGGTTAGTTTAATATTTGGACAATTTATTTTTCTAGGTTTTTCTTAAAAATGGATGGTTCTTTTTTAATGTGAAATCGCTCTTTTAAAAAGCCCCTTAAATTTCTCCCTATCTTCTGATGTAAATGGTTTTGGCCCCTTTGTACGCTTTCCGCTTTTTCGAGCCATTGCACTCAAATAACGTGTTTGTAATAATTGGTCAATGTTTTCATTTGTATATCTAGACCCATTATGGTGAAGTACTGCACACCCTTTTGCTAAACCTAGCGAAGCAAGACCATAATCTTGCGTAACGATTATATCTCCTTTTTCTGCTAACTTCATAATCCGATAATCCGCAGCATCTGCTCCAGAATCAACATAAATGGTTTCCACTCCTGATGGTTGTTCCTTATTAGAAAAATGAGAAAAACTAGTAACAAGGATAACAGGAATTTCAGCATTCGTACCTTCAGAGATAATGATATCTTTTACCGGACAAGCATCTGCATCAACATAAATTTTCATCTTTACCTCTCCCCGTAAATAAGTTTGAGTTGATGATAATGGCAAATTTAGCCTTTGTCAAACGATAAAGATGGGTTACCTAAAATCATTTTAAAAAAAGTTATTCCATTAAAGGGCGCGATTGTGGAGCAATACAGGCAGAAAAAGGCCCTGACCGCTTCTAAGCATGGCCAGACGCTCTCGCCCACCCTAAAAGAAAGGTTTTATTTCGGTGTTTCAATTTGTATTCATCTAGTTTAAAATGTTCCTAAAAATTAGAAGTCCCATCCCCAATAGTTCTTTATTGACCTCCTATTAGCCTTCAAGTAAACTAAAGGAAGTTTGAAAATAGAAAAGGTGATGATTGTTGTTAATTTCAATTAAAACGTTACAAGATGATCGTTTTTTACGTCCGCTGCAAAATATTAGCGGCTTATTTTTTGAAGAAAGTACGGTAGCATTTGAAAAAGAAGATGCAAATATCATTGTTGATATAAATATAGAAGGAAATGTGACAGCTTCTGCTCGTTTAACGGAAATCGCGACAGGAAACGTGTATGAAGAAACGTTTTCTAAAGATTTATCGTCCTTTACGGAAGAAAAAGAACGTATGAAGCAAGTGAAGCATGTCGTGTCTTATGTATATCTGTCTGTTCTCCAGCAGTTAACAGGTGTGGAGCAAAAGTGGGGAATCTTAACAGGTGTGCGCCCAACGAAGCTTCTTCATAAAATGTTGCAAAGCGGTATGACAAAAGAGGAAGCGCATAACGAACTTCGTGAAAGTTATTTAATTCATGATGAGAAAATTGAGCTTATGCAGCGTATTGTTGATTGCCAACTCGCTGTTGTGCCAGATTTATATCGTTTAAAAGAAGAAGTAAGTATTTATATTGGTATTCCGTTTTGCCCAACAAAATGTGCATACTGTACATTCCCAGCTTATGCGATTAATGGACGCCAAGGATCTGTTGATTCATTCTTAGGCGGCTTGCATTATGAAGTTCGTGAAATTGGTAAGTTTTTAAAAGAAAAAGGCGTGAAAGTAACGACGATTTACTATGGCGGCGGTACGCCAACAAGTATTACAGCAGAAGAAATGGACATGCTGTATGAAGAAATGTATGAGTCGTTCCCAGATGTGAAACAAGTTCGTGAAGTAACGGTAGAAGCAGGACGTCCAGATACAATTACACCAGAGAAGTTAGAGGTGTTAAATAAATGGAATATCGATCGAATTAGTATTAATCCGCAGTCGTACCATCAAGAAACACTAAAAGCAATTGGACGTCATCATACAGTAGAAGAAACAATTGAAAAATACCATCTTGCTCGCGAAATGGGTATGAACAATATTAATATGGATTTGATTATCGGTCTTCCGGGTGAAGGATTAGACATCTTTAAACATACACTAGCAGAAACAGAAAAGCTTATGCCAGAATCGTTAACGGTGCATACATTATCTTTTAAGCGTGCTTCTGAAATGACGCAAAATAAGCGTAAATATAAAGTGGCAGGCCGTGAAGAGATTACAGCGATGATGCATGAAGCAGAAGAGTGGACGAAAGAGCATAATTACGTACCGTATTATTTATATCGTCAAAAGAATATTTTAGGTAACTTAGAAAACGTTGGTTATGCAATGCCAAGTCAAGAAAGCATTTATAACATTGTTATTATGGAAGAAGTGCAGTCTATCATTGGTCTTGGCTGCGGTGCATCAAGTAAATTTGTTCATCCAAAGACGGGTGCCATTACACACTTTGCTAACCCAAAAGATCCAAAATCGTATAATGATGGTTATGTGAAGTATACAGAAGATAAACTTAAAATTTTACAAGAGTTATTCGGATAAGAAGCTGCCAGTTTGGCAGTTTCTTTTTTTTATCCCGCATTAACGGGCAGTAAGACCCCCACCTCAAGATTCAGAGAAAATCGAAGAAGCTAGGTGGGGGATAACTGCCCGTAAAAGCCCGATTGGTTCAACTAACCCTCAGTGGGGGATGAAGAAAACCCCCACTGAGGGAAGTTTCACTTTATTATGTAAAACGCTGTCGAGAATAATCAAAAAAAAGAAGTAAAAATTAGCAGGAGATGTCTAATTGTGAACGAAATCATAAAATTATGAAAACTTTAAGGGGGAAGATGCGACATGTATATGACTATTGGTAGAATTTTTGATCTAGCTGTGCAAAAATATCCACAAAAAGAAGCGTTAGTAGAACCTGAAAAAAACATTCGCTGGACATATAAACAGTGGGATAAGGTGGTAAATAAAACCGCACATGCGCTACTTGCAGAAGGAGTAAGAAAAGGGGACCGCGTTTCCGTTTACTTATATAATTCACATGAATTTGTAACCGTTTACCTAGCTTGTACGAAGATTGGCGCCATCTTTAATCCGATCAATTTCCGTTTAAAAGCAAAAGAAGTTTCCTACATATTGCAAGATGCTTCCTCTAAAGTTGTTGTGTTTGAAAAAGAAGTTGAATCAACAATTTCTATGATTGAACGTGATTTTCCGCATACTTCATTTTGGTGCATTGAAGATGATGTGCCATCTTATGCGGCTTCTTATCATGAAAAAGTAAACGAAGCAAAGGCAGAACCAATCGACATTGAAGTTGATGAAATGGACTATTGCTCTATGCTATATACGAGCGGTACGACTGGAAATCCAAAAGGAGTGCTACATCGTCACCGGGACATGGCTGAGCATAGTATGATTTGTACGTATTATTTAAAATATACACGTGATAGCGTGGGGTTAATTGTAGCGCCGCTATATCACTGTGGTGAATTAAACGCTGGTTTTCTGCCGCGTATTCAAGTTGGCGGGAAAAATGTTATTCTACATCATTTTGATACGAAAACAGTGTTAGAAACAATTCAAGAAGAAAAAATTTCAACGTTCTTTGCGGCACCGACAATGTGGAACATGTTGCTGCAAGAAGATTTAACAAAATATGATTTAACCTCAATGAAGATAGGGGTTTACGGCGGAGCAGCAATGGCGCCGGCGCTTGTGAAAGAATGTAAAGAACGTCTTTATATCGATCTTGTGCAAATTTATGGGATGACAGAGTTTGGACCTGTTGTAGCGTTTCTTGTAGAAGAAGATCAACTTACAAAAGCAGGATCAGCAGGGACACCTTGCTTTAGCCATGAATTGCGCATCGTGAAGTCAAAGGAAGATGAACCATCAGAACCAGACGATGTACTTGAGCCTTACGAAGTTGGAGAAATTATTTTACGCGGACCAACTATGATGGCTGGATACTATAACCGCGAAGAGGCAAATGAAAAAGCAATGTATAAAGGTTGGTATCATTCCGGTGATCTTGGCTATTTCGATAAAGATGGTTATTTATACGTGGCGGATCGTGTTGATGATATGGTAATTAGCGGCGGTGTGAACGTTTATCCGCGTGAAATTGAAGACTTCTTGCATAGCCATGATGGTATTCTAGATGTTGCTGTACTTGGAGAACCAGATGAATTATGGGGAGAACGTGTAGTAGCGGTAGTTGTGAAGAAAGACGAGTCATTAACAGCAGAGGAGTTAGATCGTTATTGTAAGGAAAGTGATGAATTAGCCGATTATAAACGCCCTCGTCATTACGTATTTGCTAAAGAATTGCCGCGTAATGCAAGCGGGAAATTGCAAAAGTTTGTGTTGCGTGAATCTTTAAGGGAAGCGACGAAATAGTATAAAGTGAAACTTCCATTAGTGGGGGGCATCCCCTACTAATGGAAAGTCCTCATCAATTGGGCTCTTACTGCCCCAAAAAGCACAGTTTAATTTTGAAACTGTGCTTTTACTGTTGATTTTGTTATAATAAACACATGATTTTGAAAAAGTGAATATTCTTACTTTATAGTAATATTTCCATTTTGTGTTGACTGCAATTGAATTTGAATTGTTATTTCATTCATAGGAGGGATTTTTTTATGTCTATGTTTAAAAGATTGCGCGATTTAACGATGTCAAATGTATATGCATTGATTGAAAAGGCTGAAGATCCAATTAAGATGACAGATCAATATTTACGTGATATGCAAGAAGATGTAGAGGAAGCGGAGAAGAGTGTAGCTGCTCAAATCGCACTTGAGAAAAAGTTCAAATTATTATACGAAGAACAATCTGCACTCGTAACGAAACGCGAGGAGCAAGCGCATATGGCTGTACAGGCAAACAACATTGATCTTGCGCGCCGTGCTTTAGAGGAAAAGAAAACTGCAGAACAAAAGATGAATGAGTATAAAACGAGTTATGAACAAAATAAGCTGGCAGCTGATAATCTTCGTGCAAAGTTAGAAGAGATGCGTAAGCAATTAACGGAATTAAAGAACAAACGTGAAACGCTTGTTGCAAGAGTGAACGCAGCGAATGCGCAAAAGAATATTAATAAGGCGATGTCTGGATTTGATTCCAATACAGCAAAAGCAGGTTTAAGCCGTATGGAGGAAAAAGCTCTTCAACTGGAAGCGGAAGCAGAAGCAAGCGGTGAAATATACAAAAAAGAAAAGTCGTTAGATGAAGAGTTTGCGAATATGAATAGAGATAAGCAGGTAGAAGATGAGTTAGCTCGTATTATGAAGCAGTACGAGAAATAATTGGTTTAAAAGACATTATAGAAAATTTATTTGAAGAACCGACATGTCGTAAGGAGTGGATAATGTCGGTTTTCTATTTTTACTTAAAATAGTTAAGGAGGATTTGTAATGACATGGATGAATATTGCGGCAATGTTTGTATGGACGCTGTCAGGTGCTGTTCTTTTGTTTGTGCTCATGTGGATAGATTCTATTTTTACTAAATATAAAGATTTAGCCGAGATAAAAAAAGGAAATATTGCTGTAACGACTCGTTTTGTCATGAAACTTTTTGCACAAGGATATATTTTGTCACAGTCGATTTTGAAATCAAACGATTTATGGCAAGCTTTATTGGCCTCTGTTGTTTCTTTTGCTATCTTATTTATTTTAGAAAGGTTAGTAGAATTCATTTTGAAGAAGATAGCTGGCTTAGATTTAGAGGAAGGGACTGTGCAAGGAAAAGTTGCTCATGCGCTTTTAGCAGGTTCATTGCATATCGTTGGTGCTCTCATTTTAGCAGCGTGTCTTTAAAAATCAGAAGCGGAGGGGATAGCTCTTGAGTTTATTTAAACGTATTAAAAATATATTGAAAAGTCCTGAACCTGTTAAGTCTGAGAAAAGTGTACTGTCTTTAAATCCAGGGGATATTCTTGAGGTGTCTTTGGTCACTTATGAAATTATAGGAAAAACACGTATGCATGAACGAAACGAGATTTTCTTAACATTGCAGGACGGAAATACGATTCGTTATTTAAAGGTTGAAAATCGAGAAAAGGTCTATTATGAATTATATACACCAATTGATGGGCGATTGGATTCTTTTAACGAAATTCCTACTACAATTGAAATGGATGATTTAGAGTATTATCTGGAAGAACAATATTCTTGCCGGGCATCTATCACCGGAAAAACACCGTTTGCAGTATCTGGCGAACAACATGTTTGGGAGTTTCAATCTGACAACCGTAAATTGCTCAGAATTGAATGGCAAGAAGGGCGCACAATGATGTACGAAGGAGAAACAATTCTTACGGCAGATGTACAAATCATACGGGCGACGTAAGGGGGTGCAATCATGCTAAAACGACTGTTTACCATGATGAAAGCCTCCATCGGATTTACCATAGCTGCTTCTATTGTATTCATAATCGCTCTTTTCACTTTGTCAGGTTGCGATAATGACAAAGAGGTGAAAGATCTTTATCCATTAGAATCAGTTTTAAAAGAAGGAAAGCAAGAATCATATGTATATAGGGCTGCGAATGAATCTGTTCCTGACATAGCAAAAAAACTGGCCGATCAAAAAAAGCCAGAGCAAATGTCTAAAGAAGATGATAACCAAATGTTTCTTGTATATCCTGATGAGTGGTATAACATTCAGAAGGATAAGGAGAAACCATCCGATACATTAATTGAAGTAAGTAATGAGGAGTTTGTTCGCCAAAATTATCAGCCGTCTTTTTTAGAAGGTTACATTGTAGGAAGTATAGTCAGTAATTTATTTGATTCTCATAAATCGTATCATGGTGATTACCGCGGGTATACAAGTCGAAAAACGTACAAACCGATAATTGATTACCGCCCGCCTACTGCGCAAGAGAAAAAAACGCTGCCGCCACTAACAAAACAAGGTACTGGCTCTATCATTAAGAGAAGTGACAAAGTAAATGATTCCGGTACATCTGTGGGAAGTGAAGGCAGTGTTACGAAGAAAAAGGAGCAAACTGTTCCACCGTCTGAGCAGAATAAAGGGAAAATCATTAAATCACCTGATAAACCAAGTGGTTCAGACGTTAAACCGAAGTCATCTATCACTACTCCTCCAAAAAACACATCTCCTCCGAAAACGAGAGTTGGAGGTTCTGGAAAAATTACGAAGAGACGGTAAAGTGAAGCTTCCATCAGTGCGGGATAAAGTGAAACTTCCGTCAGTGGGGGTTTTCTTCATCCCCCACTGACGGTTAGTTGAACCAATCGGGCTTTTACGGGCAGTT
>NZ_JBPZSK010000010.1:0-83436 GCF_052038115.1 Bacillus sp. GB_SG_008 | reverse complement strand
TTTTTCACCTCCTTGTTAAGGATATTATACCAAAACCAGAACATACGTTTCTATCGTTTTACTTGAACATAAAATATTTTTTTCGATTCACCTCACCACCTTCACATATGTTTAGGGGTGGGAGTCCTCTCGAAAGGTATGATAGAAACTCTCACCGCTAATTCTCTTACAGACTATTTTCCTTCACCTATCTTCTTTGTCTCCCCTAAATCTTAACGTATACAAGCAGCAAAATAAAAAAGAAGAAAGCAAGTTTAATCCGCTTTCTTCTTTTTTGTTTTACTCATTACACCCGAACATGCAGTTTCATATTTGGATTATAATATTGACTTGGGCTTTTTAATTGAAAGTTTCCTCCTGATTCCTGAAAATCAACAATCAAGTTATCATCCATAAAAACGAGCTTCGTTCGATCTGCAATAAACTGAAATTTGTTTGATGAAATCTCTACATCACGCTCATCTTTTTCAGATACAGCAACTAAGTCAATAATCCCACTCATCACACAGCCGCATCCTTCGTTATCATAAAATAATTTTATATATTTTGCCTCACTTGGAATCATTTCTTTTATTTTTGCATATGCCGCTTCTGTCACTGTAACATTCATTGTTTTTCCTCCTACATATATAACAATTATCCTATTGTATCATTCTTTTTTATAAACTGATCTGATTTATATATACAGAAAATTCATTCAAACGTATAATAAACTTCATATATTTTCCAAAGGAGGAGTTCGTCATGCCACCACTCCAAGACATACAACATCAATTAGATACTTTATTTGCAGTGCACAAATATGGAATAGACCCTGGATTTAGTCGTTTTATTCCAGATGTTTACGATCCAATCTCTTTTCCGTGGCAAGATTTCTTTGAAGATGATTTTGTTACATATTTTAACGGACTCATGTTAAAAGGAGAAGATACTGTTCATAATGTATTTCTAGCTGTCTTTCCAACAGATGAAGTGCTAGATAGGTTTCTTTCTGAAGGAAAAGCTGGAGACTTATTATTTATGCACCATCCGCTTGTCATGGAATGCGGAGACCCGCAAGGCTTACCAGGGCGCGGATTCGTTCCTATTCCAAAGCATTATTTACAAGCAATAAAAGAAAAAGGATTATCCGTGTACACATGTCACGCACCAATGGACCGTCATCAAACGTATGGTACAAGTATCGCCATCGCCAAAGCACTACGTGCATCAGTAATTGAAAGCTTCGCTGAAGGCGATGGATTGATTTGTGAAATTGCTCCAACTCATACAAACGAACTAATTGAAAAAGCAAAAAAGATTTTTAACATCCCGTATGTAGACTTTGAAGGACAAACACGTTCTCACATTTCGAAAATCGCAATCATCGCTGGCTGCGGCGATAAAGTAAGCATGATGCAAGAAGCAGAAGAAAAAGGGGCGCAGGCTTATATTACCGGGGAAGTGCATTGTCATATTGATAACGAATATGGGAAAAAGAAATATGCCATCATGAAAGAGTACATCCCGCATACAAGTATGTCGCTTATTGGGGTCTCTCATTCTGCGTCTGAGTTTTTAGTGAAAAAGACGCTAATGTATGATTGGTTTTCGCAAAACTTTCATGTAAATGTTGTGTTACTGCCGCAGAAGAAATGGTGGTATTAATACAAAAAGCGCTATTCTTTCTGTAAAAAAGAATAGCGCTTTTTCCTACTCATTCAAAAATCACTTTAAAGTCAAAACGAGTGTTTTACCTACTTAATCTCCTTCACTACAAGTGAAGCGTATGCCTCTGCCCCTGTTTTCGTTAAATGGACTCCATCTGGTTCAAAATATTCCTGCTTCCCAGCACTTGCTGAATACCAATCGACTAGTGTGACATTTGAGAAATTCTTCGCTGCTTCTTTTAATCTCTCATTCACCAATGATTCCCATGGACGCGGCACTCTTGTATTAATTAATATAACTTTACGTTCATTACCTATCGATTGAATCAATGATGTGATTTGCTCAGTAGTAAATGCTCCATTTGTACCTAATCCGATAATTAC
Organism: Bacillus sp. GB_SG_008; assembly: GCF_052038115.1. Classification (NCBI taxonomy): domain Bacteria; kingdom Bacillati; phylum Bacillota; class Bacilli; order Caryophanales; family Bacillaceae; genus Bacillus; species Bacillus sp. GB_SG_008. The sequence continues at coordinate 81,403 of NZ_JBPZSK010000010.1, read as the reverse complement.
ATACTCTCCTAAATTACCCTCTTTTTTCATTTTATCTACCGTGGCGGTTGCTTCAGACATTTGTCTTCCAATCTTCGCATCGATCTTAATATTAGGAAAAGTATTTTTCAAATATGGAGATATGTCAATCATAATTGAATCTCCAATGGCTGTAACTGTTGGAGGTTCTTTAGGCTTCTCAGAAACCGTTCCTTTTTCTTCTTTATTTTGAGCTGGTTTATCAGCTTGTTCTTTTTGTTCCGTTTGTTCTTTTGGTTTTGTTTGCTCTTTTGGTTTCGTTTGTTCTTTTTGTTCTGTTTGTACTGCTTCTATACTAGCTTTTTTAGAATCCGCTTTTGCTTGGCTCCCTGTTAATAAACCGAAACCAGCTGTCACAGAAACCAATAGTGCAAATGCTAAAGCTAGCTTACCACTTAACGCTAAGTTTCTTATGCTTAAGTTATGTAAACGAATATTCTTCAATGCACCTTGACGAATTGGATTTTCGATAAATTTCCATGAAAGCTGCGCTATAAACAGAATAAGAAAAAGTTGAAAAATGGCCCTCGTAAACTGAAATTCTCCAGTACTTACTTGCGGACTTGTCAATGTGATAATCGGATAATGCCAGAGATATATCCCATAGGATCGGACACCCATCCATCGTAAAGGCCTAAACCTTAAAAATACACTAATTCGGCTAGCTGGATGAGCAAGATTCGCTACTAATAATGCCGTAACAACCGAGAAAAGGAACATTCCTCCGCGGTATAGGAATGGATCATATTGATTCGTCTTCCAAAACATAAAGAGAATCACAATAAGAGCAATTCCTCCAATTACATCAAGAGCAAGACGAGCTGACGGGATAATTTTATTAGCAAGCCTACTGCTCGGCCAAATTAAAGCGAGTGCTGCACCAATCAGTAAGGAAAACGCCCTTGTATCGGTACCATAATAAACCCTACTTGGATCAGCGCCCGGTACATACATCAGCGCCATTGCGACAGCTGAAGCAATCGCTCCGAGAAAAATAAGTAGAGTCATACGGGACTGTTTTTTTATATAGGAAAATCCTAGACTAATTATGAGCGGCCAAACTACATAGAACTGTTCCTCAACAGCTAATGACCAAAAATGATTCAGTGGAGCAAGTTGGCCAAAACTATCAAAATATGATATTTTGTGAAATATATACCACCAGTTACTAACATAGAATAAAGCTGCTAACGAATCTCCCCACATTTTTCCAAGTAAAGAACTATGAAAAATTGTAATCCATGCTAAGATTATAACAAGCATGACAAGCATTCCTGGAAGCAATCTCCTTGCCCTACGCAACCAGAAATTTTTCAAATCAATCCTCTTTTTTTCCTTCCATTCAATAACAAGAAGATCGGTAATTAAATAACCAGAAAGTACAAAAAATACAGTAACGCCTAGGAATCCTCCAGGTAGCCACTTAGGATTGAGATGATACAAAATAACACCTAGTATGGCTAGGCCTCTTAGACTTTCTAATCCAACCATATAACGACGATCTTTCTTTAATGGTTCAGGCATTCACAGTCACCTCCCATGTCTCTCCAAGAATTCTATCAATTTTATACTATAACCAGAATATAAACGCATCTATATTTTACGTAATACTACATTTTAAAATGTATCATCAATCATGTAAAGGTTCAACTGAGATACGTGGAATGTGGTTCCGGCACAAGAAATCTACCGAACTTATACATATTGATTCTATCAAATTGAAAAGGATAATTTTTAGAAAATGCTAGTTTATATAACAAATTCCCTTTATCACACACCTATCTTCCTCACTTCTCTCTCAATCTTGAGGTGGGGTCTTACTGCCCAAAAATAGCGGGATAAAATTCACAAACCGATCATTCTGTAAAAATGGTACTACTTGCAGTAGATTTAGAGATGTACTATGTGTTACGTCCTCTGCAAATCCACGTTCACGTAACTCTCGGGCACTCCCACAATCCCAAATGAACTCATTAAGATTGGACTTTGCATATTGAAAAGCACCCATACATAACTGTGCTTCACCTGACTTGCTTCCCTGTAAATTTTCTATAATTGCACCTGCTCCTAAATAATCTTCTATTGCTGGTCTCAGCTCATTTTCATCTTCCTTTGGATCTTCCCAATGTTCTCCGCAAGGGACAACCGTAATATTTGCACCAGTTTGTTTTTGGAGGAGATTCGCAGCTTCCGCAACAGTTGAAGCATTCAGTAAACAGCCAATGAAAAGCGCAGGAACTTTCGAAGCAATCCATGTACAAGACGCACCGTTTAATGAACATAAAACAAATCTGCTCCCCTGATCAGCAGCGTTAAATGTTACCGGGGATAAAGAATGCTTGCCCATTTTCGCTGCTTCTGCCCTGCTTAACATAAGCTCTGCACCTAATTGCTGTGCATACGCTTTTGCTTTTTCATTTAATGGCGGCGGATATGGAAAGATCTCAGCCCCTACATGTAAAGCTGTGACTACTGTCGAAGAAAAACTAAGAACATCTACAATAATCGTAATATCTCCTCGCTTCGCTGCCTCCCTAGCGCCGCGCCGTCCCCATTCTATGCGGCATTGAAATGAAGATTGATCAAAAACTGACATGTATCGTCCTCCTCATTTATTATTTCATTCTCATGTTAGCTGCACGCCGCAAAAAGAAATAGAATATTTTTCAGAATTTTGATAACATATTGAATGAGATCTGTATAAAAAAGCGATGTAATAGCTTACACATTTAGTGAGCTATTACATCGCTTTTTTATCTCCTTACGCAAAACTTAAAAAGTCCACATCTGTATATGGAACCCCTTGCTCAATCCGATATCGCAAATCTTTTAATGTGTAAACCTGCCATTCTTCTAACTTGTCAAAATTCCATACTTCATGAAACAGCGTAAACAAAAAGACTTCCCGCAGTTTAAGAAAAAGCGGAATTTGCTTTAATATTTCTTTATTCATCGTATGTTCTTTATTATATCCTTCTATAAAATACTTCATAAATTCTTTGGGAAAGGATACATGCTCCGGTCTTACTGACAATCCTTGCCACACTGCATGATAAAATGATACGGCAATATCCTGTGCAAACCAACAAAACGAACAATCGTCAAAATCAAAGATCGTTAATGTATTGTCTTGAACAAAAAAGTTTCCTTGATGGAGGTCATTATGGATAAGTCCATATGTATCTCTTTCCTTTGAGAGTACCTGAACTTCTGTAATTATTTTTTCATAGCTTGTGGCTAATGGTTTATTGATTAATAATAAAAAGTTCATAGATTGTATATTCGGTTCCCAGCTTGGCCTCTCATATTTTTCATCATGACTATCATTTTGTTTAGCAATCGCATGCATCTTTCCAATCGTTTGTCCCCAGTTTTGAAACAGCCTCATATTCCATTCTTGTTCATTCGCAACGTTTACAAACTGACCAGGTGCTTTTAAAAATGAAGTAATAAAAAATGCCTCTTCATCTATATCTATTCGTTCTATATCATTTCCGAAACAAGAGGCAACTGGCAAGGAAACATTCACGCCGCCCTCTTGTAAACTGCGTATAAAATCTAGTTCACTTTGAATTTGTTTTACATTTCTGCGAGAGCTCGGTGTAATCCGTAAAATACGCTGTTCCCCTTCATACGTATACTCATATACCTCATTTTGAAATCCGCTAGAGAGCTTAACGCAGCTTTCTTCTTTCCCACCAAAATATTTCAATGCTTGTTTGACTTTCGCATGCATGTCATATACCCCTTCTCTTTTTTCTCCTTTACATATATTAGTTTTCCCTTGCACATTTCCTTCATCTCTTTTAACAAAGTGATACTTCCATTTTTATGACGAAAAAAATGAAATCCGCACATCGTTATTTTTTCTTTTCTGCTCAAAAAATTCCTCCTCTGTCCACTCACATATAGGCATTTACCCACATACATTAAAGTAGATGTATTTTTAGGAGGTGTCATAAATTGCGAAAAGTTCTAGCGTGTTTTTTAATTGTCTTCCTTACTGCTTTTACGTTTGTTGCGTGTAATAAAAAAGAAGAAAGTACAAAAGTAGAGAAAGTACGCGTTGGTGAGGTGACACATTCATTATTTTATGCTCCGCTATATGTTGCTATGGAAAAAGGATTTTTTAAGGATGAAGGGTTAGACATTGATTTACAAACAACTGCCGGCGGCGATAAAACGATGACAGCTTTATTATCAAATGGCATCGATATTGCCCTTGTCGGTTCAGAAACATCTATTTATGTTTATGCGCAAGGGGCAAAAGACCCTGTCATTAACTTTGCGCAATTAACACAGACAGACGGAACATTCCTTGTTTCTCGTAAAAAATTGGAGTCTTTTAATTGGAGTGATGTGAAAGGTACAACTTTCCTCGGTCAACGTAAAGGCGGTATGCCGCAAATGGTTGGCGAATACGTACTGAAAAAGCACGGAATTGATCCACATAAAGATACAAATTTAATTCAAAATATCGAGTTTGCGAATATCGCAAATGCCTTTGCTTCTGGAACAGGTGATTTCGTACAGCTCTTCGAACCAACTGCTAGTATTTTCGAGAAAGAAGGAAAAGGCTACATCGTCGCTTCCTTTGGCGTTGAATCTGGAACTGTTCCGTATACAACCTTTATGGCAAAAGAAAGCTTCTTAAAGAAAGATAAAGCAACTGCGGAAAAATTTACACGCGCTATTTATAAGGCGCAGCAATGGGTCGATACACATAGCCCAGAAGAAATTGCAAAAGCCGTTGAACCGCGCTTTAAAGATACATCAAAAGATATTATGGTGAAAGTTATTGATCGTTACAAAACGCAACATTCGTACGCAACGAATCCATTATTAGATGAAGCAGAGTGGAAACAACTGCAAAGTATTATGAAAGAAGCTGGCGAATTACCGAAAGAAGTACCTCATGACATATTAGTGAATACTTCCATTGCAGAAAGTGTTATTAAGAAGTAGAGGACCGTACAATGAAATTGCTACAGCTTTCTAACGTATCTCATTGCTTCTTCTCAAAAGAAAACGCCAGCCTCGTCTTATCCAATATTTCCTTAACAATTGAGGAAGGAGAATTTATCTCCTTCCTTGGCCCAAGCGGCTGTGGTAAAACAACACTACTTTCCATTATTTCGGGCTTACTGCAGCCAATTGAAGGAACTGTCTTTCTCGACGGAGAATGTGTGACAAAACCAACATCCTCCATCGGCTATATGCTTCAGCAAGATTACTTGTTCCCATGGAAAACGATTGAAGAGAACATCTCAGTCGGCTTACGCATTACAAAAGCATACACATCAAAAACGAAACAACACGCCTTGCAGCTATTAGAACAGGTCGGCTTGCAAGGGGTTGAAAAACAATATCCGCATGAATTATCAGGAGGAATGCGCCAGCGTGCTGCTCTCGTTCGGACACTCGCAACAAATCCGAAAATATTATTACTAGACGAACCATTCTCTGCACTCGATTACCAAACAAAATTAAAATTAGAAGAACTCGTTTTTTCCATTTTAAAAGAATATAAGAAAACATCGCTTCTCGTTACACACGACATCGAAGAGGCTATTGCAATGAGCGATCGCATTTACTTACTGCAAGCCAAACCAGGGCGCATCGCCAAAGTCTTTTCTGTTCCAGAAAACATTCGCTCCCTTTCACCATTTGAAGCGCGTCAGCATCCCGATTTCCCTTCATTCTTCCAGTTAATATGGAAGGAGTTGGAACACCTTGGATAATATAAAAGAAATTCACCAAGACTTTCGAAAACGAGAAATAAAACGGACACTTGCTGTACGAACATTGCAGCTATTCATTCTCTTCCTCTTTTTCGCATTGTGGGAAGTCGCTAGCCGAAACCAGTGGATTGATCCATTATTATTTAGTTCACCTTCTAGCATTCTTCACTTACTCATTACAAAATGGCAAGATAATTCCCTTTGGCCGCACATTTATACAACGCTCTTTGAAACGTGCCTTGGCTTTATACTCGGAACATTTCTTGGTACGTGCATTGCAACCTTCCTTTGGTGGAGCCCTTTCATTGCCCGTGTACTCGATCCATACCTTGTCGTCTTAAATGCAATGCCAAAGGTCGCGCTCGGTCCGATTATTATTGTCATCTTCGGTCCGAATATCTCATCTGCAGTGGCGATGGGTGTCATCATTTCCATCATCGTTACCATTCTCGTCATTTACAGTGCCTTTCAAGAAGTGGACGCCAATTATTTGAAAGTCATGCAAACCTTTGGCGCAAACAAATGGCAATGTTATAAACAAGTCATCTTACCAGCATCGTTCCCAGCCATCATTTCTACATTAAAAGTAAACGTCGGTCTCTCTTGGGTTGGGGTTATTTTCGGGGAACTGCTCATTTCAAAAGAAGGACTCGGCTATTTAATTAGCTACGGCTTTCAAGTCTTTAACTTTACGCTCGTTTTGCTTAGCGTACTTCTCACATGTATTCTCGCAACACTTATGTATGTGCTTGTTGCAGGATTTGAAAAGTTCATTACGCGTACGAAAAAAGCAACCTAACAATGTATAGGTTGCTTTTCATATTAGTCACGAATAACTTTTGTTCCTGCAATAAAATCATGAATAGAACGTTTATCTTTTCGCAGTGCTACCATAAATGCACTTACGATAAATCCAATACCAATTGTAAGTGTATATACAATTCCACCTAATAGGTAGCGTTTTAACGTAGTCCAAATCGTAATTTTCTTTCCATCAATACGTACAATTCGAATATCTAATGCTTTCTTACCTACTGTAAACCCTGCCCATACGACAGGAACAATTAGATAGTATAACGTTTCTAAAATACCTATTATATTATCTGATTTCTCCTTAGACATATCTAACCACATAAAAATTACAAGAAAAGGAACTAACACTAGTCCATCTAAAAAATTAGCTCCAAATCGTCTCCAAAATCCTGCTAGTTGTTGATTCATATTATCTTCTCCATTCTCTTGTGTATTTTATACAAATCTCTCTTTAGATTTTGGATGTATTTATAGATTCTCTTTTCTTGTCCAAACACCCTATCACAAATTTGAATGTTTTTATCAAACGTAAATGAATTAAAAGCGATACTCATGCTTAGACAAAAAAATTCGCATCTCCTCTATATATCACATCCAAAAACTATAACCTTCACAGTATAACAAATTTCGAGGTAACTCGACATTTTATTTTCGTATTATTCACGAATCATAATGTTATACTTATCCCCAATCTCACATCAACGAACAGTACTCACCAATTAAAATTTCATTAACATTTCCACAAGTGGTATTTTAAAAGCACCTAAGAAGATAGGAATGATAAGTGCAAAAACAAGAAATATCCCTTGAACTATCCGCTTTTTCCAGTGAGATTCAGATGCAAATTTTTGATAAAAATAACAAAAAAGAATAGCTGAAAATAAGAATAAGTAGCCAATCAAAGGAGGATACAATTGTGACATTACTATAGGGGGATATTCAGCATTTGGAGCGTCCAAAAACATAGAAACACCGAATACAATTAACAAAAATATCCCCAAGTTAATCATATGAAAAGATCCAATCAATAGAATTACTATTAAAATAAATTTGTTTTTTAATAGATTAGTTAAACTATTATTCATAACTCATGCATTCTCTCCCTTTTGTATAATGTCTTTATCCTGTTTTTCACCCTATGCCTCTTCCACTTCCTCCGAAATTTGCTGTAACCCTGACAGCACTTCCGCTCTCATCTTCACAAGCTCTGGAAATTGATAAAAGAAAGCAATCTTTTGATACTTTAATTCTTGTGATTCTTTCACTTTGCTAGAATCTTGTAAAATAAACGCGGTAAATGTATCAGCAATGTCTTCTGCGACATTCGTTGTTGCATATTCAGAAACAAATTTGTCTTCATGTTCTTTAAAAAACTGCATTTGCGCTTCTAAATTTGTTTCTACTTTTTTCTCTTTCCATTCACTTTCAATTGGTTTCCAAAACTGCTCATAAAATTGATTTACATACGAATCTTTTTTTGTACAGCCTTCTGTTAAAAACAGCGCCGTACATTTTGCTTCATATGCCGAAATGTCTTTTTCCTCTGTAACATCTTTTATATACTTCTGATCCACAGGAATTTGTGTGCTATTCAATGTTAAAACATGAGCAGTTTCATGAATTAACGTTTTCATCACTTCATTTATATTTACGTTAGAATCTAACGCATCTAAACTTATTATCCAGTCTTCAGGATTTTCTGCATTTTGCATAACATGAGCAACAATATTATCGTATCCGTCCGTTACAATATCGAATTCTTTAATATCCTCTCTATATTTTGCTGGAATTAAGAGGCTGTACATGTCCCATAGCGTTTGATGATAATCCATATCTTCATGAGATGCGATCACTTCTTTACTTGCATCTTTATCATCAGCAAATACTTTATATAATCTCTTTTTATCTAACTCTTCAAAATATGGATCTGCTAATTCATCATTATCAATATAATAAGAGGCTAAAAAGAAGTAACGGTCGTCATCTTTTCTTTGTTCTTCATAGGCTGTTAATTGTTCTTTATTTTCTACTTCCGTATATGCTTCTAGTTCAGAAATTCCCTGCATTTTTTTATTAATCTTACTAAGGAATGCATCTCCCTTTTTTATACATTCTTCTTTTGTTTTACATATCTCTTGTTCTTCTGCCACATCTGTTGCTTTACTACAGCTACTAATAAAGCAAATGAATATGAGCAAAAATAAAAAATGAATACGGTGTTTCCTCATAACGTCCTCCCTACACTCTATTATGTCATTGAAATCATAATCAATTTTGACAAGATATACAACAGCACGATTTAACTATTATTCACTTGGTAAAAGTAACTTCATTTAATCTGGACGCCGCCGTCCGCTGCAACTCCCCTACTAACATGCAAAAAAACTCGGCTGTTTCGTAAAACAGCCGAGTTTTTTATCTTTTCTATATTCCAGTATTCTCATTCCCATATTGAGTGATTTTTTCCATTCTCCAAATCCCATATGAGAGTAAGCCTCCAATAAGGAAAAACATTGTAATGGCAGTTATCATTAAAGTTAACGCAGCTTACTTCTTTTCTTAGGATGAATTTTGAGGTGAGGGTATTACTACCCGCGAATAGCGGGATAAAAAGCAATCCAATATACTTGGATTGCTTTTTACGTGCCTTCGAGGTATCATTCTACATCTACATACGATTTCTCCTCATTCTTCACGTCAAGTACATCAAGCAAGAAGATAAAAATCGGAATCCCAATTATTAACCCCCACACACCAAAAAAATGCTCTGAAAATATAAGGATCATAAACGTATAGAAAATTGGTAAATTCGTTTTTGCAGACATAAATTTTGGATTTAAAAAATAGCTTTCAAACGCATGAATGACTGTAATGAAAATTAAAATGTATACTACATATGTAATCCCACCAATATTATAAGCAATAATACAAAGTGGAAATAGCGAAATGATTACACCTGCAACTGGGATGAGCCCAAGCAAAAAAATCATTACTGCTAATACAAGGAGCTGTGGAAATCCTAAAAGCCAAAGTGCAATAACTGAAAGAATACCATTTACAACAGCGATTAAAAACTGTGCCTCAATAACTTTTCCAAATGAACGTACAAATTTCTGTCCAAAATATGCAATCTCATTGTAAAAAATGCTAAGCTTACTATCTTTGAATTTAGAAGTGAAAGCTATAATACGCTCTTTTTCTAACAAGAAGAACAAACTTAAAATAAGGGAAAGAAACATTTGCAAACTTACTTTTCCAATATTAGCTAAAGACTGATAAATAACATCGACACTTTGTTCAATATACTTTGATACTTCCATCTCTTTAATGGTAGAAATCAAATATTTTATAATTTCATTATCAGGTGGCTGCTTAAAAAACACTTGAAACTGATGAATTAACTGTGAAACTTGAACGGTAATGACCGGTAAATATTTATATAACGTGGTAATAATCAACATAACTAAAACAATGTATAAAAAAGCGATAATCACTTTCCTATTTATCCGTACAAAACGATTAAGCTTTTCAGAAATAAACCTTTGAAAATGATCCATTAAAAACGTAAGGATAAAGGTAATCAATATTAAATTAATCATACTTTTTAACCCATATAATATAAGGGTTAAAATTACTAACACAAGCAACCTTTGAAATCCTTTACTTTGAAAGAAATTTTTTATTTGCATCATTAGGACTCGATCTCCCCCTTCAGTGGATAGAAATTCAATATATTCATGAAAACGTTAATCATTTATCTATTGCTTTCTACCTGCTTTCTTTGTTTTTATTCGTATACAAAAAACACATGTAATATAATATGCGTATGTAGATTAAAAAAGGAAGAATCAATTTTCAGCAGTTATATAATTAATCTACAGAAAAGGAGAAGTGTAGATGAAAAATTATGAGGGGTAGCTGGATTTACGTGTTAGACGTACACTATAAAAATACTTTTCATGATATTGAATTGTCATATAAAGAGGAAGCAAGATACTCGTTGCAATCCCCATCAAAAGGGCAGATAACTCAATCCAAATCGGTGAAAGAGGCGCTAACATCCCGCAAACAGCTGCGAAGATTGCAACGAGAAGAAAGCCTAACAATGACTCCCGAGTCTTCACTTTTTGGAAAAACGAATGAATGAGGAATGCCCCCCGTATACTTAAATGTATAGAAAATAATAAGCGGAAGCCCACCATGCAAGGAAGTGTCATAAGAATTTCCGATAATGGTAAACAAAAAATACGGCAAAAAAATAATTGTATTCATGAGAGCGTATGTAAAATAATTAAATTGAATCATATCACAAACCTCTTTTTATATAATATTTTTGAGTCCTCTCTAGCATGAATAAGGAAATACAATCAAAAAATAAAAAGAAATCGACTGCTCTATTTCGTGAAACAGCCGATTTCTTCTATATGCTGCATTGTGCGCGCTAGTACGTCATCGCGCATAATGAAACTAAAGCGTCTATTCTCTTTAATATTTTCTGGAATATCTGTTAGTAGTACAGATCCCTTCGTTTCTTCATAGTGCGTATGTTGTTCTACTGCACTAATTGTTGCAAAATAAATGTTTTTAATGATTATTTTGTCTTTTCCGGATACTTTATATTGTCCGATATACGTTAAGCTTGATACAATGCCGCCCGTTTCTTCATGAACTTCACGAGCTGCCGCTTCTTCCGGTGTTTCCCCAGCTTCTACTTTTCCACCTGGAAATTCAAGACCCCGGCGCAAATGATGTGTTAATAACCATTGGTTCCCATATCGACACACAACCCAAACGTGCTTTGGTTCTGGAGAAAATGGGTAACGTTCAAACGATAATTGTACAGTGTTATGATAATAATCTTTAAATGTGTACATGCCCTACTCCCCTATTGATGGTTACAAGTTTCTTACCATAAATTGTAGCACATTCTGACTAGTATGACTAATCTTATCCAATCATAATCCGTTGATAATTCCCATCTGTGCAATCAATTCTTTCGCTTCCTGATCCCCTAATTCATAAATCATTCGATATGCTTCTTGTAGTTGTTCATCGAACCGATCATTATTAGAATCATTATGATATTCGACAAACGGAACATGAGAGCGCACAAATGCTCCAAGATCTTCACGATATGCTTGATCAAAATATTCTCGGAGCTTAATAATTTCCTCGTTTGTCGCTTGAATCGCAAAACTATATGTATTGGCCGTTTTCACCTGTGAGATTTCACCATTTGCAACTGAAACATAGTATGTTTTCTTATCCATAGAACGTCCCTTCTTTCACCCGCTTTATTTTCTATTGTTTTCATTTTCTTACAAAAATATGTAAAAGGGAGTATATGCAATGATAAAATAAAAAAAAAGGGGGCCCTTCTATGATGAAAATATTAATTATAGCAGTCATTATTGTGATTGCTGTTTTATTACTCTCCGTCCTAACCATTAATAAAGGATATTCCTATAAACATTCAGTAGATTCTGTAGAGGATAATCCGTATCAAGAAGAAAAGGGACAGTAACATGCTGAAAATATTAAGCATTACTTTTTCTATCATCACGCTATTTTTAGCCGCTTTTGGACTTTTTACAGATAACATTCCATTCATTTTACCTTATATGTTCATCTCTTTAGGACTCATCTTTTTCGTTTCTAGTATTGCAGAATTTCAAAAAAAACAAACATCTGCTGGGATTTTTCTGTTTCTTACTGGTGCATTGGCGTTATATGTTTCTATATCAGACTTACTTCTCTAAACGAAAAACTACTCCTATAACAAGTACCACAAAGGAGTGCTACGATGCTAAAAATACTGCGGATTCTGTTTAGTACAGCTGCTTTGGTTTCAGCTATTTGTTCCTTTTTCTTTGAAGGAAATCAATTCATTCTTTACACCCAAATATTCCTAATTCTTACCTTTTTAGTATGGGGAATTTCTGAAATAAAAGAACAGCGTAAATTAATGGGAGTTCTCTTTCTAGGTCTTGCTATCTTTATATTATTTGTCGCCGTGGTGAAAGTATCTCGATAGCATTCTAATATTCATACTCGTCTCTCTACCAAAGTAAACTACTACACTTCCCTTCTATATATCGGCGCTTCGACACGATATAAAGTGAAACTTTCATCAGTGACGCTTTTCTCACTGATGGAAAGCTCTCACCAATCGGGCTTTTACGGGCAGTTTTCTTCCCCGCTCTTCTCCAGCCTTTACTGTCCGTTAATGCGAGATAAAGACCTCGCGACACCATTCGACATACATATATCCGCCAATTAAAAAAAGCTGCCTATCACAGGCAGCTTTCCTTCATCTTATCCAAACACTTTCTCAAGTTCATCTTTATCTTGGCTTAACCAGAAATTCATTAAGCGTTTTGCGCCTTCTAAGTCATGAAGTTTCGCTTGACCGCACTGCGTTTCGTTTGCAGCAGGAATTTCTGTAATTTTTACTGCATCTTGCAGTGTTAACTCTAATAAATCGATGATTTCGCGTACTGTTGGCGTACCGCTTACAACAAGATAATATCCTGTTTGGCAACCCATTGGCGAAATATCAATAATATCAAAATGAGGATACCGATCGATATATTTACGTAAATTAAATGCTAATAAATGTTCTAGCGTATGAATCACATCTGGCTTCATCGCTTGCTTATTTGGTTGGCAAAAACGAATATCAAATTTATTCACGACACCGTCGCTGCCTACTTTATGAACGCCGCAATGTCTTACGTAAGGCGCTTTTACAATTGTATGATCTAATTCAAAGCTTTCTACTGATGGCATATGCATCTCTCCCGCTTTTATTTTAATTCCGTTATATCCAATATGATATAATGGAATTGCGAATTAGTAAAGTATTATGTACAGACCATGCTATAATACTTACAGCATATGCAAGAAAGGAGATCGTTATGAAACGCATTTTCATCGGTATTATTCGCTTTTACCAAACATTCATTTCCCCAATGACGCCGCCAACGTGCCGCTTTCACCCAACGTGTTCTCACTACGGACTAGAAGCGATTCAAACTCACGGCGCATTAAAAGGAAGCTGGCTTACAGTGAAACGAATTTTGAAATGCCACCCGTTTCATCCAGGCGGATTCGATCCTGTACCAGAGAAAAAACAAAAAGATAATTAACCTTCGTAGCCATTTACAACAACGTCTAACTTTCCAGTGTCTGGATGAATAACAAGTCCATGCACAGGCACTTCTGTTGGCATAAGCGGATGGTTGTGAAGGATAGAAACACTATGCTCTACACTTTCTTCTACACTTGAGAATCCACGTAAAAACCTTTCTAAATCAATTCCAGAATAACGAAGTGTGTCTAGTTTCTCTTCTGAAATACCGCGCTCTTTCATCTTTTCAATCGTGCTGCTCGCTTGAATTTTAGCCATACCGCAATCATGGTGACCAACTACACACACTTCATTTGCACCAAGTTCATAAACCGCGACTAAAATGCTACGCATAATACTTCCAAATGGATGTGAAATAACAGCGCCAGCTACTTTAATAATTTTCACATCACCGTTACGCATGTTCATCGCTTTTGGCAATAGTTCTACAAGACGTGTATCCATACATGAAATAATAACCATTTTTTTATTCGGAAATTTTCCTGCTTCATATTCTTTATACTTTTTACTTTCAACAAATTCCTGATTATATTTCAAAATCTCTTCTAATGTTCTCAAAGTAAAACCCCCTATTTCTTCATATAAGTACAAACTAAGTGTATCAAAGAATGAAAAAAACAAAAAATATATTGCTTTATTCTAAAAATAAGATATTTTCAGATAACAGCCATAATTCTTCCATAATTCTCACACAGTTCTGTAACAACTCCCCCACACTTTGCTCAAATTCTCACTATAAACTATTTGTAGATAATGAAAAAAAGGAGTGAATCATTACTATGTCCGACGTTCTGTTACTGAGTCGTTTTCAGTTTGCAATTACAATCTTTTATCATTTCTTATTTGTACCGTTAACACTCGGACTTGTTATTTTAGTAGCATTTATGGAAACGCAATATGCGCGTACATTGAATCCAACGTACCGCAAAATGGCGAACTTTTGGGGTAAATTATTTACCATTAACTTCGTAATGGGAATTATCACTGGGATTACGATGGAATTCCAATTCGGAACAAACTGGTCTGAGTATTCCAAATACATGGGGGATATTTTCGGTTCTCCACTTGCGATAGAAGCACTTGTTGCCTTCTTCTTAGAATCTACTTTCATGGGAATTTGGTTGTTCGGTAAAGATAAAATTTCACCAAAGTTCCGTGCATTCTCTATGTGGATGGTCGCACTTGGAACAAATATTTCCGCACTTTGGATCATTACAGCGAACGGCTTTATGCAAAACCCTGTTGGCTATGTAGTCCGCAATGGCCGCGCTGAATTAAATGACTTTTGGGCACTAGTTACAAATCCATATGCGTGGCATATGTTCTTCCACACTGTTGTTGGTTGTTACATCGTTGGTGCATTCTTCGTTATGGCTATCAGTGCGTATCACTTACTACGTAAAAATGAGGTTGCATTCTTTAGAAAATCATTTAAGTACGGTTTAATATTCGGTTTATTTGCAGCAACTGCAACACCTTTCATCGGTCATGAATCCGGTGCTTTCGCAGCAAAAATGCAGCCTGCAAAAGGTGCAGCAATGGAAGCAGTTTGGGAAACCGGGGAAGGACAAGGCTTCTCCATTATTCAAATTCCTGATGTAAAAAATGAAAAAAACTTTGAAGCATTAACAATTCCAAAACTCGGCAGCTTCTTCTATACAAACTCATTTGATGGAAAAATTGTCGGTTTAAAAGATATTCCGAAAGACGAGCGTCCAAACGTGAATCTTGTTTATTACAGCTTCCGTTTAATGGTTGCACTTGGTACATTCTTTATGGCACTAACATGGTTTGGTTTCTATTTAATGCGAAAAGGAAAACTAGAAAACTCAAAACGTTTCTTAAAAATTACAATGTGGTCTGTATTACTTCCGTATGTAGCAATTAACGCTGGTTGGATTGTTGCAGAAGCAGGACGTCAGCCTTGGACAGTATACAAACTAATGCGAACAGCAGAATCAGTTTCACCAATTTCTGTACCGCAAATTTGGTTCTCTTTAATTAGCTTAATCTTGTTCTACACTTTACTATTAATTGCTGATGTATACCTTATGCTAAAATTTGCAAAAAAAGGTCCAGCAGCATTAGAAGAAACGAATCAAGGAGGTGTAGCTCATGTCTCATGATACACTTGCAATTATTTGGTTCGTCTTATGGGGCGTGATTTGGACAGTTTACTTTATTCTCGATGGCTATGCACTTGGTAACGGAATGATTTTCCCATTTGTTACGAAGGATCGCCAAGAACGAAATCAATTGCAGGAAGCAATTGGACCGTTCTGGGGCGGTAACGAAGTATGGTTAATTACAGCAGGGGGAGCAACATTTGCTGCTTTCCCAATCACATATGCAAACATGTTCAGCTACTTATATACACCGTTATTTTTAGTATTAATTGCTCTGTTCGCTCGTGCAGCAGGATTAGAATTTATGCACAAAGATGATTCACCAGTTTGGCAAACTGTTTGTAAATGGACGTATGCGGTTGGTAGTTTCTTAATTGCTTTCTTATTCGGCGTTACATTCGCTAACCTGTACTACGGACTACAAATTGGTAAACATGGCTATGAAGGAAACTTACTTAGCTTATTACATCCTTACGGTATTTTAGGCGGTCTCTTCTTCACTGCAATCTTTGTCGTATCCGGTGCACTTTGGGTTATGATTAAAACGACTGGTGAAGTATCAGATCGTGCTTATAAAATTGCCAAACCATTTTCGATGGCAGCAGCAACCATTTTAGCTATCTTCTACGTCGCAACGGCAAACCTTACAAACTTATTCCAAAACTTTACGGAATACCCTGTACTGTTTATCATCCCGTTACTTGCGATGTTAATGAGTGTCATCACAATCATTACGGTTTTCAAACGTAAAATTGGTTTAGCGTTCACATTTGTTTGCTTAACAATCGCCATGTTTATGGCAACTGGTTTTGCTGGCATGTTCCCAAGAATGTTGCCATCTCGCATTAACGATGCATACAGCACAACATTATTCCAAGCAGCAGGCAGTGAATTAAACTTAAAAATTATGTTCTTTGTTGCAATAGTCATGGTACCAATTGTTATTAGCTATCAATTATGGAGCTACACAATCTTTAAAGAGAAAATTCATAAAGACTCTGCAAAGGGATACCATTAAAATGAAAAAGAAGCCTATTAGCAGGCTTCTTTTTTATTTTAATATTGATATTCATTAAAAAAAAAATAGAGAACTCTTCCTATAAGTAAGTAGTTCAGTTTTTGTGGAGAAACAGTAGAAATATCATACCAATTATCCTCTTTCTAAATGACAATTAATGTTAATTTATACTAATGAATATGTTAACATTTATTTAAAATGAAGATTTTTCGGGGGTGCAAAAACTGGATATTAAAACTCGAACAATTATAACTCTCGTAGGTAGTTTCCTATTATTTGCTTTTGGCACATTTAGAATAATTATAGAGTCACTATCATCAACATCCTTGTTCGTAGCGTATATATTTGCTATCACTGGTTTTATTGGCATAATAGCTAATGGTTCAAAACTGAGAAAAATAAGGTAAGAAAAGAATGACTTTTTTCAAAGGAGATGATACTACCTTGAAAGATAATTTCATAACACTCTTACATTTGATTTCAAATCTTGAAATAGATGGCCGGTTTATTTTAGGGGTAGATGGGTTAAGTCGTTCTGGCAAAACAACACTTGTGAAAAAACTTAGCGAGGCTGTAAAAGAAAAGAATCTCCCTATCTATGTCTTTCATATTGATGACCACATTGTTGAGCGTAAAAAGCGTTACAATACCGGCCATGAAGAATGGTATGAATATTATTATTTACAGTGGGACATTACTTGGTTACGTGATCATTTTTTCGATAAACTCAGATTTTCGAACGATCTTATTCTTCCTTTTTATGACAATGAATCCGATACACAGAGTATTAAGAGCATTAAACTTCCTAATACCTGTGTAATCGTAATAGAAGGTGTTTTTCTTCAACGTAAAGAATGGAGAAGTTTCTATGATTATGTAGTGTATTTAGACTGCCCGCGAAATAAGAGATTTCTTCGTGAAAATGAACATACGCAACAAAACATTTCCAAGTTTCAAAATAGATATTGGAAAGCTGAAGAATTTTATGTAAACACAGAATCTCCTACAAAACTTGCCGATTTAGTTTTACAGGGATAATATTAAACTACTAAGAAATATGAAAAAAAAGCATGGATCATTTCTCCATGCTTTTTATATGTTATCTAGGAATCTCTGTACTACTTATTCACCACATGCTTCATATCAGGGCTACAAGCATTGGACTGACATGATTTATTAATGGAGCACGCTGCACATTTTCCTTTTTTACTTCTCTTTACAAAGTTAATTAACGTATATGCTGCATATCCAAAAATGACAGCTCCAATTAAAATATTAACTACCATTATGCAAACATCTCCTTCTAGAATCCCATCATAGATCCAACTTGGTATACGATTAGTGTTAATACATACGCAACAATAAGCGGATAAACAACAGAGAAAATAGTCCACTTAACTGATCCTGTTTCACGGCGAATTACCGCAACTGTTGCTAAACATGGTACATATAATAAGATAAAGAACATAAATGCATATGCTGATAATGCTGTAAAATGAGCTCCGATTATGTTTCCTAATACATCTTCTTTCACAGAATAAATAATCGCCATTGCGGAAACAACAACTTCTTTTGCTAAAAATCCTGTTAATAGTGCTGCAGCTGCTTGCCATGTTCCAAAGCCAAGCGGTGCTAGAATTGGAGCCAAGACGCCGCCAATCATCGCTAGGAAACTATCTCCCATATCTACACCGAATCCAGATGGACCAGCATAGTTTAATAACCAAATGACAACCGAACCGCCAAAGATAAATGTACCTGCTTTACGTACAAACCCTTTTCCTTTTTCCCACGTACTGCGCCATAACGTTTTTACTTGCGGCACACGATAAGGCGGAAGTTCAATTACAAAAATTGATTTTTCTTCTTTTAAAACCGTAATAGACATAATCTTTGTAACGACTAGCGCAAGTATAATACCAATGATATATAAAGAGAACACAACGATTGCTTGACTATGCGGGAAAAAGACCCCAGCAAATAATGCATATACAGGTAGGCGTGCTGAACACGACATAAATGGCGTCACTAAAATCGTAAGTAACCTCTCTTTATCCTGCTCAATCGTTCTTGCGGCCATAATGCCTGGTACGTTACAACCAAAACCAATGATCATTGGAATAAATGCTTTTCCATTTAGTCCAAAAAACTCCATAATACGATCCATTACAACGGCAATACGCGCCATATATCCAGAGTCTTCCAACAATGAAATAAAGAAGAACAATACAAAAATTTGCGGAACGAATACTATAACTCCACCGACACCAGCAATCACGCCATCTGTAATAAGCGCTCGAATAAACTCAGATGCCCCCATATTAGTTAGAGCTGTCGTTACCCAATCTGTAAACGGACCGCCGACAAATGCATCAAGTTGATCAGATAGAGGTGTCCCAATCCACGTAAATGTAACCTGAAAAATGAAATACATGATTCCTAAAAAAATCGGAAGTCCCCAAATTTTATGTGTAATTAATTTATCAATTCGTTCAGAAAAAGGAATGCTTCCTTCTTTTTCATGACGAATGACACTTGTTTTCAACTTTTCAATATACGCTGCACGTACTCCGTACATATGCTGCTCCAGCGTTACATCCAGTTCTACTTCTAATGCAGAGCGAATTGCTACAAGTTCCTTATAAATAGGCAATTGATTTAATTCTTGTTCTACTACTTCATTATTGCTTAAAAATTGAAGTGCAAGCCATCTTGTATGCTCATAATTCGCTTGTTGCAATTTATCCATAACTTGCTGAATTCCTGCATCTACCGTTTCACCATAAGAAAGAATAAATGGCTTCTGTTCTACGCGATCACTTTCGTGAAGAGAAGTTAACAATTCCTCGCAGCCTTTTCCGCTCCTCGCAATAACCGGAATAACTGTTACACCTAGCATTTCAGCCAGTTTCTTCACATCAATGATAATTCCACGCTGCCTGGCAACATCTATCATGTTTAAACCAATTGAGATCGGCTTACCAAATTCTAATAATTGCAAAGTTAAATGCATATTACGCTCGAATTGAGAGGCGTCTACAATGTTTAACATATGATGAAATTCGTCAGTTAATAGGAATTGTGTAACAACCCCTTCATCACGTGACACAGGGTTTAAATCATATACACCTGGTAAATCTATTAAAGTTCCCTTCTTATCTTTTAACTTACCAATCTTTTTTTCTACAGTTACTCCGCTCCAGTTCCCCACATATTCATAAGAACCAGTAAGCGCATTAAATAATGATGTTTTCCCCGTATTTGGATTCCCCAGTAAAGCAACCTTATTCACGCTAATTCCACCTTTATCATTTTCGCATCACAATGGCGAATAGAAATTAATTGCCCGCGGCATTCTAATGTACACGGACCATTAAACATTGCCTTTTGTTTTACACAAAGTTCGCAGCCTTCAGCAAATCCAAATGAAGCTAAACGACGTTTTAATAATTTATCAAGAGATTGTAAATCTTTCACACGTACTTTTTCATCTATATTCATATCAACTAAGTTCATAACTTCTCCCCCTTGGAAGATAACGATAATTATTATCAATATCAATCATATCATGAATTTTTGAAAAAAAACTATACAATATGATGTGAATTTATTAATATTTTTGTACAATTTCAGCATTTTTACGTTACGAAACAAAGTTATGTACGATTCATTTGTCATTCTTATCCATTTTCGTTACAATAAAAGTAACAATCTAAGAATCTCGTTGTCACAGGGGGAGCCGCGTCGCTGAGAGGGAACACATCGTTCCGACCCTTTGAACCTGTTAGTTAATGCTAACGCAGGAATTGTGCAAACGTATATACATAAATAGTTATTTGTAACTTGTATATTTCAATATCCCCCTATGATAGTGATTCTTTTTTTGTAACTTGGATGTAGGGGGAGCTATAAATGCGCAACACAAATTTACAATCGATGATAGAGGCAGCGATTCTCGCAGCATTTGCGTTAGTCATCGATATTTTACCACTATCTATTAAACTTCCAACGAGCGGTTCTATCTCATTTGCTATGATTCCAATTTTTATTATTGCTTACCGCTGGGGATTTAAAACAAGTTTCTTAAGTGGTCTCATTTGGGGATTACTACAAATTGTCGTAGGAGATGCCTACATTTTAACGCCAATACAAGCGTTTATTGAATACTTCATTGCATTTGCCTTTATCGGTTTTGCTGGATTATTTCATACACCAATCCAACAAGCACTTGCCAATAGACAAAGAACAAAAGCAATTACGTATATCATTATCGCTACATTTATTGGCAGCCTAGCTCGTTACTTCTGGCACTTTATTGCCGGTGTTATTTTCTTTGGACAATACGCACCAAAAGGACAATCTGCTGTTTTATATTCCTTCATCGTAAATGGCAGCGCAATGATTGGTTCTTTCGCATTATGTGCCATTTTACTTGTCATTTTATTTACAACAGCACCACGCTTATTTACAAGCGTGAATATGAATTATACAAACAAAAAAAAGATTGCTTAAATAGCAATCTTTTTTTGTGCCTCAGTTTCCCATGTTACTTTCCTAATGTGAATCTATGTGTCTTACCATTTCAGGAGTTTGAGAATGGAGTGTGTCTATCTCTCTCGGCTGCTCTCGTTTATTTTTACCGTTATGCTTATGAATCCAAGATTTCATCTCATTCCATAAAACAACTCTACGCATATCATACCCTATGTGCTGCTTCTTTATATTCTCTTTATAGCTATCATTCCATTTGTGCCACACAACTTTATCATGTGAATCTACCCATACTTCTTGTCGATCAACTACAGTTTTACAGCCTTCATTATTAGCTAGCATAATCATATCATTCTCTAATAATAAAGATAGAGCCGCCGAGTGCCTCTCCATTCCCCTACTCCTTTCTTTTTTAGTGCCTGCCTTTTTTCCCTAAAATGTATGTGCCTTACACATATGTAGTGTATACAAAAAAATCAGTACAAACTATCGATTTACCTTACAAAAAACCTTACAATTTTGTAAGGTTTTAATTGTAAATATTAATATATAAATATATAAACGCTATTACATAAAAATAATATTGCGTGCTTTCATTAATAGTACTCTCCTGTAAAAAATTTAAAGCATCTGTACATACAATCGAGTGCATATCCTGGTTGCTTTTACCCGTTCTTTCGTCTTGATGAAAACTCCCGCCACTTATATCCTGCGGATCTTGAAGTGGGGGTTTCTCGTGTATCACCTTCAAGAGATGCTTAACACAAGTGGAGTTGACACAGCTGCCTGATAGCACAACCCCTCTATTCCATCGGCAAATGCCTTTGGAACTGCTTTTTTTAAGATGTTATAGGCACCATTCACATCTGCGTTCAGTAGTTTGTTCTCCTTCGTACGATACAAGCCGCGTTTGATCCGTTTCCCACTGAATACAGGGATGTCTTCCTCACCGTAAGTCGTGATCGCATCATTGTCTAGAAAGGATGCCTTGCTTGTATACGATTCTTCCACTATTTGTACAGTAATACCTTTTCGTTTTGCTTTATAGGCGATCATTTCAATGAGTAGATTATGCGGGATATGGCAGAACGATTGATTCTGTCGTTTCCCCATATCACTGTTTTGTTTCCATGCTGTATTTTTCCCAATCACAATCATAGAAATCTCCTGTTGAATCGCCAACTGAACAATGTGGTGACTCATTTTATGGAAGAGGTCTTTTATCTTGAGAAACCGTTTCTCATGAAGCCTCTCTAAACGGTTTGATGTGTGTGGGCCTTCTTTTGCTTCTTTTCCATGACGAAGAATACCCAGTAAGCGAGCCTTTTGTTTGTTGTAGTATTGATTAATGCTTTTGATGACATTGCCCTTTACTAACACAGGAGTAGCCCCTGTATTCGTTATGATAGTTGCAATGTTATTAATCCCTAAATCAATACTAATATAACGGTTATTGTCTACATGCTCAGGCAATGGCTTAGATTGTTCTGTCACAATTTCCACCTTAAACTTCCCATAAGCAGGAGAAACACGTACCTCTTTCAAAATTTCGATATATCCGAACAATTTACCGATATTTAATTTTATGCTTGTTTTTGGAAAACGAATGTATTTCTCTTGAAGTTTACATACGTGATTCGTGAAAACAATTTCTTTCATAGATGATTTAATGTATTTGGGAATGCGAGGTCTGCCAGTAAAAGTGGAAGGATGTTTCTGATATGCTTTCATAGAAGCGAAGAATGATTTCCAGTTTTGATATAACTTCTTCATAACCGCTTGATTCGTTTGTGCTGGCAAGTTCATATAATCTTGTTGTTTCATCGTTTTAAACAAACAATCTAGAAAGTTATACGATAAGAAGGATTTCTCCTTTGTAGGGAATGCAAACAAATTACATTTGATTTCTTTTTGTTCTTTTGCGGGTTTTTCTTTCTCCCTTTGTACGCGTTTTCGATACGCACGAAGTTGATTTTCATTCATGATTTCAATATGTGCTTGTAATGTATGAAGAACTTCTTGTTGAAGTGGCTGTAAAGTTTTCTCTGTACATAAAGTCGTATACACTTGGCGAATGTAGAAGTTTGTTGTATTGTAGAGATTTTTTGCGTTTTGACACATTTCTAGGAAGTAGGAGTGTAACTTATGACCTTTCTTGATCCAAATTTGATAGGTTACATATTCTTTTTCTTTCGTCATGATTTTCACCTCCTTCTTTCCTTCATGATACTACAAAACAGCCAGAAAGAACATACATTCGTAATGTCGCGAAAATATTTTTACAAATGCGATGGCAATTCATCTCCCCCTAAAACTAGGCTATGCCCTGCACGTTTTGAAGATGGAGTTTTCTTGCCAATTTTTCGATAAAAATAAAATCATATGACTCTCCTTTTCTATTCAGTTCATTTAATCAATGGAAAGTCTATCACTTTTCTGCGTATAAAAAAAGTAGCACTTCTACTTTAAAGAAAATGCTACTTAAATAAGTAAATGACACATTTACTTTACCTTATTTAAATATCGATAGATGGTCGCTTCTGATGCTTTTAAATGTTTAGCAACTTCACTTACGCCGCCTTTAAGTAAAAATACCCCTTTATCATTAAGTTTTTTTATCCCTTCCATTTTTTCATCAGGAGACATTCTCTCAGGCGAAACTTCGTACTCTATTGAACTACCCCCACCTACCGCTTCGCGCTTGATGTGGGGGTCTTCTCGCCAGATATGATAAAACTCCTGTAATAAAGGAAAAATCGAATATTAAAAATGATAAAATAA
The DNA here is from genome assembly GCF_052038115.1 of Bacillus sp. GB_SG_008. Classification (NCBI taxonomy): domain Bacteria; kingdom Bacillati; phylum Bacillota; class Bacilli; order Caryophanales; family Bacillaceae; genus Bacillus; species Bacillus sp. GB_SG_008. The sequence continues at coordinate 57,265 of NZ_JBPZSK010000010.1, read as the reverse complement.
GATGTCGTTCTCTTATTATCAAACGATTAAAAGACTTAATCTTTATAGTGAGAGAGTGCTAAGTTTTGAGTTCATCAAAGGCACTATCTTTTAAGAAATCAACCTCTGAGGAGGAAAAGGATGGATACTCCCCAAAAAAATAAGTGGTTTGCACTTGCAGTATTAATTTTAGGCGGAGGAGCAATTTTTAAACTTCCATTTTTAAAAGATGCTTTTTATATTCCTATGATGGATTATTTTCACTTATCTCATACCCAAATAGGGGTAATCTTATCTGTTTATGGGATTATTCAAGCATTTGGTTATATCGCATCAGTGTATATAGTAGACAGGTTTTCTAAGAAGAAAATCATACCTTTTAGCTTAATTGGTGTTGGATTATCAGGATTATATTTAACAACATTTCCTGGTTATTATGGTGTTTTAACCGTTTGGATTATTTTCGCTTTATTTGCAGAGACTGCTTATTGGCCTGCTTTAATTAAAGCTGTACGGTTATTAGGAGATAAGGACGAACAAGGTAGAGTGTTTGGATTCCTTGAAGCAGGAAGAGGAGTGGTTGATACTATTGTTGCTTTTTCTGCCCTTGCAATTTTTAGTTGGTTAGGATCAGGAGCAGCTGGCTTTAGAGGTGCAATTATCTTCCTTGCAGCAACAGCAATTGTTATTGGTATCATTTCTTATTTCTTGGTAGAAGATGACATAATTAAAGATACAGACGAACATGGTAACAAAATTAACAAAAATAAAGCTGCACTAGAAGGTGCTTTACAAGCAGTAAAGATGCCTGAAGTATGGGCAGTATCATTCACTATATTCTCTGTGTATTCCGTCTATATAGGTTTAACATATTTTATTCCTTTTTTAAAAGTGATCTATGGTATGCCTGTTGCACTAGTAGGTGCTTATGGAATTATTAATCAATACGCTTTAAAAATGCTTGGAGGTCCACTAGGAGGATTCTTAGCTGATAAAAAATTCAAGTCTCCATCTAAATATTTAAGAGTTGCTTTTATAGCCGCAATTATTGGGATGACTATTTTTATCTTCTTACCTCATGAGACGATGAATGTATATGTTGGAATGATCTTTACACTTAGTTTTGGCACGATTATTTTTACTCAAAGAGCAGTATTTTTTGCTCCTATTGATGAGGTGGGAATTCCAAGAGAAATCAGTGGTGCATCTGTTTCCATCGCTTGCTTAATAGGATATGCACCTTCGATGTTTGCATTTTCTCTATATGGAAGCATGTTAGATAGAACACCTGGAATGGACGGTTATAAGCATGTATTTTTAACAATGATTGCTTTTTCCGTACTTGGTTTGATTATTAGCAGCTATTTAGTCCGAATTGTTAAGAAGAAAAATGAGTTAAATTCAATTTCAAATGAAGCATGAGATTTATAACAAAAAGATAAGAAAGGTGAGGATATTATGAAAATTGGATTAGAAACAGAAAGCTATCATTTATCATTTTTAATAGCCTGTAAAGCAGTCTTAAGGCTGCTTTACAGATTATAGAGAAGTCCTTTTTTCTATATAATCATTTTATCCCGCATTAACGGGCAGTAATACTCCCACCTCAAAATTCGGTGAAAGCAAAGAAGTTAGGTGGGAGATAAACTGCCCGTAAAAGCCCGATTGGTTCAACTAATAATCAGTGGGGGATGAAGAACCCCCCCACTGATTAAAGTTTCACTTTATTTCTTTGCTACTAACTTCCTTTCCCTAATCTACAATATCCCCCCCTTAATTTTCTATATTTTTATTTAAAAGTAAATCCTCCTTCTCTTTTTTGACTTTTTTGTATGAATCCTTTACAGTCAAACTGTTCATAAGTTTTACAATGTAGGAGGATCAGCATGGAAATCCAAATAAAAGACACTTTAATCTCACAAGAACAGCTGCAAGAAAAAGTAAAAGAGCTTGCACTGCAAATCGAACGTGATTTTGAAGGAGAAGAAATTTTTGTTATTGCTGTACTAAAAGGTTCTTTCGTATTCGCAGCAGATTTAATTCGTCACATTAAAAACGATGTAACAATCGACTTTATCTCTGCATCTAGCTATGGAAACCAAACAACAACAACTGGAAAAGTAAAATTATTAAAAGATATCGATGTAAATATTACAGGTAAAAATGTAATTGTCGTAGAAGACATTATTGATTCTGGTTTAACACTTCACTTCTTAAAAGACCACTTCTTAATGCATAAACCAAAAGCGTTAAAATTCTGTACGCTTCTTGATAAACCAGAACGCCGTAAAGTTGATTTAACAGCTGAATACGTTGGCTTTGTCATTCCAGATGAATTCATCGTCGGCTATGGCATTGACTGCGCTGAAAAATATCGTAACTTACCATATATTGCTTCTGTTGCAACAGATAAATAATACGATATCAGCTTTTTTTACATATATCGGCCATTCGCCAATATACGACATGCATACGTAGTAAAAAAAGTAGCTATGGCTTATACCAATAGCTACTTTTCTACTACTCCTCACTTACAATCTTAAAATAAGAACGCACCGTTAAGAAGTAATAGCCAATATAAATCACACTATATACTCCAATGCTCATTAATAATGGAATTAAAATTTCAAATGGCAATAAATTAGCCAATCCTTTTAGCGCAAATAAGCTATGCAAAATTCCAATGACTAATGGAATCGCAAAAATAAAGCGAATTTGTTTTGCGATTGCTTTCTTCATCTCTTGCTTCGTTACCCCAATTTTACGAAGAACAACATATCGATCACGGTCTGCATTTGCTTCTGTTAATTGTTTAAAGTAAATGATAGAACCTGTTGCAAGTAAGAATACCATTCCTAAGAAAGTACTGATGAACATCATCAGACCAGTTGCTTCCATTCCGCCTTTAAATCCTGTATAGAAATCTCTAAATGACGGTGCAGGCTCAGGCTCTCTCGGCATAATCTTTGTTAATTTTTCCGTTAATGCCTTACTATTCTTCTCATTTTTCACATTAATATTTTTAACAACTCTCGTTCCATTTACCTTTTTCGCTTGCTCGTATACGTCGTCTGGAACAACAACAACTAATTCTCCTAAGTTCGTAACATTACGACCTTCAACACCTTTAATTGTTAATGCCTTCGTTTCATTTCCAAGAGGAAATACCGCTTTATTTCCTGTATATACTGTACTAAATTCATGTCCTTCAATATACGTGCCATCCAATACGAAAGCTTCTCCAGCGGTTAACCTTACCGTATCCATTTTGTTCGCAATTGTATTAAAGGCGGATTGTGACACAAGTTGATATTGTTCTGTCATCATATAATGAGCATTCATACTTATATCAGCTTTTTCACCTTCAAATTTCCCTTTCACCGGCACCATTTCAATTTCGAACTGCTCTTTAATTGGATTATGCTTCTTCTCTTCCTCAAAGATTGCATTCACTTTCTGTTCTAAAGCCTCATCCTTTTTCTCATAAGAGAAGCTATACGGTGTATAATCTTTCGTTTGTGTGAATGTGTTGTAATACATCGTGACAGATGTACCAACGGCTGTTAATGTTACTGCACTTAAAATAGCAATGGTTGCAAGCGATTTTGCATTTCCTTTAATGCGGTATAACAACTGAGATGTCGTTACCATATTCATTCCATTATAAAAGGATGATTTATTATTTCTTGCGCGTTTTAAAACGACAACTGTAAAGAACTTAAATAATAAATACGTACCAATTACGGTTGCAAATAGAATATAAAATGCGATCATCATGAAGTCTGCGTATTTAATAGCTTTCGTAAACATAAGTGATAAGAAATATCCAGAACCAATTAAGAATATAGCGATAAATGCCATAATAATAGACCCTTTTGGCATTTGTTCTCCTTCACGCTCAGCGCGGAATAGCTCAATAAGCTTAAATCGATAAATTAAACGATACCCTTGCAGCGATGTATACAAAATAATAACAAAAAACACAACTGCCGTATTCGTAATCGCTGCTAACGGCACTTCAAAATGAACATGTAAATCGAGTCCCATTAAGCTTACTAGTAATTCCAGAAATAGCTTAGACAGTAAACTACCAATCACAATACCAATTACTAAGGACATTAATCCCATTAACATATTTTCATAAAACAGCATTCTTCCAATTTGGCGTTTCCGAATTCCTAGTAAAGAATATAACCCAACTTCTTTTTTTCGTTTACGTGTAAAGAAGCTATTGGAATAAATAATAAATACCGCTACGAAAATAATGAGCATTACACTAGAGACTTGGAATGCCCCGCTAATTTTCTTTGATCCTTCTGCCGCTTTTTCCATTTGTGTATTATATTGAAGTGCTGCAAAGGTAAAGTAAATGACGATACTAAAAATCATCGACATAAAATATAAAGCATAATCTTTAAAGTTTCGCTTTATATTGCGAAGGGCAATACTAGATAACGTCATCTACTATACCTCCAGAGATAATAGACATTACATCTAGTACTTCTTGGAAAAATTGCTTCCGCGTTACTTCTCCTTTGTGCAGTTCTTTATATAACTCACCATCTTTAATGAAAATAACACGCTGACAATAACTTGCGGCAAATGCATCATGCGTGACCATTAAAATTGTCGATTGATCATATTCATTTAATGATTTCAAGCTCTCTAATAAGTCAGTTGCAGACTTAGAATCTAACGCACCTGTTGGCTCATCTCCAAAGATCATACTTGGATTTGTAACAATAGCGCGAGAGGCTGCGCAGCGCTGCTTCTGTCCGCCAGATACTTGGTATGGATATTGATCTAAAATATGATCAATACCAATTTTTTTCGCGATTTCAAGAACACGGCGATCAATTTCACCTGCTTTTACTTTTGATAACGCAAGTGGAAGCGCAATATTTTCTTTCACTGTTAACGTATCTAATAAATTATAATCTTGGAAAATGAAGCCTAAGTTATCACGACGGAATAATGCTAATTTATCATCATTCATTTTCACAATATCATTTCCATCAATTAAAATTTCACCGCTCGTTGCGTTATCAATTGTAGAAAGAACATTTAATAACGTTGTTTTACCCGATCCAGACGGCCCCATAATTCCAACGAACTCGCCTTCTTTCACTTGTAAGTTAATTCCTTTTAACGCTTCGTATTTATTTCCACCGGTGTCATATATTTTTTGTATATTATTTGCTTCTAGCACTGTTTTCATTACTATATCCCTCACTTTACCTTATCTCATCATTACTGTTGCCACGATCGAACCCCCTTACACAAACATGATTATTATATAAGTCGCAATATCTTCTATAAAAATTATATTAAAATGATTTTCTTAAGTATTTTGTTACTATAACACCGCCACTAATGCCACACTATCTATTTCTCTTACATAAACATTACATTTATGTAAGATTAGAAAAAAGCCACTCTTCTCAATGGAAGAGTGGCTTTTTCTTTTTGACCGTTTTCATAATATATAATAAATAGATTGCTGATATAAGGGCTGTATTATAAGCCTGCCCTAAAAGAATTATTACACAATAATACTTTATCTGTATATCAATATAAATACCTTTTCTTTAGAAAAGAACCTTCTTTTTATATTTTCATCTCTTTCTTATAAGCAAAATAAGAATATAGCATTGTGATTACCACTCCAATCAAAACGACAGTCAGTACGATATATGATCTCCAATGAACAGGAGCAAAAATACTTATACACATGATAATCCCTAAAATCATAAATACTTTCCCGCTAAAACGATGTGTTTTGCGCCATACTTCTTCATTGCTTAATGTCCATGGAGTACGAATGCCAACAAAGAAATTCGGCTTACATTGTGGTAAATAGTTACCTATTACTAAAAATAAAATGCCGACAATCAACTCTGAAAAACGATTTATTCGTAAATCATAGCCTAATCCCGTTGCAATAATATCCATGTTCCCAATAAATAATACAACAAGGATACTATAAGTTATCATCGTAAAACTTTTCGAGAATTTTTTATAATTCTCTTTCTTTGGATCAATATTTGGAACAACATTGAGTAATATATAAGTTCCAATCATAATCCCAACCATCGATAACATTCCATTTAATTTAGAAGAATAACCATCTGGGGTGCCGCCGCTCCAATGTGTAGCGATTGTATTCGGAAGGTGCGGCCAAGAGATAATCCAAGCAAATATTGTTATGCTAATAAGTATAATGGCAAAAATGTGTTTCTTCATTTTGCTTCTCCCCCTTTATTCGTAAACGTAAACACCCAAGTTAACAAATCTTGAAACACGGTCGTATTTAATGAATACACAACAAACTGTCCTCTTTTTTCATCTTGAATGAGCTCTGCGTTCTTAAGCGCATTTAAGTGATGGGATATACTCGGTTTAGTCATATTAAAATGCTCTGCAATTTCTCCAGCTGTTAAATCGCCTTCTTTTAAGAGGTCTAAAATTTTGCGCCTTGTCGGATCTGCCAACGCTTTAAATGCTTGGTTCAATGTCCCTCTTCCTTTCATCAATTAGACATTTAGATATTTATCTAAATATTAAATTCAGCTTTCGAATTTGTCAATTTCAGCTACAATGTATAATAGGTATGGGACATAATGAAAACTGAGAAAACACATGTTACACTATACATACACAAAGTTAGAGGAGGAGTTTCCATATGTACAAAATTTTAATTGTAGAAGACGATCCTAATATTTCATCTTTACTACAATCCCACATTCAAAAATACGGTTACGAAGCAATTGTTGCTGATAACTTTGATGATATTATGATTTCATTTAACAATGTGAAACCACACCTTGTTTTATTAGATGTAAATTTACCGAAATTCGATGGCTTCTACTGGTGTCGTCAAATTCGTCATGAATCCACTTGCCCAATTGTTTTCATTTCAGCTCGCGCTGGTGAAATGGAGCAAATTATGGCGATTGAAAGCGGTGCGGATGATTATATTACAAAGCCATTCCACTATGATGTAGTAATGGCAAAAATTAAAGGGCAATTACGCCGCATTTACGGTGACTATGCACCAAGTATGTCAGAACGTATTGTTGAAGTGGAAGGATTAAAACTATATCCTGAACGACCAGAGCTTCATTTTAGAAATGAGCAAGTATTACTAACAAAGAAAGAAGCAATTCTAGCAGAAATGCTCCTATCAAAATATCCTCGTACAGCAAACCGAGAAGATTTATTATCTGCACTTTGGGATGATGAAAGCTTTGTCGAAGAAAATACATTAAACGTAAATATTACGCGTCTTCGGAAAAAATTCACTGAACTTGGAATTGAAAATGCCATTGAAACAGTACGCGGCTTAGGCTATCGCTTTAACACCACTTGGAGTGAATAAATCATGAAGTTATTTTTACGTGATCATGTTGGTTTTTTACTTCTTTATATTGTAAACTTTGTCATCATCTTCGCTTTGTATGATGCCGTTGATGGATTTCAAAACAATAAATTCTATTTTATTGTGTTAAGTATGTATCTATTCATCTGCTTTCTTGCTTATCGCTACGTTCGGAATCGCAGGTTGTATAAAAGACTAAGTGAACCACCTGAAAAAATGGAAGATGCGTTCATCGAACGAGCAACTGCCCCTATGCCGCATAGCGTAAATGAACTTGTTCGTACACAATATCGTCTATTTCAGAAAGAATTGCAAACATATGAAGTCAAACAGCAAGAACATCAAATGTTTATTAATCAATGGGTTCATCAAATGAAAACACCCGTTTCTGTTATGCAGCTGATGGCGCTTGAAATGGAAGACGAACATCTCATTCCGAAGTTTAAAAAAGAGCTAGAGAGATTAAATCAAGGACTGGATATGGCATTATATATGGCACGGTTAACGAACTTCCATGAAGATTTCCACGTGGAAACCATTTCATTAAAAGATGCGGTAACGAAAAATATAAATAACTTAAAAGAACTGTTTATTAGAAGCGGTGTCTTTCCTGTTCTAGAAGTACATTCTGATTTAATGGTTACTTCTGATGCGAAATGGTTAAAATTCATTATTTATCAATTAATGACAAATGCCGTGCGTTATTCAGGAGAAAGAGGAAAAAAAGTATTCTTATCTGCTTCTCAAAGTGGAAAAGATATTGTTTTTGAAGTTCGGGATGAAGGTGTCGGAATTCCGGAAGAAGATATTCGCCGTGTGTTTGAACCGTTTTATACTGGAAAAAATGGACGAATATTTGGAGAGTCTACTGGTATGGGGTTATATATTGTTAGCAAAATTTGTTCTTATTTAGGTCATTCTATAAAATTAGAATCTGAAGTTGGAAAAGGTACAAGTATCAAAGTTATTTTCCATAACGCTGTAATAAACAAAACAGAAGAGTATGAAGGGTAATTCTCTTTTTCCATTCATTCGTTCACTATATATGCCATATGAAACTGTAATGAAAGATAAGCATAGTTAGAAAGGTGATTTACATATGGACGAAGTACTACATATTAAAAATGTATCGAAAGTATATGAGGGAAAAGTCCCTCATACCGCTTTAAAAAATATTAATTTACACGTGGATAAAGGTGAATTTGTTGCCATTATGGGCCCGTCGGGGAGCGGCAAATCAACTTTATTAAATGTCATTTCGACAATTGATTCTCCTACATCAGGAGAAGTATTTATTAATGGAAGGCAGCCGCATACGTTTCGCAATGAAAAATTAGCTGTGTTTCGTCGGCAAGAGTTAGGATTTGTGTTTCAAAGCTTTAATTTATTAGATACGTTAACAATTGGTGAAAACATCATTCTGCCATTAACGTTAGATAATGTTCCACTTTCTGAAATGGATGAGAAGCTAGATACAATTTCAAACAAACTCGGAATCAATCACATTTTAAATAAACGAATTTTTGAAATTTCAGGAGGACAAGCACAGCGTACGGCAGTAGCCCGTGCTGTTATTCATCAGCCATCTTTATTGCTTGCTGATGAACCAACAGGAAACTTAGATTCTAAAGCAGCTATCGATGTAATGGAGTTATTTACGAAGTTAAATAAAGAGGAACGAGCTACTATTTTAATGGTGACACATGACCCATTTGCAGCTAGTTATTGCAGTCGCGTTATTTTTATTAAAGATGGTGAACTTTACAATGAACTGCATCGCGGCCTCCACCGTGAAAAGTTCTATCAAGAAATATTAGATGTATTAGCTTTACTAGGAGGAAGACGTGGATGAAGTTTTGGCAATTTGCTTTAAAAAATGTCGTCCGTAATTCAAGAGCTTATTTTGCTTATTTTTTAAGTAGTTCTTTTTCCATTACGGTCTTCTTTTCATTTGCTGTGTACCGATATCATCCACGCCTGCAAAATATACAAAACTACAAAGATACCGGACCTCTTATGAATTTAGTTGGCTTTACCCAGGTAGTAATTGTACTGTTTTCTTTTTTCTTTTTGTTGTACTCCATCGGAGCGTTTTTAAAAGTACGTAATAAGCAGTTTGGTGTTTTAACGATTTTAGGTATTTCAAACAAACAACTGAAACGACTTATTTTTTTAGAAAATATGCTGATTGGGTTGCTTTCTATTTTTGTAGGCATTCAAGTTGGCCTTGTGTTTTCTAACTTTTTCTTATTAATCACCTCAAAGATCTCAGGTGTTAACGGCCTTTATTTATATTGGCCATCAGAAGCAATTTGGACAACTATAACGACATTTCTCATCCTTTTTATTATTGTATCAGTCTTTACACCTGCTTTAATTCGAACACGGAAAGTAACTCGTCTTCTAAAAGGAGGAATTCGTACAAAGAAGGAGAAACTGCCTTCCATTGTCATTTCAATTTTTAGTTTACTGTGTTTACTTTCAGGTTATATTTTTGCGGCTTATCCACAAAGTTATATAACAGAAGAAAGCTTAACAAATGGAGTTGGTGTACTCATTATCTTAGCCATTATTCCTCTTGTTACAGTTGGGACATACTTTCTATTCTCACAAGCTAGCTTCCTGTTCATTTGGATGTTAAAAAAGAGACGACGCTTTTATATGAAAAAAACAAATATGCTTTGGATATCAGATTTGGCATCACGAGTTCGTGTCAATATTAATATGCTTTTCATTGTAACAATGTTATCTGCAATTGCTTTTACCATTATTACACCATTATACGCTCTTAATAAACATACAAAGGCTTCTATAACTGAAACATTTCCTTTTCCATTTACTTACGCATCTTACGAAGGGAATCCATTTGAAACGAAGCATATTACAACACTAGAAAATGAATTAACGAAAGACAAATTTACATATCAAAAACATAAATCAGTTGTATATAAAGATATGGCAGCTAACGAAGATATTTGGATTATGAAACAAAGCGACTATAATATTCTTGCTAAATTTCTAAATCGTTCTCAAATTCAACTAGCTAACAACGAAACATATGTTATTCCAAAATATTCGCCTGTAACATTAGAATTGTTAACAAATCCTTTTCTTAAGCAAGAAAATATTACGTTACAATCTAATAAAAAACAATTTCGTATAAAAGAAATAGCAAACAAGCCAATTATACCGCAACATGCTTGGGTATATCTTATCGTACTGTCGGATGAGGCTGTAAACAACGAAATTCCACACCTCGAACCAATTACACTTTATAATTTCCAAGTGGATAATTGGGAAAATACGCTTCCGCTTACAAAGCGCATATTGCATATGACCGATGCCGATGCACATAGTTTACTTCCAAATCCGGATCAGCAAACGATGCATGACCAGAAAAGTTTCTTTCATATTTATACTGCCAGCGATGAATTATATGCAGAGAAGCGATGGAATGTTGCTTACCTCTTCACTGGTACATTTCTTGGAATTATTTTCTTTATCGGAGCAGGAAGCGTTCTGTACTTCCGTATGTATACTGATTTAACGAGAGAAGCAGAAAAATATAAGACGATTACAAAAATCGGATTAACAAAGTCTGAAATGATATGTTCGGCAACAATTCAATTAGCCATACTATTTTTCGTTCCTTATATTATTGCTTCTATTCATACAATATTTGCAATTAAATTTATACAAAGTACACTCTCTTTCTCTTTAACAAAAGAAGCTATGTTAGTATTAAGCCTCTTTGGAATAGTCGAAGTCATTTCCTTTTTCCTAATTCGCTCATTTTACATTCAAAAGTTATCACAACATATTAAACTGTGAATAAAATAGCCTTGTGCAGAGCACAAGGCTATTTTCAATAGTTTTTAACTTATTATCAGCAATAACCACCATAACCGCCGTGGCCGTAACCACCATAGCCGAAGCCACCACCATAGCCGCCGTAGCCACCGCCACAGAAGCAGGCAGCACCAATGATGATTAATAAAATAAACAACACGATTACAAGCGCAAAGCCATTGCCGTGATGACGAAACCCGTGTCCATGTTCACTACTTTCACCCATTGCTCTTTTCCTCCTTTAATAAAAGTCCTTCATTTGTGGGATCCTTTCAATTGGATTCCATTTATCCTATGTTTCGAATGAGAATAAGAGCTTGTTCTTTTCAAAATCAGGCTTGTTTCCAAACGAGATTGATTTTCTAATCTATCCTGCATAAAGTGAAACTTCCATCAGTACTTTTTTCATCCCCCACCTATCTATCTTACCCACTTTTAAGGCGAAGGGCTTACTTGCCCGTTCATGCGGGATAAAATACAAAAAAGCTAATCATCTACTTATATCCTGTAAATGATTAGCTTTTACTCTTTTAAAAGGCAATATATTTATTCTTTTTTTAATTGTTTCAACAGCTCTTTAATTTCCGCTAATTCGCTTTCTATATTGTGTAAGCGACTTTGCATATTATCAATCTCTTGCTCTGCTTTATAATTAATCGCAAAGTCAATAACAGATTCATGTTTGTCACGTGCAGCTTGACGGTTTTGGCTCATCATAATAACGGGAGCTTGAAATGCCGCTATAAAAGATAAACATAAGTTCAATAAAATAAACGGCGGGGCATCAAAGTGTGCTCCTTTTGTGATAGGCAGGCCATTCCAAATAATCCACCCAGCAAGAAAACTTGCAAACCAGATGATGAATCGCCAACTACCTCCAAACTGTGCAATTTTATCAGCTATTCGGTCTGCCCACTTTGTTCGTTGTGTGTATTCACTATCAAGTTGGTGAAGTATTTCTGACTCGTAGCGATCCACAAGTCGGTCAATACGTGTTAAGCTTTCTTGGTTTAAGTCAATATCAAAACCTTGGATTTTCGTAGCTTCTTGTTTTTGTCCTTTAATTTGCTTCCAGATTTTTTGTACCATTGTACAAACCTCCTCTCTTATAGAGGAAGTCACCTTTCCAAAGTTTATATGAAGCGGTAACCATTTTTACACAGTAATCCGCTTCGGATATTCAGTTGTATGACTTCCTCTGACGTCGGTGCTATGTCCGACTCTCCCATACTCGGATTACTCATAAAACAGTTCCACCTCACTTTTTTCTCAAAATCCTTTATCATTATATGCTAGTGTATTCCTTATGACTATGCGATTGTTGAGAAAATACACTTTATTATCTTACATTTTTATATAAAAAATTTATATGACTAACATTTCATTCACTTAACCCACATCAATAGCTTATATACTTCAATCCTGCTTTGTATGAGCCCCCTTATCATTGAATAAATGGAACATATATTGATGATAATCTGTTATTAAGGTACTTAACTTCTCTACATGCTTATCTTTTAGATGTCTACCTAATTTCCAAGGTACTTTTTCTTTATATTGGGGGGCCTCCGTAAAATCTGCTTGCTGTAGTTCTTTAAACTGCAGATTATCTTTGTTCATTATTAAAATTCTCCTTTATCATGAAATTTAAATGAACAAATTCCAATGTTACTGTATCCAAAAACAGTTCAGTTCACACCTTTTATAATATTTTTTAATAGGGTACTTATATGATTTTTCTCTTTTACTAAGATATTCTCATTTAAAAAGTGAAATCCCTTTGGTATATCATATGCCTGTATGTTTTACATAGTTATCGAAAGTAAATGAAAAGGCTCATTCCTTACGTACAAAGGAGAGCCTTTTTCTCTTTCAAAATCTTTATGCTCAGTCTAGTGCTTTATCCCGCATTAACGGGCAGTAAGACCCCCACTGATGGAAGTTTCACTTCATATACGCTGCGCAAACAACTTTCCTTCTCGTAAAATATGACGCTTCAGTTCGCTATTAGACAATGTATTCAAATGAACCGCATCCACTTTACCTGCCCCGCCCAGCTCTTCCATCAATTGAAACCAAAGCCATTGAAACTCACCTACTGAAATATGTGTAGTCTCAATTGCTATATCATAATCTGAAGAAGATGTTGCTTCTTTTCTTGCATGAGATCCAAAGATGTACGCCACTTTCACAAATGATGTGTTTAATAAACGAGTTTGTATATAGCGCAGCTCCTTTTCATGCTTTTGCATATGTTCACCTCTCACATACAATGCATTGTTCCGTTATCTCTTCTAGTCTTGCCCGGTTTATGTCATAACCAAACCCTGCCTGCTGCGGAATAACAATTTTTCCATTTTGCAGCGTTACTTCCGGTGAAATAATATCTTGCTTCCAATGCCTGTTTGAAGCTGAAATATCGCCTGGAATTGTAAAGTTTGGAAGAGATGCTAACGCAATATTTTGTGCACGTGAAATTCCCATTTCTACCATGCCCCCGCACCAAACTGGAATACCATGCTGCTGACAATAATCATGAATGCGAATGGACTCTGTTAATCCGCCAACTCGTCCAGGTTTTATGTTAATAATACGGCAGCTCTCAAGTGTAATCGCTACCCTTGCATCTTCTAAGCAATAAATACTTTCATCTAAACAAATCGGTGTTTCCATTTGCTTTTGCAAACGGGCATGATCAAGAAAATCGTTATCTGCTAGCGGCTGTTCGATCATCATTAAATCAAACTCATCCAATCGCTGTAGCTGCTTCATATCATCTAACGTATACGCAGAATTCGCATCTACCATTAATGGAATAGTAGGAAACGCTCTTCGTATTTCATGAAGCAACGCATAATCATTATCTGGTTTGATTTTCACTTTAAAACGTTTATAGCCTTCTTCTGCATACGTTTCAATACGTTTTAACATGTTTGGAACTGTATCAAGGCCAATGACAACCCCAACTTCAATTTCTCGTTTTACACCGCCAAGCAGCTCAGCAAGCGATTGATTCTCATGCTTTGCATACAAATCCCATAATGCACCCTCTATTCCTGCTTTCGCCATATTATTACGTTTTATATGCTGAAAAAGAGATGCGACATCAGCAGGGTGCGAAAGCTGCTGTTCAAATAACACTGGCAACAAAAAATCTTGCAGCATATGAAATGCTGTTACAACTGTTTCTTCTGTATACCATGGCTCAGAAAAAGCAACCACTTCTCCCCATCCGCTTCGTCCTTCTTCATCTATTAATTCAATTACAATACTTTCACGCTTTTCATACGTCCCGTAACTTGCAGCAAATGGAATAACGAGCGGCATTTCTGTTAGGTAAAGTATTGCTTTTGTAATACGCATTTACATTTCCTCCGCCAGCTGCCGCAGTTCACGGCGCAATAATTTTTTTGAAGCATTGCGCGGCAACTCAGAAAGAAAATAAATCGCCTTTGGCACTTTATACCGCGCTAGTTTATCTTCACAAAAAGCGAGTAGTTCTTCCGCTGTTACCTCTTCTGATTTCACAACGAATGCGACAGGAACTTGTCCCCATCTTTCATCATTTGCTCCAACTACTCCCGCTTCCGAAACAGCCGGATGTGCAAGCAAGACTTCCTCAATTTGCGCTGGATATATGTTCTCTCCGCCTGAAATAATTAAATCACTGCGGCGATCTAACACATAAAGAAAGCCATCTTCATCTAAATAGCCAATATCTCCAGTATGCAGCCATCCGTCTTGAATACTCTCTCTCGTCGCCTCTTCACGCTTAAAATAACCACCCGTTACATTTGGCCCCTTCACAACAATTTCCCCGGCAGTTCCTACCCCAGCTTCTCTTCCATCTTGTTCAATGCGAAGCTGACATGGAAACAATGTTTTTCCGGCCGAACCAACTTTCTTTAACATATAATCAGCAGCCAATGTGCAAATTTGCGAAGATGCTTCTGTCATACCGTACGTCTGATACACTGGAATTCCTTTTGCAACGCACGTTTCTAACAACGGCCTTGGAGCTGGTCCTCCGCCAAGTAATACGCAGCGAAGAGACGTTGGATAAGTATCTTCTTGCAACCTTTCTAATAAATCCGTCAGCATTTTAGAAACGACCGAAATCATCGTTACGCCTCTCGTTTGCAGCGCTTCATGAATAAAATCCGGATCATACTTCGGAACAAGTAACACCCTCATACCGTACATAATATTCTTCATTAAAAGCGATAACCCACCTACATGGAAACACGGCAAACACGCTAACCAGCAATCATCCTCACGAAGTCCTAAATTCAAAGAAGAACCAACTGCACTCCACCAATGATTCCCGTACGTAAGCATAACGCCCTTTGGCTTTCCTGTTGTACCTGACGTATAAATAATTGTCATTGTATCTTCTAAAACAAACTCATTCTGCACAGTTGCTTTTTGTTTTGGCAATGCCGTAAGTTCTGTAAACAAGTATACCGGTACCCGCTCTGCCTCGAAATCTTCATCCGTAAGCAAACAAGAAACTTCTGCATCCTCCATTTGCCAAAGTAGCTCTTCTCTTGAAAGACGTGTATTCAGCAAGATGGCTACTGCACCCATATAAGAAAGCGCATGAATCGTTATTACCATCTCCATACTATTTTTCATCAGAACAGCCACTTTTGTACCTTTTTGCACTTGTAAATAAGCAAGATGCTCACAAAGTGAAAGAACTTCTTCATGAAGCTGCAAAAACGTATGTGTACTTTCTTTCGTTTCAATCGCGGTACGCTCCGGTGTTAAAAAAGCTCTTTGCATAAGCCAATTTGGCATTCTCTCCATATCATATTCTCCCTTCACAGAATAGAAGACTAACATAACTTCTTTTACTTCTGACCTATTTCTTTACTTGTAACTAGTGTTGCTTTATTTCCATCTTATCTATCTCTTGCTTTTATATCAAATAGGAACTCTTTGTCTGTTTCATATGCTGCAACAAATTATTCTACATTATTTTTTTGAATAGCAAACGATTGCTCAGTACATAAAGAGAAACTTTCATCTGAATCTTGAGTTGGAAGTCTTACTGACAGTTAATGTGGGATACATGTAAAAAAATGTCGAAAAAACAAAAAAATTCAGTTTTTTTGTTGTTATTTTTTAATTTTACTGTTATTATAAATAATAATCATATAGATGTTGGGAATGTTGCTCCTCTAATAAACTGAATTTTCAGACTCCGATACCGACATTGTGTGATTGTAAGCTCCCTCCCCTTTTTATTTTATGCCCGACAAAAAGAACCTTTTTAAGGTTCTTTTTGTATTTACTAGATAAAAAAAAGAAAATCCCGAAATGATTTATATTCATGAAATAAAACTACCACCAGTGAGGTTTTTTCATCTTCCCACCTATCTCTTTATCAGTTCTATTTGCGTACATGTTTTCATTTTAATAATCTATTTCGCGGTACTTATAATTGGTATCCATACCTCTTCTTTTGCGTTTACATCGTCCGGACTATAATGATCATCCATAACTTCAAAATGTTCCCTTACGTCTAAACTATAATTGGAATTTGGTAACCATTCTTGAAAAATATACTGGAAAGTGCTCATATCAGATGCCGTTCCTTGATGGATAAAAACAGCATATAAGCCGCCTGTTAAGGTATGCGTGGACAATTCCGAAAAAGTCTCTGTTTCAAAATCTTCAACTTCAACAGCAGCCCACTTTTCATAAGCATAGTTTATATCATTCATATTTAAAGGCGTATGTAACACCTTTATAGAAAGGAAACAAGAGTTACTTCTATGAGGAATACGATTTCTTAATGGCATGAATGTTTTCCATATTTCTCTTGTGACTTCGGGATCTGTGGCAAAAGTTGTTTCTCTCTTAATCCCAACAATTTTTTTTGCTGGAATGCTTACTATTTTAGGTTCCATTCTTTTATTTCCTCCCCCAATTCATATTCAACATGAATCAC
The DNA here is from genome assembly GCF_052038115.1 of Bacillus sp. GB_SG_008. Classification (NCBI taxonomy): domain Bacteria; kingdom Bacillati; phylum Bacillota; class Bacilli; order Caryophanales; family Bacillaceae; genus Bacillus; species Bacillus sp. GB_SG_008. The sequence goes on along the minus strand of NZ_JBPZSK010000010.1, from coordinate 40,103 downwards.
TTCAGTTTAAATTCGAAATTCTATATATGATATTCATAAAGTAGTTTTATATTTTTCCAATTAAAACAATTACTGGTACTCAACCACCTGCACTTCCCATATAAATAATTGAAATACACTATGTACAGAGGTGAGATTATGAATTCTTCTTCGTTTTACTCTATTGTGATCATAGTTGCTGCGTTGGTCTTATGGCGTAGAACTAGGGCAATGTATCGTCCTATTAAAGGAAACGGAACCCGTCTTCTCTTACCCATATTATTTCTACTATTACCTAGTGTTTTCATAATCCTGAATCCAAATGTACATGCCGCTGCCTGGGAATGGATTTGTGCAGCTATCTTTGGGTTCCTTTTGTCAATTCCACTTATTTGGGCCACTAACTATGAACTCCGATCCGATCAGCATATTTATGCTGTAAGAAACAAGAGTTTTGCCATTACCTTTCTCATCGTATTTATTATTCGATTTTTACTTCGTGATTATTTAAAATGGCTAGGTCCAGAGACAGAAGCAGCACTATTTATAACTGTAGCGCTGGGATATATCTTACCTTGGAGAATTATTTCTTTCATCAAATTTCGTCAACTATACAAAAGTCGAATCCGAACTAACGACAACATTGACTTCCGATAACATTGATTATGCGAATGGAAAGCCCCTTCAGTTCTTCTGAAGGAACTTTTAAAGTTTTTGTGATACATTATACATTGGTTTTATGTTAACAAAAGGTGCTTTCATGTATAGAAAACACCTTTTCAGTCTACAACTATTTTTTAACAGAATACTAGAACCATCTTCTCTACTTTACATTTACTTGAACGGAATCGAGAGAATATCCCGAATAGCCTCCATCGTTTTCAAATTAGAACTTAGAAAGAAGAACTCCAACAGATACATCATTAACATCCATTGAAGTTTTACTATAGATCTTCATTAGTCATCTAAAGAAATTTCTGCAAGATTTCTCATAATTTCTGTAACAATCTGCATTAGAAATTTCTTTTTATACTTATCTACAGTTTTTAGGATAGTTAATTATTTTAACATTCCCCACAATTCATCCCCAATTCTCCCTAATGGTTCATTAGCTTTAACACGTTCATTAAAATTTGCTTTCCATATAAAGAAATCAGATAATCCTCCCCTTGGTGGATATAAATTACTATGAATTAATTTTATTTCCCTTATAACATCATCAAAATCAATATAATTAATATTTTGGCATTCATTTAAAATATTAATTCCATATCTAACTTCAGATATCTGATAATCTATATCACCTTTACTATTTACCTCTAATATTACACTCAATTCACTAAAAAGCTTTTCTAAAGCGCCGATGGTGTTACGAGTTTCATATTTTTCTATTGTTAAATCTCGCATAGCTTGTGCAAAGGCATCTATATCTTCGTAAAATGGCTGATCAATTTCAGTATCAATCAGTTCTCCTACTTTTCCGCTAAAATCATGGAGCACTTCGTAATCTTCATATAAATCCTGATACTTACTTTTCTGGCTCGTATGTTCAAGGGGAACGACTCCGTCAACATCGTACTTTTAAATTGAATCTTCTATTTCAGAACAAAAAATACCCAGCATTGACCATAAATTGATTTTATTACATTATGGTATACTGGATACTTCTTAGGAGAAAAACATTATTTTCTTCTCTCTCTTCGATTTTTTCGCATTATCAAATATTTTAATATCAATTCACAGGCATCATTTTCATTTTCAAAAGTATCTATAATATTCATTCCACCTCTCTCTAACGATTGATATACTTTCCATACTTTTTCTTCTTTTAATATACCTAATTCCAATTCACGAATAGGTTTATCACCTAAATTGTACTCGTGTTCTTCTATTCCTAATTCATTCAATCTAGTTTTTAACTCACTAATGTTCATTTCAAACCTCCTACTTATTTGATTTCTCTTATAAATCTAAAGTCTTGCAAATACTCTATTGAAATTGGTAATTTCTATGGCATCTGGTGTTTTTAAGATTTCGTTCGGATGTATCAAATTTTCTTTATTTCAGCTATTTTTTATCACTTTTGTAGTTAAGAGTTCTATTCTATGCCGCCAACACTGTCTGCTAAAGATTCACCTTCTAAATGACTCTAGAAAAACACACTGTTACTAAAAAATATTAAAAAAATAAAAAACTAATCACCTATCACATATAGATGATTAGTTTCTTTTATTTCTGTATACCGAAAGAATTCCTTCTACTTATTTAAAAATATTCTATGAAGTTTGGAACGGACTCTCATAAAGCCATGCCAAGTAAGGGTCCTTAATTATTGTTATATCTTTATTATTAAGGTTATACCCTAATGCATTACATTGAGTCGCTACAAAATATGGAAATATTTCTTTCCAACTTTTAAATACTACTTTACCAGTGTGATTTAACTTTTGACTTAATTCTCTTAGCTCTTCTTCTATTAATGAAATACTTAATAACTTCATATCTTCTACTTCTATCAGCAGGAAATCATTTTTATATTGCAGTACATATGCTCCTCCTTTCATATACAAATCCATTACTACAACTTCCCTATACAAAAGTTTTAACATATCTGGATCAAGAGTTAATTGAGATTCATCTCCTAAATTAATTATAACTCCCTGATTTTCCATTCTTAAAATATTTTTAAGTACATTTACAGCATCAAATTCAACAATATTATCAAGGTTTAAATACTTCTTAGTTTCAGTTAGTACCTCTTTACTTGTAGCTATTACTATATATTCATTTTTGTTCAACTTTACTTTAGCTAACGAATTATCAGAATTACATAGACAATAATATGTCACTGCTTGTCTTGAAAGCATTTGAATTAATTCATGTAAGCAATCTTTCTTTTTACTTATTTCTATAATTCTATTTCTAACATCATCGTTATACATTTTTATACCTCGATTTGATAATTTGGGTTAATAGACCAATAAAATCTTATAAATCTAATACCATTTTTTCTTCTACTATTCTATCTACTTCATTCTTTTTTATCCATTTATGAAATACAGAGCGTTCTACAAATTCCATATTTAACTCAGCTCCTACTTCATAATTAGGAGTATAAATTAATATACTATCTTCTTTTTCTGATATGACTTGAAATTTATAACCTTTATAAAAACAGTTGGTCTGTATAGAATATATTTCTCCAACAGCATCTCTTTTTACAATTTTATAATTTATCTTATCATCTAATTGTAGTGTAACGTTTTTACTTTCTTTGTCATAATTAAGAACTTCATACTGTTTACCCATATATAAAGTATATTTACCAAGTAACATACATAACTCCCCCTGTTTACTTAATGTTTACAAACCTACCATTTATGAATTTAGCAATTAACTCCTCAGCTCCAGTAATACTGTCCACTCTAAATAGTTCTGCTCCTTGGTTAGGCTTCAAATATGGTATTGTATATTCTGGAATAATATTACCATTAATATCTTTAGTAAATCCATGTCCTGTAAACGGGTCTGGTGAGTTGTCAAATCCGTTAGTTGGTGGTTTTGCACCTATCCCCTCCATAGATGGTCCATATGGGATATCCATTTTTTCTACTTCATCTGTTTTAAATCTTATTATTCCATAGTCCTTATCCATTCCTACCTTAAACGGAGTTCCATTATAATCAAGTCTTAATCCATCATAAACATCTTTCAATGTACTTAATTGTTTAACATCTTGAGCTCTAGTTACAAATCCACCTACGGTATTCCATGGTTCATCTTCTTTTAAATAATTTTCAATCTTTCCGCCATCGAATACTTTTTGTAATATTGTATCACTGTTCGGAGTTGGAACTGCTTCTCTTACATTCACCATAATTCTTCTTTGTTCATCTGTCAGTTCAGAGGCTAATTTCATTCTCATTGAATGAAATTCATCCAAAGTAACTCCTTCATTTTTTAGTATAGAGTCTACGCTCTCCTGAAATGAATTCATTTGATATATGTTTTCTTTTAAAAATTCAACTTCAACTGCCTCTGTCGCACCCGACTTCAAATTCAACCCATCAAAAAACTCCGCCGATTTCTTCTCAAACGCTGGCGCATTTTCCACAGGTGTTTTCTTCTCTATATTCAACGAAAGGTCTTCAAGTTGCTCTCCTGATAATTTGTTCGCATTTTGCGCCCGTTCTGTAAGAAGATTATCAGCCTGCTTCAAGCGAGATCCGCCTTCTTCTAGCCCTACTTTTGAAGCGTTTTTAATCGTCGTTGTACTAGTACCTGCTTTTAGACCTGTTGTAACATTTCCAAAGGCATGTAATCCTTTTGCCGCAGGCAATACATCAACAAACGCCAATACACCGCGTAGCCAACGTTCGGATGTATCGAGTTTTCTTCCTGTCATCCAGTCTTTTCCCGTTGCTGCGCTGGAAAGTTCCATTGCCCCAACACTCGTTACAAGAGCACCTAATGCAATACCAGCTGGAGGAAAAAACGGGGTGGCAACAGCTAGTACGATTGTTGTACCTAGTATCGCTATATCACGCCAAAATTCTTTATTTTGTTGCTGATCTTTAATTGAATCATAGGTGAATGCTCGGCTATTTAATGCTGCTTTTTGATAGGTAGTATACGATACGTTCTCTTTTGGATGTTCTTTCATATACGCCTCAAACTCTGCCTTCAAGTTAGTTGCAAACACATTATTGGAAGAGAAGATATCATTCACTGTGATTTTGTCTTTGACGCGCTCTGTCGTTTGCACATAGGACCCCCCCATCGGCGTCGCAATTGTTTCTTTGGCACCGATGGTGTTACTAGTTGTATATTTTTCTATTGTTAAATCTCGCATAGCTTGTGCAAAGGCATCTATATCTTCATAAAATGGCTGATCAATTTCAGTATCAATCAGTTCTCCTACTTTTTCGCTAAAATCATGGAGCACTTCATAATCTTCATATAAATCCTGATACTTACTTTTTTGGCTCGTATGTTGAAGGTGAACGACTCCGTCAACATCGTATTCCCCTATGGAATCTTTTGCATCTTCCATTATATCATCCAGTTTTTTCAGCTTGTCAATAACCCCTTTTCCCCACTTACCGAGGCCAACTAGATTACCAATTCCCTCTTCTGTTTTCTCCCAGTCCTGTGGGATATACTTCACGTCCATGGCTTACACCCCAATTTTTTCTATAATTTCTTGTGCCAGTTTTTCATCTGTTTCCATCATGGAGTTTAAAGTATAGGCAACTAGCGACATTATGCGAGCGTAATGATCTCTGATTTCCATTGTTTTGTTCAAAATTTTCTCATACTCACTTACAACCTGTTTCGCTTTTCCATCTTTGTAGTATTTAAATTGCTGGATGTTATGACTGGATGCTTGAATCTCATTTTCAAATGTACTTAGTATTTCTTGTAAGTACTTATAAATCGTAGTCATTTCATCCACATTCATCTGAATGCTTTGGCCATCAGACACAGCATTAGCCATTTACGATTTCCTCCTTCGTATAAGGAAATTCCAGTTCATCAAATACAAGCTTTAATAGCCAGAACTGACTTACAAACAAATATTGCTCTTTTACTAAATTAACAGCTGCTACTTTTTTCTCTTCTTCAAAGAAAAGCCATTGTTGATAGTAGCGTTGGTTCGACTGTAACGCTGGTTTTTCCGTCAGATGAAACAGTTCCATATTTATCATGCCCTGACCTGATAAGGAGCGTTGTTCCATCTCTTTTCTTTCCTGATCAGATGCTTCACGCGTTAGTTCTTTGTATTCATCTTCTTGTGGTTCCCTTAGCAGCATAGGGAAATGCTCAGTCAGCATTTTCAATACAATTGCTTTAGAGAGAACATGTAATTGATATTGCTGATGAGGTATGATTTCAACTAACATGATTAACTCATCTGATTTCTCCTCTAAAAAAGCAAACATAAACTGATTTAGTCGTACATACTTGCGGCTTTTATAATAAGTTTGTAGTGTTTGAATAACAGTGGCTCCGCCTTCTGTTATTTTCCCGTCTACTGTTAATATTTCTTTATCTATTAATTTTTGTTTTGCTTGTTCCATTACGTCTAGACCCTTCATGATTAGTAACTCTTTTGAATCTAGACCAAAAATGACATTGGCATCAAAAGCACTTGCTAGTAAATATAATTCTTCTGTACTGAAAGTATCCTTGATCATTTGTGAATCTATCATGAGCTATAAATTCCTCACTTTCCTCACATCTGCTGTATCTTCGAAATTTCTCACGTACGTATTTAAGTTTTCTAACGCTGTCGTATGCTTGTCCATAATATGCTTCATATCTCTATGGTATTGCGTAATTAAATCTAAGTATGCTTCAAACGCTCCGCGTGTGCTCCCGCTCCATTTAGCTGATTTTACAAAGCTTTTCAAATCATTGCTTTTTTCATAGGATGTGTTTAATGCTTCCTGGATTGCTTTAGAGCAGCTAATTGCTTGCTGTAAATCGCTATCAATAATCTCAACTTTCCCCATCTTCATCACTTCCCTTCTTTAGCCTTTGCATTTGCTTGGTCCCTGTAATAAATGTAACGATTGTAAGCTGCTTGTTTAGCTGCTATTAAACTCGACTGTTTCTCTTTTGCGGCTGAAATATACTTCGTCAGCTTCTCATCCAGTTGCTCACGTTTCGGCACAAATTCATTGGATGGGATACTCCCACTTGATGAATGGGGCATCTTGCCTTTATAACTACTTAGCATACTATTAATTTCAGCTATACCATTTGAATAATCCGTGATGTTTTCTTGTAAGTCTTGGTATAGATTCCTATAGTAATCTCGTTTTCTTTCATATTCATTTTTTAAGAAATCAAACAAATCCATCCCCATCCTTTTAACGTAAATTCTCCACTGGCGATAAGTAAGCTGCTAATTTAATTTTTTCAGCCATGTTTTGCTGTATAAAGTAGGCTTCATAAGGTTGTAAATTCTTTTCTTTGTAAGGACGGTTAGAAACTTCAAACAGCCATTGGTCTGCAACTTTTGTTAATACAATACCCGTTTTCTGTTTTTTCACAGCTTGGTTCACCCTGTCGTAATCTTTTCCTAATAGACCATTTGTACCAGAAATAATACAGTGAATACCCATTCGATGCCCATTTTCGATGAGTTCTCCTAAATTGTCTTCTACTGTTGTATTCAATGTGCTATTAATAAATGGAACATCCGTTATTACAACAACAATAGGTCGTAGCTGTTTTTTAAATTCATGGATTGATAGTTGACCATTGCTTTCTTTCTGCATTTCAATAAATGCTTCTTCTCGTCTTTTCCATACATTTCTTAGTGCAGCAGCTACCTCTTCCATCTCTGTTCCATTAGAAACATACTGTGCAGCTACCTCTTTGCTTCCAGTGAATCTCATTGTACTATTATCAAATAAAACGATATCGTATGCGTCACTACGTTTTAGAAGTTGTAGAATCATTTCCATCGAATTTTCAATGATCTCTAATTGATCTCCTATAACAACAATATTTTGATGCTTTTCTAAATCAAATACGACAGGTTGTACTTCTTCCATATCAACTGCAAACGGTATTTGCTTGTTTTCAACAAGTTGCTTCGTTTGCGGCCAAGCAATGAACTCGTGATAATGTAGTACTTCAGGCACCATTGGAATTGGCAACGGTCTTTCACCTTTCCATGCATGATTCATAGCTTTCGCTTCTTCTTGAATAGCTTCAACAATAGCCAAAGCATCTTCTCCTATCGTTGGTAGCGCTGTTTGGAAAACTGCTGGATTTTCAAGTTTCACAAGTCCTCGCCCTGGTAATTCTTCAATTGTTAAATCTGTACGTCCAACAATATTTCGCGCTTCGTTTTGCTCAATGTTATAGAGTGCAATTTGCATTTTAATATTAGCTAAAAGTGACATCAGTATTGCGTTTTGACGGCCTGCACTCATTAATAAATGAATTCCAATACTCGCGCCCTCACGTGCAATTTGTGTAATCATTCTTTCAAATTCATCACCAAATTGTCCATCGCGTACCGTGTCATAGTTATCTAAAGTAATTAAAATATTCGGAAGAGATTTACCGCTTGCTTTCTCATACATTGCCATATTTGCGACACCATATTTGCTTAGTAGTTGTTTTCGAACTTTAAGCTCTTGGGATAAACGTCTAATAAATTTATTTATTTTCTCCAAATCATCTACCATAAGGGTATCCGCAACATGTGGTAAGCCTTTTAGTGATAATAAACCATTTGTACCAAAGTCTAATAAATAGACATGCAAATGTTCTGGACTATGCTTCCGCACTAAATCCATTACAACAGATTGTAAGAAACTTGATTTCCCGTATCCTGGACTTGCAAAGACTACGATATGTCCTTCTTTTGTTAAATTCAGTTGTAATGGCTCTTGCGCTTGCATCTCTGGAATATCAACAATACCAATCATCGGTTCTAAATCGCTTTTCGGTTCTTGCCACGCTTGTTGGAAATCAACAAGTTGCAGTTGCGGCAAGTAAATACGTTCTTCTAAAGGCGGTAACCATGGACGCTTCAGCGGTGCTATTTGTTCTTCTTCTGTGTACTCATGAATGTAATCAATGACTGCATCCAATTCGGTTGGTACTTTTGCGATGCTCTCTTGTTTCCCAAAACCACTCAAATCCTCACTCAAAATCTCATACTGTCCTAAATCATTAATTGCATAAATCGTTGCGTCTAAATGCTCTTGATCGTCTCTGTTCTCTATGTAATCAGCGCCGCTCCATGCAGATTGGAACAATTCATAGATTTCATTATTTCCGACTTGTAAGTAAGCTCGTCCTGGCAGCGTGATTTCTGCGGCATCTGGTGTTTTTAAGATTTCGTTACTGTCGGATGTGTTTTGTACTTTTAGCGCTAATTTAAATTTCGAGTTACTCCAAATTTGGTCATCGACAACCCCGCTTGGTTTTTGCGTTGCTAGGATTAAGTGAATTCCTAGAGAACGACCGATACGTGCTGTTGATACTAGCTCTTTCATAAAGTCAGGCTGCTCTGCCTTTAACTCTGCGAATTCATCACTAATTAAGAACAAGTGCGGCATTGGTTCTTTCGCTTTGCCTTGTTTGTATAGTTTTTGATATTGGTTAATATGATTTACATCATGTTCCCCAAATAAGCGCTGGCGCTTTTGTAATTCCGCTTTAATCGATGCTAAAGCACGCATACTTTGTGCACCGTCTAAGTTCGTAATAGTTCCTAGTAAGTGCGGTAAATCCTTGAATAAGTTCGCCATTCCACCGCCCTTATAGTCAATGAGTAAAAATGCTACTTCATACGGATGGAAATTAACCGCAAGGGATAAAATGTATGATTGAATAATCTCTGACTTACCAGAACCTGTCGTACCTGCGACTAATCCGTGTGGTCCATGTGCTTTTTCATGTAAGTTTAGATTTACAATATCTTCTTTACCGCGTAATCCAAGTGGTACAGCTAATGATTTGTGGGCTGCATTTTTTTCCCACCTTGCTGTAATGTTTAATTCTTGAATTTTCTCAACACCATACATTTCTAAGAAAGTTACACTTTCTGGAATACTATTTTTCAAGTTTTGTAGGTGATTCAGCGGTGCTAATGCACGGGATACATCTTCTAAGTTAAAGTCTTTCGGAAAATGATCGAGCGCGAATTGATGGTTAACAAGTTCACCTTTTTCTAAGATGATATTCCCTTTCTTCGAATCTCTTATATCGATGACTGTCTTTACATGTTCTGGTAGACTTTGCATGACATCCTGTACGAAGACAAGCGATACTCCTAATTCCGTTGGATCTTCATTAAAGAATTCCATTACAATATGGTCTAAGATTAGTTTTTCATCTGTAATGAGTACAACATAGTGCGGTGCAAAATATAATTTTTCATTAGAAGAACCTTTTTCTTCTATTTTCATTTTGCGGTCTTTTAATATTTGATACAGACTATTTAGTACTTGGTCACGGCTGCGTTCATGGTACACAAAACCACGTACGTTAATATCGCGTACACTTGCATGCGGCAGCCAACGCATCCAATCCCATTTATTCTTTTCCTCTTCAGGGAACAATGTAATAAACTGCAAATCATAGTAACTATGAAATAGTGCAGTTTGCATAACTAATAGTTGCAGTTGTTCTAACACTAAAGAGCGTTGTCCAATATATCCGACTGGCCCGTTCATTAAATCTGTCACGACTGGAACATCTTGTAGTGCGAGATATTGTTGTCTTAGTTCACGTGCTGCCTCAATTAATTCATCTTTCTTTTGACTAAATTCTTCTTCATTAAATTGAATTTCAAAACTAGTATTTTCCTGCCCTGTTCCAACACGATATGTTAAGAAATCATGATGAAGCATCGTTTTTTCATATATGCGTGGGTTTACCTGCATAGTCATGTTGCGAATTTCTGCAACATCCGGATAATGATAGTGAAGTGCATGACGTTGCTTTTCAGTTTCTTCATATAAATCTTTTGTCTTTTGTTTTAAATACTCTCTATAACTTGTGTCACGCTCTACAATATCAATTTTGTATTGCTTTACACTTTTAATATACGATGTGACCGATATAATTACTGTCGCTACAGTCATCGCTAATGAGGCAAATATATATAAGCCATTTGACATAAAGATTGCCAATAGTACAGTGACCACGATCATAACAAGAGACGGAGCGATCATTCGCACTAAATGTTCTGTTGGTTTTGATGGTTCACTTGGTGGCTTTGCAATTGTCATTTTGTCAACTGGCTCACGATAAATAATGCGTGGTGAACGATGGTAGTCTGGATATTCATCACGAAAATAGCTATCTGCTTCAAGTAAACGAGGTAATATTGATTGTACTTTGTCTTTGGCTGCTCCAAATTGAATATCTTCATGTCCAATTTGAATTGTTACACCATCAAAAAATAATTGATCTCCACTTTCTAAAATAGCACTACCTTCTAATTTTTGATGATTATGAAATACACGTCCTCCGTGTACGTTAACTTTGAATGATTCATCTAATGAGTCACGAATGAATACGAGGTCTGCGCTTGTTTCATTAATGGTAATATCATCACCTTCACGTTCGCTAAGCGTGATAGAATACTTCGTCGCTATATCATATACAGCAACCTCTTCAACATATGTAATCCACATATGGAGAGATTTATGATTTTTCAGTTCAATTTTATTCCCCTTGTTAACATGGATAATTCTATCTTCTATTTTCCATACACCATTCTCAAGGTCCCAATTCATCGTAAGCGATTCTTCTAAATCAAGATTCGTAATTGTATTTGACCACTCATTCCCAATTGTCACAACGGGACGTTCAGATGGATTTAGGCGACATTTATACAATTTATCGCCATAGCTCACTGCTAGAAGTTGTTGCTTCATCCTTCTCCACTACTCCTTTGTTAGCTTCTATAGTAAAAAAATATGTGTACTGTTTCTCTTAAAGATAGTAAAACTCCCACCTAGCTTCTTTTCTTTACGTTTTGAGGTGAGAGTTTTACTATCCATTAGAGCAGGATACATGAAGTAAAAGAAGTTTCATTCTTTTAACGTTCTTAGTTTGTTTATTTGTTCGTATTAGATAAATCTTTTTCATCAGATGTATCACTATATTTCTTTTTATACTCATCTAACTGTTGCTGATATGTTTTTAACTTCTCATCTCGATCTTTTCCCGACAATTTTGGATTATTTTTCACAGCTTCTATTTGTTTGATTAAGCCATACATGATTAATTGTGGATCATCAATCTGCTTTGCTATATCTAGAGATTTATTAAAATCTCCTTTACCGTTATAAATCCAATACAGCAAATAGTTTTCATCACTTTTTAAACTGATGTTCTTCATAATAGATGATTTTTGCTGTTCCCCTAATTTCTCACCCTTAACATAAGAATATGCCAGCTCATATTTAGAAGCTAAAGGTAGTCCTTCAGCATCTTCATCTTGTAAATTACTAATGACTTGATCATAATCAGTCGCTAAAAAGTTTTTATTTGCTTCTAACAATGTATTTTGATAAGGTACTTTCATAAACGCGTAATACGCTAATGGTGCTACTAAAATAACCGTAGCTGCCGCAAAAGAGTATGCCATATATTTGAACCTTTTAAAGTTTTTCTTAGGGACAATTTGCATATTCTTTTCTGTTTTTCTTTGTTCTTTTTCAAAGCTATCTTCAATAAATTGGATTAATTCGTCTAAACTGTTCATACTAACAACATTTTGCTCAAATGTTGTGTCTTTTACATTTTTCAAGACGCCACTATACAATTCATCATAGCTATATTTTTTAGAAAACAATGCAATAATTAAACATTTATATTGTAATAAGAATTTTTCTTCTGTAATTGGGGCTGGCGGGACAATCTCTCGAATTCCACGATGAACAATAAAAGGTAAATAATTAGTATCAAATACTAGATTTTCTGGGTGTAAAAAGAACGTTATTCTTCTATGTAAATACTCTTTAAAACGAGCGACATTTCGAAGCAATCGTAATTTTTCATTTCTCTCTAAATCTTTTATATCGTCCCACTTCTTTAATTTCTTACTAATTTCGTATGAAAAGACAAAGGTATCTTCTGTTTCTTCTACTGCTACCGGAACAAAGATTGCTGACTTCTCCATTAATAAATCAAATTGACAAAAATCTTTTACTCGAGTTTGTGACTGGGCAAGTTCTAATTTCCAAGTCCCTTCGCCTATTTCAAATCGATAATTCATCGAATCAATCTGAATCGTTTTCTCCACCATGTTCTTCTCCTTTTGATCGTATACATAAATTTCTACACATTGAACTATTTATCCAAGTAGTCATAGTACTTGTAAAATATCTCCATCAGTTACTTCATAATCTATTAACCGATCATTGTCTGTTAGTAATAGCGACTTATTAACAACTTTTATGACATAATGTGATCCATCATGATTTTGAACTTTTAAAGTTTCTATTAAATTCTTCAACAAATATTTAATAGATTGATGATTAGGAATGCGTAAATCATATGTTTTCCCATTCCATTTACTAAAATCTACGGTGACATTAATATGTGTTTGAACAGCCATTCATATTTCTCCTTATACCCCAGTTTTTCGAATAATGGCATAAATACCACTACAAATGAGTAGAATCCCACCGATGAGTAGTACCGTCATCGTTGTACTAATTGGTGTTCCCGTTGTGCTTTGATTATTATTTGTTTCACTCGAATTCATTTGCACCGCGTAGTTTTTCTGGAATAAACTTTCTTTTGTATCTTTAATATCATCATTTGTTTTTGTATTGAGAAATAAGGATTCCCTTAATTCTTGCATCTGTTTCTTTTCTTTCTTTTGTTTTTCTGCAATTTCTTTCTCTACTTCTGGATTAAATAATTCTATTTGTGTCTTATCTAATTCCGTTTCTTGTTCCCCTTTATTCATTTTTTCTTGATCTGTTTGTTCTATTCGATCTACTTTAAACTCCATTTTCCCATTATCATTGAGGTAGCTCTCTGCCGCGCACCTCATCGGTAACGCGGCAAATGAGCCAAGGAAAAGAAACAATGATAAATTAACTAATACTTTCCGTGATTTGATCATCTAACTCTTGTCCCTCTCCTCTTCTTCTATGCCATACAAAGAGATTGATAATAAATCCAAAAATAGCTAAGCCAATAATACATCCAAAAATAGCAGGCTCACTATTTTTACCACTTATAAAGTTATTTAAAAATGTTTCAAGATACTGAAGTGGTGAGAATTCACGTATTTTTCCAAAGTACGACATCTTATCTACATTCATTCCTACTGCATTCGTTAAGAACAAATACATACTAAAGAACGTTAATAATACAAACATCCCAATCATTTTTACTTGACGTAATAAGTATGTGGAAATAAGAACTAAAGCAGCCATAATCATTGTAATAGAACCAATCCACATTAAATTACGTGTCTGATCAAATTCTAGTAAATGCCCTGAAATAATACCAATCGTTATCCCTTCTGCAATTGCAATTCCTAAAGTAATTGCAGTAATTGGTACATTTGAAAGCATCGTAGAGAATTCTTCTTCAAAATCATCTTTTTGACTACGTCTTTTCTCTTGATGTGCGATTGCATAAGAAGTAAATAAAGCAACAATAAAGCATACCAATACCATTAAGTACGGTGTAAACGCATCTCCAGCTGTAATCGTACCATCATTTTGCTTCTGAACTGGGCTTGCTAAAAATTGATATAAGTCTTCATTTTGACGCTCTCCAACACGGCTATTTGATAGTACTTTCGCAAAGTTTTTGGAGAAATCCTTGTCATCTGCTACTTTTTCACTATAATCATCTAGTAATGTATTCGCTTTCGATACAATCGTTACACCACTATCTTGAATTTCTTTTGCCTGATTATTAATTTCATCAAACGTTTTATACACGTTATCTGCCGCTAATAGATTTCCTTTAGACGCATCACTTAAAGATTGGCTTTGCGTTAACAATGAATTATACTCGGAATTTAATGCTAACACGGCTGTTTGTTCACCATCACGATTAGTCGCCACTACTTTTTGGTCATCTATTAATTTCAAGCTATTTTCACGCCATGCTTCTACATTTTTTAAGTATTCTCCTAAAGTCGCATTCATAACTTGAGCTTGTTCTGTTGTTTGTTTTAATACTTCTGCCAAGTGTTCTGAATTTTGATCAGCATTACCTACTAATTCCATATACGTATCGACTTTTTGTTTTAAATCATTTGTTTCTGCCGTTATTTCACCAGTAATCTCAGTTGCAATAAAGTTTGCCATTACATCTACTATATCTTGCTTATTGAAAATGTAATAAAGAGAATCTGGTGCAGCTTGATCACTTAATGTTCCCTCTGCTAACTTTGTTTCTAAATCTGACTTCATATCAAAGCCATAATACAATTCATACAAACTTAACAATTGCTGATAAGCTTGTACTGATTTAACAGAATCGCTAATTAATACATTTGTTGAATCTGGGAATAAATTCTCTGCCTTTTGATGTGAGATTCGATCATTCGTGCGTTCAATTGTTTCTACCTTAGGTTTATCTTTGTTAGGATCACCTGGGGTTGTTCCATCGCCCTTATTTGGATCACCCGGGGTTGTTCCATCACCCTTATTCGGATCACTTGGCGTTGTTCCATCACCCTTATTTGGATCACCTGGGGTTGTTCCATCGCCCTTATTTGGATCACTTGGGGTTGTTCCATCACCCTTATTGGGATCGCCTGGGGTTGTTCCATCGCCCTTATTTGGATCACTTGGCGTTGTTCCATTGCCCTTATTTGGATCACCTGGGTTTGTATCCGTTGTTTGTACTGTTTTCGTTACCTTTTGTGAAGCTGTACTTATCGATGTATTACCAGTGTTTCCGGCATCTTCTTTTCCATTAGGATTGGAAGGCTTTCCTGATTCAGGAGGTGTTTTCTTCTCAGACTTATGATCTAAATTCCACTGCCAATTTACTGGAGTAAACACATCTATATTGGCATTTAGATCTAGCAATTTAACATGTACACGAACCTCTAAATCCCCTTCTTTTCGCGCTGGTAAAGTAACTGTACCTTTATTTAAAAATTCTTCTGTATAATCTTTGCCATCAATTACTAATGACTGAAGACCAAACTCACTAGGAAGATTTAAAGTGAACGTTTGAGTAGCATCCATCTTCGGCACTTTTTTGACATCATTAAAGATGATTCCCTTTGTTGCAAGATCCTCTTTAATGGTTTTTATTGTATTTCCTAAAGGGATTTGTCCTGTATCTTCAGGATAAAATTGATTCTCTGTATTGTATTTTCCAGTAACTAGAATCACATTTATTAACTCTTGTTTTGTTTCATCTGGTAACGGAAGCTGATCTATCTCTTCCTTACTCACAATCGGTAAGTGATTGATTAGCTGTTCAATTTTCTTCTTAATTGCATCGTTCGGTTGCTGCATAAGTGTATTTAGATATACTGCTTTTTGATCCTCACCCGAAATGGCTTTCTTTAATTTCTCACGAGTCTCAGCTTCAATATCCGACTTTAATTTTTCTGTTAAATCTGCATCGTAACTGCGAATTTTACTATTAACGTCTGTTAAGTAATTTTGAATAGCAGCTGAATCTGATAAAATATTAGCATTAGCTTTTTGATCTGCAAGAGTGAATTGATCAGCTATCGCTTTGTTAGTTAACTCCAAAGTATCTAGCCTTTTTAATACATCCTCTGTACTTAAATCGCTATTGAATTGATTCAGTTGGTTAGAGAAATTATTTGCAACTAAACTATTTTCCCCTTGTGTCTTTTGGAAATTACCAAAACTATTTTGGAAAGCCAAATTAGATTGTGCGGTTCCATCAATATTTTGTTCAAACCCATTCAAGACACCTTGAAACCCTTTAAATGTATCTATTGAAACTCCTGTATAATCTTGTACTGTTTTAAATTGTTGTGTATAGTTTGCTAAAGGGCTTTGTACATCTGTCTTATATACATTAAATTGAGCTTGTTCTTTGTTGATGATTGCCTGTATATTATCTTGTGCACCTTGTAAATTCCCAACAATACTGGCAAAATAAACATCTACTATATGTTTATTAAACTCTTCTAAAATAGAAGCCGCAGTATTTTCTGCCTCTGCCTTCAAATCTTTATTACCAGTAGCGTTAATTTTGTAACTTATCGTTACTTTTTCTGGCGAATCCGAATTAATAGCAACCGCTTTCTGAGAAAAATCATTCGGAATAACAATCATCATGTTATAATTATTATTCTTCAAACCATTTTCCGCTATTCCGCGACTTACCACATACCATTGTTGTTTATCATTTTTACTAATGTTTTTTATAAACTGATCTCCAAAATTTATTTTCTGCCCTTCAAACGTCGTTCCTTGATCTTCGTTTACTACGGCAACTGCCATTTTTTTAGCACTAGTTTCATCCTCTTTTTTAACCTTATGATTTAATGCTAAATAGGAAGTTCCCGTTGCTAGTACAAGAGCTAAAACAATAAACAACAAAATCCTCCATTGAATTTTTTTCAATACTTACCACTCCTGTGAATATAAAATAATTTATCCATTGTTAGCATGTAGCTTATTTTTTTCTTTCAAATGTATAGCCTTAAACTGCATCAACATAATTGCAATGGAGAGAATGATTATTATTAAAATTTCAAAATTAAACCACTTATATATAAATCAGCCATACAACAAAAGTCGCATGGCTCATTTATCAATCTTCTACTATTCAAGCTTTCTTATTTCAAGCCAAAATTACGTGATAACTGCTCATCATGTTCAGCAACAGCTTGTGCAGTTCTGTCTAATTGAACGTTAATCTCATGTAATAATTGAGAGAAACTTTGTACTTTCGGTTTCAATTCATTAAATTGTTGATCAAACCCTTGGAAAGCACGGCCTTCCCATTCACCTCTTAATTCATTTTGTAACCCTTCCAGCTTGCGTAAAATACTATCAATTTCTTGAGAGCTTCTACCATATAGAGCTGCTTTAGCTTTAAGTTCCTCAGGACTCATACGAATTTGTCCAGACATTTAATATTCCCCCTATCAATATGCGAAATTTGTAAAATTAACCATTTTAATTTTACTATTTCTATTATAACAATAATGATAAAATTATAGGAAGGAAAATTTACCTTTTTGTATATAAATATCCAATATTAGAAGCATTTATTTATATATAAATATAATAATAATATGTTATCAAACGAGAATAACTGTAATCTAATACAGATTTTTGAAAATCATATTAGAAAACTGGCTAAGCATAAAGTGA
The DNA here is from genome assembly GCF_052038115.1 of Bacillus sp. GB_SG_008. NCBI lineage: Bacteria > Bacillati > Bacillota > Bacilli > Caryophanales > Bacillaceae > Bacillus > Bacillus sp. GB_SG_008. The sequence continues at coordinate 22,290 of NZ_JBPZSK010000010.1, read as the reverse complement.
AACTTCCATCAGTGGGGTTCTTCATCCCCCACTGATGGTTAGTTGAACCAATCGGGCTTTTACGGGTAATTTCCCCCACCTATCTTCTTTGTTTCTCTCTCAATCTTGAGGTGAGGGTCTTACTGCCCGTTAATGCGGGATACAAAAAAGAGACTTGATGAAATTTCATCAAGTCTCTTTTGTTCATCTTCCCGATCAAGGAAAACGAGGGAATTGTCCAAAGTCCGGACGGCGTTTTTCTTTAAACGCATCGCGGCCTTCTTTTGCTTCGTCTGTTGTGTAGTATAATAGCGTTGCATCACCAGCTAGTTGTTGAATACCAGCAAGGCCATCTGTATCTGCATTAAATGCAGCTTTTAAGAAACGAAGTGCCATCGGGCTGTTTGCTAAAATTTCTTCTGCCCATTTCACAGTTTCTTCTTCTAACTGTTCTAATGGTACAACTGTGTTAATTAAGCCCATATCAAGTGCTTCTTGCGCATTGTATTGACGGCATAAGTACCAAATTTCGCGCGCTTTCTTATGACCAACCATACGTGCTAAATAACCAGCACCGTATCCGCCATCAAAGCTGCCTACTTTTGGACCAGTTTGGCCAAATACTGCGTTATCTGCTGCGATTGTTAAATCACATACGATGTGAAGAACATGTCCACCACCGATTGCATAACCTGCTACCATTGCGATAACTGGTTTTGGAATCGCGCGAATTAAACGTTGTAAGTCTAATACGTTTAGGCGCGGGATTTGGTCTTCCCCAACATATCCGCCATGACCGCGAACCTTTTGGTCACCGCCAGAACAGAATGCACGGCCACCTTCACCTGTTAAAATGATAACGCCAACATTTTCATCATCTCGTGCATGTGCAAACGCATCGATTAACTCCATTACCGTTTTTGGACGGAATGCATTATGTACTTCAGGACGGTTAATCGAAATTTTTGCGATTCCATTGTATGTGGAGTAAATAATATCTTCGTAATTACCTTCTTTTACCCATTCAATCGTCATTTTGTCTCTACCTCCTTTTATGTTTTGCAAAAAGCCCCTTACTATTGTATCAAACTTTTGCGGTTGTTCCACATGAATTGCATGGCCCGCGCCAATAATTTGTACAAATTCAGCATGAGGAATATGTTTTTTCATCTTTTTTAAGATGTGAAAGAACTTTTCATCATATTCTCCGCTCATGAGTAAGACCGGCATTTGCAAGTGTTGCAATTCATTCCACCAGGATGGCTGCGCTCCTGTTCCCATGCCCCGCAAGCTGTTTGCAAGACCCTCAGGATCATTAGCTAACCTTTCTTCACGTACGCTAGCTTGTACATGAAGCGGTAATTTTTTTTGCGTGGCAAAGAGCAGAATGTTCTCCCATTTTTCCACAAAAGCAGAAACGCCTTCTCGTTCAATCTTTTCAGCAAGCTGTTCATCCTTTTGTCTACGCTCTTCACGTTCTTCTTCTGTTATCAGTCCCGCTGTACAGTTTTCTAACAAAAGAGACAAGGCGCGCTCTGGATATAAACAAGCAAGCGTAAGCGCAAGGCGCCCGCCCATAGAATAACCTAACATATGCGCTTTTTCAATTTGCAAATGATCGAGCAAGGCAATGAGATGCCCAGCTACCGTTTCTATGTTATAGTGCCGGGTTTCCTTTGGACTTTCCGTTTTACCATGTCCGATTATATCGACTAAAATCACTTGAAACTGATCGCTCCATGCAGGGACAAACGAACGCCATGTTTCCATGCTGCCTGTAAAACCATGAAGTACAAGAAGCGGCTCGCCGCTTCCGATTACTTCATATTCGTAAGAAACACCATGTACGTTTACTTTCATTTCCCTTCACCTTGCAATACTTCTGAAACAATGGCTGCTGCCTCTGCCATAATGTCACGATGAAGCTGTAAGTTCTCTTCACGATCTGTTTGGATTTCAATGACATGCAGTCCATTTTCTCTCGTACCTTTGTCCACTTCATTTCGAAACGCTTCCCATGTTTTTACGCGCTGGAATGAACCGTTATACATCTTGACAACATGCTCATAATCAAGTCCGAGCGGCGTACCAAATAATGCTTCAAAATGTTCTTTCTGTTCATACTGCGGTAAAAATGAGAAAATACCGCCGCCATCATTGTTAACGACAACAATAGTTGCATTTAAATCATGTAGCTTTGCTGCTAACAATCCATTTAAATCATGGTAGAACGATAAATCCCCCACAACTAATACGAGCGAATCACGAGCTACACTCACCCCAAGCGCTGTCGAAACAATGCCATCAATGCCATTGACACCGCGATTTGCTAGCACTTCAATATTTTTATCATTTGAGAAGAAAAACGTGTCTGTATCACGAATTGGCATACTGTTACTTACAAATAAAGCTGCATCATTTGGCAGAACATCTACAAGTTCTGTAATCACTTTTCCTTCAAATGCATGTTCATACGATTCAATTTTAATAAGCTTCTCTTTTGTTACAGCATTTATCTGTTGCCACATATGAAGCCAGCCATAGTTGCATTGCTGCTTGACATCATTTACAAGCTGCTCACAAAATTTAGCATCATTGGCATACACAACTTCTGTGGACATAAGCGCTGGATCACGCCAATTTCCAGATTCGTCAACAACAATGTGCAATGCTTCTGTTTGCTTTTTCAAGTATTGCGTAAGTGCTTTAGAAACTGGCATACCGCCGAAACGAATGATCACATCTGGTTTCCAACTATCGCGAAGTTGTTCATTTCGTAAAAATGTATCATAGCAATCTATAATCGTCTCTTTATCGTGAAGACCGCTGCGAAGCCCAGAAAGCGGATCTGCAAGAATCGGATAACCATATGCTTTTGAAAAAGCCACGACAGCTTCTGCAATATTTGGATGACTATCATCACCACATACAATAAGCCCCTTTTTCATATGCGAAAGGCGCTCTCGTAAAGATGCTGCATATTCATCCGTCACCGCTATTTTCCCTTGATGAACGGTTGTTTCGTATTCTCCGCGGCCTTTTTCCCATAGATTTCCTAAAGAGAAATTCGGAATTAACGGCTCGCGAAGCGGAAAGTTTACATGAACGGGTCCTTTCGGCGTTTGTAATGCCGCTGCTATCCCTCGTCCCGCTGTCATCCGTGCATATCGATACATTGGTTCTGCTGCTTCTGGAAGTGCCATTTCAATAAATTGTTTTACAAACGAACCGAACAAATGAAATTGATTCATTGCTTGCGGTGCACCAATATCTCGCAATTCATGCGGACGATCCGCTGTCAGTACGAGAAGCGGGATGCGCGAATGAAATGCTTCGCATATAGCTGGATAATAATTTGCTGCCGCTGTGCCTGATGTACATAATAAGGCGACAGGGCGTTTTTTTGCCTTCGCAATGCCAAGAGCAAAAAAGGCCGCTGATCTTTCATCCACGTGTAAATATGTGCGGATTTGTTCATGCTGCGTCATTAATAAGGCAAGCGGCGTTGACCGTGAACCCGGGCTAATGACAACATCCTGCACATGCAGGCGCGCCAATTCATCAACAAACGCGCCTAAGTAATACGATAATGCTTCTATATGATTGCTCATCTAGATAGTCCCTCCAAAGCAGAAAGCATCGGCTTAAATTTCAGCCTTGTTTCCTCATACTCTAAATGCGGCTTTGAATCAATGACAATGCCGCATCCAGCAAATAACGAAGCTTGTTTACCAGACAATAATCCGCAGCGAAGTGCTACGGCAAATTCTCCGTTTCCTTGCTCATCAACCCAGCCCATTGGCGCTCCGTATAACCCGCGATCTAATAGCTCTACTTCACGAATCAATTTCAGCGCTTCTTCTCGCGGTGTTCCTCCAAGAGCTGGTGTTGGATGAAGTTCTTCAATCATCGATAATAAATCACCATTTCCATTTGCTTGTACTGGTGTATATAGATGAAGTAAATTTTTCGTCTTCAATAATTGCGGTTCATATGGAATATCGACCGTTTCACAATGCCTTGTTAACACACTGCGAATCATGTTTACAACATAATCATGCTCTGCTAAATTTTTCTCATCATGCAAAAGTTCATATCCATTCTCTTTCGTTTCCTCTTCTGAAGCACCTCGTCCAATCGAACCGGCAAGACACATGGATGTATATGTTTCTCCCTCTTTACGAAGAAGCCTTTCTGGCGTTGCTCCTAAGAAGCACGTTCCTTTATAATCAAACGCAAATACATAACAATCCGGTTGACCTATACGAAGTGCTGCCAAAACAGAAGCCGAATCAACATCTTTATCCATAACAAGTTGCATCTCACGAGCTAACACAACTTTTTGAACAGCCCCTCGCTTCATTTCTTCCTGCACTTGTTCAATTGCTTGCAGCCATTTCTCGGGCTCTACTTCTACTTTCGAAAGAATGGTCACATGCTCTTCCACGAAGGAATGCTTGCTTTGCTGCAACAATTGCTCCTCAGCGTTTTGCAATTCCTCATAAATCTTTTCTGCACAATCATTTCCAGAAACAAAACGGTTCACTGTTAACCATGCCTTTTCATTCTTTACCGTTAACAAAAAAGCTGGCAATTGCAGTGTTGTATCGTGAAATGACTTCCATAAATCTGTTCTTTCTTTTCGTGGATCAAAAGCAAAACCACCAAATAAAAGCGGCCCTGTTCCAAATTCGTAAGTATCACGATGAATTACTGCTTCGTCTTTCAATCGCGCCCACTCTTGACGAGCATTTTGAAAGCGCTTATCAGAAGAATTTGCTATAGTAAAGGCAGAACCTACTCCAGCGAAGATAACGTGCTGCGATGGATCTGCAAAATAACATCTGTCTCTATATCCAAATTGTGTTCCTGCTGCATAAAAAAGGAGTGGATCAACCCATTCCACTTGCTTCACAAAACTAACGAGTACTTGCCCGTCAGCTGCGCGCTGAACCGCAGTAAGAATCACATCTTTTACATCATGTTGTTTCGTTTGAATCACACAGTCTCCCCCCTATGGGCGAAAAATAGTCATAAATACGCTTGATTTTAAGATACACCTCAAACGAAAGGTGTGTCAATGTTTAGCATTTCTGAGAAAATCCGAGCATATTCCTAGAAAATAAACGTTGACACTATATGATGCTTTTCCTACACTTAATTGTGTACTTTTTGTGTACGTGTTCCGCTCTAATGGGCAGTAAGAACTCATTTTTATTTTATATAACAAACAGATAGGAGGATTCCATATGGAAGTAAAAACTGAAACGAATTCCTCTTCCATGCAGCCAAAGCCAAGTAAACAAACGGGCTGGCGTATTTGGTGGAGTTTATTACGTCCTCATACATTAACTGCAGCTTTTGTTCCCGTCTTTATTGGAACAACTTATGCTATGCATGTTGAAGGTATTAGCAAAATAAATCTTCCTCTTTTCCTTAGCATGCTTCTTGCTTGCCTTCTCATTCAGGCAGCAACAAACATGTTTAACGAATACTTCGATTATAAAAGAGGGCTTGATCATGAAGGATCCGTTGGGATTGGCGGTGCAATCGTTCGCGATGGTATTCAGCCGAAAACAGTATTAAACTTAGCGTTTGGATTCTTTGGCATCGCAATTTTATTAGGAGTTTACATTTGTATGAGCTCCAGCTGGTGGCTTGCGGCAATCGGTCTTATTTGTATGGCTGTTGCCTACTTATATACAGGCGGCCCAATTCCAATTGCCTATACACCTTTTGGAGAATTAACAGCAGGATTATTTATGGGTGTTATTATTATTGGAATTTCATTCTTTATTCAAACTGGAACTGTAACATCAGAAGTTATATTACTATCCATTCCAAATGCCATTTTAATTGGAGCCATTCTACTTGCCAATAATATTCGCGATTTAGATGGCGACAAAGAAAACGGACGAAAAACATTAGCCATTTTAGTCGGACGAAACAATGCAATTAGTGTGTTAGCATCCATGTTTATCATTTCTTATATATGGACGATTGCCCTTATTATTGTCGGTATTGCCTCACCGTGGATGCTCGTAGTCTTTCTAAGCGTTCCAAAAGCATTTAAAGCAACAAAAGGTTTTATCGGAAAGAGCATCCCAATGGAAATGGCACCTGCGATGGTTGCCACAGCAAAAACGAATACAATTTTCGGATTTTTAATGGGAATTGGGTTATTACTTGGATATTTCCTATAAGAAAAGCGCAAGTGTAAAAGCACTTGCGTTTTTTTATGGTACATTCATGTTATATGTTGTCGAATTGCCTTTATCCCGCATGAACGGGTAATAAGTGTTGAATTGGAATACAGTTTAACATTCCTTCCCAATCAGAACTGTTATAGAGCCACCATAGAGCCAAGAACTAGGGAATCATTCTTGGGTATGCAACCTACGAACGGAGTCCACGAAAGACCGAGGCTAGACAACCAGGGCTTTTTTCAAGCCACCACTTCAAAACGTGTTAGCGTTTAAGTGGTGGGTAGTTGACATCCACATATGATTATTTTCATTAACTATCTTCCTTTAAATAATGGTTGGGTCTTTTCTAAAAATGATTTAGTTCCTTCTCTGAAGTCCTCGGTGGACGCTATCAAACCGAAATAATCTGCACCGAGAAGTGCGGACTCTTCTAAAGTTAAATTACCTCCCCGATGAATTGCCTCCCAAGTCATTTTTACTGCGATAGGAGACTGAGACAGAATTTCTAAAATAAGCGTTTCTACTTCTGATAATAATTTATCGGGTTCAACAATCCTATTAATCAGTCCTATTCTATAAGCTTCGTCTGCGCTTATCACGTTTCCGGTGAGCAATAGCTCTGTAGCACGCCCCTTACCTATAAGTCTGGGCAGTCTCGTAGTTCCTCCAAAACCGGCAACAGCTCCAATACGGACTTCAGGATGTCCTAATCTAGCATGATTAGCACAAACACGGAGCGTACAGGATTCAGCTAACTCAAGTCCGCCTCCCAGTGCGAAGCCGTTGATGGCAGCAACAACTACTTTCCCTAATGACTCAATTTTATTAGTAACTGTAACAGCTAACTGAGCTAAATCTCGTACTTCTAGCGGAGTGGCTTTATTGAGAAACTGAATGTCAGCACCTGCGGAAAATGCCTTTTCTCCGGCACCGATGATTATCACTGCCTTTACACTTGAATCAGTTTTAACCCTGTCCAAGACGGACGAAAGTTGTTCAAGAACATCTCGGTTTAACGCATTTAGTGCTTCCGGTCTGTTTAGTGTAATTCTTGCGATACCATTTTCTTCAGTGTAGAGGACGACATTTTTATTTAACATCTTAATCCCTCCAATAGTTTGGTGTACCGACACAAAAGGTTGCCTTCCTTGAAACACTTTTCAATATTAGATGTTCTTACATAAAAACCCTCTTCAGACAAAAATATTTAAAGAAGAAAAATTTCGCAATTTTTTTATGTCGCGACTTTATTTGAAATATCGCATCTATTTTATAAACATCGTGACTTTATTTTAAGCCCACAGTAAGACCCCTACTGATGGGAGTTTCACTCTATATTATGTTGAACCGCCGATATATTAACGTATTATTTTTCATAATTCCTGTAATTGAGCTCATACTACTTAAAGAAACCGAATTGTAGGAAGGTGGATTTTATGCTAACTCCACAACAAATGGATCATTTTCAATCTGTACTACAAAAACAAAAACAAGAGCTTGAACAAACGCTGCAAAATCATGAACATCGAGGGCAAGCTTCTGAACGTGATTCAGTTGGCGAACTCTCTGCGTATGATAATCACCCTGGAGACATGGGAACAGAATTGTATGAACGTGAAAAAGACTTAGGATTAGTCGAATTTTGGCATAAACAACTTACGGATGTAAAGCATGCCCTGCAAAAAATAGAAGCTGGAACATACGGGATTTGCGAAGTATCGGGTGAACCAATTCCACTTGAACGTTTAGAAGCAATGCCGACTGCAACAACTTGTATCGAACATACACATAATAAACTAATCCTTGGTGCGCGTCCTATTGAAGAAGAACTTATTGAGCCTCCTTTTGGTAAATATGATATGGATAGTGCTGTTGGTTATGATGCTGAAGATGCTTGGCAAGATGTTGCTTTATATGGAACGTCAGAAACTCCTGCTGATTTAGAGCGCCGCGACTCTAAAAATTTTAATGAGATGTATGTAGATGCAGAGGAACCGCGCGGATATGTTGAGGATTTTGAGAACTTTATTGGAACAGATATGTACGGAAAAAACGTACAAGTATATGCCACAGAAGCACATGAAGAATATGAACAAATGCTAGATGACTACGAAAAAAGAACCTTTAACGGCGAACTTTCTTCAGATGAATCAAGTTCAAGACCATAAAGTGAAACTTCCATCGGAGTGCCTTTTCTCCGATGGTTAGTTGAACCAATCGGGTTCTTAGGAACAGTTTCTTCCCTGTATCTCTTACACCTTTACTGTTCCTTTGAGCGGGATAAAAAAAAGAAACATTCCTTATTCAGGAATGTTTCTTTTGCCTTCATTACTTTTTAGTAACGTTAGCAGCTTGAGGTCCGCGGTTACCTTCAACGATTTCGAAAGAAACTTCTTGACCTTCTTCTAAAGTTTTGAAGCCTTCGCCTTGAATTGCAGAGAAATGTACGAATACATCTTCGCCACCTTCAACTTCGATGAAACCAAAACCTTTTTCGCCGTTAAACCATTTTACTTTTCCTGTTTGCATTGCATGTACCTCCTAAATAAAAAGAAATCTATCTATTGGAAACTACATACAAAGGTCGAGATAAACATCATGATTTCCTCACAAGCTAATGCTTTGAAACAAACACGCTTTATTTCCGTACCACATTATGCAGCTCAATAGTTCTTTTACTATATCATGCCCGAAATAAAACGTCAAATAAAACAGAAATATCTTTTTGAAAATTAACAAAACTTGTATTTTCTATTTGAAGATGTTTCGGTACAATATAAATACGGATATACATATTTATAATTGAGGTGAAACCATGAAAGCACATGAGATCGAATACAAATTATACGGCGATGATATGCAGTTTGTTGAAATTGAGTTAGACCCGCAAGAGAGCGTAGTTGCTGAAGCCGGTGCTATGATGATGATGGAAGACAATATTGAAATGGAAACAGTATTTGGTGACGGTGCTGCACAAACAGGTGGATTTTTCGGCAAGCTTGTCGGTGCTGGGAAACGTCTCGTGACAGGTGAGAGCTTATTCATGACTGTATTTACAAATACAGGACATGAAAAACGTCATGTTTCATTTGCAGCTCCGTATCCTGGGAAAATTATCCCTGTTGATTTAACTGAGTATCGCGGGAAAGTAATCTGCCAAAAGGATTCTTTTCTATGTGCTGCAAAAGGTGTTTCTGTCGGCATTGAATTTACAAAAAAACTTGGTAGCGGCTTCTTCGGCGGCGAAGGATTTATTATGCAAAAACTTGAAGGCGACGGCCTTGCTTTCATGCATGCCGGCGGAACAGTTTATAAGCGTGAGTTAAAACCAGGAGAAAGATTAAAAATTGATACTGGTTGCCTCGTTGCAATGACACAAGATGTTGACTATGATATTCAATTTGTTGGTAATGTAAAAAGTGCAATCTTCGGTGGTGAAGGCCTATTCTTCGCAACATTACAAGGACCGGGAACGGTTTGGGTTCAATCTTTAACATTAAGCCGCTTAGCACAGCGCATTGCTGGCCCAGGAGCAAAAAATTCCGGAGAAGGCAGTATTCTCGGTGGACTTGGACGCATTCTGGATGGCGACGAGTAAAGTTTTACTGCCCGTTAGTGCGGGGTAAAGTGAAACTTCCATCGGGAGTGCCTTTCTCCGATGGTTAGTTGAACCAATCGGGCTCTTACGGGCAGTTTTACTCCCCGCTCTTCTCTATCCTTTACTGCCCGTTAGTGCGGGGTAAGTAAAAGAATGAAATCCATAGCCTCCTCATATATTGAATTATATTTCATCATGAGGAGGACTTTTCTATGCCAACTTCTGTATCCTTTCATAAGGATACCGCTGTGTTGTTAGCTACATGCTGCGAACTAACATATGAGCAATATAAGCAAAATGGCATTTTCACCATTCCCGAAGGTTTTCGATATATACAAGGCTTTCAGGCAAAAGCCATTCAAACAACAACATGGTTTGGATTTATTTTAGAATCAGAGGATCAAATTATTGTAGCCTTTCGCGGGACACAATCCGACCGTGATTGGATGGCCGATTCGATAGTCCAACAAAAACCATATCCATTTACTGCAAATAGCGGCAATGTTCATAGCGGCTTTCTTTCTATTTACGAATCATGTAGAGATACAATAATGGACACCCTCGTTTCCCTATCTTCTCATAAAGCACTTTTCGTTACTGGACATAGTTTAGGAGGAGCCCTTGCTACCCTGCACATACTAGATGCCCGTGTAAACACTTCATTCTCTCATTACACTCTCTACAATTTCGGCTCCCCGAAAGTCGGAGATATTGCCTTTCGAAATTATTATAAAATGCAAGTGGCCAACAGCTTTCGCTTCGTAAATTTATTTGATGTCGTCCCGCTTCTTCCTCCTCGTAAAGTACAATTTGAAGAAAATAAATGGGAATATTCCCATATTCATCGCAGTATGACCTTTACGAAAAATATGAATTCCATTACAAAAAACCATCACATTACAACTTATAAAACATCAATTGCCACTCTTTTTTAAAAGGTCTATATTGGAGACCGAACATAGTAAAAGCTATCGTTACATTCTTTCTAGTTATGCTTGTTGTTTTTACAGGTTTCTTTACATTTTCGTACTTTGCTACAACAGAATACGATGGACACGGTATATTATATGCACCGTTCTATCCTACTTCTGCCACAAAGTAAAACGACTTGAAATGTTTACAAGTCGTTTTTTTTCGTTTTCCTTTAGTAAACAATTGTTCCGCTTCTCGAAACTATTTAGATGAAACTCTACTTTCTTTTACCGCGCTCGCATGCCCTCTGCGATTCTCCAAATATCACGACTGTACTGTAAGATTGTTCGGTCACTTGCGAAATGACCAGATTTCGCAATATTAACAGTACTCATTTCAAGCCATTTTTTTCGATTCTCATATGTTCTTCCAACTTTTTCTTGCACATCTGCATACGGTGCAAAATCCCGGAGAACAAAATATTCATCATTTTGAATAAGAAGGGAATCGAAAATGGCTTCAAACTCATCACCCGCATCCTCAAAAAAGCCATTTGTCAGCTGATTGACGACTTTTTGAATGCGCATATCATGATGATAATAATCGCTAGCACGGTATCCGCCATTTTGATAATAATGTAGTACTTCTTCTGCAGTTAAACCGAAAATAAAAATAGCATCATTTCCAACAGTTTCTTTTATTTCAACATTAGCACCATCTAGCGTACCAACCGTTATCGCACCGTTCATCATAAATTTCATATTTCCGGTTCCTGATGCTTCTTTACTTGCAGTTGAAATTTGTTCACTCACATCTGCCGCTGGAAAAATATCTTCAGCAAGAGAAACGCGATAGTTTTCTAGAAAAATAACTTTCATATATTGACTTACATACGGATCATCATTCACTTTTCGGGCTAATTCATTTATAAGTTTAATAATCTTTTTCGCATAATAATAACCAGGCGATGCCTTTGCACCAAAAATAAATGTACGCGGATAAAAGGAAAAACTAGAATCTTCTTTTAAACGATTGTACAAATATAAAATATGCAGCACATTTAATAATTGCCGCTTGTATGCATGTAGCCGTTTTACTTGCACATCAAAAATAGAATATGGATCAACAACAATACCCGTTTGTTTTTCAATCCGCTTCATTAACAATTCTTTTCGCACTTGTTTTACATTATGAAGCGCATCTTGAAATGCTGCATCATACTTATAATTTCCTAAAGTTTGCAGCTGATCTGGCTCCTTCACCCAATCTGTTCCAATTGTTTCACAAATTAATTTTGACAGCTGCGGATTTGCTTTTAATAACCAGCGCCGATGGGTAATTCCATTCGTCTTATTATTGAATTTCTCTGGATAAAACTCATAAAACAATCGCATTTCTCGCTGCTTTAATATTTCCGTATGAATGTTAGCAACACCGTTTACACTATGACTGCCAACGATTGCTAAATGTGCCATCTTCACAAGCCCATGAGCGATAATCGCCATATTTTCAATGCGATTCCACTCATACGAATACCGCTCCCATAAATCACGACAAAAGCGCTCATTAATTTCTTGTACAATCATATAAATGCGCGGTAATAACGGCTCAAAAATATGAATCGGCCACTTTTCTAACGCTTCAGATAAGGTTGTATGGTTTGTATAAGAAATCGTATGTCTTGTAATATACCACGCATCCTCCCAGCTCATCTTTTCTTCATCAAGCAAAATACGCATTAATTCCGGAATCGCTAAGACAGGGTGCGTATCATTAATATGAATCGCAATTTTCTCATGCAGATTGCGCAGCGTGCCATTTCGTTCACGATGCAACCGAACAATAATTTGTAAGCTAGCAGACACAAGAAAATATTGCTGTTTCAAACGAAGTATTTTTCCTTCATCATGCGTATCATCTGGATATAAGAACTCCGATACTGCTTCCGTTTCCCGTTTATATTTCAATACATCCTTGCAGTTTTGGGGAAATAGAACCGGCTCTGCACTCCAAAGACGCAGTGTATTTACAGTATTTGTCTGATAGCCGACAACAGGTACATCATACGGTACAGCCATAATTGTTTCCGCATTTATATGCCGAAATTCAAGACGTTCATTTGACTGAAATGTATCAACTTGTCCCCAAAAGCTAACTTCCACAGCTTGATCATGCCTTCTTACTTCCCAAACATTCCCGTGACGCAGCCATTGCTCCGGCAGCTCGATTTGATAACCATCCACAATTTTTTGATCAAACAAACCGTGCTTATAGCGAATACCGCACCCGTGGCCTGGCAAATTTAATGAAGCAAGAGAATCAAGAAAACAGGCCGCCAAACGACCAAGACCGCCATTTCCAAGTCCAGCATCTGCTTCAATTTCTTCAAGGTCTTGTAAGTAAATCCCAAGTTCTTCTAATCCTCTCTCGCATACATCACGTATTCCCAAGTTTAAGACATTACTTCCTAATAAACGCCCTAATAAAAACTCAATCGATAAGTAATACATTTGCTTTTGATTGTCTGTCCGATATCGTTCATTCGTCTCAATCCAGCGCTGACTAATATATTCACGTACCATATGTCCGAGCGTATTATATTGATCTTGCACAGTCGAATCTTTAAAACTTTTACCATACATCGTTTCTAGCTTTTCTAAAAAAGCAGCTTTAAAACTCTCTGTACTCGAAAACATCTCTCTCACCTCTTCCAAAATGAAACTACCAGCAGTGGATTTCCCGCTGCTGGTTAGCCCTCCCAATCCGGTTCTAACGAATGAATCCTTCACACATACAACCCGTTCAGTGAAACATGTATCAATTACGCTTTCCTACTGATGATGAACAAAAAGAATCGGTTGCTTATCATCAATCTCCTTTTGTTCCTCATGAGATTGTGGTTCCTCATTTGACTCGAACAAGCTTTCATAAAGCTCCTTATACTTACGTGCGGACTGCTTCCAGCTATAATCCTCTGTCATTGCTCGTTTCACAAGAGACTGCCATACCTTTTTGTCATGATAATAGTGCAGTGCACGCTGCACCGTATGCAGCATATCGTGCGCATTGAAGTTCGTAAAACTAAAACCATTTCCTTCATTTATAGCTTCATTGTACGATTGAACTGTATCATTTAAACCGCCTGTTTCCCGCACAATTGGAATCGCTCCGTATGCAAGGGCAATTAACTGTCCAAGGCCGCATGGCTCAAATAAAGATGGCATTAGAAACAAATCTGTCCCGGCATACACTTGATGTGCCAGCCCTTCATGAAATCCGATATACACTTTCACTTTATCTGGATATTCATATGCCATTTGTTCAAAAAACTGTTCATATTCTTTATCGCCCGATCCAAGTACAATAAATTGCACATCTTCTTGCATCATTTCATGAAAAACATGACGCACTAAATCTAATCCTTTTTGCTGCGTTAAACGTGTAACCATCGCAATAATAGGTGCCTCTTCTTTTTCTGGCAATCCAAAATAACGCTGTAATGCACGTTTATTATCTCTTTTTTTATGAAGTGAATTTGCATCATACATTGCCGCTATCGTTTTATCATTCTTCGGATTGTACAAAACATCATCAATTCCATTTACAATCCCAACAAGTTTATCGTTATATTTACGCAATAAACCATCTAACTTCTCTCCGAAAAATGGATATTGAATTTCTTCTTTATATGTCGGACTTACCGCTGTAATCATATCAGAGGCGATAATTCCGCCTTTCATGAAGTTGATGTTTCCGTAAAACTCAAGCTGTTCACTATGAAAATACTCATTGCCAAGCTCCAATAAGTCATCCATAACGATGCGCGGAAACACGCCTTGAAACTGCAAGTTATGAATCGTAAAGACTGTCTTTATCTTTTCGTATAATGGCTGATCACGATATTTTTCACGCAATAAAAAATTCGCCATCGCTGTATGCCAATCATGACAATGCAGAACATCTACTTCAAAATCTATATGCGGAATGCATTCTAATACCGCCTTTGAGAAAAATGAAAAACGTTCGCCATCATCATAATGACCATATAGTGAATCGCGTTTAAAATAATATTCATTGTCGATAAAATAATACGTAATTCCTTCATGCTCCATTTTCAAAATACCGCAATATTGATTACGCCAGCCAAGCTGAACCGTAATCACTTTATGAAGCACACATTCTTTTCGTACATGCTCTGGAATTAAACTATAGTACGGAAGCATAACACGCACGTTCATTCCAAGTTTTTGCAATGCCTTTGGAAGTGCTCCAGCTACATCTGCTAATCCACCCGATTTAATAAATGGTACACATTCTGATACTGCAAATAAAATATTCACTGCGATTGTCTCTCTGCAGCAGCAAGCATAGGCAAACTATGCTTACCTATGCCATGCCTGCAGATTCCTCCTCTCAATTTTCAAATATACATCTTAGTAAATCGTTATATTACTGCTTTGTATTGTTCCTTTCTCTACAACAAATGGAGAATGGGCTCCGCCTGTTAACGTCGTTCCATCTTCAATCTTTACATCCTTATCAATAATTACACCATCTAGTATACAATTCTCTCCAATTTGGCTCTTTTGCATAATAATACTGTTACGAACAATCGAACCTTTTCCAATCTTTACAGAACGAAAGACAACGCTATTTTCTACTTCTCCCTCAATAATGCTGCCATTCGCAACCATCGCATTATGTACACTCGCGTTTTTTCCGTACCTTGTTGGCGGCTCATCCTTTACTTTCGTAAAAATCGGCGTTTCTTTCTTAAACACTTGCTTCCAAATATGCGGCTGCAGTATTTCCAAGCTATGTTTATAGTAACTTTCAATTGAATCGATTACCGCCACATAGCCAGTATGCTCATAACTTTCAATATGCAATGATGTGTTTCGCTTTTCTTTTACAACATCAATTAATCTATAATATCCCATGTCTTGATACGTCTCAAACAAATGTAATAATAACTCCTTCTTTAATACATATGTCTGAAGTGACTCACCTTGGTGACATACTTCTGTAATATCTGCCTCTGTGTATAAGTGACGGTCTAATACCGCTTGGAAATCAAGCGCTGTTACAACATGACTGTTTGTAATGACAACATACTGCTCTTTACTACGTAAAAAGTAATCAATATGTCTGCTAAAATGAGCAAATGTACCAAACTCATCTTGATCACATTGACAATTTGGAGGAAATAAAAATAAACCATCACGTTTTCGATCTAAGTCCCACTGTTTTCCAGAACCGAGATGATCCATGAGTGAACGATTTTTATGACTTGTGAAAATGGCTACACTATGAATATGAGAATTTACCATATTGGAAAGCATAAAATCTATTAAACGGTAACGCCCAGCAAACGGCAATACCGCCAATGATCGATGATTTGTTACTTGTTGTAGTGATGGAAAATTCTCTGTTGCATTAATAATTCCTAACATTGATTCTCTCACTCATCTCATCCCCTTTTCGTCACGCTCTAACAGACAGTAAAATTATCACCGTAACCTTCCATAAACTCAAAGAAGATAGGAATAGAATCACTATCCGTAAAAGCTCCGATTGTTTCCGCTAACTATTTGTGAAGGGATTAAGCTCCCCTTGCTAATCATTAGTTTTACTTCATTTAATTTTCCTCTGCAATTAATACAACGTCTTCAATATTTCGTTCCGGACGAATGATTGCTCCATCTTCAACGACCATCCCTGGCCCAACAATGGCACGCTCAATCACAACATTCTTTCCAATTCTGGCATCTGGCATAATAACTGAATCTACAACCTTGCTGCCTTCCTCCACGATTACCCCTTGAAACAATACAGAATGCTGCACATCACCTTCTACAACACAACCTTCGTTAATTAACGATTCTTCCACTTTAGCTGACGGTGCAATATATTGAGGCGGCTGGTTCGGGTTAACAGAACAAATTCGCCAATCACGGTCATATAAGTTGAGTGATGAATCTTCGCGAAGCAAATCCATATTTGCTTCCCATAAGCTCTTCACTGTTCCAACGTCTTTCCAATACCCGCTAAATGGATACGCAACAAGCTTTTTCCCTTCATCCAATAAAAGCGGAATCACATCTTTTCCAAAATCATTACTAGATTCTGGATTTCTTGCATCCATTTCTAAATACTCTTTTAAAATAGCCCAATTAAAAATATAAATGCCCATTGAAGCTAGATTGCTTTTTGGAAACTGCGGCTTTTCTTCAAACTCAACAATTTCCATCGCTTCATTCGTATTCATAATGCCAAAGCGGCTTGCTTCATCCCACGGTACTTCAATAACAGAAATAGAGACATCTGCTTCTCGTTCCATGTGATGATCGAGCATTTTTGCATAATCCATCTTATAAATATGATCGCCAGATAAAATGAGAACATATTCCGGATCATACTGCTTTAAATAATTCAAATTTTGATAAATGGCACTTGCCGTTCCTGTATACCATTTCACTCCAGAAGACTCTGCATAAGGAGGGAGTACAGTAACCCCTCCATTTACACGGTCTAAATCCCATGCATCTCCAATACCGATATAACTATGCAATTCTAACGGCTGATATTGTGTTAAAATCCCCACTGTTTCAATACCAGAATTCGCACAGTTACTTAATGTAAAATCAATAATGCGATATTTACCGCCAAATGGAACAGCTGGCTTCGCTAAATTTTTTGTTAAGGCGCTTAAACGACTACCTTTTCCCCCTGCTAATAACATTGCTACGCACGTCTGCTTTTGTACCATCTTGTTTACTACTCCCCTTTCGTGTTTTCACCGGCCGTAAAATTGAAATTCCAAATGGTGGTATTGTCATTTCAACATGAGCAAGCTGATTATGATAAGGTTCCATAATCGCTTTTAATCGCTTCTTATTGATTTGTCCCGAACCGCCGTATGCAGAACTATCACTATTTAAAATTTCGTTATAATAGCGAAATGCTGGTACGCCAACTTTATAGTTTTCATACACCGCATTTGTAAAGTTACAAACGATAACGAGAACATCCTCTTCTCTCTCCCCTTGGCGAATAAACGAAAAAATACTTTGCTCACGGTTATCCGCATCAATCCACTGAAAACCCTTTTCTGTGTGATCAAGCTGCCAAAGCGGCTTAGAGCGCTTATACAATGCTATGAGCTCCTTAAAGTAATCATGCGTACGATCATGCATTTCAAAATCATGTAAGCCCCAATCTAAATCTTCAAGGTCTTTCCATTCGTCATATTGTCCAAACTCACCGCCCATAAAGAGCAGCTTCTTACCTGGATGTGTAAATAAATAACCATACAATAAACGAAGCTGAGCAAACTTGGACCAATAATCACCCGGCATTTTATTTAATAGCGACTTTTTCCCGTGTACAACTTCATCATGTGATAACGGTAAAATAAAATTCTCAGAATACGCGTAAAGCAGTGAAAATGTTACTTTGTCATGAATATATTTCCGATACTCCGGCGCACATTCCATATATTTTAAAATGTCATTCATCCAGCCCATATTCCATTTATAATTAAAACCAAGTCCACCTTCGTATGTCGGTGCAGTTACGAGCGGCCATGCTGTTGAATCTTCCGCAGTCATTAAGAAAGTTGGATCTTCCGCAAATACTGCTTCATTCAGCTGTTGCAGAAATAATACAGCATGTTTATTACTTTCCTGCCCCCCATTTCGCTCCCAATATAGCATGTTAGCAACCGCATCAACGCGAAAGCCGTCGATATGATAATACTTCATCCAAAACAATGCATTCGAAATGAGAAAATTTCGTACTTCTTGTTTTCCTAAGTCAAAGTTCACAGTTCCCCATACGTGATTTTCTTGTACATCAAGATCTCTATATTCATACGTTGGTTCTCCATCAAACAAATAAAGCCCATGAGCATCTTTACAAAAATGCCCTGGTACCCAATCTAAAATGACACCGATCCCATATTTATGACATTCATCGACAAAATACATAAAATCCTGCGGTGCTCCGTATCTACTTGTCGGTGCATAATATCCAGTCCCTTGATATCCCCAAGAACGATCATATGGGTGTTCAATAAGCGGCATAATTTCAATATGAGTAAATTGATGCTCTACTACATACGGAATAAGCTCATCTGCCATTTCTCTGTAAGAGTAAAAAGACTCATCTTCTTTCTTTTTCCATGAACCAAAGTGAAGCTCATAAATTGCTAACGGTTCATTATAAATTGGTTTTCGTTTCTTTTTTTGAAACCACTTCTGATCTTTCCATTTATATCCTTTTATATCATAAACAATGGATGCCGTATTTGGTCTCACTTCAGCATACATTGCATACGGGTCAGCTTTTAAAATTGTATGGCCGTTTGAGGCTTCAATTGCATATTTGTACAATTCCAGCTGAGCTATATTTGGTATGAACAAAGACCAAATTCCATCCTCTGTCACTCGCACCATTTTATGAATTTGATTATTCCATCCATTAAAATCTCCTACAATACTTACAGCTTGTGCATGAGGAGCCCAAACGGAAAAACGTGTTCCTTGTACCCCATCTTCCTTCGTTAGATGAGCACCAAATATTTCGTAGCTATCGTAAAATTTCTCTTTATGAAACAATAGCATTTTTTCCTCATTACAATTTGTTACAATCACTATGTTCACCTCACAAGATGACAGAATTTTAAATATGTTATTACTATTCTTCGGTAAATAGAAATATCCTTGCGATTTTCTAAAAAAACATACGTTTTTTTCGCGGAAATTCATGGTAATTCCGTAAATTTCAGCTGAAATTATCGAATTTTGACGAATATTCCTTGTAAGCGTTTTATTTTAGAATAATTTTCAAAGTAAAAAAGAGGGGAATTTTTACTACGATTCATTACTTCCTATTAGAGCAAAATACATATTACATTTAAAGAGTAATTAACTTTCAGCAAAACAAAAAAACCCTTTCCGGCAAAAGGGGGATATACAGGGGGCTGCCGGAAAGGGTTTTATACAATTTGGATTATAGTACTGGTGCCATAGTTTCTTTTAGCACTTTTACAGAATGATCAAATTTCAATTCTTCTTCTTCATTTAATTCAAGCTCTACAATTTCTCGAACACCTTGACGGTTGATAACTGCTGGAACACCTACGTAAACATCTTGTTGTCCGTATTGTCCTTCAAGGTATGAAGATACTGTCAATACGCTGTTTTCGTTGTTTAAAATCGCCTTAGTTACACGTAGCAGTGACATACCGATACCATAGTAAGTTGCACCTTTACGTTGAATAATATGATAAGCAGCATCGCGTACATTCGCAAAGATTTCATCTAAATCGCTTTGATTGTACTTTTCATTATTTGCTAAGATTGTTTCTAGTTTTTGTACACCAACAGTAGTATGACTCCATACTGGAAGCTCTGTGTCACCATGCTCACCAATAATATATGCGTGAACGTTGCGTGGATCCACATCTAAGTACTCACCTAACATGTAACGGAAGCGAGCAGAGTCTAAAGTTGTACCAGAACCAATTACACGTTCTTTTGGTAATCCAGATTCTTTCCAAGTTACATAAGTTAAAATATCAACTGGGTTAGTTGCGATTAAGAAGATACCATCAAATCCGCTATCCATGATGCCGCGAACGATTTGTTTAAAGATTTTTGTATTCTTCTCAACTAAATCTAAGCGAGTTTCACCTGGCTTTTGTGGTAATCCAGCAGTGATAACAACAAGATCTGCATCTTTACAATCTGCATAGCTGCCTTTCCAAACTTTTGTTGGAGCTGGAGCAAATGGAACAGCATGGCTTAAATCCATTGCTTCCCCTTCTGCTTTTGCTTCGTTTACGTCAACAAGAACAAACTCTTCAGCTACACCCTGGTTAATCATAGAATATGCATAGCTGCAACCTACAGCCCCTGTTCCTACTAATACTACGCGGTTAATACCTTTTTTCATGGTAAAATCCCCTCTCTATTTTTCATTTCATTATTATTATTATCATTGTCATTTAAGTAAATAATTAAAATACTGATTTTATATTGTTTAACTTCCTTACACACATATTGTAGCATGTTTCCTTGTGAATATATTCACAAATTATGACCTATTTGTGAACTTTTTCACAGATAGGAGGAATTTATGGTATCAGGTGTGGAATCCATCCAAGTTTAGGCGAAACACATTCACATACTGGTTCCACCAGAATCATAAACCACTTATCGTCTATTCGACGATTCGCCAATATCCAACATACGTAAGCAGCAAAAAGGAACTCTCCCAAAAGACACCTACTTGCCTTTGGATAAACCCCGTTTTTTCTATCCCGCATTAACGGGTAGTAAGCCCCTCACTGATGGAAGCTTCACTTTATAAAAAGAAGAAACATAACCCAATAACAGCGCCGGCATATAACAAGTTGACAACACAAAATCCCATAATAATACAATGCATCTTTGTATTAATAAGCTAAATGAAAATACTCATATACCTTATATAAGTTGTCCACACCTTTTTTCAGCTTTCAAATATTATATATTGAGTCAAAAATTTATTTTGAAAGGAGTTGGTTTATATAAATAAGCATACAAAATGCGTCTGTGAACAACTAGCAGAATTACAGGTAGGTACAGTAGTAGATATTTTTCTAAATGGAAACTTTATAGATGATGTTACGTTTGTTAACTTTAATCCTGAAAACTTTTGCGCAACTTTCGTATTTACAGAAGGAGACGAAGAAGGAGGAGTACTTCTTATAGATTGCCGTGATATTCAAGCACTTACAATTAGTAAGGGCTAGTTTATAAAAGAGAGCTTTGAAAAAAGCTCTTTTTTTATAATTTCAAAATATATTTCTATCCGAGATAAACAAAAGAGGAAGAGGGAAAGAAACATGTCAATTCTCATAAATCATACTGCTACCCCTAAAATATTCAATCCGAATTTAGTAAAGGACACAGATATACAATCTTCACATATAAAAAATAAAAACAAACACCTTGAAGATATTTGTTGCCTTTTAAACACCTTTAATTTAGGAAGAAAAGTAAACGAAATTATAGTTAATGGCACACCATTAACCGTTTCAATTTTCACAGGATTTCACTTTAACACAGGTCTTGCTACGTTTATAGATAAAAGTGGGCGCATTATCCTCGCTAATTGCGAGCGCATTGATGCAATTGTTCTTTAGCATTTTTATTGATATTAAAACGAAGAATTGTATTTTAAATAAAAAAACTATCTTCTTTAATTAATACTCATGTGATTAAAGTTGAGGATTAATTATCCATTAACACAAGACAAATAGAAAAAGAGATAGCATATATGCTATCTCTTTTTTTATGACCCGTACGGGATTCGAACCCGTGTTACCGCCGTGAAAGGGCGGTGTCTTAACCACTTGACCAACGGGCCAATTTCTGGCAGAGAAGAAGGGATTCGAACCCTCGCACCGCGTAAGCGATCTACTCCCTTAGCAGGGGAGCCCCTTGAGCCACTTGGGTACTTCTCTATATATGGCTCCGCAGGTAGGACTCGAACCTACGACCGATCGGTTAACAGCCGATAGCTCTACCACTGAGCTACTGCGGAATA
>NZ_JBPZSK010000009.1:0-102083 GCF_052038115.1 Bacillus sp. GB_SG_008 | reverse complement strand
CAGTAGGCCTAGTCGTTTCAGTAGGCCTAGTCGTTCCAGTAGGCCTAGTCGTTCCAGTAGGCCTAGTCGTTTCAGTAGGCCTAGTCGTTCCAGTAGGCCTAGTCGTTCCAGTAGGCCTAGTCGTTTCAGTAGGTCTAGTCGTTTCAGTAGGTCTAGTCGTTTCAGTAGGCCTAGTCGTTTCAGTAGGCCCAGTCGTTCCAGTCGTTCCAGTTGATCCTGCTGGTCCGGGTTCCGGAAGAGGAAGCGCGCAAGGGAAATAAAAAACTTCGTATTCGTAATTCCTAGAATGAAATGGTTTCAGAACAGTCCCCCCCTTTTTTGCGAACATAATGGATTTATTACAAGTATATGAATAGATATAATATTTGATTGTACATTCGTCATGTTTTTATTTCGTTCATTAATTCCCTTTTTTCTTCCGTTAGAATGTTTCAATCAATGCCTCTACGCCCCTGATATCCATGCTATAAATTCAAACATTTGACCCGTGGTTTATTGATATTATAGGAGCAGCTAGATTATTGACTCCTAGTATTGATGGAAAGCCCGATTGGGCGGGCTTTCCATCAGTAGGGGATAAAGCCCCCTCCACTAATGGAAGTTTCAATTTATTACTTTAATAGAATAAAGCAAATGTGAACACTTTCAAAACATTTTTGTATAGAATTGACAATGAAATTTTACTTCTCTATAATTGGCTATAATTTAACATATCAAATACGTTGAAAGAGCCCAGTAGCAGTTTGTCACTGTTATCGAGAAAGCTAGGGGTTGATGGAACCTAGCACAAACAAACTTGTGAATTACACTCTGGAGTATCTTAGGTAATGCTAAGCGGAGTAGCAATCGATACTATTGCTAAGAGTGGTACGAATAGTAAATACTATTTGTGCAATCTGGGTGGTAACACGGTTAAAAATCGTCCCTATGTCTAGTGTAGACATAGGGACTTTTTTTATATGCTTATCAAACTAAGGTAAGCAAAACATACAAATTAAAGGAGCTGGAAAGACATGAACATCATTGACGAATTGGAATGGCGCGATGCCATTAATCAACAAACAGATGCAGAAGGATTGCGTAAACTAGTAGAAGAGAAAAAGATTTCCTTGTACTGTGGTGTAGATCCAACTGGTGACAGTATGCATATCGGACATTTAATTCCATTTATGATGATGAAGCGTTTCCAATTAGCTGGGCATCATCCAGTTATTTTAATTGGAGGAGCAACAGGAACAATTGGTGATCCAAGTGGGCGTCAAACAGAAAGACAACTTCAAACATTAGAACAAGTGCAGCATAATGTTGAGGCGTTAACAGCGCAAATGCAAAAGTTATTCGACTTTGGCGGAAATAGCGAAGTGAAAATGGTAAATAACTACGATTGGACACATGAAGTAAGTATCCTTGAGTTTTTACGCGATTACGGTAAAAACTTTAGTATAAATAATATGCTAGCAAAAGATATTGTAGCAAGTCGTTTAGATACAGGGATTTCATTTACAGAATTCACATACCAAATTCTACAAGCGATGGATTTCCATCACTTATACAAAGAAGAAGACGTACAACTGCAAATTGGCGGCAGTGACCAATGGGGAAATATTACAAGCGGTTTAGACTTAATTCGTAAAAAAGAAGGACCAGATGCAAAAGTCTTTGGATTAACAATTCCATTACTATTAAAATCAGACGGTACGAAATTTGGTAAAACAGCAGGAGGAGCGATTTGGTTAGACCCTGAAAAGACAACACCATTTGAATTCTACCAGTTCTGGGTGAACACAGATGATCGCGATGTGATTAAATACTTAAAATTCTTCACATTCTTACCAAAAGATAGAATTGATGAATTAGTGGTTAAAGTTCAAACAGAACCTCATAAACGTGAAGCGCAAAAAGTGTTAGCAGAAGAAATGACGAAATTTGTTCATGGTGAAAATGCATTTCTACAAGCAGTAAAAATTACAGAAGCATTATTTAGCGGGGATATTAAAGCGTTAACTGCGGATGAAATTGAACAAGGCTTTAAAGATATGCCAACTTTCAATGCTGCAAAGGAAACAAAAAATATTGTCGAGTGGTTAGTAGATTTAGGAATTGAACCTTCTAGACGCCAAGCAAGGGAAGATATTAATAATGGGGCTATTTTGATGAATGGAGACAAAGTAACAGATGTAAATACAGATGTTACGGTAGAAAATTCATTCGATGGAAGATTTATTATTATCCGTAAAGGTAAAAAGAATTACAGCTTGGTGAAATTAGGAGAATAAAGCTCTGTAAATATATAAATACAACCCCCTTTTCTTTTTAGGTGGGCGAGGGCACCTGGCCATGCATATAAGCGGTCAGGGCCTTTTTCTGCCAGCGAAGGGAAAGCGAGTGCAGGTTATTTTTAATCCCGCTATTCGCAGGCTTTCCATCAGTGGAGGACCACTAATGGAAGGTTCACTTTATCCCGCATTAACGGGCAGTAAGCCCCCCACCTCAAGATTGAGAGAGAAGCGAAGAAGATAGGTGGGGGATAACTGCCCGTAAAAGCCCGATTGGTTCAACTAACCGTAAGTGGGGGATAAAGAACCCCCCACTTACAGAAGGTTCACTTTATTCTGCATAGCAGCGACTTATCTGTTTGGAAATTAAAGTAGATTTATATATAGATAAAGTGAAGGTGAGGGGGATTAATTATGCTGACATCATGGGAACGAACTCTGGAATTAGCATATGTTAATCATCATGTGATAACGGAAGTTAATAAAAAGCAGCAAGTCAATTGGTTATTAGTAGATTTAGGCTTAGATAATATAAAAGAAGAACAAATTAATGGAATGCTAGACAAGATGTTAATTGGGTTCAATCGGTTATTTAAGTATAAATCTGTACAACAAGCCAATCTAGGTTATTTTAGGATGTTGGATATTTTAAAAAAAGGTGATATGTATCATCCGAGAATTCACGTGTTACTTCCGGTGATAAAAAGCTATTTTCAGGGGAGATACTATATCAAATATGATAACTGGATCTCTTTGTGGAGCAGAGCATTAGGGATAGAGAATGATTTGTTTGTAAAAGTGAAAGTAGTTAACGGAAAAGAAGCTGATCGTGAAATTTTTCAAGAAAAATTGTTAAAATTTCGTGAACAGAGAAGTGAAATTCCTCTTCGGGAAAGTAAAATAATTACATCTAGACGTTTAATAGGATACAGCAAATTGTTAAAAAATGTAATGGAGCGGTTTTTTTATGAAAATGAATCTCATTTAGGCGTGGATGAATTATGTATAAACGATTCAATTGCAAATCATGCGTTTGTAAATATGTTAGACTGGCATCCAGGTTTAAGAGAAGATGAAAAACTCCTTTTTTAAAATAATAATCAGCCTTTTTATGTAGCAGAAGAGTGAAGCAAATTTACTCTTCTTTTTTTTTGATTTTTACCGTGGTTATTTATCATTTAATTGTGTATTAATATTCATTTTTATTTATGTTTATTTCGTGTGTTTTTATAAATAAAAGATTTAAAGCTTTAATGGATGAAAGCATTAAACCTTTAATGCCCTAAATAATAAGTTTTTTATTTTTGCTAATAAACACTGTCAAATCAGTGTTTATTAGGTTGTTGACAAAACAAAATTACAGGAGTAGACTGACGTCATAAGTTAACTTGTGTAATGATTCACAAGGTGAAACTTAAGTTTTCTGAATTGCTTTTTAGCAAAACAGATGATTATTTTATGAATATTATTCATTTTGTTTTATGAAGAAGCGAATGGATGTATTCTGCAAAATAACAGCATGATTTGAAGAAAGGAATGATTCTATAGGATCTACAAATTTTGTATCAGATATTTTGTTTTAATACCCTAGTTTTTAACGTTTGTATTTTGATAGTGCAGTTCTTTTGAAAATTAGCGTATTAGTTCAGTTTATGTATTCTATAAAAATTAAATAAAGGAAAGAAGGGCATAGTTATGGCCAAGACAAAAAAATTAACGCTTTTTGGGTTAATTGGTATTACGATGGCATTCTTTGGTACTGTACGTAGTGTACCGACGCTTGCTATTACAGGATGGACGCAAATTTTCTATATGTTAATTGCTGCAGTTGTATTTGCTCTCCCTATTGCGCTCATGTCAGCCGAACTTTCGACAGGATTTCCTGAAGAAGGTGGCCCACAAGTTTGGGTTAGAAATGCATTAGGTGAAAAATGGGGATTTGTTACCTCATGGTTATTATGGGTTCAAATGTTTTTCGGGATGGTAATGGTTTCGTCAACTGTTGGTGTTCTATTCGGTTACGTTATTAATAAGCCAGAACTATCTTCAAACAACTACTTTATTTTTGCCGTAATCTTAATTTCATACTGGGGTGTGACTTTATTAAACCTTAAGTTTGATATGGTAAAAATCGCAGGTAACTGGGGCGCTGTTATTGGTGTATATATTCCATTTGTTATTCTCGTAGTTCTAGGTGTTATCTATATGATTAAAAATGGAATTCAGCCAAATAGTTACTTAGGGAATTTTAAACCAAGTGATTTAATACCTAATTTAAAAGACTTGGGCAGCTTAGCGTATTTATCAGGGATTATCTTTATTTTTGCGGGGGTAGAGATCTCATCTGTACATGCAAATAATATTGAAAATCCGAAACGTAACTATCCAATTGCTGTTATCGCTTCTGTTGTTTTACTAGTAATCTTTAATATTATCGCTGGTTTAACAGTTTCTAACGCAGTGCCACGCGGTCATTTAGAGTTAGCTAACATTACACAACCATACTTGATTTTCTGTCAAGATTTAGGAATTCCATCTATCTTTGTTAACATCATTTCTTTAATGATTTTAATTGGTGTTTTAGTGCAGCTAAGTGCATGGGTACTTGGACCAAGTAAATCTATGATTAAAGTGGCAGACGAAGGGAACCTACCTAAGTTCTTCCAAAAGAGAACAGAGAAAGATGTTCCTATCACTTTTGTAATGATTCAAGCAATTGTTATTTCGTTAGTATCTTTCTTATATGTAGTCGTTCCAGATGTTAATAGTGCATTCTTAATTATTACCATTACAACAACGATTCTATATTGTATCGTATATGCTTTAATTGCAATTTCAGCAATTCGCTTACGCTATAACATGCCTAATGTTAAGAGACCATTTAGATTAGGTAGTAAAGGAAATGGATTAATGTGGTTTGTATCTATTGTTTCAATGATAGGTATTGTACTTACGATTATTGTAAGTTTGATCCCACCATCCATTTTAAAACCAAGTCAGTATACTGGTTACGTAATTTATCAGGTGGCCGCTACGGTGGTTATGATTGGGATTGCTCTTATTATTAACAAATGTAAGAAACCAGAATGGAAAAAAGAAAATAACGAAGCAGAATATTTAAAACAAGCTAATTAAAAATAATTATTCTATATATTTATATAATTTGATTGAAAATTGGAGGAAATGAAAATGAAATATGAAATGCCAGACATTAATTTAAAAGCATTATTCTTAGGAGATAAAGGGGAAAATGTAGATTTATTTAAAGAACTATTATTAAAAATGGTAGATGAGCATGTCGGTTGGAGACAAAACTATATGCCGCAAGATTTACCTGTTATCACACCTCAAGATAGAAGTTCTAAAAATTTCCAAGAAACTGCAGATCATATTCGCAGTGTGTTCAATGTATTATCTTCTAAATTACGTACGAACTCTTTACCTTGGCATGCTGCTGGTCGTTTCTGGGGACATATGAACTCTGAAACATTAATGCCTTCTATCATCGCTTATACAGCAGCAATGTTATGGAACGGTAATAACGTAGCATATGAATCTTCACCAGGTACTTCTCAAATGGAAGAAGAAGTGGGACATGAATTTGCTGCACTAATGAGTTATAAAAAAGGTGAAAGCTGGGGACATATTTGCGCAGATGGTTCCATTGCTAACCTAGAGGGCTTATGGTATGCGCGTAATATGAAATCCTTACCACTAGCAATTAAAGAAGTGGCTCCTGAATTTGTTGCAGGTAAATCTGAATGGGAATTACTGAATATGTCTACAGAAGAAATTCTAGATATTTTAGATCAAATTCCTGAACAAATTGATGAAATTAAAGCTCATTCTGCACGCAGTGGTCAAAATCTACAAAAATTAGGTAAATGGTTAATTCCACAAACAAAACATTATTCTTGGTTAAAAGCTGCTGATATTATCGGTGTTGGTCTTGATTGTGTAGAGCAAGTAGATGTTGATGACAACTATCGTATGGATATTAATAAATTAGAAGAAAAAATTCGTGAACTAGCAGCTGAGCAAATTCCTGTTTTAGGTGTTGTTGGGGTTATTGGTACAACAGAAGAAGGTCAAGTAGATCGTATTGATAAAATGGTAGAACTTCGTGAAAAGTTAGCAGAAGAAGGCATCTATTTCTACATTCATGTAGACGCAGCTTATGGCGGTTATGCTCGTTCTATTTTCTTAGATGAAAATAACGAATTTATCGAATGGGATCAAATCGAAGAAGTGTACGCAAAACACAACATCTTCACTGAAAAATGTGAATGGTTAACAAAAGAAGTTTATCATTCATTTAAAGCAATGAACCAAGCAGAAACAATTACAATTGATCCACACAAAATGGGATATATTCCTTACTCTGCGGGCGGTATTGTTATTAAAGATATTAGAATGCGCGATGTAATTTCTTACTTTGCAACTTATGTATTCGAAAAAGGTGCAGATATTCCAGCATTATTAGGTGCATATATATTAGAAGGTTCTAAAGCAGGTGCAACTGCAGCAGCAGTTTGGACAGCTCATAAAGTGTTGCCGTTAAATGTAACTGGTTATGGAAAATTAATTGGTGCAAGTATTGAAGGAGCTTATCGTTTCTATGACTTCTTAAGTGAAAAAGAATTTAAAGTTGGCGATAAAAAAATTCGTGTGTATCCATTAACAAAACCTGACTTTAATATGGTTGACTATGTATTTAATGAAGAAGGTAATACAGACTTAGAAAAAATGAACAAATTAAATCATGATTTCTTCGATCAAGCCTCTTACGTTAAAGGCGGATTATATAATAATGAGTTCATTACATCTCATACTGACTTTGCTATTCCTGACTACGGTAACAGCCCACTTCCATTCGTGAAGAGTCTTGGATTTAGCGAAGGAGAATGGGATCGTGAAGGTAAAGTAACAGTATTACGTGCTTGTGCGTTATCTCCATATGCTCATGATAAAGAAGTATTTGAAGAATATGCTGTTAAGTTAGAAAAAGCAATTCAAGCTAAACTTGAAGCAATCTACAATGAAATGAAATAAGTTTAGTAGAAAACCATTTTAATAGAATGAATGTATAACGCTAACAGTCGTTATGCATTCATCTTTATATATAATTGACCTTATTTATTTGAGTAAGATCAATTGAGGAGTGAAAACGTGATGGTAAAAAAAGTATTAACGATAGCAGGTTCTGATTCAAGTGGAGGAGCAGGATTACAGGCGGATCTGAAAACATTTGAAGAGTATGGTACGTTTGGCCTAACTGCCATTACAACAATCGTCACAATGGATCCTGATCAAAACTGGCATCATCATGTTCATCCAATTGATAAGGAACTTGTACAAGCGCAATTAAAAACAATTTTTTCCGGCGGCAAATTAGATGCGATGAAAACAGGAATGCTTGGATCTATAGATATGATTGAGCTCGTAAGTGATGTAATTGAAACGTATGAGATGCAAAGTGTTGTCATTGATCCGGTCATGGTTTGTAAAGGAGAAAACGAACCACTGCATCCTGAAAATGGACTTGCCATGCGTGATCTTCTTTTACCAAAGGCAACAATTGTAACACCAAACTTATTTGAAGCGGGTCAGTTATCTGGAATGCAAAATGTAAAAACGGTAAACGATATGAAAGAAGCAGCAAAGAGAATTATTGATTTTGGTGCTAAAAATGTTGTAATAAAAGGCGGGAAATCTCTAGCGGATCATAGGGCAATCGATTTACTTTATGATGGAACAGAGTTTGTGCTTTATGAAGCGGAGAAAATTCATACGAACTGTAACCATGGTGCCGGATGTACGTTTGCAGCAGCGATTACAGCCGGACTAGCTAAAGGACTTTCGGTAAAAGAAGCTGTGGCGAAGGCGAAGGACTTTACGACAGAGGGAATTAAACGCGGATTTGCTTTTAATACATTTGTTGGTCCAGTTTGGCATGGTGCATATAATAAAGCTGATTTGCGTTAACTGTTTTATATTTTTAGGTGAATAAAATAGGGCATAAACATCCATTGGCATGATTTGTAAGTGATATATATACTCATCCAAAGCATTGTTTATGTCCTTTTGTGGTTTATTGCACCATTTGGGGAATAAAAAATCCCCTACTGATGGAAGTGCCACTTTATTTCCATTGATTCTTTTTTAATATAGTGTTTAGATATTGAATGTGCAATTGTTCACAAAAGTTAATAGTAAATGGATTAGTTGGTAGAATCCTACAACCATTTTACATGATAAGGAGTTATTAAAATGAAAAGAGATGTAACACTTAAAGAAAGTATCTTTCTTTTAGTCGTTTTATTAGCGATTATAGGAACTTGTATTATAGGTTTAAGTTTACCTCCTCAAGTGCCTATTTTAATCGCCATAGGAATTGTTATTTTATTTGCAAAAGTGAAAGGTTTTTCTTGGGACACAATTCATAAAGGGATTCAAAACGGAATTATACCCGGTTTAATTCCTATCATTATATTTATGCTAATTGGGATTTTAATTAGTGTTTGGATTGCGGCAGGAACAATTCCAACCATAATGATTTACGGATTTAAAATTTTATCTGCAAAATTCTTTTTACCTTCTGTTTTTGTCATATGTGCACTTGTGGGGATAATGGTGGGAAGTTCCTTTACAACCATTTCAACTGTGGGCATTGCATTTTTAGGAATGGGACAAATGATGGGCTTAGATCCAGCGATGATTGCAGGTGCTATTATATCGGGTGCTTTTCTAGGGAATAACATTTCTCCGTTATCTGATACAGCGAACTTAGCAGCTGCTATTGCAGAAGTAGACTTATTTGAACATATTCGTAGTATGATGCGGACAATTATTCCAGCTTTTGTTATAACTCTTATCTTTTTCTTATTTGTGGGACATGGAGCATCAGTATCAGCAGGAAATAATATCGATGAGCTGGTTCAGACACTTCATTCATCTTTTACTATTTCAGCTTTCACATTAATTCCAGTATTAGTATTATTTTTATGTGCAAGAAAAAAAGTACCAGCTATTCCGACATTATTACTTAGTATAACGATTACAATTGTTATTTGTTATATTTATCATCCACATACTAGCCTTAGTCAAATGGCTGCTTTTATGCAAGATGGATTTGTTTCTAAAACAGGTGTAAAGAGTGTAGATGTGTTACTTACTCGTGGAGGAATGCAAAGCATGATGTGGTCTGTTTCTCTTATCCTTCTTGCTTTAGCACTAGGCGGATTATTAGTGGAAGTAAAAATTATTGAAAAGCTAATTTCTAAAATTTCGGGCATGGTAAGTACGAAAGGAAACTTAATGCTCATGACTGCATTAAGTTCTATTGGCATCAATGTTCTTTTAGGAGAGCAGTATTTATCAGTTATTTTACCAGGTGAAGCATTCAAATCACAATATGAGAAAATTCATGTAGATCCGAAAAATCTTTCAGGGATCTTAGCGAATGCCGGAGCAGCTGTTAATCCATTGATTCCATGGGGAGTGAGCGGTGTGTTTATCGCTGGTACACTAGGTGTACCTACGCTGCAGTATTTGCCATTCACTATATTTTGTCTAGTAGTTCCTGTAATTCATGTTGCTTTAGGATTTATTGGGAATGGAAAACAACAATTAAAAGAACATAAAGAAGCTAGTTAACGCATCATCTTCCATCGTAAAAGGAAATTTAATAGTTTTAAAAAAGCTGGTAAATGCCAGCTTTTTTATTTGAAGTATATGATACATAATTTAGACAAAATTTTGCCACAAATATTTAATATAGAGGCAGGATTCAATATTAAAAAATAGTGATATAATACCTTATACTCTTTAAAGTATTAATAAGATGGAAATAGAGGTGAATTACCTTTTTTTATATTTTTTTGATATATCTTTAGGGGTAGATTTGACATGAGAGTGTAATCGTACTATTTATATTTGTGAGGAAATTCACATTCGATATAGAAGAAAATAAAAAATAGATAAAGTCTTATCAGATAAAACATAATAGAAGATAAAGCAAACTTTCTCATGTGGAAGAGCGTTCATATACTTTGGCATAAGAATGAGGATCTTGTGGCGCAGCGGCTACTCTAATGAAAGTGGAGGTAGGCATATGCTAATAGATAAATTACGTGGAAAAGATTTAGATGAATTTTTTGAAGCAATGTTAACATTGGAAACGGTAGATGAGTACTATAGTTTTTTTGATGATTTATGCACAGTGAATGAAATGAAGACAATCTTTCAAAGATTTAAAGTAGCTAAAATGTTATATAAGCACAACACGTATCATGAAATTGAAGAAGAAACAGGAGCTAGTACAGCAACAATTTCTCGTGTGAAGAGATCTTTACACTATGGAAATGATATGTATGATGTTGTTTTTAATCGTATGAAAGAAAAATAAGTTTCACTTTATAGAAGAAACACCTTCACAAATGTGGTGGGTGTAAGAGTGGAAATAGGGGATATGGAAACGATTCACGCTCCTATCATACAATGAATTTGAGATTAAAGAAGAAGCAGGTTCATTCGGCCTGCTTTCTTCTTTTTTTCATACATGTTGATCTGCTTGATCCAGTAAATTCGCCAGTATCATGCTATTCTCTTGGTCTGCATCGTACTGTACAATATCGTCATACTCAAATAGTTCAAATCCTTCATCAAATTCCCGTTTCATGAAGTCAATAAATTCCCCAATGTTTTCTCCTATTTCTTTATTACGGCGAAACTCCATCATAATCGCTCTAAATCGGTGGGGAGGAATTTCGCATTTAATATGATAAGATTTGCTGATACCAAAAGAATCCTTTGAATCGTATAAGGTGTATGTATACAACAAAGAGCAGCTCCTTTCTTACGTGATATGTATATTGTTCTATAATTAACCAAAATTCATCCGTGTTTATCTCGCTATTTTAGGGGAGTAAGCCCCCCACCTCAAGATGCAGAAAAAAGTGAAGAAGATGGGTGGGGGTCACTGATGAAGAGTCTCACTTCAGTGCAAAAGCGTCATTATGATGCCGTAAATTGATAATCCAATGAAAGTTGGAATACCAACAATAACAATTTGCTTTACATTTTCATATGCTTTCGGTTCTACAAGAGGCAGATCTTTTTTCTCCATTTGTCTATACTGTTCTCGTTCCATATTATCCCACCTTTATGATTGTACGATAATGTATTCAAACAAGGCGGTTTATGTTAATTTTGCTGAATTTAAAATAAATGTTGAATATTCAGTTTATTTGTATTATTATTAGTCTATTAACGGATGACAGTGATTAGCCTCCCTGCAAGCCCGGATATTGTTACGATGAATTGAATAGAAATGAATTGGCTTCTTTCCACTTGAACTTCCTTAGCAGGAAGACGAGCCATAGGGATAGAGACAGTAAAATCCAATGTGACTCTTTACATTGTTTTTCTGGCTCTTTTTATTTTTTCTATAAATAAGAAAAGGATGAGCGTTACATATGCTTATCAGAAGAACGATTTATAGGACGGGTTTTAGAAAGCGTTATCAATGACGGGCAATGTTTCAATCTTATGTATGCTAGAAGGATTTGTGAAAATAAATACTTATAGGTTGGTGATCTTTTTGGTTAAAGAAAAAAATGAACTGCAAAAAGACTTAAAAACCAGGCATATAACAATGATTTCAATTGGTGGGGTTATCGGAGCAGGATTATTTGTAGGGAGCGGGACAATTATTCAATCAACAGGTCCAGCAGCAATTTTGTCTTATATTATTGGTGCTTTAATGGTTGTACTCGTGATGCGGATGTTAGGAGAGATGGCTGCGGTAAATCCTGATAGCGGTTCTTTTGCAACATATGCTCATAAGGCAATTGGACCTTGGGCTGGTTACACAATCGGTTGGTTATACTGGTTTAACTGGGTCATTATTATCGCAATTGAATCGGTATTGTTAGGGGCGATGGTTAACAATTGGTTCCCTTCCATACCAGCATGGATAGCTAGTCTTTCCATGATTATTTTGATGACGATTACAAATATCTACTCTGTAAAGCTATATGGAGAGTTTGAATATTGGTTAGCCTTTATTAAAGTTGCAGCAATTCTTGTATTTTTAGGTTTAGGAATTGCTATGATTTTTGGAATTGTCCCTGGTGTGGACAGGCCTAACTTTTCTACAATCTCTGAAAACGGTGGCTTTTTTCCAAAAGGGATTGTTCCTGTATTGCTGAGTGTCGTATTTATTTCTTTCTCTTTATCAGGGAGTGAAGTAGCCGCAATCGCGGCGGGAGAATCTGAAAATCCAGAGAAGAATGTTATAAAAGCAATTAACAGTGTTGTATGGCGTCTTATGCTGTTCTTCGTAGGTTCTGTAACGATTTTGGTCATTTTTATGCCGTGGAATAATGCAGAATTATTGAAGCTTCCTTATGCAAGTTTATTTCGGATGGCAGGAGTTCCTGCTGCTGCGGAAATTATGAACGGAGTTGTGTTCCTGTCCTTGCTATCTGTTTTAAATTCAGGATTATACACGAGTTCTCGCATGTTATTTTCGCTTTCGAAAAAAGGAGATGCTCCTCTTGCTTTTTCAAAATTAAACAGTAGAGGTGCACCAATTTGGGCGATCGTTGCGAGTGTATTATTCGCATTTGTTTGCGCAATGCTGAAGTTTATATCTCCTGATAAACTATTTGCTTTTTTAGCAAATAGCTCAGGCGGCGTTACGATGCTTATGTATATGTTTGTTGCAGTTTCTCATATTCGATTAAGAAGAGAAGCGGAAAGGGAAGACCCAGGGAAACTAAAAGTGAAGATGTGGTTATTCCCTTATCTCACATACGCAACGCTTCTTATGATTGTTACGATATTTGTTTCACAAGCATTTATAGCCGATATGCGTATGCAATTTTATTTAACGATTTTAGCTGCTGCTATAGTGATAGCATCCTATTTTCTAAGAGTTAGAAATAAGCCTATTAAGGCTGATAAGGCAGGATTTCCAATTTTAAAAGGTTCGGAGATTGGTTTAGAGAAGGACTAAGTCGTGTGTAATGCAAAATAAAAAATGAAAAAAGGGGTAAGTTCAATGTTAAAAGAAAAGAACAATATTGTAACTACAAGATCTGATATTTTAAACGAAAGAAGAAAGAACGCAGTGCCTGCAGGTCCATATAATATTACCAATTTATATGTTCAATCTGCGAAAGGAGCCATTATTACTGATATAGATGGCAACGAATTAATCGATTTTGCAGGTGGGATTGGGATGCAAAATGTAGGCCATTGTCATCCGAAGGTAGTAAAAGCAATTCAAGAGCAAGTAGAATCTTCTATTCATAGCTGTTTTCATGTAGCGCCGTATGAAAGCTATATTGCGTTAGCCGAAAGACTGAATGAATTAACGCCAGGAGATTTTAAGAAAAAAACAATGTTTGCAAACAGCGGAGCTGAAGCTGTAGAAAATGCTGTGAAAATTGCTAGAAAAGCTACTGGGCGCAGTGCCATCGTTTCGTTTGAACGTGCGTATCACGGACGTACATTAATGACAATGTCTCTTACAAGTAAGGTAAAACCTTATAAACATGGGTTTGGTCCGTTTGCACCAGATGTATACAAGCTGCCTTATCCGTATTATTACCGCGCAGAAGATGGTATGACGACAGAAGAAATAGATCAACAAATTTTAGCGTATTTCGAACGTTTTATGTTAGAGGAAGTAGCAAGTGATAATATTGCCGCAATTATTTTGGAACCCCTTCAAGGTGAAGGTGGATTTATTGTCCCAAGTGCTACGTTTATGCAAGGAGTAAGAGATCTTTGTGATAAATATGGAATTGTCATGATTGCAGATGAAATTCAAACAGGCTTTGCTCGTACAGGAAACTTGTTCGCAATGGATCATTTCGGTGTAGCACCTGATTTAATGACATTTTCAAAATCCATCGCAGCAGGTATGCCGCTTAGCGCAGTGACAGGAAGAGCGGAATTAATGGATGCACCTGGTCCAGGACAACTTGGCGGGACTTTTTCAGGAAGCCCGGTTGCTTGCGCAGCTGGTCTAGCTGTTTTAGATGTAATCGAAGAAGAAAACTTAGTACAACGTGCTCGTGAAATCGGCGATCGTATGATGGAAGTGTTCAATAGCTGGAAGGATAAATATGAATTAATTGGCGATGTAAGAGGCCTTGGTGCGATGACAGCTATGGAACTTGTAAAGGATCGAAATACGAAAGAGCCGGCAACAGAAGAGGTTAAAGCAATTATGCAAGAAACACATAACAAAGGTTTAATCACAATAAGTGCTGGTATTTATAGCAGTGTACTTCGTTTCTTACCGCCGCTTGTCATAACTGATGAACAGCTTGAAGAAGGACTTGCTATTCTTGAAGCAGCAATTGCTAAGGTATCCAAATAAGAAGAAGCAATTATTTTTCCAGTTGGAGGTAGTACAATGAAGTTTTTCAATTATATAAATGGTCAGTGGAAAGAGCCATCTACTAATCAATATTCTAAAAACTATAATCCGCATAATGGAGAAGTATTAGGAGAATTTCCATTAAGCTCAGCAGAAGATACACAAGCAGCGATTGCATCCGCGAAAGAAGCTTTTCAAAATTGGCAAGGGTTATCGTTTCAAGAGCGGGCAAGTTATTTATGGAAAGCGGCAGCTATTTTAAAAGAAAGAGTGACTGAAATCGGTCATGATTTAACGAGTGAAGAAGGAAAAACACTCGCTGAAGGGATAGGAGAGACGAAGCGGGCGATTAGTATTCTTGAATATTATGCAGGAGAAGCGAATCAGCCCATGGGAGAAATCATTCCTTCGGCCAATCCGAAAACGATGCTCTACAGCAAACGAGTAGCGGTTGGACCAGTAGGATTAATTACGCCGTGGAATTTCCCGATTGCGATTCCAGTATGGAAAATGGCACCTGCACTTATTTACGGAAATACTGTTGTCATTAAGCCTGCAGAAATTACACCAAAATCAGTATTTCACCTCGTGAATGCTTTTCACGAGGCGGGAATTCCTGCTGGCGTTATCAATTGTGTATTTGGGAAAGGTTCAGTAGTTGGATCGGAATTAACAGAAAACCCTGATATAAAAGCAATATCCTTTACTGGTTCTAATGGCGTCGGAAAAACAATTCAGCAAACTGCTGTTGCGAACGGCAAAAAAGTACAATTAGAAATGGGCGGGAAAAATCCATTAGTTGTATTAAAAGATGCTGACATTAGTAAAGCAGTAGAGATTGCGATAAGAGGCGCATTTATGTCAACGGGACAAAAATGTACTGCAACAAGTAGAATTATAATTGAAGAGGAAATTTATGAGGAATTTCGCAATGAACTCGTGTTGCGTACAGAGGCTCTTAAAGTTGGAAATCCATTAGAAAATAATACGTTTATGGGGCCATGTGTATCCGAGAATCAGCAGCAAACTGTTTTATCAATGATTGAAGCAGGTAAGAAAGAGGCTTCCTTAATTTGCGGGGGAAGCGTACCAACAGAAGATGAGTTAAAACACGGGTTTTATATTTTACCTACTATTTTTGAAGATGTACCTCACGATGCGCGCATTGCGAAAGAAGAAATTTTCGGCCCGGTTATTTGTTTGTTTAAGGTGAGCAATTATCAAGAAGCAGTTCACCTAGCTAACGATACGGAATATGGGCTTAGTGCATCCATTTGTACAAATAACTTAAGTCTTGCGCAGCAATTTATCGATGATATGGAAGTTGGAATGGTTCATGTAAACTCCGAAACAGCAGGAGCAGAGCCGCAAGTTCCGTTTGGAGGAATGAAAAATTCTAGTGCTGGCCCACGCGAACAAGGGAAAGCAGCTGCAGAATTTTATACAAGGTTAAAAACGGTGTATGTAGATCAAGTATAATCGTAATATAAACTGATGCACAATAATGGGGGATGAACATGCGTAAAGGTACTTTTTTCATGGCAGGACATGCAAGGCTTCCGAAAGGGATGGCTGTACGCAGCGTCTATGAAACACTAACGATTACAATAGAGGCGGATCACAAATATCATGTAATTATCGAATCGTCATGTACCCTTGCTACAGGACACGGGAGAGACTTTATTTCTCAAATTTTAAGAGGATATAGTTTACGAGATGGGATTGAAGAGATCATCCAAGAAATTTCTTACCATTATCAAGGAAAAGCGCAAAATGCGATTATTAGTGCTTTAAAAGATTTGTACCGCCAATATACAAGTTACGTAAACGGCGAAACACCTCAGGAGGAATATGAGGAAATGGGTCCTATAAAGTGAAACTTCCATCAGTGTGGGTCTTACTGCCCGTTAATGAGGGATAAAGTAGTTTTTTGATTTCAAATTAAATTATGAAACTGTCGAGTTTATTGCACTTTAACGTTTAAAGAGCGTTCGTAAACGAGAGCCAGTTGTATTTCTGCTTATTTGATGCGCGGAATATAACTGGCTCTTTCATTTTATATACAATAAGGAGGCAGAAAGATGTCAAAACTAAGTGAAGTTCAAGGTGTAAAGGAGCAGGCAAAAACAAAAAGAGGGTGCGTGGAAAGTAGTGCAGCGAAATCGTGTAAAATGTGTAAAGTGTGTAGTCGAAAGAAAGACCAGTACACGAATATGCAAATTGAAAAATCTAAAATAAATGCTATAAATACATTGACAGTCAGAAAATTTTGAATTAATATTTAACTATAAAGTGATAAGATCCATACGAGAAATTAGCCTTCTCTAAATCCGATCTTCATTTTCTGTTTTGCACATATTTTAATAAAAAAAACTGTCTATTATTATTGTACTTTAAGAGATTAAAGAACACTCGTAATTTTAAGCCAGTTGTACGTTTCTACAATTTATTATTGTGGATGCGTATGACTGGCTTTTTGGTTTATTTGAACTAAGGAGGAAGATGTCGATGATTACGGAACAAGAAGTAAAGATGAAATTTGCAAAGAAGTATGAGGGATATGAAATTGTTCCTCATCCAGAACATAAACGCTTGTATCATATTGTATTAAATCAGCAATTGCTTCAACAATTTTTCGAAGAGGCAAAAGAACATTCTGAGCAATCATTGCAATACATTCCTTATTCTCGCTTTATCCTTGCTAATCAAATGAAAAAAATCTTTGGTGCATCCTTAATGGAGAATGTTCGAGGGATTATTCATGACCGTGAAACGGGCGGATTTACAATTGGTGTACAAGGCGAAACGACAGATGCAGAAGACTATGTGAAATTTGCAACGGCATTAACACATTTAATTGGTACGTCTAACTTTGATGCAATGACAGGAACGTATTATGCTAGATTTAATGTGAAAGATACAGACAGCAGTGATTCTTATCTTCGCCAAGCGTATCGATTATTCACGCTTCATACAGATGGAACATTTGTGGATGAACCGACAGATTGGCTGCTTATGATGAAAATTGAGGAAAAGAACGCAGTAGGCGGAGAATCACGTTTACTTCATTTAGATGATTGGGAAGAGCTTGATAAGTTTCGAAGTCATCCACTAGCACCTGTTAAAGTCACATACAAAGCACCGCCAAGTAAAAATGCACAGGAAATCGTATACCGTGAAACATTTTTTGATGTAAATAATGCGCCTTGTATTTGCTTTATCGATCAATTTGCTTACCCTGATAATATTGAACAGGCAACATATCTGAAAGAACTATCACACTCTGTCGAAAACTCTCCAGCAACGCATGCCTTAAAATTACCAGTTGGTGATCTAGTTCTTTTAAATAACCTATTTTGGATGCACGGGCGAGCTCCTTTTGAAAAAAATAAAGATTTATATCGAGAGTTAATGCGCCAACGCGGCTGCTTTTCCAAATAATAATATGTATGGCGGGTCTTTAAATAAGACCTGCCTTTCATGATATACGGGTATACGTACATATAAGATGTAAGGAGGAAGTTTAATGTATGATTTCATAATTATCGGTGGAGGGATTGTTGGGCTTTCAACTGGGATGGCTTTAACGAAAAAATTTCCTCATGCCAAAATAGCAGTTATTGAAAAAGAGCCCATACTTGCACATCACCAAACTGGGCATAATAGCGGTGTTATCCATTCCGGCATTTACTATAAACCAGGCAGCTACAA
The DNA here is from genome assembly GCF_052038115.1 of Bacillus sp. GB_SG_008. Classification (NCBI taxonomy): domain Bacteria; kingdom Bacillati; phylum Bacillota; class Bacilli; order Caryophanales; family Bacillaceae; genus Bacillus; species Bacillus sp. GB_SG_008. The sequence goes on along the minus strand of NZ_JBPZSK010000009.1, from coordinate 83,702 downwards.
AGCTAGATTTGCAAAAGAAGGAAATGCAGCAATGGTTCAGTTTTGTAAAGAAAACGGAATTGCTTATGATATGTGCGGAAAGGTGATTGTAGCTACAGAAAAGGAAGAACTTCCTCTTTTACAGAACCTTTACGAGAGAGGTCTGCAAAATGGTTTGGAGATTTCTAAAATTGATCAAGGAGAATTAGCGGAAATTGAGCCTCATGTAAAAGGGCTAGGAGCGATTCGAGTTCCTTCTTGCGGTATTGCCGATTATAAAGGGGTAAGTTATGCGTTTGCACATTTCATCCAAGAGAACGGAGGAGAAGTGCACTTAGATACGAAAGCAGAACATATTTTTGAGAAAAAAGATTTCGTTACCATTGAGACAAATCAAGGCGTTTTTACAACGCGGTTTCTTATTAACTGTGCTGGATTACATAGTGATCGAATTGCCAAAAAAACAGGATTATTAACGGATATGAAAATTGTACCGTTTCGAGGCGAATATTATGAACTTGTTCCGGAAAAGCGTCATCTCGTGAAACACTTGATTTACCCAGTTCCAAATCCAGATTTTCCGTTCTTAGGCGTTCATTTTACAAGAATGATAAACGGAGACGTACATGCAGGACCTAATGCGGTATTAAGTTTTAAGCGCGAAGGCTATACAAAAAAAGATTTTGATCTAAAAGACTTTATGGAAACAATGACGTATGCCGGCTTTTGGAAAATGGCAATGCCAAACATGAAAGAAGGCATGAAAGAGATGATCCGCTCTTTTAGTAAACAATCATTTCTTAAAAGCTTGCAGCGCTTAATACCAGAGCTCACGGATAAGGATATCGTTCCGACTCATGCCGGTGTAAGAGCACAGGCAATTATGTCCAATGGAAATATGGTAGATGATTTTTGCATTATTTCAGGCACGAACTCCATGCATATTTGCAATGCCCCGTCTCCGGCGGCAACAGCCAGCTTGAAAATTGGGGAGTCGATTGCAGAGAAAATTCCAGATACAGTGGCGGATATGGTAAGTTCGTCGGGGGCGTTTCAGGTGAAAGCTTGAATAAACAAGATTTAATAAAAGGATGGTTTTGGTTCATATACCGAAGCCATCCTTTTCTGTTCCTTCTTTCATAAAATATGGTAAATGTATAAGTGGTTTGATAAAATGACGGTATTGAACATTTTGTGAATAGAAAATGGAATTGTGGATAAAAAAATACCAATCTAGCATGTTGCATTCACAGAAATGGGGAGGTTTAGAAATGTCAGAAAGGTTTTTAGATAGTGTTGGTAACTTCTTTCATATTAGTTATACAGAAAATGAACGAAAACGTGATGAATATGACCGGTTATATGAATATTTAAAATCTAAGGAAATACAAGTAAGACAACGTATTGAGAAAGCAGAGTCGGCAAAGAGAAGTTATGAATCAAAAAGTAACGGCTTGCCGGCTGGGAAAATTCCAGCTCGGGAATTTGAGGATAAACGTCACCAAAAAGATGATACTTTATCTGCGCTTATGACTCATTTTCAGCATTCTTTAGATAACGTTACACATGCTAAAAGTAGAGCATACAGTAAATATTTAGAATATAAAGCAAAAGCAGTGGCAGAAGAACGGGAAGCTGCGGCAGCGAAAAAATAAATGCAAACTATGAATTTATACTGCATTTTAATAGAAACGGAGGTTTAAACATGAGCGGGAAAGAAATTGAGATTTCTGGTGAGGGAGCGGCAAATGCAATTACCTATGCACAGCAAATTGAAAATAGTGTAAAAGACTCACTCCAACAAGCAAAAGACTTACAAGCAACTGTGACAAGCTCTCATTGGAAAGGAAAAACACGAGATGCGTTTCTATCTTATTTGGAGTTAATCATTCAGTTAAATGCAGATATGGCAGATGCACTTGAAGATCATACAAAAGCGTTGAAAGATCTCGACAAACATATTCATACATTCTCTAACACGAGTGAAGTACAAACGATTAAAAACCTGTAATAGAAATGAGGGATCAAACGATGCAAAATAACATAGAAAGTTTCAGTCCTTCTGAATTATATGTATTAGCTGGTGCAGCTGGCATTACTTATTTATTTGGCTTGCCAGAGCGTGAAAAACTCATCATGGATGATGCCGATTGTGTAACGAAAGCAACCGAAAGATTAAGAGGAAAAGGGCTCATTATGGAAGATGGCGGACTGACAATGGCTGCATTCCAACTCATTGAATTACTGAAAGCGTATCAAGAAAGTCAGGAGTATACACGATTCAATAACCTGCTCATAGGATTTTTACCAAATGACAAAGAACGAGTAGCTGTACTAACAGAAATAAAGCCACATGAGAAATATGAACTCCATTACATACCGAAGCGGGATGTGTATTTATCGTTATTAGAGAGAATTCCATTTCTAATGCGAGAACCAAGAGAGAAAGATACTACGTTTTTAACAAGTAAGATGACGCAGGAAGAACAGGAAACATTTGAAGAAATGGATTTGTCGCAAAAAGAAGTATTAGCAATAGAAACATTCAGTCGACCGCGTACAACAAGTTTCATAGAACAAGGAAAATGGGATTGTTTCTTGTACTTCACAGAGGAAGATGATTATATCCAAATTGATGTAGAACGGAAACGATATGAATGGATTAGTCTATATGCTTTAAATAAGAAGATATATGATGTGTTAAAAATGCCATATAAGAAATTTATTGATCCAAAAAGTTTATCATTAGGAGGAATAAACTAATGCACGCACAAATGACGGATGGCAGTTCAGGAGGAGGCGGCTCACAAGTTTTAGTCAATTTCACAGAAATGGTTGATATTGCAACGCGCCTGCAAAATATTTATAACCTGTATGCTGATGGTGTAGCGAAAAATATTGATGGTCTCACGAGCTGCGATTTTTACAAAAAAGGAGAGGCAACAAAAGTAATCGAGCAGTACAAAGATATATTAGGAAAAACGATGGAACTCGCAGACAACTATAAACAAGCGGCACTCGTTGTGAATTATACATTAGAAGAAATGATCAAAAAGGATGAAGAATTACAAAAAATCTTAGGTATTAGCGGTTAATTATTATACGGCAAGGGAGGATAAATAAGAAATGGATGTGCATTACAAGCCAAGTGATTGGCAAGAAATGAAAGAAGGAATCGACAAACTTACAAAAGATGCACTAATGGAATTAAAACATGCCAATGACCTTCTAGAAAAAATAGAGTCAAAAATACATTCCCTAGACTCCGACCGAAGTATTCACTTTCAACACACCAGTCAACAAGGGAAAATCAATCGATTGCTTGACGACTATATCACACTAGGAAACTACTGCACAAAAGCGGGGGAAGCTGTATCGAGACATATCGATGAACCTTTTTATAAGGACATGGACAAATCTGCGGGGAAAATGAGAGATCTATCGATTCGAAATTACTCAACAAAAAATCGAATTGGTTCTACTTCTACGACAACGCTGCCAAACGCACACGGCTATGGCATGGCACAAACGATTACGACGAAAAAAGATAAAATAACAGTGGACGATATTTTCAAAGACTCCTTAGCGTTTGATAAAGTTCTCCGCGCACAGTATCAAGAAATAAAACAAGAAAATCCAGATGCGAAGCTAGATTACGCCGAATACCGAAAGCTTGTCCCATCCATGCGTGGATTCGAGTACAAAACGAGAGAAGACGAACAAAAAAAGTTGGAGACGTGGCGTGATCTTGCAATAGGAGCCGGACTTATCATTTTAACCATTGCTTGCCCACCAGCCGGACTAACAGCCTCAGCACTATATGGAGGCTTACAAATCAAGAGTGCATACGACGGAAAAGATTGGGGAACCGGCAGAAAGTTAAGCGATGCGGAACGAGCAGCGAACGGGATATTCGGAGCGCTCGATGCCATCCCAGGCCTTGGAACAGCGGTAAAAGGATTCAAGGGATTAGGTAGCGCTGCATCCATGGCGAAACTATCAAAATTGAAAGATGGAGCAACTAATTTCAACCCGAATTTAGGGAAAAATGTGGTACAATCGCTACAAGATAATAGTACTTTAAAGAATGCGCTAAATACAGTGAAAAAGACGCAAATTCCAGTAGGAGTTAAGTGGGCAGATACCGGAATGGGAGTAAGGCTTCCCTATGTAGAATATTCAACTGCTGGAGACGTGGCAAAAAGCTTTGCGAAAACGCGTGCAAGTAAGGATGAAGCTTATCAACTTGCGAAGGGGCATAGTGGTTCTGGAGGAAGTAAGGGAGCTAGTGAAGTTAAGGGTACGGGTGAAAATACTTTTAAACTTGGAAAAACTGATTTAGATGCGTATAGGAATGAACTCAATGTACCCGAAACTAACACTGTTTCAGTTGGAAAAGCAGATGTTAGTGGTTTAGAAAATTTGGTTTTTAAGGGAGCTTCTCCAGAAGTAAGAAACCAGGCCAAGTTACCTTCACTAGATGATGTGAATCCGAATAGAGAATTCAAAGCACCTTATAATCATATTAAAAATCCTAGATTGGCCCAATTTACTAGACACGCTGAAGAAGGGGTGCTCAATGAATTTAATGATGCTGTTAAAAAAGCAGGCATTGACCCTAATGATGTAAAAGGTACTCTGTATATTCATCAATCAAATCCTAGAGGGGTTTGCAATAAATGTACTAAAGGGTTAATAAAACCGTTTCCAGAAGATAAATGCGGCATTTTTTATCAAGCTAGCAAAAAATTTCCTAACCTTAAATTTGTGGTAACATCAGAATTAGATGAAACTGTCAAGGTTAATGGAGTGTTATCCTTCACATTAAAGGATGGAAAAATATTAGAATAAGAGGTGCCTTATGGAAAATAATGAAATGTATATATTGGAAGATGATGTAAATATTGGATTTATTTTAACTATTGGTGAGAAGGTTTTTAGTATTATTAAAAATGATGATGAGCGGTATTTAGATGGAAGAGATGCACTAGATAAATGTTGGGCTTGGGTTGAAAATAAAAGTGTGTCTGGTGATGACTTGTATGAATTGATAGATAATGCAGAGTGTACAGGAATATCTGAGTTTGCTGAAGATGAGGAAGATTTGGAAATTGCGAGATTATGGTCTCTATTAGTTGATATAGTTTCTTATACGGCATGGAAAGCTTATAAAAGAGAGAAAACAATATATTTACCACAGGCGTTAGAAGGAATAAAAGAAGAGAGCATAGCAATATTAATAGAAAGTGCTATTGAGACAACTTTTATTACTAAAGAAAAAATTCAACTAATGAAACAACGTTTGTTACATAAATTCCAAGTGAATGACGATAAGACAATCACAAGACATGATTTTATGACAAAAATTTTAAGTGATTAAAAAATAGAGATTTACATTTTAAGAGAAGTGTGATTTTGATTCCCGTAATGAATCATTTTGACTTACTACTAAAGTTATATTTGCAAATGAGAACGACAAAGCTCGTAGTGCTAAGGTTAAATATACACAGGCACATAAGGCAAGCAAGCGAAAAAGAACTTATTTTGAAGTGGATAGAAAAAGAATAGGCTGTTTAAAAGTAGAGACTCATGATGGTTGTACCATCATGGGTTACTATGTGCAACGATATAGTCAAAAGCGAAGTATGAGCTTAGGCGAGATGACATTTTACCGGGCGACGAATATAAAGAACATGGAATGGACATGAAACTAACGAACTCGTACAAGCTCGTAAGTTTTAATGTAATACTTGTCACGATATATAAAAGGTGTCATATTGTTACTATAAAACTTACAAATTTAATTCTACTTAAAAACACATGAACTTAAAGCGCTTGATTGTCTACTAAAGGCAACTAGTGCCTTTTTGTATTTTATTATGAAAATTGAAAAGTATATTATAATTTTATTAGTGTACTAAGTGTAAATTTTTTATATCAGTACGAACATAAGAAGAAAAGGCTGGAAAACAGCAGATAAAATAAATGACTGGGATCACGCGATAAAAAGCGGAGTTGCCAAGGTGGTAGACGGTACAACAGGTGGATTCAATATTGCGAAAGATTTCGTATTAGGTAAATCTCTAGTACCCGTTGATGGAGTCATGGGACTTCGTCGTGGCACGAATTGGGAAGCTGCGGTGAAGGCGAGTCATGATGAGTCGAAAGGGATTATCCAGAGTCGGATTTCGGAGTTGGAAGAGAGTGTTGTTGGTAAGGGTACGGGTAACACTAGTAAGGCTGCTGATGATGTAGTTAAAGATGGTAGTCACTTTTTAGATGAATTTAAATTGAAACCTAATGTGAAATATGAAACGAATGGATATCTGTATCAAACGGATGAACTAGGACGAATTGAGAGAGCTTCTGGAGAATTAACGTCAGAGATGGGAGAACGTAGTAGTAAGCATCAGTTAGCTGCTGGGGGGGAAGATAGAGTTAAAGCTCCTAGTACTCAAGGAGATCATGGTGGACATTTAATCGGTACACAATTTAATGGATCTCCGCTAATTGATAACATAGTTGCAATGAATGGTAATGTTAATGTAAGTGCTTATAAAAAATTGGAATCTGCTTGGGCAAAAGCTTTAAGAGGAGGAAAAGAAGTTTTTGTGGATATAAGGCCAAGGTATGGCGGAACTTCAATACGACCGGATAGCTTTGCTATTATTTATAAAATAAATGGTATCGAAAAAGTGAAGATTTTAAAAAATGTATATGGAGGTTAGAATATGAAAACTGAAAAAATGGAAGAATTATATGGAATAATTGCAAATTATCTCAATAGTATAATCCCTGTTGGGTGGAAGGAAGTTTATTTATATGCAGAAATAGATGACTTTAGTAATGAGGCATTTTTCTATTTCTATCCTAACAATGATTCTGAACCAATCTATAGTTTAGAGATTCCTGAAATATATAATTTAGAAAAAGATCAGTATATGGAAAAATTATTTAAACTTAATGACTATATAGAAAAACTACGCGAGGAATTTAAGAATAATAATCAACCATTGTGGTCCAATTTAACATTTGAACTAACTTCTTCGGGTAAATTTAATATTGATTATGATTATACAGACTTGGATAATTGTGAGTATGATGATTACGAAAGACATGTGATATGGAAATATAAAAAATTGAATAAATTACCTGATGAAAATAATGAATTTGATAAAGATATTATTGAGAAATACAAAAAGGAAAGATAATATTTTTTATTAAAATATCCAACTAGATGAAAAAATGGAAGAGAATTATGAAATGTATTCATATAAAATGAAGAGTTTAATAAAAATTCTTTTAGAAATTCAAGCATAAAAAATGACTTTAATTTTGATGAGGCTACTGAAAAAGTACCTGCTTTGAGCAAGTAACAGAAATTCTATCAATATAAAGAAAACGAAAGAAGATAACTATCTACTATATAGATAGTTATCTTCTTTTTCTCTTTAAATAGCTTTTTCTAGTGGTATCATTTTTTATTTTCATTGATAATGGATTTTCTCCTGAAATTTCTATATAAATGACTGGGATCACGCGATAAAAAGCGGAGTTGCCAAGGTGGTAGACGGTACAACAGGTGGATTCAATATCGCGAAAGATTTCGTATTAGGTAAATCTCCAGTACCCGTTGATGGAGTCATGGGACTTCGTCGTGGCACGAATTGGGAAGCTGCGGTGAAAGCGAGTCATGACGAGTCGAAAGGGATGATTCAGAGTCGGATTTCGGAGTTGGAAGAGAGTGTTGTTGGTAAGGGTACGGGTGAAGCTTCTAATAGTGGCGAAAATTTAAGTAGAATAGAATACTTGCGTAATAAATATGGAAAGTTTACTTCACAAGAATTAAACTATAGGATAAATTTGCGTGGTGCTGTAGAAAAAGAAGTTGAAAGACTAAATACATTAGGGCTGACTAAAAATGAAATGGGTCCAGCGGTTGCAGGAACATTTGATAAAACAACTGGAAAATATTATTTTGGAATTAATAATACTGACGGTGATATTCCAGATACATTGCACCCAATTATTAGGGATAGGATATATAACATGCCTAGTAGTGTTAAAGATGGTTATAAATTTACGTATGGAGCGGGTTCCCATGCAGAGGTATACTCCTTGAATCAGGCATTACTTGCGAATCCAAAAGCACAGCCAACAGATTTTATTACCCACGTCGTAAGGTCTGGTAAAAAATTAAAACCGGCTGGTATGATGATGCCAACCTGTCCACATTGTAATTTTATTACTGAAGGATTTGAATTTAGTTCAGAGGTGAAAAAAGTTGGAAAATAAGATGGATGTACTAAGTAAAGAATATGTATTAGAACATGGTATAGATTTTGATGAGGAACTATGGTTTACCTCATACAGTGATGAAGTGCTAGATAACCCAGAAGATGAGGGTGGAAAGCCTTTTACTGGTTTAGCTTACGAGTTATATGACAATGGGAATTTAGCATATTACTGTTATTATAAGAATGGTTTTAAAGAAGGTAATAATGTTAAATTTCATCATAATGGAAAAGTGAAATCTACAGATTATATGATAAAAGGACAAACAAGAGGTATAAGAAAAATTTGGTATGAAAGTGAAGAACTCAAATATGAAGGAGAGTTTAAATTCGGCGTTTGTTTAAAGTATACTGAATGGGATAAACAAGGGAATATAATCAGGAAAAAAGTTTCTCCAACAAAAGATGAGTTAGAACTAATTACCCGATTCGCTGATCGTGATGATAATGAATAATTTTGATGAAAAGGAATTAATACAAGAGTTTTCAAAAATTCAAAGTGAATTATTACCTAGAATTAAATTAGAAAATAATTTTCAAATAGAAGAGATACAATTTATTGCAGGGGTAGATTTAGCTTACTGGGATGTAAATAAAACGACGTATGGTACATGCTGTATTGTAATCATTGATTATAGTACAAAGGAAATTGTCGAAAAAGTATACAGTTATGGTGAAATAACGATCCCCTATATTCCAGGTTTCCTTGCGTTTCGAGAGTTACCTTTAGTAATAGAGGCAGTTAAAAAACTAACGAAGCAACCAGATATATATATATTTGATGGCAATGGATATTTACATTATCGTCACATGGGTATTGCTACTCATGCCTCCTTTCTTTTAAATAAACCAACGATTGGTGTGGCAAAAAGTTATCTTAAAATTCAAGGTGTAGATTTTATTATGCCAGAGAATCTAATAGGTTCTTACACCGATATTGTAATAAATAATGAAGTCTATGGTCGAACTTTGAGAACGACAAAAAATGTTAAACCTATTTTTGTTTCTTGTGGGAACTGGATTGATTTAGATACAAGTACTGAAGTTGTTATGAACTGTATTAATAACGAGAGTCGTTTACCTATTCCCGTTAGATTAGCAGATTTAGAAACACATAAAATGAGAAAGCAGTTAATGGAAGGGTAACATAGAGAATTAAGATATTGAATGATTATAAATTTTTAAATAAATAAAATAGTGTATTCTCTATTTATTAGGCGACAACTATAATGAACGTAGGTAATAATGCATTCATACAAGCTCGTAAGTTTTAACGTAGTACTTGTCAAAATATATAAAGGCTGTCGTACTGTTACTATAAAACCTACAAATTTACTGCTACTTAAAAACACATGAACTTAAAGCACTTGATTGTCTACTAAAGGCAACAAGTGCTTTTTATTTTAAGGGTACGGGTAACACTGTAAGCGATTATCTTGATGATATAGTCGAGGTCGGTAATGTCAATGTCACTAAGATGAATAAGCTTAAAAATGCTATTCAAAATAATACTTTTAGTGTAGATGGGTTGTCGGAGATTAGTAAAAAGATGTCTGATTTAGGTATTACTAAAGAATATAATGAAGCATTAATTAAAATTGACTTTGGTAAGTATCTTAGAGGACTAATAGGTGACCCGCCTACTGCTATGTTAGCCTACTAAGATAACCAAAGAATACTTTGGTGTTCGTAGGAATCCCCCACTTCAAGCAGTCCGCAAGGACGTTAAGTGGAGGGTAGTTCAAAGGTTAAATAATATGTGAATGCTATAAGACATAAAATTTTAAGTTGAATTTTCATAATTATTATTTTTAAATTTTGTCCGAAGTTAGTATGGTCATATGGAGGGATCAATAAGTTAAGTCATAGATTCCAAGAAGGAAGAGTCTGTATGACGAATAAAAAATTAATGAGAAATACAATAATAAAAAATAAAACGGATGGGCTATTTTAAAAGGAGGATAGTAAGTGATTGAGAAAATTGACCATATCGGAATTGCGGTACAATCTATAGAATCAGTTTTGCCATTTTATACAGAGATATTAAAATTGAAGCTTTTAGGAATAGAAGAAGTACAATCACAACAAGTAAAAGTAGCTTTTTTAGTAGTAGGAGAAAGTAAACTAGAATTGTTAGAGCCACTAAGTAACAAAAGTGCAATTGCACAATTTATTCAAAAACGTGGTGAGGGTATTCATCATATAGCATTTGGAGTCCAATCGATTAAACAAAGAATTCAGTATATAAAGCAAAATGGAATACAGATGATTGATGAATTACCTCGAACTGGTGCACAAGGCGCGCAAATTGCTTTTATTCATCCAAAATCAACATATGGTACATTGTACGAATTATGTGATAAAGAGGATAAAATATGATTGATATTTACGAGAAAAAAAGATGTCATACGGTCACTATAACGCGATAAAACTTATAAACTTGAAGCCATTTAAAAATACATGAACTTAAAGCGCTTGATTGTCAACTAAAGGCAACGAGTGCTTTTTTGTGTTTTAACGTGAAAATTTAAAAGAGAACTATAATTTTATAAGTGCACGAAGTGTTATTTTTGAAGTCATCGTACAGTGTGTTGTAACGGATGCATGTTACACACAAGTTATCCGCAAAAAACGGGCCTTCCTAATGAAGATTGGGAAATTTATGTTTAAAATTAATAGAAAAGAATAATGTCTATTTAACTGAAAGAGTAGGATAGTTTAAGAATAGCTACTGGAGAGTGAACCATTGGTCTATTTATTCGTAATATGCGTATCATATTAATGAATATAACGAATTAGAGGTGGATACATGAAAGCAATTGTGTACACAAAGTACGGTCCCCCTGATGTTCTTCAACTGAAAGAGATAGAAAAACCTATTCCGAAAGAAAATGAAATTTTGGTAAAAGTAAAAGCGACAACCGTAACAGTAGCAGATATTCGGTCACGAAGTTTTACGGTTCCTCCCGCTTTTTGGCTGCCAGCCCGAATAGCACTTGGTGTCAGACAACCAAAAAAAGAGATACTAGGTATGGAGTTAGCTGGAGAAGTTGAGTCAGTTGGGAAGGATGTCAAAAGGTTTAAGGAAGGTGATCAGGTTTTTGCAGCAACTTTGGCGGGGTTTGGTGCTTATGCCGAGTATAAGAGTCTGCCGGAAGATGGTGCTGTATCTATTAAACCTTCCAATATAACTTATGCAGAGGCCGCTGCCATTCCAATTGGAGCACGCACAGCTTTGTATTTTCTTAGAAAGGCTAATATTCAGAGCTGCCAAAGGGTTTTAGTTTATGGTGCTTCAGGAAGTGTAGGAAGTTATGCAGTTCAGATTGCCAAATATTTCGGAGCAAACGTTACAGGGGTATGCAGTACCACGAATTTGGAATGGGTAAAATCTCTGGGAGCTGACCAGGTAATTGATTATACAACAGAAGATTTTTCTAGGATAGATGAGAAATATGATGTTATCTTTGAAGCGGTAAACAAGAGTTCCTTTTCAGCTTGTATGAAATTGTTAAAGAAGGACGGTACCTATATAAATGTCACTGAACCGCTGCCAAGTGTTCGAATGCTATGGACTAAATTGACAAGCCGAAGGAAATTATTATTGAGTCGAAATCCACCTGAAACTTCAGAAGAACTACATTTCCTCAAAGAACTTGTAGAGATGGGGAAGTTAAAAGTAGTCATTGATAGATACTATGAGTTTGAGGAGATAGTTGAAGCTCATAGATATGTAGAGAAAGGACATAAGAAGGGAAATGTCATTATAAATGTGGAACATAACAACAAATTCTGATAAAGTGAGACCTCCATCAGTGGGGGATGAAAGAAACACTGATGGAAGTTTCACTTTATTCTTTTTTAGCCTCCAATTCGTTTTGCATGCGTTGTTTAAACTCCTTTGGAGAGCATTGATTATACCTTTTAAAAAGTTTATAGAACTGAGCCATGTTAGAGATACCAACCTCATAACCGACATTCGTAATACTAAGATCGCTTGTCATTAATAAACATTCAGCTTTTTTTATTCGCTTATAATTAACGTAATCAATAAATGAAGTACCGATAACTTTTTTGAAGTACTTTATAAAGTAATGGTAGCTAAGTCCTAGTAATGAGCAAGCTTCTTCTACAGTAATCTTATCTTCCAAATGTTTGTCTACGTATTCAAGAACTGGCCGCAATCGGTTCAGACCAATTCCCTCTGTATAGTTTAATATGTTGCGTGTATCATTTCTTAAGAGTAATAGCATCATTCGCTTAATAGCAGAACTAATGGCAATTTCATATCCTCTCATTTGTGTTTGTGATTCCTGAAAGATTTCCATAATTAAAGTATATATTTCATCTCTTACAGCCTGCTTTTCTTCAAAAATATAGTTTATTTCATTCAAAGGTTTGGTTTGTTCAGAGAAACAGTATATGTAGGGCATGATACTTTCATCGAAGTGTTTCCCTAAATCGATTTGAAACACCACATATCGTAAATCGTCCATCAGCGGTTTATGAGAACGATGTGGTTGGGAGGCTCCTAAAACGATGACATCGCCAGGGCCTATTAGAACATACTTGTTTTTACTTTGTATCCCCAAATTCCCTTCAATGACGGCAATAAATTCTACTTCTTTATGATAATGCCAAGGGTGTTTCTCTATCGTACTGAAATGATGTTTTTTCATATTAATTTCCCATATTTTTAGAAACAGCAACGGATTTTGATAAATGACTTTTTCATTAATAACTTCTAAATCGTTTTTTATTAAAGTCATACGCAATTTCTCCCCTTTAGAACATGCCACTTTTGTAAATAAAACATATCATAATTCTTCTTATTTTCTCTTTCGATTTTTAACAACCAAAAAAATGATGACACTTTTGAATAAAAAGACAGCTAAATTAAGCATATCCTTCATTCCTTATCTTTTCTATACTAATCACAAATAAAGTGAAACTTCCATCAGTGGGGGGCTTCATCCCCACTGATGGTTAGTTGAACCAATCGGGCTTTTACGGGCAGTTATCCCCAGCCTATCTTCCTTGCTTCTCTCTGCATCTTGAGGTGGGGCTTACTGCCCGTTAATGCGGGATAAAGGAAAAAGGAGTGCTGTCACAATGTTAAAAGTAACTGTATGGAATGAAAATCGACATGAACAAATCAATCCTGTTGTAAGTGAAATATATCCGAATGGAATTCATGGTACAATTGCAGAATTTTTAACGAAAGCAGGGTTCGAAGTAAAAACGGCTACTTTAGATGAACCAGAACATGGATTAACAGATGAAGTATTACATCAAACAGATGTATTAGTATGGTGGGGACATATGGCACATGAAGAAGTGGCAGATGAAATTGTTGAAAAAGTAAAACGACGTGTATTAGGCGGAATGGGATTAATTGTTTTGCATTCAGGTCATTTCTCGAAGATTTTCAAAACGTTAATGGGTACAAGTTGCGATTTAAAATGGCGTGAAGCGGATGAAAAAGAACGTTTATGGGTTGTAGAGCCGAGCCATCCAATTGCAGAAGGAATTTCAGAATTCATTGAACTTGAACGTGAAGAAATGTACGGTGAACATTTTGATATTCCAGCGCCGGATGAATTGATATTTACAAGCTGGTTTGAAGGTGGGGAAATTTTTAGAAGCGGCTGCACATATAAAAGGGGGAACGGCAAAGTGTTCTATTTTAGACCAGGACATGAAACATACCCAACGTACCATAATAAAGAGATTCAACGCGTGATCATAAATGCAATTCAATGGGCAAAACCAGTAGAAAGAAAACGTCCTGTCTACGGTAATGCCGAGCCGATTGAACAAATTGCTGTAAAAACGAATAAGTAAACTGAAACAAAGGGGATAAAAATCATGGGAAAAATAAAAGTAGCGGTTATTGGTTGTGGAAGCATTGCAAAGTATCGTCATTTACCAGAATATCAATTCAATGAAAATGTAGAATTGGTCGCAGTTTGTGATAGAAACGAAGAACGTGTAAATCGCGCAGCAAAGCAATATGGCGTAAAAGCGTATACAAATTATGAAGAACTGTTAGCTAGCGGCACCGTGGACGCGGTCAGTGTATGTACACCGAACGATCTGCATGCGCCTATTTCGATTGCAGCTTTAAACAGCGGCGTTCATGTATTATGTGAAAAACCGATGGCCACATCAGAAGAAGAGGCAAAAGCAATGATTGAAGCAGCGAAAACAAACGGTAAAAAATTAATGATCGGACACAATCAGCGCTTTGTCGCATCTCATCAAAAAGCGCGCGAGCTGATTCAAAATGGCGAAATCGGTAAAATCTATAGCTTCCGCACAGCTTTTGGCCATGGTGGACCAGAAGGATGGAGCGCGGATGGAAAAGAAAGCTGGTTCTTTAAAAAAGAAGAAGCGTTTATTGGGGCGATGGGAGACTTAGGCGTTCACAAAACAGATTTACTTCGTTACTTACTCGGAGAAGAATTTGTAGAGGTTGGTGCATTTGTTGAAAATAATGCGAAAGATTTCGCTACTGTTGATGATAACGCAGTATGTGTATTGAAAACAGAAAGCGGTATTATCGGAACACTTGCGGCAAGCTGGGCTTATACGGGGAAAGAAGACAACTCAACGATTATTTATGGGGAAAAAGCGATTCTTCGCTTAGAAGAACATCCAGTGTATTCATTAATTGTTCAATATGCGACAGGAGAAGTTGTCAATTATGAGCTAGGGAAAATTCAGTCCAATGAGGAAGGCGGACAAAGTAACTCGCACGTGATTGAACAATTTGTCCAATCCATTTTGACTGATGAAGCACCAGCTGTTCCAGGTGAAGAAGGGCTTAAATCCTTAGCTGTCATTTTAGCAGCTTTACAATCAAGCAAAACGAAACAAATTACGCGCGTATAAGAGGTGGATAACGTGAGAATCGGCATAATTGGAGCAGGGGGAATTGCCACCGGGCGGCATATTCCAGCGTTTAAACAGTTAGGTAATGAATGCGTCATTTGGGGCGTAAGTGATATTAATCATGAAAGAGCTACAGAAGTAGCGAATGAGCATAATATCCCGCACGTATTTGCTGACTATAAAGATATGCTGAAAGAAGTAGATGCTGTATGTATTTGTACGCCAAATAAATTCCATGCTGAATTTGCGGTTGAGGCTTTGCAAGCAGGCGTTCATGTATTATGTGAAAAACCAATGGCACTATGTAAGCAGCAGTGCGAAGAGATGCTGGAAGCTTCAAAAAAAGCAGATAGAAAACTAGCAATTGCCTATCATTATCGTTTTATGAAAGAAGCACAAGCAGCAAAAAGAATGATGACAGAAGTAGGCCGTCCTCTCGTAGCGCGCGTGAAAGCGATGCGGCGCCGCAAAGTTCCTGGGTGGGGCGTATTTACGAATAAAGAACTGCAAGGCGGAGGAAGTTTAATAGATTATGGCTGCCATTTACTTGATTTATCCCTTTGGCTAATGGGAAACCCAAAACATATAGCGGTTCTTGGAAGTGCGTACAATGAATTAAGTAAAACACCGAATCAGCTAAATCAATGGGGAACATTTGATCATGAGACTTTTCATGTAGATGATCATGTAACTGCTTATATAAAATTTGAAAACGGTGCTTCATTGCTGCTCGAAACGTCTTGGTCTGCCAATATTAAAGATGATGAAGAACATGTTAGCATTTCTGGGATAGACGGAGGTATTAACGTTTTTCCACTTGAACTTTACACAACGAAAAACGGCATGTTGATGGACAGTACGGCGACTTGGATAGAGGGAGAAGAGGATTATAGTTTCATGCAGGCTAAAAACTTCATTGATGCCTGCAAAGGAAAGGCTGAGTTAGTGGTAAAACCGGAAGAAGCACTTCAAGTATCAGCTATTATCGATGAAATATATAACACTAGTAAAATAGGGGGAAAATAAAATGAAACTTGGGGTATTTACAGTTTTATTTGCAGATCGTTCATTTGAAGAGATGTTAGATACAGTAAAAGCAGCAGGTCTTCACGCCGTTGAAATTGGAACGGGCTGTTATCCTGGAAATCATCATTGTCCATTAGATGAACTGCTTGAAGATAAGGATAAAAGGGAAGCATACCTAAAAAAAGTAACAGACCGAGGGCTAATCATTAGTGCATTTAGCTGTCACGGTAATCCAATCTCACCGGAAGAAGGCTTTGCGAAAGAATCTGACGACACGCTTCGGAAAACGATTCAATTAGCATCGCTGCTGAATGTGCCGGTCGTAAACTGTTTTTCCGGAACAGCAGGGGATCACGAGGGAGCGAAATATCCAAACTGGCCTGTTACCCCGTGGCCAAATGAATATGCTGATGTACGGACTTGGCAGTGGGAACATAAGCTCATTCCTTATTGGAAAGAGCTCGGGGAATATGCAGAAAAACACAATGTGAAAATTGGTTTAGAATTGCACGGGGGATTCTTAGTGCACACACCGTATACGTTATTAAAACTTCGTGAAAAAACAAGCAAAGCAATTGGCGCCAACTTAGATCCAAGTCATCTATGGTGGCAAGGTATCGACCCTGTCGGAGCCATTAAAATTTTAGCAAAAGAAAATGCGATTCATCATTTTCATGCAAAGGACACATACTTGGATCAAGACAATATAAATATGTATGGCCTAACAGATATGCAGCCGTACGGAGAAGTACAAACACGTGCGTGGACATTTCGATCAGTCGGATGCGGCCATGATATGAAAGAATGGTCAGACATGATGAGTGCACTTCGCACGTACGGATATGACTACGTAATAAGCATTGAACATGAAGATCCAATCATGTCGATTGAAGAAGGATTTAAACGTGCCGTTACGAATTTGAAAAGCGTATTAATAGAAGAAACACCTTCACAAATGTGGTGGGTGTAATACAATCAATCCAAGTTTAAAGAAGAAAGCAGGTTCGGCCTGCTTCTTCTTTTTTAGACATGTTCATCTGTTTGCTAGTATCATGTTATTCTCCTGATCTCTGCATCGTACTGTACAATATCGACGTACCCAAACCGTTCGAATCCTTCACCAAATTCTCCAATGTTTTCTCCTACTTCTTTATTACGGCGAAACTCCATCATAATCGCTCTAAATCGGTGGGGAGGAATTTCGTATTCAATATGATAAGATTTGCTGATGTCAAAAGAATCTCTTGAATCGTATAAGGTGCATGTATACAACAGAGAGCCATCTCCTTTCTTATACGATATGTATATCGGTCCATAATTGAACAAGATTCATCCGTGCTGATGAGTTGGTTGTTTGTATAATTCATTTGTATATATAACCTCACGTTTTTAGGAGAGGTGTTTCTTTATGGCATGAAAGGCGAGTCTACCGAATCTCTGTGAAGTTCATTTTTGCATGTAATGATTAAAATATGGTCTTCTTATGATTTTATTCTGTTATTTGCGGGCAGTAAGAATCCTACCTCAAGATTTAGAGAAATTGAATAAGATAGGTGAGATAGTCGGTTTTAGAATTACGAATGACGCTAAACAAAAAAACGAGTGTGTTCCGGTTGCATACCGAAACATACTCGTTTTTTTAGTCTGTCTACTTGAAAAGGATGAGGCTATATACATTTTTAGTTATAGCTTTATTGCGTATCTTTGTTTTTCTTTAAAGTATACCCATTCCTCAAACCCGATTTCCTGCAAATGTTTTTGAACGAAATCAAAATCGTCTCCAACTCGATCAGGTGAATGTGCATCGGACCCGAAAGTGATGTCGACTCCATAGTAGAGAGCTCTTGCTAAGATGTCATCTGCTGGATACCAGCCGCCACAACTCTTCATTTTGCCCGATGTGTTGACTTCGATTGCAATGCCGCACTGCGCGATGACTTTCAAAGTTTGGTCGATGACGTCTGTTTGGATGGAAGAGAAGGCAGGATAATACCCTTTCATGGCGTCGATGTGTCCGAGTATTTGAAATGTATTGCTTCTTGCGGACTGCTCGATTAGATTGTAGTACTCCTCTTTTAGTTTGATTTTTTGCGATTGTGTTAAGTCATCCCATATATTTTTGGTGAAGATTTGCAAGTCATTTACGTAGTGGACTGAGCCTATGATGTAATCGAATGGATATCGGTCAAGGTACTGGCGGTATGTTTCGATGTGCATGGGAAAAAAATCTGCCTCGATTCCAAGTAAAACCTCGATTTTACCTTCGTACTCTTTTTTCAGTTGCAGTATTTCGTTTACATAGTTCGGGAACTCACTTTTTGCCATTGCGATGGAGGGAAGAAAGTGGTCCTCTTGACTAGCGAAAAATGGGGAATGGTCGGAAATTCCAATGATATGTAATCCTTTTTCAATGGCTGCTTCAATATAATTTCGAATTGGCTGTTCAGCATGCCCGCAACGTTCATGGTGAGTATGTAAATCGAATTTATACTTTTTCATCATCGTTCACCTCGTATAAATAATGAGTGCTTTTCCATTATCATAGAAGATTGGAATTTCAATGTCCATTTCGATGGAAGAAGAATATATTCACAGTAGTTCAGCGGAAACTATAAATGTACGGTATGTATCCCGCATTAACGGTCAGTAAGACCCCCATCTCAAGATTGAGAGAGAAGTGAAAAAGATAGGAGGGGAGCTTCGTAAATCCCTTTTTCCACATGCAAGAGTTATAAATATGAAATTTTTATAAATTGAGAAGTATGATGATCGCAACCTTTAGCCATAATTACAACTAAAGGTTTTTTAGTATAAAAAATGAAACAAAATAAAAAATCACAAGGAGACAATTTTATGGAAAATAATAAAAATGCAATACTCGCTTTTGTTGTTTTAGCTTTAGGTTTAGTGTTTTTTGTTGGGGGCATGGTTTATTCAATATGGTGGTCTTGAATGTTTAAGTGCACAAAACCTTTGTTTTAGGGTAATTTCAAGTCTTTAACTTGAGGGGCATGCGTCAAGACCCCAATAAGATAATTAGATGCTAATTACAAAAAACTTAACTTATATGAAAGTCTATTCCATATCTATGAAGACCCAATTTTTTAGCTATTGCTTGTGAAGAGAAATTGTCCCACGCCGTACTATAAAGAGGATGTAACCCTTCTTTCTTGATTTCGTTTGCCCAAGCAATAACACTTTTTGTTCCATATCCGTTTCCTTTATAAGCCTCCAAAGTTTCCACGCTAGTCTCTGCTGCTTCTGCACTTTTTCTCGCACTACAACATACAGAAACAGCAATACCGTCTTGAATAATAGCGAAACAAGGCTGTCTCCATCCAAACTCCTCAAATAGATTTGGGAAATCCACTTTTAGTAATTCCTTATTTTCATTTGTTACTCTAACTGCGTTTGAAGTCATATTAAAATTTTCGGGAAAAACGTAAGCTGGACCAATCCATATGCTATTTATCGGTCTTATCTCATTTAAAATAACAATTAAGTTTCTAAGGTCAACGATATGCTCATTGTTATTAATAACTTGCAACACTTTACCCATCTTTGAATTTGGGAAACTTTTGTTGAAACGAATCACATTTCCTTCTCTGGTACGACCAAGGAAAAATAAAGGGGCAACATGACCTTCAGGCTCATTTATTTCTGTCATTCTGCCCGAACTATCATATGTAAATAATACATCTGCCTGTATTTCCATTAGCTTGTATTCTTGAGCCAAATTACATCTCCACCTTTCATATCCTGAAAACTGGATATAATTGTTGAAAATTTATATTTACTAACGAGTATACTATTTTTTACTTTCCAGCGTCACCATTTGTTCTAACTGGGGTACCGCCCCATGCCCATCAACCTAACAAAAATAAACTATCCCAAAACGAGAGGATGAAATAGTGTAAAAGAAAGTATACACGTGTATAAAAATTTGTTATGAAAAGGGTAAAAATTTTTAGAAAAAGTGCAAATCCAATTGACTGGTCATTGATAATATTCAGTTCCTAAATTCCGGCACAATATTTGCTAATAAAAAATAGGAAACTTTTAAAATAACAAGCGTCTCATATGAGAATACAAATATCGGAGGGACAAGAAATGAATATTAGCAAAATGTACACAACAATCGACGCACATGTAGCGGGAGAACCGTTACGTATTATTACAGGCGGATTACCAGCGATAAAAGGAAAAACACAATTAGAAAGACGAGCGTATTGTATGGAACACTTGGACCATCTTCGCGAAGTTTTGATGTATGAACCGAGAGGACATCATGGTATGTACGGTTGTATTATTACGCCTCCTGCAAGTCCGCATGCTGATTTTGGGGTATTGTTTATGCACAATGAAGGCTGGAGTACAATGTGCGGCCATGGAATTGTTGCTGTAATCACGGTAGGAATTGAAACAGGCATGTTCGAAGTGACAGGAGAAGAACAAAAGTTCATTATTGACAGCCCGGCAGGAGAGGTTATCGCGTATGCAAAATACAGTGGAAATCAAGTAGAATCTGTGACATTTGAAAATGTTCCTTCGTTCGTTTACAAGAAAGATGTTCCTGTAAAAATTGATGGCTATGAATTTCAAGTAGACATTGCTTTTGGCGGAGCTTTCTATGCTGTTGTAGACAGTAAAGAATTTGGTTTGAAAGTAAATTTTAAAGATTTATCTGCTATTCAAACGTGGGGCGGGAAAATTAAGCACTACATTGAAAGTCAAATGGAAGTAAAACATCCTCTCGAAGAAGATTTAAAAGGGATATACGGCGTTATCTTTTCAGATGAACCAAATGGAAAAGATGCGATGTTACGAAATGTAACCATTTTTGCGGATGGACAGGTAGATCGCTCTCCTTGCGGCACGGGAACTTCAGCTAGACTTGCAACGCTTGTTGAAAATGGAGTTCTACAAGAAGGTGGAAGTTTCGTCCATGAGTGCATTACTGACGGACAATTTGTTGGAGAAGTGTTGTCATCGACAAAAGTAGGTGAATACCAGGCCATCATTCCAAAAGTTACTGGTCAGGCATTTATTACAGGATTTCACCAATTTTTAATGGACCCAAGAGATTCATTAAAACAAGGCTTCTTATTGGCGTAATGTTTGGAGTTGTTTTCTGTTTAGAAAACAAGGGGATTGAAGGTGGAATGGCAAAGTAACTACTATACTGGAAACAAGCATTGGAAAAAGATTCAGGAAAGGACGAGATAAATATGTTAGTCATAAATGCAGCTGAACAAAGAAGTTTAGTAGATATGAATGAAGTAATTGAATATGCAGCGATTGCCTTAAAAGAGTTTTCTGCAGAAAGAACGATTACTCCGATTCGCTACTCTTTGCCATTTGCGAATTCGCAAAATACCGCATTAACGATGCCTTCTGTAGCTGAAGACCTTGGTGCACTTGGATTAAAAGTAGTAACAGTAGCTCCCAATAACCCTAAAATAGGAAAGAAAACAATCAACGGAGTTGTCATGCTATCTGATTTTCAAACAGGAGGACCGCTCGCCCTTTTAGAAGGATCGTATTTAACAATGATTCGAACAGGAGCCTTATCAGGTGTAGCGACAAAATATCTAGCACGCCAAAATGCGAAAAACTTATGCATCATCGGTACAGGAGAGCAAGCAAAAGGGCTTGCTGAGGCCATGGTTGCCGTGCGAGATATTGAAAACATTATGCTTTATAACCGGACAGAACAAAAAGCTGCCGAGTTTGCCGAGTATATTAAAGAGAAATTTAATAAACCTGTCTACATATACACAGATGCAAATGAAGCAGTACGTAAAGCGGATATCGTTGTCACGACAACGAACTCCTTAACACCAGTCTTTTCAGAAACATTAAAACCTGGTGTTCACGTAAATGCAGTCGGTTCATTCAGACCGGTAATGCAAGAACTACCATCTCATGTCATTTCCTCAGCTAATAAAGTAGTAGTCGAATCAAAAGAAGCAGCACTAGAAGAAACCGGTGACCTGCAAATCCCAATACAAGAAGGACTTTTCAAAGAAAGCGACATTCACGCAGAACTCGGACAAATTATAAGTGGCGAACGAACTGGCAGGGAAAGCGATCAAGAAATTACTGTATTTAAATCTGTGGGACTTGCTGTTGTGGATATTGTGGTGGCGAAGTATTTTTATGAGAAGGCTATCAAGAATAATGTGGGGACTACGGTTGAATTGTAGAAAGCATATCGTAGCGCGAAATTTGAAAAGAATAGGTTAATAGAGGTATGAAACTCCAACTTGGTAGAAGTAAGTTGGAGTTTTTTAGTGTTCACTATTCGAGGTGCAGTTCAAATTAGAGTTACTCCTAAATCGAACATTGTTACTTTATTATTTATCTAAAGATAATATATAATTTTTTATTATCTCATCATGTTGCTGGTATACTTTTTTGTTTTCACGTTTTAATATCTTTAAATCTGGTTCTACTAATTTGACATCCCATTCAGGTTCATCAGTCGGATCTAGACCTATTACAAAAATAGGTACTGTAATAGAAAGTTTTGCTGAGGGGATTTCTTTTACTGTTTTTTCAAAACTTGCAACACCGCTATCGATTCGTTTTGCCAACTTGTCGGTAGGTAATATTAATATGCAAACATCAGTCAAATCATATGTGAAGGACAGTTGGAATTTGAAATAATCTCTATAGGAGCTAGCAGCATTACCAAATTCCACCTCTACTTGAGTTGTTATTGTTTGATTGGAAAGTTCGAATTCTTTTCTAAAATCTCCCCTTAGGGCATCACTAAAAGAATCTGGAGTTGCTAGAGGTTCCTCTTCCCAACCAAAATCTCTAAATCTCAATCTAAAATATGTATTCATAACCTGTTGGACTACATCAAGTTTTTTTTGGTTTTTAGATTTTCCTTTATATAAAGATATTGGTGCATTCTCACAAATGTTCATCAATTCAGCATATATTTTGATGTTGTTTGGATGAGTTATTATTTCTTCTGCAAACCTGTATGAAAACGTCTTTATTTTCAATTAACTACGCCCCCTTAATTAAGATGTTTTTAGATTAATTCTTTTTTAGCATATATGCTGTATATAGAGATTTGAAGGCATAAATCAATTGTTTAGCTAGTATAGGAGAATGAAGTTATTCACCTATACTAGCTCCTTTTGTGTATGTACTTAAATAATTCGTAGCGGCTTCGGATTATTTATACGCTTAATCATTTTGTGTTTTTCGAATTTCACAACAATTATCTTTTGGTATTTTTAAATCGTTCTTCGGAAATTCAAATAGCCTTGAATGAGTAATGGCGTAATTAAATCTATATTTCTCTTTCGCATATAGATAAAGACAATAGTAAAAGTTTGTTTTTTATCTAGAAAAAGCTTGTTTCGAAAGTTTCACTAGTAAGCAACATATAGTTTATAATGTTTAAAATCAAGTGTTTTTAGCAGAATAGATATCGTTTTTATTTGAGTAACTCTCAGTTTAACTCCTGTTTCTCAAAAATAGGGGGTAGATTCGTTATTTAGTTTGAATAGAAAATGATTTTTTCTAACCATAGTCCCTAGTTTTCCTTTATGAAAAACGTTGACTGTTTTATTTTCTGGTAAAAATTCAAGGGGAATTTTTTGTACCAGATATTGAGTGTATTCTTTTATTGTATGTGAATTATATGAAAGAGATATATGAATTCTCTTTTCCCATTATGTTATAGTTGATCTTTTCCTTACTTTTTATTATAATGAAGCATAGGTAAATAAAATACCGAAAGGATGTTCGTGTATTTATGATGAAAGTAATAGAACTTTTTGCGGGAGTAGGAGGTTTTAGATTAGGTCTTGAAGCAAATGAAGACTTTGAGGTTCTTTGGGGAAATCAGTGGGAACCGTCTACTAAAGCTCAACATGCATATAATTGTTATGCAACTCGCTTTGAAAATAAAGGAATACATGTAAATGAAGATATAGCTAAAGTTTGGCAAGATGTACCTGAACATGATTTATTGGTAGGAGGTTTTCCTTGTCAAGATTATTCTGTAGCACGTACTTTATCGAACGAAAAAGGGATACAAGGAAAAAAAGGTGTTCTTTTTTGGGAGATTATGAACATTGTTAATAACCGTAAGCCTAGGTTTGTTTTATTAGAGAATGTGGATCGATTATTAAAGTCACCTGCGAAACAAAGAGGCCGTGACTTTTCTATTATGTTAGCGAGCTTCCGAGATGCAGGTTATACGGTAGAGTGGCGAGTGATTAATGCTGCGGATTATGGATTCTCGCAAAGAAGAAGAAGGGTATTTATTTTCGCTTATTTAAACGAATCGTATTTTGCTTCTGTTCAAAATGGGACTGAATCGTTAGAAATCTTATATAAAAATGGATTCTTTGCACCAATATTTAATGTACATGAAGCGCCTCTGGAAAACAAAAAAAGAGGACAATATACTTTGCCAAGTGACATTGTAGAAGTGTCGGATACGTTTAAAGCAGAATATTATAACGCTGGTGTAATGAGAAATGGACAAGTATATACTGAAGAAGTTCTTCCAGTAACTGAAGAACCTGAAACATTAGGTGAAGTTGTTCAAAAAGCATGTGATAACTTTGGACCAGCTGATGAATCTTATTATTTAAAAACGGATAAGGTGAATAAAAAAGGTCGAACAGAGTTTGAAGAGCTTCAGTACTTGAAAGGTCCGAAAAAAGAAGAAAGAATATCAAAAGCAACTGGACACAAATATTTCTATTCTGAGGGAGGGATGGCTTTCCCTGATGATTTAGAAAAACCAGGCCGTACGATGCTAACAAGTGAAGGAACATGTAACAGAAGTTCTCATGTTATTGAAGATCCATACACAAGAAGGTTAAGGTATTTAACTCCTGTGGAATGTGAATTACTGAACGGTTTTCCTATGGATTGGACAAATACAGGTATGCCACAAAGAAATAGATATTTTTGTATGGGTAATGCACTTGTTGTTGGATTGGTAGAGCAAATGGGAAAAAGAATTTTGGAAATAAATAAAGAAGAGGAAAAAATGAAAAGTTTTGTGCAACTAAGTTTGTTTTAATAAATGAAGATTGGATTATACGAAACGAACTACATCATATGAAATAAACCATAATGAAAAATATCTAAGTAGCCTGAGTCCTATAGTTGTGTGGACTCAGGTTATTTATTTTTACTTAGAAAAGCTGATGTTTATTGAAAGGTATATTTTTTGTGCATTATTAGACTCTTTGTTAATTTCTTGATAGGAGTACATTCCATATGAATTATTTATAGGGATTTATTTAGTAATATTACCTAAATGTGAGTCTTCAAAAAGGAAAGTCACATATTTTATCTGAATTAAGGGAATATTGAAAGCTGCATGTTTAACTAAGTTCCAACAAATCTTGTATAAATATTGTATAATATGGAATGTGGTTGAATCGTATTTATATATGTTAAAAGGTGGATTGGGCAAATATACATTTGATTTTCTATAAGTTATTTTCCTGGAATTGTAAGTTGGTAAGGGGGATGTGGAGATTATTTTCTATTAAGGTATTTAAATAAAGCATAATTTTTTCACAGTGCTATCAAAATATAGTACAGATAAACATGAATTTCATTATTTGGAATATCCAAAGTAAGAAGAAAGAATCGAAAAAATTAGAAAAAGAAGATATTTTACCCAAAGATATCGTACGTTCCTTCAGTATAATTTGATATTTAGAGAACAAAGTGGCATACAAGCATATTGAGTGAGGATTGGAGAGTGTTTTCAAGATAAAGAGGAATCTGTTCTAAATTTTAGTGTACGGAAGTATTGAGTTTGTTGCTTGTATCTTGAAAAGAATTATGGCATACTACGAGCGAAATGAGGACAACTTGTATTGGTTCGCTGCTTAATGTCACGTCAAATTCAGCCATGATTGATCTACGCATTAACGAAGGCACGCTTACTTCGTCCAAACTGATAAATACTTCTACATCGTCGGTAGAGTATACTCCTTAACATGCTGGAAAAGTATTTGTAAAAGCATTTTCTTATTAATCATTTAGTAGTTTTGGATCTAATTTAATAAACTTTCGATCGATTCCAAATTTATCCAAATATCTTTTTGGATGTATGATGAGGTTAACGAAATGAAAATTTCTGCTAGTATTATTCGAGAACTTAATTGAAACGTAGGTGAATAATATGGATAAACAGCAATATATGGAAAAAACACAACACCAATTAAATGAAACATTTAATAAGTACACGGGTCTTTCTTTTTCTAATGTAGCAAGAGCTGTTGGTATTAATCCTGAAACACTAAAGTCTAAGCTATCCACAGTGAAACTAGTGAAGGAATTAAAGGAGTTCGAAAATTTTGATGAAAGAGAACTGATTTTCGAAAAATATATTGAATCAGTTTCTTTGAAAACGATTCGTTTGAAACATGATGGTAAACCGAAAGAGTCGATGTCTTTTGAACAAATTAAGTTTAATGAACTAGCAAGAGAAACTTGGGAGACAAGTAAGTTAAGATCTAAATTTTTGTCTACTACATTCTTGTTCGTAGTTTTTGAATATGAAGGTAAAGATACTTTAGACGACAACTTGTATTTCAGAGGGGTTTATATATGGCAAATGCCGTTAGAAACGTTAGATAATGATGTGAAAACAGTCTGGGAGAAGACAAAAAGCCTTTTACAGAATGGATTAAAGATTGAAGAAGTGAAACATGGTAAGAAGACTGTTCAAAAAAATAACTTGCCAGGACTTCAATTTAATAATGTTGCACATGTCAGACCAAAGGCGAATGATGCATCTGATAAAGTTTTATTACCTAATGGACAGTATATTACAAAACAAGCATTTTGGTTAAATGCGGAATATATAGCTGAGGTTGTTAGAGAAATGCCGAGAGTGCAAAAACGCAGACAAAATGATATTGAGTTCAAGGTATTGGACACCTCAGCCATAGAAAAAATTCAAAAAAAATTGGTACAGTCTATTTATACTTTCGAAGATTTTAATGCTATTGCAAGTAAAGTGATAGAAAATTTTGAACAACACTATTTTAATGCAGAAAATATTTCTGCGATGGGATATAACATTCATCCTAATTTTATATTAGTGAAAGAAGTTGTTAGACCAGAGGAGTATTTTGAACAAAAAATATTTGAACAAGATTATTTTACTAAAATAATCGATCCTATTTATGATAGTAGCCAATTTATGCGCAAACTAGTAAATCTTGAAAACAGTTATGATCTCGTGAAAGTAGAAGGAAATACCTATATCACAATCAAAAAACTGAAAGAAGCGGGTATTCATAAAAGAGATTTAATTGATTTTAAAGAGGCTGTCGAAAATTTTGTTAATGCTGGCCAATTTTACACATGGAATTCTATTGAAAAAGCAGGTTTCCATCATTATTTAATAGATTTGGGGTTCCAAGAGATTTTTTATGAGAGCTTACTGAAAAGACCAGGTGCTCTTAAGTACATGAAAATCAATGAAACGACATTTTTTGTGAAAACACTAGATGATTTTAATGTTAGTGCGCTCTTCAAATTTTTAATGGAAGAGGAATTTTCTATCTCATTAAATGAACTAGAGGATAAATTTATTGAGCTATTTGATGCATTTATTAATCAAGATAATATTATTTATTATGCTAATCAAAGTCTTCTATATTATTCAGAAGAACTTGAACGATTATTTATTAATAGTGAGGCATACTATCAATATATTGAATAATGAGGTGAGGAACCTGTATAGCTTGTATGCATTATGCAATCATGGGATTTCAGCGAGACAGGTGTCATCTTTAGTTAAAAAAGGCTTTATACTAGATGATTTTCTAAATTCGACTGAAAAAATGGTAGATTTACAAAAAATGAAACCTAAGCTATGTAGTGATATAAAAAAAGTGATGCATAAAATTGGTTCACAAGAAAAAGAGGATAATCTGTATCAGTTGTATAACGAAGGGTTGTCATTAGGTATCATTGGAAACTTAATAGAGGCTGGTGTTAGTTATCATGAAGTACCAGAACTCTTAGTCAATGGGAGTGCACATTCGAAAATTTCTTTGAGGCATTCGACTTTAAATAAAATTATTGAAGCATTCAATGTAGTTGAAAAAAACAAAGGTTCCGTTTCTTATCATGAATTACTAAGTTACGCAGATAACTATGTTTCTGATTTAACTTTTAATCAATCTATTACAATTTCTCAGTTTAGGGATATTTTATTTAGGAAGTTTCAAATACCAATCGGAGATAGTTTGAATCGAATCATTACAGATTTGCAAAAGGCGAGAAAAATAAAATTTACATCTATAGGCATTAAAAAGAATGTATTTACTTTAATGGAATATTTGCAAGATGATTTTGAAGACAAAGAGCTGCTTTTAGAAAGACTAGAGGGGGAAACTTTTCAACAATTGGCGGACCAGTTTGGTTATTCCAGACAAGGTGCAATTAATGTTTTTAAAAGGGTAATAGCAAAAATGCCGATATTCGAAGAAGAGTATAGATTTGCAGCACTGTTCGAAGAATATGATGTTGAGGAAACATTATTTTGTAAATTATTTGATGAATCACCTATAGTCTATCAATTCCTGATTCATAAGTTTAATCGACAAAGTAAATCGATTTTAGAAGGTTTTTACCATCTGAATTTTAACGACAAACAAAGGGAATGCTTGTTGCAGTATTTTAATTGTTTTATTTCTACTAACGGAGAAATTTTAGAATATACACGTTTCAATGTTTTTAATGAAGTACTAAAAAAATATCATTATGAAAAAATGCGTAATGAAGATATATTAGTAAGATATAACGATTATCTTGTAAAGAATAATTTTCCAGAAAATTTGAAGGCTGATATTAACTCTATACGTGGAATTGTAGAGAGAAGCGATTATATCATACGCTGTAAAAGTCATTATTTTAGATACTATGACTTTCAAGTAATTGATGGACAGATTTTGAAACGTCTAAATGATTTATTAATGCTAGAACGAGGCGTATATAGTACGAAAAAACTTTTTAGTGGGAACCCTGAACTGATGGAAGAATTGGATATCAGGACTGAATATGAATTACACAATTTATTGAAAAGACATATACATCCTCCGCAAGTAAAATATACACGGATGCCTGAATTTACAATAGGTAAAATCACAAAGAAAGAATTCATGCTTGAAAGTTTCTATGAATTAGCACCCATTGAATTCAGTGAATTCTTAGAGTATATAGAGGAGAACTTCGGGCTCAGAAGAGACTCTTTAGCGAGTTATATTATAAGTGAATTGTCTCAGTATATTCACAATGAATATATTAAAGTAGACTATCAATTATTGTCTAAAGATAAAATACAAGAATTAAAAACATATTTAAGTGAACCTATCTATACTGTAGAGCAGTTTAAATCGATTGGCTTGAATGTGGATAAACATTTTAATAAGTATGTGAATAATATGAACTTAATAAATATAGGCTATACGCTAAGAAGTAATTATGTTCTATCAAATGAATATTCAAGCGTTGAGGAATATTTCAGAGCACACATTCTCTCTCAAGATTATTTTGTGTACGAAGATTTATCGATATATAAAAATCAAAGCTATACTAGTGCTATATCGAAGCTTGAAAAAAGTTTCGATATTATCAAGGTTGAGAAAGATATGTATATTACTTCTAAGAAACTAGGCGCAGCTGGTATTTCCCATGGTGATATCATGGATTATCGTGAAAAGTTATTAGAGTTAGTACAACATAATGAATTTTTCACTTTGAAGAGGTTAAGAGATTTAGGATTTGAACACTTTATTGAGGATTTTGGTTTTGAAGATATTTTTTACGAACGTATGATTTCCAGATTTGAAGGGATTTCGACTATTCGTTTAGGAGTGGGATACGTATTTAAACTATCTGAAGAACAAATTAGTTTATCAGATTTCATATATCATCTCGTAGCAGCTCACAGAAAGTTGAATTTATACGATTTGTTGCAAGAGTTACAAAACCAATTTGGATTAGATATTGAAACTTATAAAATTATTAGTTCAATTCAAAATGTGGAAATTTTTTACTCGGAAGAATTACAAAGATTTTATTTAGATGCAGAGGATTATTATGAGGAGGTATTTTCATGAGTATTAACTTATTAGATTTAATTGGGACTGAGATTACAATAACTTCGGGTGCTAGAAAGCTAACGATTAAAGGAGAGACTGAAAACTATACAGTTTATAAAATTCCTTTGGAGTTATTGTTTTATAATGACCGTAATGGACGAATTGCTACTTGGATTAGTCAACATACTTCAGACGTAGGGCCATTGGATCCAACACAGGATATGAAAAAGTATAATGAGATTCTTCATGAATTTATTCGCAAGTCTAATCCTGGTGCTTTAACAAAAACAAAGAATAATATTAAGGCATTTGGTCAAAGGGTTGCTGGCGTAGTATTGCAAGATGGTCGAATTATCGATGGGAACCGTCGTTTTACATGTTTACGAGAATTAAAGTATGAAGAGGGTATGGACTGTTATTTTGAAGCAGTTATCTTAGATACAACGAATAGTATTACAAGTAAAGATATTAAACGACTAGAGTTGAATTTACAGCACGCAGAAGAAAAGCCAGTCGATTATAATCCGATTGATAATTTAGTAGATGTATATCGTGATATTATCGAAGAAGAAACTTTTACAGAAGCAGAATATGCTAACAATACGTCACGAACGAGAGCGGAGGTTTCTAAGTTAATCGAGAAATCTAAGTTAATGGTAGAATTCTTGGAGTTTATTAATGCTAAAGGCAAATATTATATTGCACGTGAATTAAACTTAGATGGTCCTTTACAAGAGATTATGTTGATTTTAAATAAAGTACCTGAGGGTGCAGAAGCGGACGCTATCAAGGATACACTATTTACTAATTTATTGACTTCAAAGCAAGGGGATTTAACTCGCCATATTCGTGACATTGGGAATCATATTATTAAGACAGATAATGTCGCTCAATTTATTGAGGATCACGAAGAAATTGTAGGAGAAATTTACGAGAAATTACGTGAAGATAAACAAGGCTCAGTTGTTCAAATTAAAGAAGCTATTCAAGAAGAGAAAGCGGTTGTTAAGCAAAGTCAAGGCCTTGTAGATGATTATATTGAAAAGAATAAGCTTAACAATGCGCGTAACAAACCGGTTGAATTGCTAACAAGAGCATTTACTACATTAGATAGCATTGACTCAGTTGCAGTTTCTAAAATGAGTGATGAAAATAAAAAAGAATTCAAGAAACTATTAGATAAAATGAATTCGACATTAGGTCTATTAGAGAGCAAAATGTAATGTTCAAGACATTATATTTGAAACCTAGTTATTATACAGATGAATCAAATATCATCGAAGAATTTTATAATCCTGTTTTAGGAAATGCTGTTAGATATGACAGAGTAAGTGGTTATTTTAGTGCAAAAGCGCTTGCTGCTTATGGAAAAGGGTTACAAGGTCTTGTAAAGAATAACGGGAATTTTAGATTAATTATTTCACATGAGATTAGTGAAGCTGATTTTTTGTTAATCAAAAGTGGTTATGCCAATCGAGAAAAAATCCAGCAAGAGTTATTGAATAGAATGGAAGAAGATTTATCCTTAGTTGAAGAAATGCAATTATTTAATTTGGCGAATTTAATTGCTACAGGATATGTAGACATAAAAATTGCTTTTAAGAAGTCAGGGCTTTTTCATGCAAAGTATGGTCTCTGTTATGATTCTTATGACAATGTAATTTATTTTACAGGTTCTAATAATGAGACTCAAGCCGCAATCATGGCAAATTATGAATCATTTGATGTCTCAGCGAGTTGGTTAGTTTCTGATTTTGATAGACAAAAAATTGATTATGCACAAGACGGCTTTGAGAAACTTTGGCGTAATGAAGTAAATAATATTTATGTTGCTGAGATAGATGAAGTTGTGAAAAAAAGAATACTAAGTTTTGATAGGGGGCGTCTCATATTGGATGTAGAATCTTTAACAAAAGATGCACTTGTTTTGACGATAGAAAATGAAAAGCTTGTACTATATGATCAGCTTGAAAATGTTCAAGTGAATCCAGGAGACTACTTGCTATCTAAAAAATTGAGATATTATTTTGAGGGAGAGTATCCAAACTTTAAAGATGATTTAACTTACATCGATATGCAGAATATCATTCAAGTTTTTGAAAAATATGCTGACAAAAAAGGATTTAATTTTGTTGTTAGTGATAGACTTCAAACATATATTTTCAATCACAATTTCATGATTGAAGAGAGAGCCAAGTATGCACTAATGATAAAAACACAAAATCCACTAGTTTCAGATAATTTTGAAAAGTTCAAGTATGTGTTAAATAAAGAATTACATCGTTCTTTAAGGGATCAACAACTTTGGAGTGCATTTTATATGATGCAAATGAAGAAGTGTGCAAATTTCTCAGTCCCTGGTTCAGGGAAAACATCTATGATATACGGCGTATATGCATTTTTAAATACGCCTGGAATTGATAAAGCGGATAAAATCGTGATGATTGGTCCTAAAAACTCATTTTTATCTTGGAAGCTAGAGTTTGTTGAAAACTTCGGCGATAAGAAAGAATTGAAAGTATTAGATATTCATGAGGAAGATGGAGCAGAGGTTCAAATAAGATTAAATAGCGGGGATAAAAATTTAATTTTAATCAACTATGAATCACTTGCTAAATATGAAGATGCTTTGATGAGTATTATTAATGAGAAAACTATTCTAGTATTTGATGAGGTACACAAAATTAAAGGTATTTCGAGTGTGCGAGCAAAAATTGCGAAAAGAATTTCTAAAAAACCAATCTATAAATACGTCTTAACAGGGACACCTATTCCTAATAGCTATGAAGATATATACAATTTTTTAAATGTACTTTATCAAGAAGAATATAAATTATTCTTTAATTTTGACTTGTTACGTTTGAAAAATCCAACGCCAGTAGAAATTGATAAAATCAATGAAAAATTATTCCCTTTCTTTTGGCGTACTACAAAAAAACAATTATCTGTTCCAGAGGCTAATGAAGACACATTAGTTCGATGTGGAGTGAATGTGGATGAGCAACAAATTATAGATTTGTTGTATCGAAAATATGGGCATCAAGTTTTCTTATTGTATATTCGTTTAATACAAGCATCATCTAATCCTGAATTACTATTAAAATCTATTGAAAATAGCGAGTTGTTTGATGTAGAAAATGAAGAAGCTTGGCGAATGATTGAAGATGATCCAATTACATTTAGTGAAGAAGAAAAGATGTTAATTCGCTCTGTTTCCTCAACTTCGAAATATAGAAAAGCGATTGAAATAACAACGCAGCTATATGAGGAAGGAAAACAATCTATTATTTGGTGCATGTTTGTAGATACGATTAATAAAGTAATGAAGGATCTGCAAAATCGAGGTATAAAAGCACGTGTTATTTATGGGGCGACACCTCAGTCGGAACGGGATGAGATTATTCAACTGTTTAAAGAGCAGAAAATAGATGTGTTAATTACGAACCCACATACTTTAGCTGAATCTGTCTCACTTCATAAAACATGTCATGATGCTATTTACCTGGAGTATTCTTTTAATCTAACTCATATGCTACAGTCTAGAGACCGTATTCATCGTTTAGGGTTACCAGAGGGGCAATATACACAGTATTATTACTTAATGTTGGATGGTCAGCAAGAGAAGCGCAACCCTATTGATGAAAAAATCTATTGGCGATTGAAGGAAAAGCAAAAAATCATGGAGGGTGCTATAGAAGGTAATCTTCTAGGTCCTGTGATATTTGATGATGCAGAAGATATAAATAATTTATTTAGTATTTAAGTTTAGAAGGATCCTATCTGAAAAGATAAGGCTACATTTGTGTACATCCAGCATACGAATATTCTTTAGCGTTCAACAGTTAGAAGTAAATTAGAGTCTTTTTAGTGTGTACTTAAAGGGATAATATCAATATCAGGTTCTAGTTTTAAGCGGTTATCAATCGATGACAATATAATAAAAAACATAAGAAGAATGAAACTTGAGCTGAAAAATGGATGAAGTTGGGCAGGTGGGTTATTCATACTTGAATCAGGTACCCTCCATCAAGAGCCATCATATTCGAGATGTTCACACTAAGATTGATTATGAACGAGGGAATGTGACAGTTGGAAAAAAGGAATAGTTAGAGAATTGCATTTGGGTTTGATAGTGAGGAATTCATCGGTGTTATTTAAGGTAGCTTTGGAGCGTTTGTATAGATAGTAAAACATTTTAAGAGTCTTAATATTTTCGGTAGTAGGAGATGTTGATGAGTTTCTTTTTTGTATGTATATTTTTTGGAAGAATGTTCCGTAGTTTTTCGTTATTACACAGTATAGTAACAATATTATTAACTAAACTAGTGTTGATATATTCAAAGGCATTTAGGCTTAATTAAGTTGAACTGTATCATAAATAAGTGAGGCTATTAGCTTTAATTTATTATAAGGTTTTAGTTAGGGTATATGGTAGAAAGAAATCTGTTTTTAGTCACATAAAGTTATATTCCTTCGAAAGGAATATAACTTTTGATTAAATTTAATAATAATAATTTTTTGTTATAAATATTCATACCTTTTATATAGAATAATTTATAGTATTGAATTAGAGGACGTGAGATAAATTGAGTTTGAAAAATATAGAAGATAGTACGTGGTTCAAGGAGCATTGGTTTTTAAAAAGTGTTTTCACTATTGTTATGAGCCAGATAGGTATAATAATGATTATCTTTTTTGTTGGTCCCTCAAGAGATATTTCTTTTAGTGAATCGATTTCTAATTATTTATTGAAAGGTTCTTTATTTCTATCTAGCCTATCTATCGCTTCAAACCTAATCTCTATATATTTTTTTGATAAACGTGAAGAAAATAAAGAATTAGTATTTGAAATAAATAAAGTCGGATTGGCTTTCTTAATTGTAATAGTATGTTCAGCTGGTATAGCGTATGCGGTAATGCCTCCAACCTTCAATCCTTATTTTATGTTTATACAAATTGTTATTTATTTAACATTGATGTATTGGATCTTTAAGATAAATCATATTATTCAAAACAAAGAATCGTATTCGAAGGAAATGGATAAAAAAGGTAATGAGACTATGGAATCGGCTAAAAAAGTAAGTGAATATAAAGGTATCAGCTTATAAAATGAGAAGAGGTGATAACAATGAAGGGAAAATATTTATCTTATAAATTTATAGAGATTGAGCAACCTGTTGGAACTATTTATATGGGGAAACTTAATGCTAGGGATATTTATTCTATTTCATATTCTAGAGTTAGAACTGAAAGTGATATATATGGTATTCAAAGAACGAGAAATGAAGATCGAATAAAGGCTATTGCTACATACTGTCAGGATCCAGATGCTATTTTTCCAACTCCTGTGATTTTATCAGGGGATTCTAAATATATTGATTTTGACCTTGAAAAAGAAGTAATAAATATTAATATGCAATTGCTAAAAGAAGACGAATATAAATTTAGTATAGTAGACGGCCAACATAGATTAGAAGGTATTCATCGTTCTGGCTATGAAGAAAAGTTTACATTACCTATTATGCTCATTTTAGACACAACACCGGAGCAAGACGCATATTTATTTTCTATTATTAATGGAAATCAAAAGCCTGTTTCTAAATCTTTAGTTTTAGACTTATTTTCATTATCTACTGGTCGTACAGTTCAGAAAGTATGTAATTATTTGGTAAAACAATTAAACTCAGATCTAGACTCAGCATTATTTAGAAAGATAAAAATGTTGGGAATTAAAACTTTAGAAACTCCTGATGCAACAGTATCTCAAGCAACGCTATCTAGAAACCTGATGAAGTATTTTACAAATAACGTAGAAAAAGATAATTTAGCCTTTAAATTTGATGAAAAATTAGAATCCTTAAATCGTGAAATTTATATTTTTAGAGAGTATTTAGATAATAATGAAGACGAAATAATTTATAGGATACTCTTTAACTACTTTAATGCAATTGATAAAGCAGAACAAAAAATGCTGGATGATGAATCTATTAACTTTCTTCAGAAAACTATTGGATATACTACTAAAATTCAATTATTAAGACCATTATATTTAAAAGGGCTAAACAAGAAATCGTTGACAAAAGAATATTTTATAAATGAGCTTGTATTAATATTTGAAAGTTATAAAAGTAAATTCTCTAATAAGAAAATTTATGGAGATTATGGTTCGAGTGATAGTGGCGCAAGAAAATTATACTTAGATTATATCTCATCTTGGATGATGTCAGATAAAGATAATATAAACTATATTACTCAAGCCGATCAAAAAGCACTAGGGTTAAAAGATTCTTAAAATTAAATCTAGCTTAGCTAAGTAAGGAGAATTGAATCATAAGTAAATGAGGGAAACCCACATCCGAATTGATGCGGGTTGTTAACTGGTTTTATAAGTTATCTTCAATGTTTAATGGAATTTTAAAAAGAATGTATATTATTAGGGCTTTCTTTTATTAAAGGATTTACAGTTGATTTGTTAACACCTAAGCTTATCAAAAATCTGATGAATCTATTTGGTTTATCTCCACCATATTCATTAAATCTCCCAAAATATTAATTGAACTAGTATTCCTTTTTATATTAGTGGAGCTAGTCATATAGACACAACTTAGTTAAGTTCTTACAATGAATTTTAAGGAGAAAGTATACGTATTATGATAAACAAGAAATTTAATGAAGAGTTAAAAAATGGTTGTTGAGTTATATCGTTCAGGACAATCTGTTAAAGAACTAAGCAGTGAGTATTCTGTATCAGAAGTAACAGTTTATAATTAAATTAAAACATATTCTTCCATCACATCAGTTGCTGAAGAAGACATGATGTTAGAAGATTTAAAATGGATGAAAAAAGAAATGCTTCGTCTAAAAGAAGAGAATGAAATTTTAAAAAAAGCTATGACTATATTCATGAGAAAAAAGGCTACATCATTACATTAATTTATCGATTGTTAAAAAGAAATATACTCTGTTCATATGATGTGGCAAGTTCTCGGGGGATCGAGAAGTTCTTACCACTAATCTCAGTACAGAACAAAAGCATTGAAACAAAGGAACTAACTAAAAAATTATATCTCTTTATTAAGATAGTGGAGAGCGATATGGTGCTCTTAAAATCCATCAAATATTGTTAAATCAAGGTGTGCGGTTAAGTATAAAGTGTGTGTAAGGCCTCATGAAAAAAGAATGCTCGTTCCGATATTTTGAGGGAATACAAACCATATTCATCAAAAACAATTGTAGAGGAATATAAAAATCTTTGTTCAACATATTTGTCTAACCTATATCTAGATTAGACTGCATTGCATAGAGAAATGGATTACATTTTTTATTAGTTTCTCCAGGTCTGCGAGAAGACCTGGAGAAACTAATATGTTTATTGTTCGAATATGCTTGTTGTAAAAGGTGCTTGAAGTTAGGAATTTCATTTTGATGCATCTAGTCCTCAATTTTATACAGTTATGATATATTAAGTTTAAAATTAGGGTTAAAAAAGGTGAATTTATGAGTGAAATTAATCAATTATATGATTTTATGGACAAAGACCATTTTAGAACTCTTTTTCCTTTATCATCCATAAGAGTTTTTAGTAAATATGGTCTAGAGAGATTATTAAAATTTATAAATGAAGATATTTTTAGTTCTTCTTGGCTAAAACTTATGCTGACAGAGGATGAATATAAAAAAGTACAACAAATAATAAAGAAAGAAACGATTAAGAAGATTGAACAGAAGAGCCAAAACTTTTTCTTGGTTCAACCTTTAGTTTATGCATCTAAAGATAAAAATCATGTAAGGCAAACTTTTGTGTTAGATCCAATTGCACAAACTTTTTTATATGATTTCGTATATCGACATAAATCTTTTTTTGAAAGAAAAGGTACAACAAATAGAAAAAGTTTTGGTTATTGTTTTGAAGATGGCAATCTTGTTTCTGGGATTGAAGAACATAATAAATTTAAGAAAGAGATTTATGAGAAAAAAACAGAATACGTATATATGGCAAAGTTAGATATAGCTAACTGCTTTAATAATATATACCATCATGATATGGTAAGTTATATAGCGAGAATTATAGGACAAGAAGAATCTGAGAAATTTGGTAGGTTTCTTAGAGAAATAAACGAGGGAAGAAGTACAAGCTGTATGCCACAAGGTTTAATTCCTGCCAAAATAGTAGGAAGCTTCTTTTTAAGTTTTGTTGAAGAATCAAGAGAGTTAAAATCAGAAGTTATTATTCGTTTCATGGATGATATCTTCTTGTTTTCAAATAGTCATGATACTATTCAAAATGATGTACTAAAAATACAAAAGTTATTGGGTGAAAAAGGACTTTCACTTAATGAGTCTAAATCCGCAATTTTAAAAACTAGTGAGGACGAAGTGCTCCAAATTGAAGATATAAAAAAATCTTTACTTCAAACCAGAGCATCTTTTATCGATTGGTACTCTGAGGAAGTTGGAGAAGATAAACCCGAATTAACTTTAGAGCAGGAAAACTATTTAAAACAAAAACTTCAAAATTCTAGAAATTTAGAGGAAGAGGATATAGAACTAATCTTAACTTTACTATCAACTACACAAGAAGAAAATATTGAATTAGTTAAACTAGTTCTTGAAAAAGCACCTAACCTCACAAAAAATCTGTATCATAGCATAAGAAGAAATTTTATGTACTTAGATAATGAGATAGTTAATATTTTTAAGGGCTATATTAGAAATAATGAGCAACTACATGAATATCAGTTGTTTTGGATTGCAAAAATACTGATAGAATTCACTCAGCTGAATGAATTCATTGTTGATATACTTTTCACAATATATAACCATTCTTCTACTACTAATGTGGTTAAGTGTTTAATTCTAGAAATTCAAGAAAATAGTTACGGGTTGCTGGAACTAAAGAAGAAAATTGCGAGGGGTAATGCACCTGAAATGGTTATAAGTGCAATTGTAGGTTTAATTAGCCATGAGAAGAGTAATAGGAATCAGATATATAAATATGTTTCTAGATCAAATCCTATAATGAAAGTGTATACCAGTATATTGAGTAATTTAGACAGGGATGCAGTTACTGAATTAATATCTAATGAAAAAGATAAGTTTGTTTATTTAGAGACAATTGAATCTAATAATCCATTTATTGATGTGGAATCGTTTGAGTTACCTGAAGAACTTGAGGATTTCTTTTCTAAAGAAGAAACTGATCCATTTGATGACTTACTTTTCTAATATTAGTATCCAGACAATTCTTATGGTGGTAGCAAAAAATCGTACAATAGGGGGAAAATAGACTAACAAATGGTTGTTAGTCTATTTTAATTACCAGTAAAGGTTGTTTTTTCTCTGCTTTTTCAACAACAAATTCGCAAGTGTATGTGCCCGATAGCTCTCCAATTTCTATCTTTCATAATGCCTAGCCTCAAGCTTTTTAGAAAAGTTGCTAGATGAATCATCTAGTATAGAAGATAACTTCCGTGATTAGTTATATGTTTTTTTTAAGAGGGGAGTGTGATTATAGTATTCAATATATTTCACTCATTTCTTTTGAAAGTGCTCAACACTTTCAAATCCCTTTAAATACAGAAATTCAGATTTCATAAAATACACGTTAATAGATCCTAATAAACACCTAAAATATCATCAAATTTTAACCGCAATGTAAACCCAAACAAGTCTTGAAAAA
The DNA here is from genome assembly GCF_052038115.1 of Bacillus sp. GB_SG_008. Taxonomy (NCBI): domain Bacteria; kingdom Bacillati; phylum Bacillota; class Bacilli; order Caryophanales; family Bacillaceae; genus Bacillus; species Bacillus sp. GB_SG_008. The sequence continues at coordinate 43,713 of NZ_JBPZSK010000009.1, read as the reverse complement.
ACACCATTCTTGTTTGGCGTGCAATCACTTTTGTAACGGCTGTCTCATGTAGAATCTGTCCGTTTTGGTAATAAGAAATCATAATTGTTTTTTGTAATTTCATTGATTCAAGTAGTGCTCTTTCGATTTCTTCTTTTGCATCTTGTGTAAGAATAGGGCGTGGTATTTTTGTCTGTTCCTCAACGATTTGTTTTATACCAGCGAATTGTTCAGGCATTGATGCAAATGGCTGCCATTTTACCATCCCACGCCCTTTCATTTTCGGTACTCCTGTATTGTTCATGCTTTGTGCCCTCCAATAAGTGTATTTCTGTATCTTCCTGTTGCGGTAGAAGTATAAGACACACCTCGTAAAATGCTATTCTTACCGAACTTTGTTCGTATTTCATCCATCGTTCTGGCTAGTATAATTTCTCTTTCTCTCATTCGTATGTCATCAAAAAGACTAATTTGTTCTTCACCTTCGTTCACTAAATTAGTTAGTGCAATGCTTATTGTACGAATCGGTTCTCCTGTATGGAGTTGCTTTAAAAACATGAAACAAACACGGTATATATCTAAAGTTAAATTTGTAGGTCGCTCTAATGTACAAGTTTTTTTGAATCCACCCGGATAGTCTTTGCTATAGCTAATGGAAAACTGTATAGTCCTTGCTAATTTTCTTTTTCTCCTCAATCTATAACAAACTTCTTCGGTATGTTCTAAGAGAACTGGCGGAACTTCATCTGTTGTATAATCTCGCATGAGTATTTGACTTTTACCGACTGAAGTCTCATTCGGTATATACTTTTCAGAAATGAGACTAAAATCAATGCCATTACTATGTAAATGAAGTTCTTCTCCAATGATACCGAATGATTCCTTTAGGTACTTGATAGGATAATGGGCCAGATCACCGATTGTATGGATACCTTTGCGATTTAACTTTACTTCGGTCTTACTCGATATTCCCCAAAATTTGCTGAGTGGACGGATTGGCCATAGTTTTTCCGGCACATCTTCATAACTCCAATATGCAATCCCGTCAGCGCTCTTTTTCGCTTCCACATCAAGGGCAACTTTACTCATTAATACATTAGGACCAATTCCAATTGTGCTATCAATACGTGTCTTATGATATATTTCTCTTTTGAACTTCATAGCAAATTCGTATGGAGTTCGTGCGAACAGATGTAAACTTGCTGTAATGTCCATAAAGAATTCATCAATGGAATACTGGTGAAAATCTTCAAAAGCAACGTATTGTAGAGCTAATGTTGTTATGTAATTTGAACATCTAATATATATTTCCATAGTAGGATTTACTATGAGTATGTCGTGACGCCGTGGAATTTCATATAATCGGCTCATCTTTTTAACTCCTAATTCTTTTAAAGGAGGAGTGGCGGCTAACACAATCGATCCTTGCCTATTCACATCGCCAACAACAGCTAGTTTTGTGCGCAATGGATCGAGACCCATTTTGATGCAGGAAACACTAGTGTAAAAACTTCGTAAATCTACACATAAGATGTTCCGTTTTGGTAAAAGAGAATAGTCATACAAAGCAATCACTCCTAATAATAAGAACGTTTGTTCTTATTATATACGAACCTACGTTCTTTTAGAAGGGGAGATTTCATTAATTTTCCACATGGCAATGGAGTTAGAGAAAGTGAACGTATAAGCGTAAAGTAAAACCGCCTACAAGGGCGGTTTTTTTGTTGTTGATTTTAATTTATTTAACTTATTTTTCTCTGTAACGTAAAACATCAGTAGTTGTAACTAAGATGTGATCCCCTGAATAGTAGGTGATTTCTCGTTATTCAGGGGAGGGTACAAATGAGAAGGTACTTTTGTTTTTAAATTTCTAAAAGTTTAAGAATGAACTTTACATCTTTTTACTTAATATCAGTAGATTCTCTTCCTAAAAATGCGACAAACAAGATACTAAAAAAGAATGTGAAGAAAGAACTATACCATTAAAAATAACATAAGAATATTATGTATAGAAAAAGCCATCTAATTGTTAGATTAGATGGTTTTTATTTATAAAACAACATGTCATTATGGAGGTTGTAACCGTCATTGTATAGGTTGAATGTTTATTTAAAATGGTAGAGCTTGTGTATAGGTGGTTATTATTACCGAAACGTACAGTAAAACATGTTGCTAAGAAATCGTTTTCAGTTTAGCCATTCGTGTTGAGATGAACCACTGGATTATGTGGGGCACTCGAAACTCATAGATAGAAGTCACATGAAGACTTTAAAGGAGCAGAGATCAATGGAGGTAGTAAGTAAAGAAAAAATTTTAATCCTTACCGGAAATTATGGGGATGGTCATATTCAAGTAGCCCAAGCTCTACATGAAGCGATACAAATTCGATTTCCGGCATTAGAACCGGTGATTTTTGATTTTATGCAATGGGTCCATCCCTATTCTAGTCATGTAAGCCGTTTTCTTTTTCTCCAAGGAGTAAAAAAATTCCCTTGGGTGTATGGGTATATTTATCAAAAAACACGGAGAGTGAACACTTTATCCAATTTGATAAAGACGATTTTCTCTACAGGTTTCGGACGATTGCTAAAATTGATTGAAGAAGTGCAGCCGACCGTCGTAGTCAGTACGTTTCCTTTGGCAGCAGCTGTGATGTCAAGGTTGAAATCCTATGGTTTAACCGATATTCCTACTGTAACTACCATTACTGATCATACAGATCATAGTTGCTGGATTTATCCTTTTACGGATCAATATATCGTCGGCTCAAGTATTGTCCGCGATTCTCTGATTCACTTAGGCGTTAAAGAGAATCGGATTGCTCATACAGGGATTCCGATTCGACAGCAATTTTCTCAGTCCTTTGAACGAGAGGGAATTTTCGAGAAATATGGTTTAGATCCTCATATTCCTACAGTGTTAGTAATGGGGGGCGGCTATGGCATGATTGGTGATGGAAGTTCCACCTTTCGGGAGTTTGATACATTATCGCAGCCTATTCAATTCATCATTGTCTGTGGACATAATGAAAAACTCCGTATGCAATTAAAGGAAAAGTTAAAGGATTCCAAACATCACATCCATCTCACTGGTTATATCAATTACGTTCATGAGTTAATGGCTATTTCCGATCTAATGATTACAAAACCAGGAGGAGTCAGTACTTTTGAGGCGATTGCCATGGAATTGCCTATACTTCTTTATAAACCTATTCCTGGTCAAGAACAGGATAACGCTAAATTTTTAGTTCGTTCAGGCGTGGCGATTCAAGCAAAAACGGATCGGGATTTAATGGATCATTTATCCAAATTACTGAGCAATGTAGAACTACTTCAACAGATGAGGGAGAATTCGAAACAATTTCATCCTAAAGAATCTGCGTTTGCATCAGTAGAAGTAATTATGAATACAAAAGAAAACAATAATAATGTACATGACCTAATGTATTCGTTTGGTTCATGATTAGTTAATAAGGTGAAATATGGGAATTTCAAGGTTTGCGTCATACAAGTTCAAGAAACCAGTAGCTCGCTCTTTATCAATTGGAAGTTTGATTATCTTCTTACTTCTCACAGGAATATATTTATATTTTCTTCATACAGGATTGGCAAAAGTATGGCTTGAATCCATTCGTCATCTTGGTGTTTTCGGGATATTGTTAGGTATTCTGATTCAAACGGTTGTCAATGTAATCCCTGTGCCCGGCGAATTTGTTTCTCTTTTTCTTATAGAAATATACGGTGCAGTTGCAGGTGGATTCTATTCATGGATTGGCGGGATCTTAGGGGCAGTCCTTGCGTATCATCTATCCAATTGGCTTGCTCGTCCAGTCATTGAATCATTGGCTAAACCTTATCTGGTAAAGATAGATCGTTGGCTACAAAAACAAGGAGTTACGGGGCTTTTGATTCTGCGCTTTGTGCCGTTGGTTCCTTATCATTTCATCAACTATACGGCAGGTATACTGGGCGTAAACAGAAGGGCATTTATATGGACGACCGCCTTAGGGATATTGCCTTATACGATATCGGTAAGCAGCCTATTTGCGGGGGTGCGTTATGGAAGATTCATTCCTTTTATACTTGGCGGCGGACTTTTTATCTTGTCTTTTATCTTAAGTATTGTCTTACGAAGAAAAATGGATTAAGGCTCTTATCAAGCACTTCTAAAATGAAACACTGCAAGAACAGAAATTATAGAAAGGGGGATAGTGTAGGAAATGGTCAAGGTTATTTTACTGGTGTTGTTCTTACTGGCATTATACTGGTTTGTTCCATATATTCTTATTACCGGTTTTGGTATCGGGGTATTAAAAAGGAAAGATTCTTCTGCAAAAATTGCTTTTACTTTTGATGACGGTCCAAATCCTATGTATACTCCGCAGCTATTGGATTTGTTAAAAATAAATAATATGAAAGCGACATTTTTTGTCGTCGGTTCTAAAGCGGAACAATACCCTGAGTTAATTGAAAGAATGCAAGCAGAGGGGCATTTAATAGGAATGCATAATTACGTGCACAAGTCCAATTGGATTATGGCCCCTTGGACGATAAGGCGGCATTTAAGGAAGAGTGCTTCCATCATTGAAAACATTACTGGGGAACGTCCCGTCTATTATCGTCCGCCATGGGGATTATTAAATTTATTCGATTTTTTTCTAATGAAAAAGTATAAGATCATCCTATGGTCGGTAATGGCAGAGGATTGGAGTAGTAAAGGCGGCAGTGAAAAAGTTAAAAATAGACTATTACGGGGTATAAAAAATGGGGATGTCATCCTCTTGCATGATTGTGGAAAAACCTTTGGAGCGGATGAAGATGCTCCTATGAATACCATTCATGCATTAAAAGATGTCTTTAAAGAAGTATCAAGCCGAGGTATGTCTTGTGTAAGAATTGATGAATTGTGATATTAGACTGAGTAGTAGACATGGATTATTAATGAGAAAAAATTAAACATGAGGTGTTTACGTGAAAAGATATGATGAAGAGTTTAAAAGACAAACAGTTCAGTACATCTTGGAGGATAAATATTAACGGGCAAGGTTACAGGCACTTAGCTGGCTATTATAATAATCGAAATGTTTTTAGTGCTTCTATTTCGATAGGGCACTTTTTTATTAATGAGTGATTGTGTGATCCCTATACAATTTTCTAATCGTAGTATTTAACGGTGAAAAATCATTATAGGGATTAATTAATGATTATTTCGATGTACATTCTGAACCTCTGTGCGGAACATCGAAATGTTAAGGATCATAGATATAAAACGCCGATTCAACAAGTGGATGTTTAGTTGGGTCGGCGTTTTAATATATTCATAATTAAACCTCAAGAAAGTCATGAACGACTTAAGAAAGATAATTGTGAACCTAAAGTCGTAGTTTGCTTATAAGCCGATTAATCAACTGAATGAACTTTTAATAATTTTAGGAGTTCCAAGTATTTAACAAGGTGTTGTAAAATGGATATATATTACATACAAGAAAGAGCGCTATTTGATAGGGAGGTTTTCAAATGCATATTGATGAAGGGGTAAATCTGCAGTTAACCGGCCATGCTATTCAGTTAATGAATAACGGAATAGCCGTCACAAATCATGACGGAACCATCACATTCAGCAATCAATCATTCAGTAGTATGTTAAACAAAACAGAAAATGAAATAATTGGCAAGCAAATATCAACAATCATTCCCAATAGTAAAAAGCTATTAGTCAATCAAAATGATAACCTGTACAAGTACGAGTGTAAGATCGGCAATCAAGCGTTTATCGTGAACGAATCCTCTGTATATCAGGATGGGAAAAAAACCGGATCGATTGTAATCATGGAAAACAAGCAAAGCAAGGAAAAGAGCATACAGTCCTTGGAAACCATCATCAGTCAGTATGAAAATGCTTTGAATCTGCTGTCTGAATGTATTTTAGGGGTGGATGAGCAAGGAATCATCAATTTCATTAGCGGTTCTTATGCGCAATTTTTGGAAATCGATGACCCTAAGGAAGCGATCGGAAAGCATTGTACGGAAGTTGTTGAGAATACGAGGATGCATATTATCGTGAAAACGGGGAATGCGGAAATCGGACATATCCAGCGTATAAATAATCGGAATATTATTGCAATTCGTATACCTATAGCTAAGGAAGGTAAAATCATTGGTGCCATAGGCAAAATCATGTTCCATGATATACAGCAGTTTAAGGCTTTAGCCGATCAGATTAGCACGATGGAATCAAAGCTGTCATACTATCAGTCTGAATTAAAACGGCTGCAACGGGGGAAGCTTTCATTTCAAAGCATTATAGGAGAGAGCGAGAAAATGAACGAAGTGAAGGCTATGGCCTTAAAGGTTTCAAAAAGCCGGTCTACTATTTTGATAAGAGGTGAAAGCGGAACAGGGAAAGAGCTCTTTGCTCATGCGGTTCATAATGCTAGTCCGCGTGCTGCAGGTTCATTTATTCGTTTGAATTGTGCCGCGATTCCGAGGGATCTTTTGGAGGCTGAACTGTTCGGGTATGAAGAGGGTGCCTTTACAGGAGCTAAAAAAGGTGGAAAGCCTGGGAAGATTGAGCTGGCCCATAATGGAACGTTGTTTTTGGATGAAATCGGCGATATGCCGTTGGACATGCAGGTTAAATTGCTTCGCGTTCTTCAGGAGAAAGAGATTGAAAGAATCGGCGGCACGAACATTCGCAAGATTGATGTCCGTTTCATTGCGGCGACACATCGAAATCTCATTGAAATGGTTCAAAAAGGGGAATTCAGAGAGGATTTATATTATCGGTTGTATGTTTTTGCGATTGATATTCCTCCGTTAAGAGAAAGAAAGGAAGACATTATACATATAACGAAATTTTTAATTCGGAAATTGAATGAGGAGCTTGGAAGCAGTGTTATTTCATTGGATGAGAGAGTGAGAGATATATTCATGGAGCATGATTGGCCAGGGAATATTAGGGAGCTGGAGAATGTGCTCGAACGATCGATGAATGTTGTTGAAGGAACTATTATTCAAGTGCATCACCTTCCTGTCTACTTGCGGAAAAAGGGTTTGCCAGAGGAGCTGTATCATGAAATGTTTGCGGTAGATCAAGATGAGATTGAGATGAATTATTCACTGCACATGGAAGTGGAATCAGCTGAAAAACGGGTGATTGCTAGAGCTCTAGAAAAAACATCTGGAAACAGAAAAGAGGCAGCTGAGCTTTTAGGAATTCATCGGGCCAGCTTATATCGGAAAATAGACAGATATGACATACAATGAGGAAATGGAAAGGGCGAACAGGCCCTTTTTTTGTTTGGGCTGAAGATGCCAATAGAGTGTACAGCAATATTCACCGTCGCGTTTTTGCGACGGTGTCTTGCATATGCGACATTCATAAAAGAGTCATAGTTATAATTTGTAGTATAAATGCGACACATGCAGGTATACATATAAGGATTTTGACAGCATGTCCCTGAAGAAATAAGGAATTTGATAACGATTAGAGTTTTGGCATACCTCTTGCTATATAAAAATAAAAGCCTCGTAATTTTGGGGATAAAAAAGAGTTTAGCAGAAAGGGGAATAGAAGCCAATGATGGAGAATTACAGCCTGCCGCATTTTATTATGCAAAGTATCGAAAAGACACCAAATAAGGTGTATTTGCAATTTGAAGAACAAAGGGTCACCTATGAAGAGCTCTATCATCGGATCACTAGGGCCGCAGCGGGATTTCGTGAGCTGGGTATCCAAAAAGGTGACAAGGTTTGTATTATGCTACATAACGCTCCTGAATATCTGGATGTGTGGTTTTCTTTATCTTTTATGGGAGCAATCGCGGTGCCTCTTAATGTGCATTTAAAAGGAGAAGGCCTGCAGTATATTTTATCCCATTCCGATTGTAAGCTTATTATCGTTGATAAGGAATTCGTTTCTCAAATTGCTTCTTGTTTGCCATTTATACAAAGGGAAATTCAAATTGTTGTCCACAGTAATAATGAAAGCGTCATCATGATGGGGAATGGTGAAGAACGACCGGTAATCGGATTGAAAGATGTATTGAATACAAATTATCACCATTTTCCAAATGAAGCTGTTTCCTCCTCTTCTATCAACAGTATCCTTTACACCTCTGGAACGACTGGATTGCCTAAAGGGGTCATGTTAAGTCATTCTGCTTATGTAAATTCCGCACAGTCATTCGCCGATCATATGGTTGGCGCGAATTCAAAAGATGTTTTATTTACAGCGCTGCCGTTATTCCATATTAATGCCCAAGCCCATACAGTGCTCGGTGCTATTCATTCCAATGCGACGGTCGCACTTGGCAAGCGTTTTAGTGCTTCTCGTTTTTGGGATGAAATCCGCTATCATGGTGCGACGATTTTCAATTCTTTAGGATCCATGATTCCGATTCTCTGCAAGCAGCCGGAAAAGGAGAACGATCATGAAAATCCTGCAAGGGTGACGGCATGTGCCGCTACGCCTAAAGAATTTTGGAAGCCGTTTGAGGAGAGATTCGGCGTTCGGATCGTGGAAGGCTATGGGTTAACGGAGACGACGGGTTTTTGTTTAACGAATCCATTGAACGCCAATAAGCCGCCTTCTATCGGAAAACCGTATTCCTACGTAGAGACGAAAGTCGTCAACGAGGAGGGAGACGAAGTGCCGATTGGTGAAATCGGGGAGATTATCATCCGCTCCTCACAGGCAGTCATGGAAGGCTACTATAAAATGCCGGATAAAACGGAGGAGGCGTTGGAAGGAGGATGGTTCCATACAGGAGATCGCGGTTATCGGGATGAGGAAGGTTACTTATACTTTTGCGATCGGATCAAACAATGTATCCGGAGGCGCGGAGAAAACATCTCTTCTTGGGAAATTGAAAAGGTCGTGAACAATCATCCGAAGGTTCTTGAATCAGCAGCTATCGGCGTTCCGTCGGAAGTAGGGGAAGAGGATGTCAAATTATATGTGATTTTGAAGCAAGGAGAAATGATGTCTCATGAAGAGATTATAGATTGGTGTCAAGAACGCATGGCTTATTTTATGGTGCCGCGATACGTCCAGTTCAGTGAATCCTTTCCAAAAACCGCGACGGAACGGATTCAGAAGTTCAAGCTGAAGGAGGAAGGAATCGGTACTGCTTGGGATCGTGAGCAGGCTGGATATGTAATCACAAGAACGAGCTGAAGATGATTGTTTCATAGAAAATGTGTGTCTTATTACATGTTGGAAAGAAGGGATCGCATTGGAAAATAAGCAGGTTGTTTCATGGTCTAAAGAAAAAGGGATTGCAACCATTATGATTGATAATCCTCCTGTTAATGTACTGAGCTATGCCGTGATCGAACAACTGACGGCAGCGGTTGATGAAATTAAACGGGATGATGAAGTAATTGTTGTATTGATAACCGGCGCTGGAGAAAAAGCCTTCGTTGCTGGAGGGGATATCAAGTCATTTCCGGAATGGATTGGAAAAGGAAGTGAATATGCCGAGGAAAAATCATTGTGGCTTCAGAACCCGTTAAATAAAATGGAAAGACTGCCAAAGCCTGTAATCGCCGCTATTAACGGATTGGCGCTTGGAGGCGGGTGTGAGTTAGCTTTATCCTGTGATTTACGGATTATGGAAGAACATGCTCGAATCGGGCTTCCGGAAGTTAAGCTGGGCTTGTTTCCAGGGGCGGGAGGAACGCAGCGTTTGCCTCGCTTAATAGGGGCTGCAAGGGCAAAAGAAATTATGTTTACCGGTGAACCGCTCACTGCTGAAGAGGCTTGGCAAGCGGGTCTGGTGAATCATGTTGTTCCGCGTGGTGAAGCGCTGAATAAGGCGAAGGAGCTGGCCGCAAAGATGACCCGTTTTTCCCTTCCGGCTCTATCTTTGATGAAACAATCCATCAATAAGGGGCTGTCTCTTTCTCTTGAGGAAGGGCTTAAAGTGGAAGCACAAAACTTTGGCCATGTATTTCAAACGAGTGATGTAAAAGAGGGAGTGGAAGCTTTTATAGAAAAAAGGATGCCGCTTTTTCATCATAAATAAAAAGGTATGGCTGCAAATTTGCAGAAAGCAGCTTCATACCCGGATGCCTGTCCCTAACAGGCATCCAACGATATATACAAGAATTTAAGAAAATTCATTTTTATTGAGGGGGGATTGGAGTTATGGATTTATTGATTGTGTTGTTATCGCTCGGCCTGCTTATATTTCTAGCTTATCGGGGTTTCTCTGTGATTCTGTTCGCTCCTTTGTGTGCTTTGCTGGCTGTGTTTTTGACGGAGCCGGGGCATGTTCTTCCGTTCTTTTCCAATGTTTTTATGACGAAGATGGTCGGATTCATAAAATTATATTTTCCTGTGTTTTTGCTTGGTGCGATATTCGGTAAATTGGTTGAAGTTACTGGTATAGCAGAGAAAATCGCGAAAATCATTGTCCGTTTTATAGGTGCGAAAAGAGCCATTCTTTCCATCGTGCTGATGGGAGCGATTCTTACATACAGCGGTGTAAGCTTATTTGTCGCAGTATTTGCAATTTATCCATTTGCGGCGCAGTTATTCCGCGAAGCTGATATTCCGAAACGTCTCATTCCGGCAACAATCGCATTCAGTGCATTCACGTTTTCCATGGATTCGCTTCCTGGATCTCCTCAAATCCAGAACGTCATTCCGACTACGTTCTTTAAAACTAATATTTATGCAGCTCCGACATTAGGGATCATCGGCGCATTGTTTATCTTTACATGCGGCATGCTGTATCTGGAGAGATGTAGGAAGAAGGCAGCTGCTAATGGCGAGGGTTATTTCGGAAAAAACGGTGCCACTTCTGAAATGGCTGCTACAACTAGCGTCAGTCAACCTGCGCCAATGCCGATTGTCTCAGGAGATGCCATTACAATCGGTCACTGGATAGCTTTCCTTCCGCTTGTATTAGTCGGTGTGATGAATAAAGTCTTTACAGAATTCATCCCCGTTTGGTATGCAAACGGATTTGATTTCGCGACAATAGGTTTGAAGGATTACGGAAAGATTGATATGACGCAGGTAGTGGGTATTTGGTCAGTGGAAATGGCGCTTCTTATCGGTATACTGACCGCTGTATTATTAAACTTCCAAGCAGTAAAAGAACATTTTCAATCTATTACAAGCGTGGGAGTAAGTGGTTCTATTCTAGCTGCCATGAACACTGCAGCCGAGTTTGGGTTCGGTGCCGTCATAGCAGCTTTACCCGGCTTTGTTATGATTCAAAACTATTTGACTGGGACATTTTCAAATCCTTTAATCAGCGGAGCGGTCATGACAAATATATTATGCGGGCTGACGGGCTCAGGATCAGGCGGAATGAGCATTACATTAGGTTTGATGGCGGAGAAATATATTGAAGCGGCAACGAATTTCGGTATTCCATTAGATGTACTGCATCGTGTAATCGCAATGGCGGCAGGAGGTATGGATACTCTTCCTCATAACGGAGCAGTTATAACTTTGCTTGCAGTTACAGGCTTAACGCATCGTGAAGCTTATAAAGAGATTTTCGGCATTACTTTGATTAAGACGTTAGCTGTTTTCGTTGTTATTGGAGTTTACCTGGTGTTTTCTATTGTGTAGGTGGGAGATTTGTTGGCTGTCATGAATACCATAGCTATCAAGTTAAGATTATGTATAAATTTAAACAAAAACAACCATTGTTTCATATGAACTGACTTCTATTTCATTAGGAAGCTTGTAAGGCATGAGTTTGGTATTGTACCAAGCTCATGCCTTTTAAATTTTCTTTCATTCGTTAACTCATCATAAATTGTTTGGACTAAGGCTTTGCATTCTGATTTTTATCCCACATTATGGACAGTAAGACCCCCACCTCAATCGCGAAGCAGTAGGTGGGGGGAGTTCAATTAACTAATCTTTCTCCGTAATGTAAAACCTCAGTTAATAGTATTCTAATTTCATCTTCTTAAAAACTCTTTAAAGTTTGTCCAGCCTCTAAAACTACGCAATGTGGTATTTATCCGTTGTCGAAGCGTTTGGCGGAGATGTAAGCGTCAAATCTTCGTATCCGAATTAATTTCGACCACCATGTATTTGCTGGATGCGGCAATTATGGAACGCGGTTATTTTCCATTCATCGTTTTGTTTGATTACTATATTCGTATTGATCGATCCCCGTTCATTAGGGTCCTCCGCAGAATTAGGCAATTTCACTTCCCCGATCCCATGAACAATGGCTACATCGGATGCTATAAAGCGCGGCTGCACTTCAATAGTGAGACTGGATTCCAAAGTTGTGCCTTTGAGTGGACCATTAAATAACATTTGATGAACTTCAGCTATCTGCTTTCTTCCTTTTAAATGCTGTCCCATGAACGTCACATAATCTGCGTCTTCTGTAAAGCAATCGCCGTAAGCGCCTCCGTCCCCCTTGTTCCAGGCATTGCTCAACGCCACAAATAAGTCCTTTATCGATTGAATGTCCTTTGTTTGATTTTTCATTTCTGCTCTACCCCTTTGGAAAATAGATTTTTTCTATATCTCTCTATTACTATTAGGCACACTATTTTATTCAGCGACAGGAAATAAAGTTCCTGTCTTTAATAGAAGGCATAACACGATATGCCTCAGTTACTTGAATATTCCTGTGAGGGAAAGACATTCACAAAAAATTGGCTTTTTTACAATATAAAGTTTGATTTGCTAATTTAATATTTTGGATTAGTAGGCTGTACTAAGAAAAGAATGACACGCCATTATAATTTTTTCACTACCTTCTTCCCTTAGTAATTCTTTTCTTATAAGTTCTGAAGATAGCTTTTGAATTTTTTGAGCTCTATAATACCTTCTCTTAAAATAGGATTGAAATGCTGTATAAAAGTAATCATGATTATCAATTTCTTCTGCTAATACTATGGCATCTTCTATTGCCATTGCAGCTCCTTGGGCTAAATTTGGTGCACTGGCATGAGCAGCATCTCCACCAATGACTACACGGTTGCTGTACCAGTTCTCTTCCAATACAACTTCTTCAACTAGATTAAAGATAATGGGAGAATCTTTAGAAAGCCCCTCTTTAATTAAAATTGATGCTCCTTTAAATTGATCTACAATGTTCATCACTCTTTCATAACGTGTCATTTTATCATCCCAGTAATCTATCTTTACCGGCTTCAAGATAAAAGCATAGCCCGCACTTTCAGACAATGGTACAATACCAATTTTAGTGCTTCCATTATGAAACATGAGCGTCTCATTAAAAGATTTACTCTTAGGAAATTCTATAGGGAACCTCCATGATCCCATACCTAAAAATTGAGGATGGATTTTTCGCCCCAGCATTATATCCCTGACTTTAGAACGAATGCCATCAAACCCTATAAGAATATCGCAAGTGAGAGTACTTTCGTCTTCAAAAGTTACATTAACCCCATATTCATGTTCGGTATAAGACTTTAGGGTTTTATTCCATTCTATATTTACCCCTAAAGACTGAGCTTTTGCAACTAATATTCCGCTTAATTCAGAACGCCAAATAGCATTTCTACCTGGTAGGTTTTCATCCATAAATCTTTCACTAATTTCACTTATTATCATGCCATCTTTATCAAAAATTTTTAGGGAATTGAGTTGAAATCCTTTATTTAAGCATTGTTCATATATACCTAATTCTTTGAGAACTCCAAATGAATTTTGAGGTTGCAAAATGCCTGCACCTTTAAGTGAATTACTACTCGAAGACTCACATACTGTTACAGATAAACCATTTTTTCTTAAAGCAATTGCAGCAGATAGTCCACCTATTCCACCGCCGATAATAAGAACTTTTTTGATCTGCTGTTTCATTGTATACACCCTTTCATAAAAGATGACTGATTACTATAGTATAGGTTTTTACCTATTAATAATATGAATAATGAATTTTTTCGAAAAATTTACTACCTCATATCCGATTGGACTGAGTGTTTACAATTTAATCATGTATTCATTGAATTAGAAATTGAATTTTCTAAAGAGCAATTTTATCAACCAGACGATTATATGAAAGAGCAAATAGAAAGTTACGCTAAAGTAGGGATTTAGAGTTTTCTAAGTACATTCGAAGATGAAGACAATACAATCCTTTGTGTTTTATCATTACGCGGAGATAGACACAGGCTACAACAGAGAGACAGTGTAGAGGACGGGGAAACTATCATATGTAACACAGTTAAGTGCTTTGAGGAGGTACAAAAAAGAAAAAATAATATACAATAATTGGAGATTTTTCATGAAACCCTCATTTTTTAATATGGTATAATTTTCATAGTTTAGTAAGTAATGAAGAAGTTCACAAACTTTTGAACAAACTCTGAAAGACTGGACAGAAAAATATAGAGAGGATTCAAGCGATGGGACAATTTCAAAGTAATTTTCAAACGGCAGAACAAATCGCGACGCAAATGGGGACAGCTGCTGATACGATTCAAAGTGCAACAAATAGATCCATAACTAAGTCGGAACGTACAACGTTGTCTGTTAACTCCAAAGCACAAGAAGCCAATCAACAAGCTTTGGATTTAACAAAACAGTTTTATGCCGCTTTTCAACAAGCAGTTAACAACATTCATTCTGTGGCCAAAGAGTTTGAGCGTATGGATAACGAACTTCAAAAAAACTTTTCATAATTCTCCTTTAATAAAAGAACTTTTAACCAATATGACAACCTACGTGAACGTAAGAAGTAGGAGGAAAAAGATGAGTCAAGATATAGAAAAACAAATCAATCAACTGAACGAAAAATTAAGAAGTCTATCTGAAGAACAATTTCAAAATCAACAAGCTATTCAAACACAAGAACAAACGGAAGAAGATTTTTATGAATGGAAAGGTCGAAGTGGCCGTTTGTTTGATCGCATTTTAGAAACTTGGTACAACGATAGAGAACTGAGACAGTTCTTTCACAATATGCGTCAAGATGCAGGGCAAATTGAGAGAAAGCTTGCCCACGAATTGGAAGACCAAAAAGAAACGTTGCTCAAGGAGAAACGAAACCTGAGTAATTTAGAAAATGACCTTTACCACCAACGCCAAAAATTAGCACGGGAGGTGAAGTCATGAGCTTAAATATGTATCTAGGGGAAGTGCGAACCCAATCACAAAGTATGAATGCCTTTTGCGTTGCTACCATTCAAGGTATGGAGCAAGCCATCAATTCGATTGATGCGTTTGCATTCGATGCTGTTCTGCAAGGGCAAACTTACGACAGTGCAAAAGCCTTCTTTGCACAAACCTTCCGTCCTTTAGCTCAAGGAATCATTTACTTGTGTGAGGAATTAATTCGTCAGAATGATGCCTTTCCGAACGATTTTCAATCACAAGTAGCTTCAACAGATGTCATTGAACAAGAAATACTAGACCAAATTCGAGAGATCGAGCGAACGAGAGCAGGTATTGAAGGAATTAGTAGTATCCTTCCAGGCATGCAAGTTATGGTGAATATTTTTGATGCGATGAAACGAAAGCTTCAAGAAAAGTTAGAACATCTGCATGAATTCAATTATACTTCTAGTAGTAATTATGATACAGCACTCCAACTAGCTGCCAGCATCGCGCAAGGTCTTGCGGAAGTTCAAAGCGGGAAAGGTTTCAGTCCCGCAACAGGAACATTTAGTATACAAGAATTGAATATGGGATGGACGGCGTCTATTCAAAAAATTACAGAAGATAAAATTCGTCAAGCAGAGACACTTAAAGCTGAAATGAGTGATAGTAATTCTGAAAAGTCCATGTTAAAGAAAGTTTGGGATGGGATTTATTATGGTTCAGGGCAGGCTGTTGGAGACATTATAGAAGGATTCAAATCACTAGACGATACAGTAACAAAAGAGAACATAAAGTATGCTATAGGTCACCCCATAGAGACGTTTTCTACTATGTGTAATGCCTTATCAGATTCATTTATTAATGATGTAATCAACGGTGATGCTGAGAGTATTACAAGATGGGGAACGTATACTTTTATGCAACTTGGATTAGGCTGGATGGGGGATAAAGGTACTAGTAAGGTCTCTACGCTAGTAAAAGGTACGAATTTCACAAAAGTAACTGAAATCACTGCACCACGCTTACAACAAACTTTTACAAGTTTAGTTGATGATTTAAACATAGAAAATCGACTTGCTTTTGCCGATACCAACGGACTTAATCTAAGGTCTTCCGATAATCCTATTCTTAATGAAGCCAGAGATACTTTTTCCTTTTCCGAAAACATAGATAGATCAACCCAATATAGTCCACGTGTATTTGATGGTGATTTAAGACAACACGAAAATAGAGGCGGACATTTAATAGAAAGACATGTCGAAATATCTAATGAATCATTGGCTCAACGATTAGTAGAGGATCAAAATATCACAGGATCTTCATCCTTTAATGATTTAGAAAAAGCTCAAAAAATTGCTGATGAAGTGTTAACTGACCCTCGAAATATACGTAAAATAGAAAGATGGTTGAATGATCCTTATAGCCCGCCGACTTTAGCGTTAAGGTATAGAGGTGATGAAGTCGTTGGTCGACAAATTGCAAGAGGATCTGAAAATGTTTTAGAGGTAACTAATGCTAAGATTGTCTTAAAAAAAGACGGACAAGGAAGTTATATTCGAACAGGCTACCCTGTAAGATAGAAATTTAGGAGGATACTTATGATTGATAAATACTATATATATGAAGAGCTAAGTGACTTTTTAGACGGAACATTCCATCAAGATATGGGAACACCAGAAAAAGCATTAAACGAATTTATAGAAGAAGCTCACAAAGTGTGTATAGAAAATACTATAAAATACATAACTGTATTTTTAAAAAGTGATTTATCCGCACAAGAAAAAGAAGAGTTTATTGAATATTATACTGAAATTTATTTCCCTTCCTTAAAACTTACTCCGATAGAATGGCTGGAACAAACAGTTGAAACCTTAAAACAATCATTAAAAAATACTTAGTAAAAATCGACCGCCCGTAATAGGCGGTCTTTTCGTATTAACGCACAGTTACATACGCATCACTAGCCGTAATATAAAACGTTTGCCCTTTCGAATTATGTACTTGATACTGAGGAGAACAATTTACTATTACTTTTTCATCAATAGTAAATCTTAATCCTGCCTCAACACTTCCAGCCCCATCTTTCTCTTGCCAAGATGGAAAATCATAGGAACGTAGATTATCAACTTTAGAAACAACACGCTTTCCTACAATAGATGAATCAACAGTGCTTTTCTTCTCAAATCGAATATAAGACGGATCATATTTCCACCACTGTCCTCCACCTAAGTCTATCGAGAGATTGAGCGAACGAAAGCAGGTATTGAAGTAATTAGTAGAACCCTTCCAGGTATGCAAGCTATGGTGAATATTTTTGATGCGATGAAACGAAAGCTTCAAGAAAAGTTAGAACATCTGCATGAATTCAATTATACTTCTAGTAGTAATTATGATACAGCACTCCAACTAGCTGCTAACATCGCGCAAGGTCTTGCGGAAGTTCAAAGTGGGAAAGGTTTCAGTCCTGCAAGTGGAACATTTAGTGTACAAGAATTGAATATGGGATGGACGGCGTCTATTCAAAAAATTGCAGAGGATAAGGCTCGTCAAGCTGAGAAACTTAAAGCTGCAATGAGTGATAGTAATTCTGAAAAATCCCTATTAGAGAAAATCGGTGATGGTATTTGGGATGGTGCAGGACAAGCTATTGGAGATACAATAGATGGTATAGTAGCATTAGGTGATTTGGAAACATGGAAGAATATGGGGTACGCTGTTACTCACTTGGATGAAACATTACCTGCTATGTGGCATGTATTATCAGAGTCATTTAAACAAGATATAATAAATGGTGATGCGGAAAGTCGTGCAAGATGGGGTACATACGCTTTATCCCAAATTGGATTAGGATTAATTGGTGATAAAGGAGTAAGTAAAATAAGCAAAGTAACTACACTAGCAAAAGGTGCGAATGTCTCAAAATTCTCACAAGGCATGTCCCAGGTTGCAAGTAATTTACAAATGGGAGACCGTTTTGCTTTGGCTGGTATGAGTTCATTCAAAAATGAAGGGTTTTCAATTAACGACTATTTTGTTAAAGCAAGTAGTGGAGAACTCAAGGGATTAGAAAATAATGCTAGTAAAAGCTTTGAAGTTAAGAAGATTGAGGGGGAAAATTCTCATGAATCTAGGGGAGCTAGTTTAAAAGAAATTAAAAGGCAATTAAATATACCTAAATCTCAACATCCGATTAGTCAAAAAATGGTACCATTAACAGATAGCAATGGTAAATGGATATTAAATGATAATAAACAGCCTATTATGACTCGAGAATTGACATATGAAGTAAAAGGTCAAAAAATTGTAATTCAGGATCATTCAGCTGGTCATGATTTTGGACAAGGTGGTATTGGAGATCAGCCGCCTCATCATAATGTAAGACCTGAATACAATACCCGAACAGGACAGGTAGATGGGATGGCGGATCATTATTATTTTGAGAAGAGGAATAAAAAATAGAAAATAGGGAGTATAAAAATGATTGATCAATTTAAAATTTTAAATCCACAGGCGCTAATTAGTATTTTTGGGAAAATACCAAAATTTGAAGAATCAGAGTTATTAGATGTGCGTCTTAAAAGAGATGGTCCTACATTAGTTATCCAATTGATGACAAAAGAAAATGTTGAAAATAAGCCAAAGCGATGGAATAAGTGGGATGTAATTTATGTAGAAATATCTTTCTATACTATTCGTAATTTAACAATAGAAGGTTTAGGTACAGAAAATATCATTGATTATTTTGAAATAAATACGACAGAAGAAGGAGGTTTATTAAAAATTAAGTGTAAGAATCAAATGATAGTTGAGTGTTTATTTGAGTGGGCAAGAGTAGAAGGGGTAACCCCAGGTTTAATAGGATTACCATAACTTTGATGAGAAACAGATAATTTGATTTATAGTGCACACATTTTAATATTTTTATAGGTGAAGTGACCCTAAAAAGTGAGATAGGTTATTTCATTAGGTAACTTCTTGGGCATGGGCTCGGTATTGTACTGGGCTCATGCCTTTTAGTTTTGCCTTAATTCTTTTGTGATTATGTTTCCATAGATAAAATAATTCGTATGGATGGGGGATAAAGGCACTAGTAAGGTCTCTACGCTAGTAAAAGGTACGAATTTCACAAAAGTAACTGAAATCACTGCACCACGCTTACAACAAACTTTTACAAGTTTAGTTGATGATTTAAACATAGAAAATCGACTTGCTTTTGCCGATACCAACGGACTTAATCTAAGGTCTAGTCTGGATTCTGCTGTTTTTGAAACTGAAGAAAAGCTATCAACTTATCAGTTTACTAAAGGCGGAGATACTAATGCTGTAAAACCAGGAGATAGTAGTCCCTTAGCTCCAGGAGGAGGATTAAATGCCCATAAGGCAAGAGGTGGGCATTTAATTGAAAGGCATGTAGAAAAAACAGATGCAGAGTTGTTACAAAGATTACAAAGAGACCTTAGAATACCAGCAGCGTCAACTTTTACTGATCGAGCTACAGCTGAGAGAGTAGCTAATGAAGTATTAAGTAACCCGCAAAATATAACAAAAATAAATAGGTGGTTAAACAATACTAATAGCAGACCAACTTTACCACTAAGGTATAAAGGTGAGGATATAATTGGTCGATATATCGAAAGAGGATCAGATATTGCTTTAGATGTGGAAAATGCTAGGATTGTTTTGAAAAAAGATAACCAAGGAAGTTTTATTATTACAGGATATCCAGAAAAGTAGAGGAGAATTTATATGGAAGATAAATATAGCCCTTATGAAGAATTAGGTGACTTTTTAGCAGGAACATTTCACCAAGACATTGAATCACCTGAGGAAGCTCTTAATGAATTTATAATAGAAGTTACTAAAATCTGTATCGAAAATACTATAAATGATATATTTTCATTTTTAAACAGTAATTTAACTGATAGTGAAAAAGAGGAATTTATTAAATATAATGCTGATATTTATTTCCCTGCATTAAATTTAACACCTGTAGAATGGTTAGAGCAGACCCTTGAAACACTAAAAGAAGCTATAAAAGGTGAAGAATAAAATTGTAGTAAACAAGGCCGACTCATATTACATTGAATCGGCTTTGTTATTACTTCACACTAGCTGCCAGTATTGCCCAAGGTCTTGCGAAAGTTCAAAGTGGGAAAGGTTTTAATGTTGTTAGCGGTACATTTACCACTCAAGGATTGAATATGGAGTGGACGGCGTCTATTCAAAAAATTACAGAAGATAAACTTCGTCAAGCTGAGGAAGAGAGTAAAAAAGGCGAATCGTTACTTGATAAATTTAAGGATGCTGCTGAGGACGGAATAGAAGCGGTGGGAAATATCGCCACACTCTATCATAACTACAAAAAAGGACAACGTGAAGCTGTCATAGATGAACTCAAAGGATTGGTAAATACAGTCTTACACCCAATAGATAGTTTTGAAAGTGCTATGTATGCCCTTTCTCACCTAGACGAAACATTCGATGCTGTAAAACAAGCTATTTCTAATTCATGGAATCAAGATGTTGTAAATGGAGATTGGAATAGCAGAGCTAAATGGGCTGGAAATGCAGTGGCGCAAGCCGAGCTAGCCCTTGCTCAATTACTTGTAGGAACAAAAGGTGCAGATAAAATTTCAAAATTAGGTACAGTTTCGAAGGTGGGTGAAGTTTCAAAAGTTAGTGAAAGTGTAAACTTCATACAAAGTGTAAAAAACGTATTGAATTCCGATAAGTATAAGCAATTTATTGATAGGTTGAATAATATTCTAATGCCAAAAAACGAATTTGCTCTTGCCGATACCAACGGACTTAATTTAAGGTCTTTTGATTATTCTACTTTTAATGAAGCCGAGGATACTTTTTTATTCTTCAATAAATATAAGTCCCAACCTAATTCTATTTATAAAAATAATGGTACCGTTGAACATATCTTTCATGGGAATATAAATAACAAAGGGCAAGCTGGTGGGTATCATCATGTGAGTATGATGGGTGAAGGAGAAATTTTAAGGATTACTAAACAACCTAATAAATACGGCGTATATGAAGCAAAGATTACAGTGAATGGTGTGGTAAAAGGACCAACTTCCACATTTTTCCCAGATGCATGGGATAGAGTACAAGTTTTGAAGTGTATTAATGAAGCTTATCAAAACGCTCAATTTGTAAAAGGATCTACAAATACATATATCGGTAGAGCAGCAAATGGAATGAAAATTCAAATGTTTCTTGATAAATCAACTGGTAGGATTATATCAGCTTTTCCAATTTATTAATAGGAGGATATATAACTATGAAATATAGCTATGAATTTAGTAAAGGACCTTTTGATATATTACTTATTAACTTACCTGAAGAAATCGCTTTAGTTGGTGAGTTTCTACGATCTGATGTTCATGGTATAGAGTGGGTAGAAGAACTTGATAAAGTTTTGAGTAAAGAAATTGATTGTGCAAATTTTGGTGGAAACTCTTGCGATTTGGCAGTTAGACCAGATTTCACTATGATTACACATCGTTATGTGGAAGATGAAGAGTACACTTGTAAAATTGAAACAATTGAATTAAAGAACTTGATGTTAGTATGGCTAGAAGAGTATGAGAATTACTTACAAAACCGTGATTCCAACTAATGTATGATATTTATTAAAGCCGGCTCCTGACAAGGAGTCGGCTTTGTTATTACTTTACACTTATATACGCATCGCTAGCCGTAATGTAATACGTATCAAGGAATAGGTTCAGATAGTATAGAAATTACCATTTAGTAAAAAACGCATTGAACACCTTGGATGAATTCTAAGGTGTTTTTGCATTATGTTATATAGGTATTTTTGCACAAACTTTCCGTCCTCTAGAGCAAGGGATTATTTACTTGTGTGAAGAATTAATTCGTTAGAAGATGGATCAGGCGTCGGAAAAGAGTATTCATACGATGGAAGGTGCAGAAAGTGCATACATCGGAGTAACTTCAAATGGAATGAAAATTAGGATGTTTCTTACTCCAGATAGAAAAACCATATAGGCATTCCAAATTTATAGAAGGTAGGAGAAAGTAAAATGAAATATAATTATGAATTTATTATTGGCCCATATGATACATTACTAATGAAATTACCCTCGGAAATATCTATAGTTGCAGATTTTTTAGCTTCTGATATCCAAGGCGGGAGCGCTGAGCCCTGGATTACAGAAATTGATCAAGTTTTAAATGGTAAAGAAAAATCCTCAAACTTTGGTGGAAACGCCTGTGAATTAGAAATAAATCCAGATTTTACAAAAATTTCAAATCGTTATGTTGAAGATGAAAAATATTCATGCACAATTGAAACTTCTGAGTTAAGAGAATTAATTTTAATATGGGAAGCAGAAAATTTAAAGTATGACAAATAAACCAATTCTTATGGATTCATACTATACATAGAGTTCATTAGCCGTTATATAATATGTTTTAACCTTGCTATTATGAACTTTATACTTTGGCTATCCATCAATAGTTATTTAGTTCTGGAAAAATAAAGTGATGACAGTAGGACAAAGTACTGAAATACATTAAAGGATTGGCAAATACAGTCTTACACTCAGTTGAAAAGCCTGACTACTATATTCAATAGATATCAAGCTATATTTTTATAGGGAGGTGCATTAAAATAAACAATGTTACATGGATTGGAACAAGTAAAAAAACAATTACAGATGAACAAATTCAACAAGTAGAACAATATTTTGGTGTAAAACTTCCTCATGATTTTATTGAATGTGTGAAGCAAAATGATGGAGGACATCCACGACCTAATACGTTTGATATAGAAGGACAAGATGATGACGTTATGAATAACCTTCTAACTTTCGATTTAGAAAGTGAATACTCTATTCTCCAAAGATATGAGAATATAAAAGATCGATTAGTAGATAAAGTATACCCGTTTGCTCGTGATCCATTTGGGAATTTTTTATGTTTTGATTATCGAAACAATCCCCAATCACCAACGGTTATATTTTGGGATCATGAGGAAGAGATGGAAGAAGCGATTTATCCAGTTTGTTCGTCTTTTACAGAATTACTCGATAGCTTATATGAGTTTGAAGATGAGGACGATTAATTAATAGTACAAAATATTTTTTAGAAAGGCATGGATATTGCTATCTGTGCTTTTTTATTTTACTCTAATGAAAAAACTGAATATTCACGGAAAGGTCAAAGCTATCGTTTATTTGACCGTATATTAGAAACTTGGCATAACGATAGAGAACTAGGACAATTCTTTCATAATCTGCGTCAAGATGCACAACAAATCGAGAGAAAGCTTACTCACGAACTGGAAGACCAAAAAGAAACGTTGCTAAAGGAGAAACAAAACCTCAGTAATCTAGAAAATGACCTTCACTATCAACGCCAAAAATTAGCACTGGAGGTGAAGTCATGAGTTTAAACATGTATCTAGGAGAAGTGCGAGCTCAAACACAAAGTATGAATGCTTTGTGCGTAGCAACCATTCAAGGTATGGAACAAGCCATCAATTCGATTGATGCTTTTGTATTCGATGCTGTTTTGCAAGGGCAAACTTACGACAGTGCAAAAACATTCTTTGCACAAACCTTTCGTCCTTTAGCCCAAGGAATTATCTACTTGTGTGAAGAATTAATTCGCCAAAATGATAAAATTATAACCGCTTATCCAATATATTGAAGAATATGAGGTGCAAAAATATGAAATATAAATATCATATAACAAAAAATGAAGGCCTAGATTCTTTAAAAATAGAATTACCAAAAGAACTAGAAATTGTAGCAACATTTTTAGAAAATGATATACAAGGCATTCCAATTAATTGGTGGTTACAACAAATTGATGAAGTATTAAACAACTTAAAAGAATATAATGAATTTAAAGGTACATTATGCGCAGTTCAAGTAAAAAAGGATGAGACCATAATTGCCGATTTATATTCTATCCATGATCCTAATATATGTAAAATTGAAACAATCGAATTAAGAAAATTAACTGAAGCTTGGGGAAAAGCACAAAGATTTTATAAAGATAACAACTAAAAGAAAATCAGTTTCTATGAAGTGATCTACATAAAGTTAGACAGATTAACCCTGTCACTACCCCTGGTACTACGAAATTATAACAAAATAACCCGCCGACGGCGGGTTGTAATAAATGGAGGTCTAATTCACATTTATTCATAAAGTTATATTATGTATTTTCATAATTAATGTGTCTATTGAAGATAATTTGGTTCACTACTACATAAATTCCGATATTTCATACTTATCCTTACTCACATTTAACATCGCTCAGAATAATATGTACCTAGAGGGTGTGACAATATTGGAAAAAAACATTGAAATTACAAAAAATATACAAGTCATACGGTCTATCCAACGCGATCTCAATATTGTGACAGTCGCACTATTGTTAACTGGACAAATCACCATTATAGGAGTTTTTGTGACACCAGGAGGGTTTCGCGTTTCATTAGGAGGACCATTAACAGGGGAAAATCGAATCGAAGGTAAATTTGAAAAACAAACTACGAATGTGATTATTGATGTAATAGACGTTATCCTCGCCGTTTTATTACTCAATGATGAGATTGGTGTTACGGGTAGCTTTATTGCACCTGGCAGATTTACCATCAATGTTAGTGGACCCATTTTTGGTGTTCCTAAACTTGAACCTACTCTACCTTACTTGAAAAGAGATTATACTTTCTTTCAAAAGGTTGTGTCCAAACATTTTGATGTTAATCCTAATTTATTAAAAACACTTACAAAGGAATGATGACATGGCTTTAACCGATATTCCTTCTATTAATCCATCTAAAAGTGGAGTCTTTCTTCTAGCTCTTCCTTTAATTATTTTTATCTTCTTTTTTACTCAACCTAAAGAAGAGATAATACAATAACCCCCAATAGTCCATATTGGGGTACTGTCCCATGGCTATCAACCTAACAATAGAAACTACCCCAGAACGAAAATTTTTCACATTTTTCTCGTTTTGGGATAAATCGTTATTTTTAGCTTAATGGGCATGGGGCGGTACCCCTAATAGTATTCGCGTTCTTCTAAATCACATTGTATGTGCACAATTAAAAGACGAAGTCTATCAAAATTATGCTCTAGTTAAAAATGATATATTCAACTTTATTGATTATAAATACTTATAAACTCAACTAAAAACAAAAAATAGCATACACATAAAAAGGGAATGCTTGTATACTGATCTATACTGCATTCCCTTATTGTAATTGTATGTCCACTATATTTTTATTCTTCCTTTTCAAAAATTAAAATCCAAACTGCTTAGTTTTCACCTCTTTCCGGATCCACTCCCATTGTAATGTAAACTCCTCATTAAATGTCCAATTTATTAGCTGTCACCCCCATAAATCATAATAACTTTTAAAATAGTGATCCCAACTCTGTTATAAAAACAACAAATTAAATTTTTACAAAAGAAAACAACTTGGATAAAAACAGGTTGTTTTCTTTTATAGGGTGGAACAAAGAAAGAGTGGAAAAGCAATACACAAACATGTAAATCACATGGAGTAAACTGACTCATCAAACTGAAAATTCTGATAATTTAATCACTAAGGGTTTTCGTTTACTCTTTCTTTGTTATTATGAGTTTAACATTAAAAATAACATAAATCAACAAAAAATCACAAAATTATTATAATTTCGACATTTTATTTATCTTGCACTAATTTCTACTTAAAAACATAGAGTTACTATATAGCCCGCCAGAATTGAAAAAACCAAAATAAAAAACACATAATAATCATCCTATACTTTTTATTTTGGTTATCATTATGTTGTAAAAATAACATAATGATAGCAAGGGAATGCTTGTATGCTGATCTGTTGTTACTTTAAAATAAAGTTTGATCAAAAACACCTCACAAACCCGTATTTTACGGTAAATGAGAAGAATCCATTTTGAAAAAAAGATTGATCAAAATGGATTCTTCTTTAGCATATTTAAGTTTCGGTTTTATAAAAAAGTTTGATCATTTTTCACCTTAGATTTTCCGCAATAGTGCCCTTTAATGGAATAACTAAAATATGGGCTTATTGCTAAAATCGCTTATAGTTTGTTGAACTAACGCACCCGTTAGTTGAAGATGTAATAGTAATGGCTATCACAAAAAAATCAACACTTTATAACCGCAATAGACCGTATTAAACACACAAAGGCGATGACACTCAGTCATCGCCTTTCCGTTGTATGGATAATCGAACTTATTAACACAAGTGGTGGTTTAGCTAAGGATTATTTTACAATAATCTGAAATGATTACACTGAATCCTCAGCGTTTATTTATTATTGTTAGTGGTTTCCCAAGTAATATTAGGTTCAGAAGGCTGAGGATCATTTTTCATTAAGAAAAGCTGCAACCCAGCTAAATCATCAGTATTGATAAAATCAACACCAGCATTTAACAGTTCCTTCCATATAGCATCTCTAGCTGGGGATGCGATGTCAGGAGTCGCCCAAAAACGAACTTTTTGGCCATTAGCATGAGCGGTTGAAACGATATGATTTAGTTTCTCCCTTTCACTTTTTGGCATTTCGCCTTCACCCATCCATGTAAAATATTTGGTCCAGTTATCACTAATAATTGGCATAAACTCATTGGAGTCACCTGATTCAAGGTCGCTCATTCGTCCATCATAAGCTGCATAGCGAACGGGCTGGCTCTCCATTAGTTCTTTTGGACGGTTCCCTGAAATATAGACAGTAATCGCCCCCGGTTTCACCCCTGAAGGCAAAAACTTTGTAAGCATATTTTGATATTTTGTAAGCTGTTCATGGATCACTTGATAGGTCGCGGCATCCTCCGACTTCACGTCGATCCATAAGGTAAACTCTTTATCGTATCCTGGATAAACGGCTCCATTATTGTCTTTCACTCTTTTCTTCAATGGGTCAAGATAGAGTGATTTCAATGTTCGATCTGGTCGAATATCTTCTTTATCATGGGCAACAAGGAGTTCTCCATCAACAAGCCAAACATCAGCTTCTACACTGGTAAATCCATGTTCCAGAGCATCTGTTAATGGACGAGTATGCTCGTAATCATTATGTGCGTGAGCTTTTGCAAGAGGAACCACAGTCTCTTGGTTAGATAAAGATGAATTGCCTTCCTCGGCAGCTGCAAAAACATTTGTAAAAGATAGCATGAAAACAGAAGCAATAAGGGTTAAAACAGCCAAGCATTTTTTCATAGTCTTTAGTCCTCCTATAATAATAGATTACCTTTTCCATCTTAGAGAAAAACCATTAAAGTTCAATGAAATTACATGATTCTTAACAAACTCTTTAATTACTTTACATGTTTTATGTAAATCGCAGAATATTTTTACAAAAAAATAAGCAAAATAAATGAAGAAGCTTATATCGGAACTAGAAAAAGTTAAAGACAGAACTGACAAACTACTAGAATTCTAGTAGTTTTATGTTGTTGAAAAAGCGTTTGTCACAAAAGGGGTTCGGAATGGTCTCATTCCGAACCCCTTTTGCGACTTCATTAAAAATAACCATTTAAAAAGAGGTGCAATGAGCACCCAAATTGGTAAACTTTTTATAATATCAGTTTATCACTAATTTGTCCTAACGGTTTCTTGGAGTTTTTCCATTACCCTTGATAAAGCTAAAATTGAATTTGTTGTTTCAAATTCTCCAACATTTAAGGAATGATTTGCATTTTGAATCACATCAATCTTTAAATTCGCTTTACTTAATTGGTCAATTTGATTTGCATTGTAATAATGATCTTTATCCCCGATAACTAAAAGACCCTGATGATGACTATTCAAGATTGAGTCAAAGATCGAATCAAAATTTATTAGAGGGGTAAATAAAATCATTTTTGACTTTAGGAATTCTTCTCTCTTCATTAAGTCATTCGCGATTGGTATTGTTCCGAGTGATTTTCCTAAAAAAATAGAATTGTTATATTGTCCATTTTTTAAAACATCTAAAATCACAGGGTTAATATCATCCATCATTATTTTTGTTATCTTTTCAATATTGTTTTTCGTTGGTTGCTCATTATAGGAGTAATGGATATGGACAATATCAAATTTATTTTGGAGCATTGCCATCGTCGCATAATAAAACAATGGTTTATCGTAATTGTAACCTGAACCTGAAAACATAAAGCAGATTGTTTTGGAACCCGCTTCTATATGTGTATAACGAATCGCTTTGTCGTTTGTTTGTATCTCTTTTTTATTTCCTTTCATCATTTTCCCCTCCGAAACTTTTATAATACCATAACATAAATTACCAATTGTTTTATAAAAAAATCATCCTCTTTATAGCAGGATGATTTATCAGAAATAAATTATATCCTTTATGTCAATTAGTTAATGGAGTAACTAAATTTCTTGAATCATTTCCACTCTGTTTCCGAAGGGGTCTCTAAACTCAAAACGTTCAAAACCAGGTATAGGTACTCCTTCAATTATCTGAATGTTATTTTGTTCTAACACATTTCTCCAGTAAGATATATCCTCTACTTGATAAGCTATATGGGCTTTTGTTTTTAATCGTTCAAAACCATCTTCTGTACCTATATGTACATCTCTATCTCCGACTTTTAACCAAAATCCTCCACGCCCCTTTAGTGATTCGGGCTTTTCCTTCTCAGGTAGACCAAGAATTTCGCAATAAAATTTTTTCCCCTCTTGTTCAGCACCTTTTGGAATAGTTATCTGAGCGTGATGTAAACCAAGAATCATAAAATTCACTCCCATTATCAATTGAATTTGTATTGTTTTTCTCCTATAACCAAATAATTTCTTGAAGTTTCTAAATCCTCTTTCATTTTATAACGCCAAATACAATAAGTGAAATACTGATTAATTATAATAATTGATAAGTATTACTTACGGATATCTAAATTTAAAACAAAAGATTTTTTCTAGAATATAACACTTACATTGATATTAAAAAGAATTGTACTGTATGAACTCTATAATTTAGGCCATTTTTAGATTTCGCTAAGTCTAATTAAGATTTTAGGAGATTATGATGGAGACATAAATAGCAAAACAGCTTCGTTTTTTTTTATTTGGATATTAATAAATAAATAAATACACATAATGTCAATCTTGTTAAAAAATGTTACTATTCTCTATGTAATATTTATATAAATGATAACAAATAGTTTGAAGGGTGGGATTAAAATGATTAGTGACTTTAAAAAAGCAGCCTTATCTTCATTAAAAGGTAGATGGGGATTGGGAGCAGGGGCATCGTTTCTGTATTATGTCCTTTCTAGTATTGGTATGTTTATTATAGGATTTCCCCTTTTTTTCCTGGGCTTCTTATTCAGTGAAATCATGAATGCTAGTGCTTCGGTTACAGGAGATGAGACGTTAAATGCAGTAGGCGCTGTTTCTTATGTACTTACTTTCGCTATTATATGTATTGTTTTAATAGGTGTACAAAGCATTATGACTTATGGGTATTTTAATGTTACATTACGTTTAGCGAAAAAAGAAACTACTACAATTGATGATTTATTTGAAGGGTTTCGAAAAAAGAATGTATTTAAATCTATGAAGTTAGCTGTGTTAATGGGTGTATACGTATTTTTATGGAGCTTATTGTTAATTGTTCCCGGTATTATAAAAGGTTTCTCTTATTCTATGGCTTACTATATTATGTTAGATCATCCAGAATATACGGCGAGCGAAGCGCTTAAAAAGAGTCAAGAAATGATGAAAGGGCATAAATTAGATTTATTTATACTATCTTTAAGTTTCATCGGATGGTTTATTTTAGGGGCTATTATAGGGGTTTTCACATTTAGTATCCCGTTTCTTTGGATCTATCCATATTACATGACAACAGTATCGCATTTCTACTTGAATTTAGTGAATAGAGATACAGGTATGGAAGAAAAAACGGTTATCTAGAAAGAGAATATTGTTTGTTAGGGTTGTTTATTTTAAAAAAACTTTGCAACAGAACCGATTGGAACATTACACTAGAACAGTACAATCAGGGGGAAAATATTTACTAAACTTGTTTTGATATAATTATCTTAATCTAGACAGTAAAAAGATGTTGATTAAAAATAAAATCATGCTGTTTATAAAAAATATGATGTTTAAAATAGAATTGTGAACTTTGTAAAAAATTTGCCAGGTTATATCCCTTTAGATATGATTATCTAAAGGGATATTCTTATTTCAAAAAGAACATCTAACACTGAGAAATGGATTATAGTATTAACAGAAAAATTAGTAAGGATGTGAGTGCATTTACAGCTGAAAATGCCATTCCCATCATTCTTTTCTATTGCATATTGTTATTTTTCATTTCTATTGGTTTATTTATGTAATTAAGAGTAAATAGCCGAACTAATAAATAGAACTCTTTAATACAAATAAAAGTTAGATAAAATAATTATATTGAAAAACGACAGAATAATTAGAGAATCCGATAACGGGACTTATTTTAACTAAAATATTTTACAAGTAACAATGAGCATATTAAATATGATAAAGGAAGTTGAATACAGTATGTATAAAATCGGATTAGTCGGTCTAAAAACTTCTATAGAACAGATTTTAGACATGGCAGAAGAATACAAACATGAGTTGGAATTTATCTCTTACTCCTATGTAAAAACTGAAGAGGTAGAAAAAATTGTAAAAGAACATACTTCTCATGTAGATGCATGGCTTTTTTCTGGTCCACTTCCCTATGAAATTGCAAAAAAATATATAGGTACAGATAAAATAATGGTTTATGTTCCTGCTACAGAATCAGGTTTTTATAAATCTTTTTTAGAGATGACCTATGAACAAGGAAAAATTATTGAGCAACTAAGTATCGATACTATGTCTTTAAATAATATTAGTGAAGAAGCTTTATCACAGTTAAATATAAAGAAACCAAAGATTTATACGAAAGTGTTTGAGTTGGATGTTGATACGAATGAATTATTGAATTTTCACATGAATTTATGGGAAAAAGGAAAAACAGCAGGTGCTCTATCTTGTTTTCCATCAGTGTGTGAAGCTTTAAGGGAACATGGAATTCCATCTTACCGGATGTCGATGAGTAAGATGGAAATACGACAGACGCTTCGGATTCTTTCTGAAAAAGTAAAGACCTCCTATTTTAAAGACACACAAATTGGAGTCGAAATCATTGAAGTTGAATATTTTAACAAAGTGGCAGAGGAAATGAAAACTCCTTATCATTTACAGTACTTGGAACTCCGGTTGAAAGAAATATTGATTCAACTTGGTGAAACAATTAACGGTTCTTTTTCAGAGAAAGGAAACGGTAGATATATGATTTTTAGTTCTCGCGGTGCGATTGAACGCGAGATAGTTACGCTGGAAGATACCATTCAAAAATTAGCGTTTGAAGCAGATACTACCGTTGCCGTCGGAATTGGTTTTGGCGAGACTGCGTATTCGGCAGAAATCAATGCTTTCCGTGCAATTCAACATTCCAAGGGGATGAAGAAGCGCGGAATTGTAATCGTTCAAGATGATGGCAAAATTGTTGAATCACCGGGCGACAAAAAAGAATTGCAATTTACCAGTCGTACCCAAAATGAAGTCCTTTATGAAAAGTTAAGAAAAGGAAATATCAGTGTGAAAACGTATAAAAAAATATTGGCCCTCATACATAAAATGAAGTGGGATTATTTTACAACAAAAGACTTGGCCACACATCTTGAGATGACAGAACGTAATGTACGACGCATTGTTACAGATATGTGCGAAGTTGATTTGGCACAATGCGTCGGTCAAGAGACCTATGCCACTCGTGGAAGGCCCAGTAAAATTTATCAATTGTTATAAGCATCCATTATTGGGATGCTTATTTATTTTGCAATTTATATTCGTATGCAAAAGGAGAAAAAATTAAAGTTGATAAAAATACTTTTATAATTTTCTAAAAATATTGAAATTTAACTATGAAACTAATATACTTCATTTAAGGAATTTTTTCCTTAAATAATCCGAAAATAAAATTGGTTATGTAAGTTGAATTAAGAAGGAGTTGAAATAAGTGTCTCAAATAACAATGATTCATAATTTAATCGAGGATACCAAAGACGAAGTGATTAGATGGAGGAGATATTTACACAAGTATCCCGAGCTATCTTTTCAAGAAGAAAATACAGCACAATTTGTTTATGAAACGCTACAAACTTTTGGTGATTTAGAAATTTCACGTCCGACAAAAACAAGTGTTATGGCTCGTTTGATTGGTCAGCAACCAGGGAAGGTTATTGTACTGCGGGCAGATATGGATGCGCTTCCAATTGAAGAAGAGAATGATTTTGACTTTGTGTCACAGAATACAGGCGTGATGCATGCTTGTGGACATGACGGACATACGGCGATGCTGCTTGGTGCAGCAAAGATTCTTTCACAGTTAAAGGATCAAATTAAAGGAGAGGTGCGCTTTTTATTTCAACATGCTGAGGAACTACCGCCCGGTGGTGCCCAAGAGATTGTGCAAACCGGTGTGCTTGATGGAGTAGATATGATTATGGGAACTCATCTCTCGTCGATGGTTCCTTTAGGGAAAATTGGTTTGAGTTACGGTCCGATGATGGCTGGAGCTGATACTTTTAAAATTACCGTGGTGGGTAAAGGGGGACACGCCTCACAGCCCGAACTAACCATTGACCCTATTGCAATTGGAACTCAGATTGTAACAAATCTCCAGCACATTGTTTCGAGGTATCGAGATGCTCAGGAAACTCTTGTGATTTCAGTGACTCAGTTCTTTGCAGGAAGTGCGATTAACGTTATTCCAAGTAGGATAAGCATTGGAGGATCCGTTCGAAGCTTTAATCCGGAACTGAGGGAAAAGATTCCAACTTTTATCGAACGTATAGTAAAGGGGATTACAGAAGCGCATGGAGCTACTTATGAATTCGATTATCAGTTCGGTTATGCTCCGACCATTAATGATGAAGAAGTAACACGATTGATGGACGAAACGGTCTGTGAAGTATTTAGTGAAAATAGTCGAGAGATTTTAAAGCCAATTATGGGGAGTGAAGACTTCTCTGCCTATCAAAAAGTAGCTCCGGGATCTTTTATTATAATAGGAGCTCGTAATGAAGAAAAAGGGATTATTTATCCTCACCATCATCCCCAATTTACTGTCGATGAACAGGCTTTACAATACGGGGTGAAGTTATTTGTTCACGGAACTTTTAAAATGTTAAACCTAACAAACTAGGGGGATAAAAGTATGAAAACCATATATTGGCTTAGTGCTATTCCGTTTTTAGGATTTATTTTAGGTGCTTTGTTTACAAATAAGGTGACCCCCTATGTTCTGGGAATGCCATTTTTCCACTTTTGGATTGTACTCTGGTCTTTTCTAACCACAGGTATTATGGGGATTATATATATACTAGATCCTGCTAATCAGAAGGGAGATTCAAGATGAATATTGCCGTGTTATTCATCCTATTTTTTTTCGTCATTTCTGTTTTGATTGGTATCCGGGCTAAAAAGGGACAAGAAATGAATTTAGAACAATGGTCGGTTGGAGGACGCGGAATGGGAACTCTATTGATTTTCCTCTTGTCCGCAGGTGAAATGTATACTACCTTTACCTTTTTGGGTGCAAGCGGTTCGGCTTATGGGGAGGGAGGTTCCATCTTTAGTATCGTAACATACGGTTGTCTGGCTACAGTAATCTCCTACTGGACATTTCCTGCTATTTGGAGATATGCAAAGAAACATCGATTAGTTTCCCAATCGGATTTTTTTGTGAAAAAATATCGAAGTCCTTATCTTGGTGTGCTTGTTGCGGTTATAGGTGTTATAGCCTGTACTTGCTATTTGGTTCTGCAATTGAAGGGGCTAGGATATATCGTTTCTGCAACATCCTATGGGGTCATCTCTTCTACAACCGCTATTTGGTTTGGAGCAATTGGAGTAACTATTTTTGTGATGGTTTCCGGTATTCACGGCTCTGCCCGGACATCTGTTTTGAAGGATATTTTGATTCTTGGTATTATCGTATTTTTAGGAGTTTATTTTCCTATTCATTATTATGGCGGTTTTCAACCTATGTATGAGGCCATTGAAAAAGTAAAGCCGAACTTTACCATACTTCCTGAACAAGGAATGAGCATATCATGGTATATATCGACCGTGATATTAAGTTCCATTGGATTTTATATGTGGCCGCATGGGTTTTCTCCCATTTTTGCTGCCTCTAGCGAAAAAGCTTTACGAAAAAATGCAATCCTAATGCCAATGTACCAATTGATTTTATTGTTTGCCTTTTTCGTCGGATTTGCAGCTATTTTACAGATACCAGGGTTAAAAGGCAGCGAAATCGATCTTGTTTTGCTGCAACTTTCTAAACAGGCTTTTGATCCATGGTTTGTCGGGTTAATTGGTGGAGCTGGCGTGTTAGCCGCTTTAGTACCAAGTTCTTTGCTGTTAATGACAATATCAACATTGCTTGCTAAAAATATATATCATGTATTCACTCCATCTGCAACAGACAATCAGATTGCAAAACTAGTAAAATACTTGGTTCCCTTTATTTCGCTCGTAGGGATTTACTTGACCTTTAAAGGTGGAAATACTCTCTTTAGTCTCGCTATAATCGCTTATAATTTTATCACACAACTCGCTCCTGCGTTTTTCGCCAGTTTGATGAGAAAGAACTTTGTGACTAAACATGGAGCATTTGCCGGGATTATAACAGGGGGACTGTTAGTCTCTATTATGGACTTAGGGAACATAAAAATTGGTCAAATGTTTCCTCATCTTCCTCAAGCAATTAAAGACTTGAATGAAGGAATTATTGCCCTATTTGTTAATATTGTAGTCTTAGTGATTGTCAGTTTGCTGACAAAAAATATTGCTTATACTCATCAGAAGACCAATGCTTTGGAGACAACAGTAATAGAGAGTAAGATCTGATACAAAAAGACTCTAACAGCTAACTCAACATGACTATACTAACTTCAAAGAGTAGTTCACTTACGCTAACCATATAAATAAAAAAGAACCGTCCTTTTTTGAGATAATTAAGTCACCACAACAAAATAACAAAAAGAAAGAAGCTTTCTCCAAAAGGTCGTAATTCAACGACCTTTTGGGAAAGCTTCTTCTATTTCATCTCACGAAGCATCCGCACTCTCAAACTGACTATTATAAAGCGAA
Source organism: Bacillus sp. GB_SG_008 (assembly GCF_052038115.1). NCBI lineage: Bacteria > Bacillati > Bacillota > Bacilli > Caryophanales > Bacillaceae > Bacillus > Bacillus sp. GB_SG_008. Next base: position 8,481 of record NZ_JBPZSK010000009.1, on the reverse strand, counting down.
GCATAGAAACCATCAGCCTTCAATAACTCTTCATGATTACCTTGTTCTACAATATCCCCGTCTTTCATGACAAGGATTAAATCTGCATCACGTATTGTTGATAATCTATGAGCGATAATAAAGCTTGTTCTGCCTTCCATGAGGTTTTCCATGGCTTTTTGAATTAGTACTTCTGTACGAGTATCGATAGAGCTTGTTGCTTCGTCGAGTATTAATATTTTCGGATCCGCTAGAAGGGCACGAGCAATCGTTAATAGCTGTTTTTGTCCTTGGGATACGTTGCTTGCTTCTTCGTTTAATTCCATATTATATCTATTTGGTAAGGTCTTTACGAAGCTGTGAACGTGAGCTGCTTTAGCTGCTTCGATTACTTCTTCGTCAGTCGCATCGAGTCTACCGTAACGTATATTTTCCATGATTGAACCATTAAATAGCCAAGTGTCTTGAAGTACCATACCGAACATGTTGCGTAAATCTTCTCGCGTGAAGTCTTTTATATCGTGACCGTCTATACATATAGCACCGCTGTTTATGTCATAGAAACGCATTAACAGCTTCACTATTGTTGTTTTACCTGCGCCGGTTGGTCCGACGATCGCTACCTTTTGTCCAGGTTTAATATGAGCTGAGAAATTATTGATGATGATCTTATCTGAATTATATCCAAATTGAACATCTTTGAAGCTAACTTCTCCTTTAACCTCTTGCAGCTTAATTGGATTTTCTGCTTCTGGAACTTCCTCTTCTTCATCTAAAAATTCGAAAACTCTTTCTGCAGCTGCAGCTGTGGATTGAAGTACGTTCGCGATTTGAGCTACTTGAGCGATTGGTTGCGTAAAACTTCTCACATATTGAACAAAGGCTAAAATATCTCCAACTGCAATTGTTTTCTTTACCGCAAGCCATCCGCCTAAAATAGATACAGCTACGTAACCGATATTACCGATAAACATCATAATCGGCATCATCATTCCGGATAAAAATTGAGACTTCCATGCAGAAGCATAAAGGATATCATTTGTTTCTTCGAATTTTTTCACTTCATCTTCTTCGGTGTTAAAGGCTTTTACGATATTGTGACCACTATAAATCTCTTCTACTTGACCGTTAACGTGTCCTAAATACTCTTGCTGGGATTTAAAGTATTTTTGCGATCTCTTTACGACTCCCATTATGAGCATCATGGATACTGGCAATATTAAAAGCGCCACTAATGTCATTTGCCAGCTGATTGAGAACATCATGATGAGTACACCAATGATTGTAACAACGGATGTGATGATTTGCGACATACTTTGGTTTAAAGTCTGGCTCACCGTATCTACGTCATTCGTAATTCTAGATAATACTTCTCCGTGCGTCGTTTTATCAAAGTATTTCAGCGGCATACGGTTAATCTTTTCATCAATTTCTTTTCTGAAATTATAAGATACCTTTTGTGCGACTCCTGAAATGATATAGCCTTGGATAATACCAAACACAGCGCTCGCTATATATAATCCAAGGAGTATAACGACAATGTTTCCAATATAGGTAAAGTCAATTGCAGCACCTGGCGCTCCCGTTATCTTACTTACTAGTCCTTCGAAAAGTTTTGTTGTCGCTTTACCTAAAATCTTTGGACCTGCGATTGCAAAGGCAGCACTACCGATTGCAAAAATAATGACGATGATGATTGATAACTTATATGGCTTTAGGTATTGAAGTAACTTATTCATCGTTCCCTTAAAGTTTTTTGCCTTCTCAATCTTTCTCATGCCGCCGCCCATATGACCGCCGCCACCAGGACCAGGGCCACCTTGTCTTTTATTTTCTATTTTTCTATCACTCATGACGAAAGTTCCTCCCTTGAAAGTTGTGATAAAGCAATTTGCTTATAAACCTCACAGTTTTCCATAAGCTCTTCATGAGTACCAGTTCCCACTATTTTTCCTTCGTCAAGTACAATGATCTTATCTGCATTCATGATTGTACTGATTCTTTGTGCAACAAGTAGAATAGTACTTCCTGAAATTTCATTGTTCAAAGCTTTACGCAATGCTGCGTCTGTCTTGAAGTCAAGAGCTGAGAAACTATCATCAAATATGAATATTTCGGATTCCTTAGTAAGAGCACGCGCAATAGAAAGTCTTTGTTTTTGACCACCTGAAACGTTCGTACCACCTTGTGATATCTCTGTTTTAAAGCTTTCAGGTTTCGCGTTAATAAACTCCATAGCTTGAGCGATTTCTGCTGCTTTTGCTAGTTCTTCTTCAGTTGCTTCTTTTTTACCGTATTTCAGATTACTTTCGATCGTACCTGAGAATAGAACTCCTTTTTGTGGTACATAACCAATTTTTTCTCTTAATTCCTTCTGTGATACTTCTCTAACATCAGTGCCATCTATTAATATTTGGCCGCTTGTTACATCGTAAAAACGTGGAATTAAGTTTATAAGTGTTGATTTACCACTACCTGTACTTCCAATGAAAGCTGTCGTTTCTCCAGGCTTTGCGGTAAAGGTGATATTTGAAAGCACATCTTCTTCCGCACCTGGATATCTAAAGCTAACATCTTTAAATTCAACGTAACCTTTCTTGTCTGAAGAGAATGTTTTTGGTTCTTCTGCATCACGAATGGTAACATCAGTATTTAAAACTTCTGCGATACGTTGTGCGGATACAGAAGCACGCGGAACCATAATGGATACCATAGAAATCATTAAGAAGGCCATGATGATTTGCATTGTATACTGCATAAATGCCATCATATCACCAACCTGCATATGCCCCATATCCACTTGGTGTGCTCCAACCCAAATAATAAGTACAGTAACGGCATTCATGATAAACATCATCATTGGCATCATAAATGACATTAAACGGCTTACAAATAAATTCGTTCTTGTTAAATCTTGATTGCCTTTTTCAAATTTCTTTTCTTCATGTTTTTGATTATTAAAAGCACGAATAACGAGCATACCTGTTAAAGATTCACGAGTGATTAAGTTAATTTTATCAACTAACTTTTGGATACTCTTAAACTTAGGGATAGCGACGCTAAATAAACCAATGACTAAGCTTAAAATCGCGATAACTGCAACTGCGATAATCCATCCCATGGAAACGTCTGTAGTAAGTACCTTGATTACGCCGCCTATGCCTAAAATCGGTGCATAGAATACGATTCTAAGCATCATAACCATAAGTGTTTGCACTTGTTGAATATCATTTGTACTTCTTGTGATTAAAGATGCAGTGGAAAACTTATCAAATTCCGCATTCGAAAAGCTTGTAACCTTCCGAAATACTTTTTTTCTAAGATCTCTGCCTAATCCAGCGGCTACTTTTGCAGCAAGTAAACTAACGATAACGGTAGCTGCCATACTTACTAAAGATAAAAGCAGCATTTTCCCACCAGAAGTAAGAATGTAATTTGTTTGAAGCTTACCTGTATCTATACCGATTGTTTTATACTCATTCTCAATGAATGGAACAGCTGACTGTGTTACCATGCTGCCTGGCATATTTTTAAACTTTTCATCTGCCTTTTCTTTCATTGCATCGATTTGACTTTGAGGCAATTTAGCAATTACTGCGAAAGGATCTGTATTTGGCGGAAGATTCGTCGGTGTTTTGCTGCCACCTGGCGCAGTGGATGTACCACCTTTTTCAATTCCCTCTGTAATTAAAATTGGTTTCCCAAATATGTCGTTAAGTTCACTAATTGTATCTTTATCCTTTGTATGTAGCTTATAAAGTGGTTCTTTATCAAGCTGTGGATAATCTTTCAAGTAATTTTGTAACTCACTTTGAGAAAGATCTTTCTTATCTAAAAGCACATAGTTGTCATCTACTTTTTTCTTCTCATCTTCATTCATAAAGAGCTTAAGTTTATCAAACTCACTTTTACGAATGACTTGAGGTACTGCGTTTTCTACACCTTTTTGCTGAATACCTACATTGACAATGTTAGACATGTAGTCTGGCAGTGATAGGTCACATACCGCTTGTACGGTTAAAAGACATATAACTGCAATGATTGAGGCAGTAAAAGGTTTTAAATGTTTTATAATTTTTAACATTTAATTCATCTCTCCATTTTCCTTTTCTAATTTTTTTAGCTTTTCCTTCGTTTCTTTGCTTCATTCTTCATATTCTCAGTAATTCATTCTAACAGCTCTTTACGTCCTTTCGGTCAGAGGATAATTATAATTCTATGACTATATTAAGTTGTAATGCAACATTTAGAGTATGGAATTCATGATAAATAAATTTGTTAAATAATTTTAAAATTTAACAAAAGTTGTAAGGTGCTGTTGACAATGCTACACGAGATAAAGAGAAGTGGTATCATTCCATTTCGCCGTAAGCAAGAAGCAGCATATGTGGGAATATAATAAAGAAATGGGAAGGCAGTTTAAAAGGGGGATTATCATTTGATAAAACTTCTTTTCCTTATGAATGATGAATGTAAAACAGCCCCTATCAAACCCCTATCAAACCCCTACCAAGCCCCTTGCAAGTAATAAATCATTACAAAAACAAAAACAAAAAAACTACTACAAGAATGACCCAAAAAGAAATTTTTAAAAAAATTTAAAATCAAACTGCCAAATTTCCTTTCTCATCTTTATATCTATTAAAGAAATGGCAATTTCATATTTGTTGTTAAAGACGGGAGGAATAAACATGGCAGTATACCGTAACGTACAGGTGAATTTTTGGCAGGATGATTTTGTATTGGACTTAACGCCGGAGGAGCGATACTTTTACATATACTTACTGACATGTTCTAAAACGACGCAATGCGGTATTTATCCATTGCCGAAGCGTTTGGCGGAAATGGAAACAGGCTACAACAGAGAGACTGTTGAGAAGCTGCTGCAGCGGTTTATCGATTATGGAAAGATATTATATGATGCAAAAACGAAGGAGTTATATATCTTGAATTGGGTGCGCTATAACCCAGTTACGAACACGAATATCGAGAAATGTGTATTGCGTGAGCTAAAGACTGTGAAAAGCAAAAAGTTTGTTCATATGTTTCTTCAAAAGTGCTTGGAGGAAGAGCTAAGCATTCCGCTATTACTGGAGCATTTCGGCATGCCGTTTGAAGAGTCTCAGGCTGCTTCTCAAGACGACTCTGAAAGCTGTGAAGCAGATGAAAAAATAGATTCCGACAGCAATGTATTCACATTTTATGAACAAAACTTTGGCAGCTTGTCGCCGTATACCGCAGAGGAACTGAGCGGCTGGATTGATGACCTATCGGAGGAGCTCGTATTGAAAGCACTCCAAATTGCTCATGAAAATAATAAGCGGACGCTTGCTTATGTAAAAGGTATTTTACGAGATTGGCACGGAAAGGGATATATGAAACTTAGTGAAGTAGAGGAAGCGGCAGTGAAGTTCCGGAAGAAGGAATCGTCTGCTGTTCATGAGACTGAGCAGTTTTTGGAGGAGTGTGAAGAGTGGGAGAAAAACGTACCGTCTGAAGAAGAGTTGCAGAAGTTCTTGCAGGAAAAGGGGTGGCGTCCATGAGTATTCAAAATGTTGAGGCTGAACAGACCGTATTAGGATCTTTGTTGCTTGATGGTGAATTGATTAAGGAGTGCCGACTGACAGAGCAGCACTTCTCTATGCCTGTGCATCAAGCGATATTCAAGTTAATACGGCAAATAGAGGAAGATGGACAGCCGCTTGATCTTGTTACGCTTGTTTCGAGAATGGATCCTTCTTTTTTGAAGCAAATTGGCGGCATTGAATACTTTGTAAATATCATCGAGAGTGTTCCGAATACTGCTAATTTCTCCTATTACGAGGGGCTTGTTCGGAGCGCATGGAAAATGCAGCATGCGGGAATGATGGCACAAAGTATGAGTGAAAGGCTTCTTGCGGAGAAGGATGAGAAAGTCATCAGCGAGACGATTACGGCACTCTGTGAACTGGAAGAGGGGGATTGTACGCTCGATTTTGATTTGAAGGATACTTTAGTCGGTTTGTACGAAGAGTTTCATCAGGACGCAGAAGAGCTTATAGGCATTGAAACCGGTTTTTCCGCTTTAAACAAGATGACGTGCGGTTTGCAGGAAGACGACTTTGTTGTGATTGGTGCACGGCCTTCCATGGGAAAAACGGCGTTCGCCTTAAATATTGCTCTTCATGCGGCAAAATCGGGTGCGGCAGTTGGGCTGTTTTCCTTGGAGATGAGTGATAAACAACTGCTGAAACGGATGGTTTCCTGTACCGGAGAGGTATCGGGAAAAAGGCTGAAAAATCCGAAGCACCGTTTTACAATAGAAGATTGGGAGAAAACAAGCCGGGCATTTGCGGAAATTGGTAATCTGCCACTCGAGATTTATGATAAAGCAGGTGTCACAACGCAGGAAATTTGGATGCAAGTACGAAAGCTGAAACGAAAGCATGCAAATAAAAAACTGCTCGTTATTATTGATTATTTACAGCTCATTACAGGCGATTCGAAATACAGGGGAAACAGGTTTCAGGAAATGAGTGAAATCTCCCGCAAGCTAAAGCTGATGGCTCGTGATTTGAATGTGTGCGTAGTCGCGCTGTCCCAGCTTTCCCGTGCGGTGGAGTCGCGCCAAGATAAGCGTCCACTTTTGTCTGACTTACGGGAAACAGGCCAAATTGAGCAGGATGCGGATGTAATTATGCTCATGTACCGGGAGGATTATTATGATGAGGAGACAGAGGATAAAGATGTTACAGAGATTCATGTGGCAAAGCATCGGAATGGGCCAGTTGGATTGGTGAAGCTGCGGTTTTTGAAGGAGTATGGGAGGTTTGTGGAGGGGAATAGGTGAGGAGGCAATTGTATTTGAATAAGGTATTATTTTTCTAGTCTTTACCTCATAAACATCTCTACGGTTGTATGTATTCTTATCATAAAATAGGCCGTGTATAGTTAGCTTTTGAATAAAGTTCGATTATTTCCGTAGGCTTTTCAGAATAAATTAGTTAAAAATAAAAGACTACATACTATACGCGAAAGAGTATAAAACAAGGGAATTATATAAGGGATTAATTGGTTTTGGAGGAGGACATAGCCTATAGCGGGAGGCGTATCCGCAGATGTAAAGCATCGAGGTTCTTAAAAATAAGAATAATCAACTAAACAAAGGATTATAAATTGGGGTACCACCACATTGCCATCAACTTAAGAAAACAAGTCACCCCAAAAACGATAAATAAGCTTCTTCGTTACAAGAAAGCCTAAAAATTTCGTTCTAGGGATGCAATAAAACTTTAGCTTGATGGCTATGTGTCTCTACCTCAAATTGTTCAATGTAATTAAAATAAACTTTTCTTTTGTCACAATTATTGAATTCAAGGAGAGTGGATGCAGATGCATGCTGAAATCAAATTCATTCATCACGTCGGCCATGTAGTTTCCGATATGGAAGCTGCACTCGAGCTGTACAGAAAACTGGGATTTGTCTGTTCGCCGCCGTCCTATCCGGCGATGGCCGAAAATGAAGGAGAACCTCCGAAGCCATTCGGAGCAGCCAATTCACATGCCGAGTTTTTAGGCAGCTTCATCGAAATCGTAACGGTTGCCGAGAAAGGCGCGAGGATTCCGATCAATGCAAAACTCGTTCCGTTGCAGGCATCGCCGGATGTGCTCCAAGTAATAATCGGAAAAATCAAACGCACGGTCGATACTGTCTCCAGATGTCTGTCCCGTTATGAAGGAGCGCATATTCTTTGTTTCGGTACCGAGGATGCCGACCAGACAGCGGACCGTTTCCAACGGAGTGGAATCAGTCATGGCGGTGTTAACACCGTACAGCGACCTCTTGAGATGTCCGGGGGAATTCAACTTATTCCCGTGCGTTATTTGGAAATTGACGGGGACAACGTGCACGAAGGTCGTCTGGCCGCAGCGGAAAACCCACCCTCAGCCATAATGGGGGAGCAAATACCTCCGAACCATCCGAATGGGGCGACGGATCTAGTCGAATCAATCTTATGCGTAGACGATTCCGAGCTGGATGAATTCACTAGGCGATACGGCCGATACTTGGATTGTGAGGTCCGGACGGATGGAGTGACACACATCTTCAACTTGGAAGGGGCTCGCATCACAATCGTTCCCGGATCGCGGTTGTCAGAGCTGCTACCAGGAGAGGTGGCACCCCCGGTGCCGGGATTCGCCGGGTACGCGGTAGCAGTGAGCGACATCTCCCACACCCGAAGTTATCTCGAAGAGAACGGTTTACCGATAGCGGAGACGAACTCGGGCGACCTCTTCGTACCGGCGGCCTCGGCGCTTGGTGCTGCCATCGTGTTCAGGAAAGCGTAGCCGCAAAAAGCAAACAATCCGCGTTAAATTGAAACAGGGGTAGATTAAGACTTAAAAAATACTAATTTCCTGTAAATGTTTTAAAAGGCACAAAACAACTGTTTACGGTATAAAAATAGTGCTATTGCCAAGAGGGATTTTTTACTTCCCCTTAGGATAGCACTACACTACATT